>JBLIGC010000094.1:0-3207 GCA_047636735.1 Glaciecola sp. | reverse complement strand
CAGATATTGCCGCTTTAAAGAATACAATTCTAAGCTCAGGTTTATCTATCCCAGAATTGGTTTACACCGCTTGGTCATCAGCATCAACGTTCAGAGTCTCTGACAAACGTGGCGGAGCCAATGGTGCGCGGATACGCCTAGCGCCACAAAAAGATTGGGAATTCAGCCAACCTGAACAGTTGGCTAACGTTCTGGCTAAACTCACCGTTATTCAACAAGAGTTTAACGGTTCGCAGTCTGGCAACAAACAAGTGTCTATTGCAGACTTAATCGTACTTGCAGGTAGTGCGGCGATAGAAAAAGCGGGAAGTAATGCAGGCGATGACTTACGCGTTCCTTTTGCTCCTGGCCGAACTGATGCCTCACAAGCACAAACAGATGTGGAAGCCTTTGCTGTACTTGAGCCTAATGCTGATGGTTTCAGCAATTACATGAAAGGTAGATTCACGGTATCAACTGAAGAGTTATTGCTTGACCGAGCTCAGTTACTGACCTTAACCGCACCAGAAATGACGGTCTTAGTCGGTGGTATGCGGGTCCTCAATGCTAACTTTGCACAAACAAAACAAGGGGTATTTACCCATAGACCAGAGACACTCAGCAATGACTTCTTTGTTAACTTGCTGGATATGACGATCGAATGGAAACCGACTTCAGCAGAAGAAGAGTTATTTGAGGGTCGTGATCGCCTAACTGGTGAACTAAAATGGACTGCTACTCGGGCAGATTTAATATTCGGTTCTAATTCACAATTACGCGCTAACGCTGAGGTCTATGCTTGTGATGATTCACAGCAAAAATTTACACAAGACTTTATTGCAGCGTGGATAAAAGTGATGAACGCAGACCGCTTTGATTTAAAATAAGATTATATCTGCAACTACATTTTAAATAACGAGAGCCAATTTAAACGTTGGCTTTCGTTATTTGATAACGTAGAAAATATTATAGCCCCATAATACGAGGCTAGTGCCGCTTCTAACCAACGCCGTTTGATAATCATTCAATTAAAACAAGATATCTTTCTTGTGAGAGATATAAAAAATGACTGTAACTAAACATATTAGATAAGATAATCAGCATAAGTGACTGGAAACTCAATAATGACCACAAAAAATGCACTTGGAATAGTCACTTTACTTGCCGGTATCACCAGCTTAATCTTTATTGCCACATCGCAATGGACGATGTCAGGCCCGGTTGTTATCGCGTTTTTTGTAATGTTGGTATTGTTTTTAAAAACCACTGAACGCTTTTCAGGTTTTGCTTTTACCTTTAGTATTTTCGCAGCCGTCAGTGCCGCATTATATTATCCTGCACTGTTCACTGGGTTTGGTAATTTCCAATACAAAGCGCTGATCGTACCTTTATTGATGGTCATCATGTTTGGCATGGGCACGTCCATGAGCATAAAAGATTTTGTGCAAATGAGTAAAATGCCAAAAGGCGTATTGATTGGCTTAGTAGGTCAGTTTTCAATTATGCCGTTTATTGGTTTTGGTTTGGCAACGGCCGCCACACTTCCACCAGAAATCGCTGCAGGGATTATATTAGTGGGTTGCTCGCCTAGCGGACTAGCATCAAACGTAATGGCGTATATCTCAGGTGCCAATTTAGCGCTATCAGTTACTCTTACTGCCGTATCTACGTTACTCGCCCCTTTTATCACACCCTTTTACATGTCGTTATTTGCCGATCAGTTTGTACCCATTGATGCCATGGCGATGTTTTTAAGTATTAGTAAAATTGTAATTTTACCCATTATAGCGGGGTTGTTATTCAATCACTGGTTACATGGTCGCTTTCCCATAGTCGATCGCGCCATGCCTAAATTATCGATGCTGGGTATTGCCATAATTATCACAGTCATTACGGCTGTGGGTCGCGATAGTTTACTCGATATAGGCTTACTGTTAGTTGTTTTGGTATTGATCCATAACATACTTGGTTATGTGTTTGGTTATGGCAGCGCAAAACTTTTTGGCATGGACGAAGCTTCTTCACGCACCATTGCCTTCGAAGTAGGTATGCAAAATTCAGGACTTGCATCAGGTATTGCGGTAGAAATGGGACGAGTCGCGAACATGGGTTTAGCGCCAGCAGTATTTGGTCCAATAATGAATATAACAGGCTCATCACTAGCGGCATGGTGGCGCGGCAAAAAGTCAGTAATTTCAATAGAATAAGATCATAGACTATAACCGAAACTAGAAGCCTGTTTCAACCTATACATTGACTACTTAAAACCACGTTTTTCCTTTATCATTTCGTACGCCGACTGAATATCTTGAGTTTTATTTTTTGCTATCTCTAGTGCTTGTTTAGGTAAACCTTTTGAGACTAATTTGTCTGGGTGATGCTCACTCATCAGCTTGCGGTAAGCTTTCTTAATACTTTTACCGTCGTCGGATATTTTAACACCGAGAATTTTATAGGCGTCATCCAAGGACTGTTGAGAAGTGTACTTTTTCCCATTAGTGTGTTTTTGCCCCCCTCCCCCTTGTCTAAAACGCATTTCTGCTTCAAATGCTGACATTAAATAGAGTAAGTCGTGTTGACTAAAGCCTAAATATTGAGACACTGTCTCTAAAATAGTTTGTTCGGCTTTATCCAGTTTGCCGTCAACATAAGCAGCTTGTATTAAGATTTCTAAATACACCTGCACAATATCACGGCGACCATGGCAGGACTCTTTAAACTCTTGAACCGTTTGTTTCAGAGCGAAATCTGTAGCCTTACCATCTCTAAAAGCTTGCTGTGCCTCTTTGCGGATATCGCCTTCAAGATTCATCTGATCCATCAAGGTGCTAGCCATACGTATTTCTACATCACTTACTTTGCCGTCAGCTTTGGCTACATGTCCCATCACCGAAAACAGGCAATGGAAAAAAATAGCTTGGGTTTTAAATTCATCTTTACTAGCAAAGAAACGGTTGAATCCACCGGTTTGATTGAAGTTTTTGCTATAACCTTTGTCGAACATATGTCCGACCATAAAACCTAAAACCGCGCCAGGGATCCGCCCGAACATAAAACCAAAAATAGTGCCTAAAATTTTACCTATCATCTGCTTCCGTTAATTTTTTTATTTAATTCATTTAATCGTTGTGGGGTACCCACATCTGTCCATTGCCCCGTAAAATGTTGCGCTGCAATTAAACCTTGGTTAATGGCTGTTCGCCACATAGGGGGCAAAGCCTTCACCCC
>JBLIGC010000093.1:0-3795 GCA_047636735.1 Glaciecola sp. | reverse complement strand
AAAGGCTACGCATCAATCAGAATGCAAGCTTAAGCAAACTGCAAAAATCACAACAGGTTAAACAACAACTTGAACAACTACCAGAAGATATGAAACAAGCTGTAGTGCCTACGCAAAAACTGCGCAAGATTAATCAGATTGTACGCAGCACTGCCTTGAATAGCAGTGATGAGTACAACCAACTTGCCGCTGAGTTTGGAGACGACGCCGCGCAAAGGTTAGTCGCCGTTAATCAATCGCACAATACTTGGTTGAACAAGATACAACTGTTCCAACAACGTAGTGCTGATCTGAAACATCAATTTGACCAAAATCCTGCTGATTACAGCCAAGCAATAACACAACTAAAGCAACAAATGTTTGAAGCCAACGCACAAAAGCGGTTACAGGTATATTTAGCCAATCCTAAGCTACTTAAATCTGCTGATTAGATTTGACTATTGATTTATGCTTTTAAGACTTCATATCATAATGAAAATTACGATAATATCAAAATTTTACTGCCTGCTCTTCTAAAAAAGCTTCGGCCTTGACTCCTTTGAGCAAAGCTAAGGTCGCTAACGGTAATGTCAACTTAACAACAGCTTCATCAATTATGCGATAATTTACTTATGAAAAATGCAAACATCTATGCCGGTTATCGTTATCCAGCATAAATTATTAGCCATGTTGTTTGGCTTTATCATCGTTTTACACTTAGCTTTTGAGATATCGAAGAATTACTTGCAGCGCGCGGTATTATTGTAGGTTATGAAACCATCCGCCAATTGTGTAGAAAGCACGGGATAAGATATTGTAAGCAGATTAAAAAGAACGAAGGAGCGCTTGGTGATACATGGTATCTGGATGAGATGTTCTTTATTATTTGTGGCGAGCGGTAGATCAAGATGGTGATGAAATTGATATTTTAGTTCAAAAGCGTAAAGATAAAAAGGCAACTGTGCGCTTCTTTAAAAAATTGTTAAAGGCCCAGCAAGTCGCACCAATTAGGGTTGGACTTCCCCCAGTCTGATAGACAAAGATCGCCCTTAGTTCACATTCATATTCATTGATTATCTAAATAAATTAATTTATATTGTTAATTGAATTTGCATTGTTCAACTATTTTGCTCCACCCAAAATCAGACTAAAATAGTGCTAAATGAAAAAACAGTGCAATAATTAATGGGTAGTATAGACAAAAAGGATTAGTTTAAGGCTATGACTGCAAACCCACTTAGCGAGCGTATGGAGGTTGTAAAGCAACTCACCGATACGTTTAAACCTGAAAGAATAGTCAATATTGCCATCATAATATTATGCGCTATCACGTTTTTCATTTGTCTAATATTTTCACTCATTCGTGGTGACATTGGTTACGCCGAATCGCTTCCTATGTTAGGTTCTAGTGGCACAATTGCTTTTTTACTTGGGCGTCTTATGCATATGTTCGACCGCTCAGCTAGCTTGCTCGAAGCAACTGTAAAATGATGAGGCTACTATAATGCGACCTCGTTCGGTACTTGCAATTTTACTTACGTTGTTTGGCGCAACACTTATTATTCTTACCATTTACCTTGGGGTGAAATTCAATAATGACTTGCTAGCAATAGTAAAAGCTAGAGAAATAAAGCAAGCAGCATTAGATATGAAAATTGATAAACTTAATGAAGAACTCACTTTACTTAAGTACGGATCAATTTCAGAAATAATAAAGATAGAAACAATAGCCATTAAACTTCCTGGGAGGAAAACTCAAAGACGAAATACCAATGGTGAAATGGTTGATGCTCAACAATATGATTTCAGCTATTGGATTGCTATTCCAAATAACCGAAAAAATGATATCGAGAAAGTGGAATACCGCAGACGAGGTGGTGAATTACTGCAAAAAGTGCTAACTGGAACTGAACCGACTAACGGATTTGCAGCTAGCTATACCGGCTGGGGCTGCTTTCCTGAGGTTGAAATCACCATCACAGAGAAGTTAGGGAAAGTAACTGAGCTTACGTTTAATCAGTGCGATTATGTAAGGAAGCTGTTATGACAGAGAGCCAAAGCGTCAATCATGCACAATTGGCGCGACTGTCGATTCAGTCAAAAATTGTTGCTGGGCTTATCTTAATCGGATTCATCGTATTTTGTATCGTTATTGGTAACAATGTTCTTAAAATCAGCGCGCTCGAAAGCGCACGTGTTGAGCGGTCAAAAACAATAATGGACTTAGAAAAGAGCATTGAAGCTCTGAATAAAGACATATATACACTACGAAGCTCTGAGAGTGACAAAATAATCCCAAGAGCAAGTGCTAGCCCACTGCCTGTTGAAACAACCCAAAATGGTAAGCGTATTTTTGATTATACCGTATGGATTGACCTCTCTGGTTATACACTGAAAAACGTAATGATGGTCTCTTATTCAACAATTGATAACAATTCTGCCTTTGGAGCACGAACTACCAAAGAGGAGAAAAACGGTTTTTCAATAACATTTCGGGGTACTAAATGTGTACCTGAAATACAAATCGATGTTACGTTCTCAGATGATAGTCGCGAAGCTTTAGTATTTAATATGTGTGAGGCTTTAAATTAATTAATACAGTTTTGTTGGAAAATTCTGCTAAGCCACTAGCGCCGCAAAACAGTTTCTCAACTTTAGCATTTTGACTGGTGGATCAACGGCCATAGCCGCCGTACGCCGTTCAAATAATTTATAAAAATCCAAAATGCGGTTTTAGTAGCCATTAGGTGTTAGAAGAAGATGGCTGACAACAAAATGGCTATGATGCCAGTCATCAATTTTTGGAATGAATAAGTTAGACCTCCCTACGGCGGCGATATTCCATAAGTCTTAATTCGCGAGAGATATAGCTTCTATTTGATTGCATAAAAATCCACAATTTCGTCGCAATCTGTGCCTGCAAAGACATAATCAAACATACGCCCCAAAAAACTTCATTTTCCGCTGTGCTGACGAAAAACTGATAGCCGCAAAATATAAGTAATATGCTGAGAAAAATAGCTAATATGTAACCTAGCTTTACTAACCAACCAAGCCCCGAAGAAAGACCTAAATTCAAATATCCACCTAGACTATTGTTTTCAGCTAATAAATCATCTAGCTCTTTACTTTGTGCAAGTAAATCCTGTTTTATTTCTTCATCAATATTCATTTTTTTCACCTTCTATAGAGTATTTGCGTAGTTTTTCCCTTGCTCTGAAAAGCCTTGATTTAACGGTGCCGTTGGGTAGGTCAAGCGTCATGGCTGTTTCAATAAGCGATAAGTCGTTCAAATAATACAATTCAACCACATCGCGTTCGTTTTCGTCCAATTGAGTCATCATTGGTAGTAAACTTGTAACGTCGATTGGAGAGCTTGCGATAAGCTCATCCATATTTTCCGAATAGTTATTTGTTGTTTGGTTTCTATGTTTTAGCCAATCTAAAATTTCCCAGCGAAGTGCTTTAAACAGCCACGAACGAAACAGTGAAACATCCTTTAGACGTCGCATGCGCTTATGTACTTTTATCCATACATTTTGCACCAAGTCTTCGGCGACCATCTTGTCCCCTGTCCTAATGGCTGCAAAGCGTCGCATAGGTATCAAAAAATGCTTATAGAGACTTTCCATTGATTTTTTGCTGCCTAAGGTTGCATCGATTACCAATATTTCTATCTCATCTTGTTTCAATTTTTCACCTATGGTGATTTGCGCAAAAGTTTAATAACGATTATTAATAAAGTGATAATTATTTGAATAATTACGTCTAAATCGGCCTCTATATGGGCATACAGTCTATTTCTAGTTCGTACAA
>JBLIGC010000092.1:0-3974 GCA_047636735.1 Glaciecola sp. | reverse complement strand
TTCGTTGAATGGGGTAGGGCAAGTTGTGTCCAAAATTTGGCATTGCTAGTTAAATTGCCATTCTATTCATCCGATCTCGGTAACTTGGCAGTACCACCCTAACGCAATTAAAGCGTCTTCGATGCCTCAATCCATTTCCCAATTTTTTGCTCAAGTATTACCATGGGCACAGGACCATCTTTTAGAATTTCGTCATGGAATCCTCTGAAATCAAATTTATCACCTAATTCGTCCATCGCTTTTTGTCTTAATTCCATAATTTTTAGTTTACCCACCAAATAAGCTGTAGCCTGACCGGGTAGCGCAATATATCGCTCTATAGCTTTGATGGAATCATTTTCTGAATTGGGTGTATTGTCGACTAAATACTGAATAGCTTTTTCTCGGCTCCACTTCATTTCATGCAAACCTGTGTCGACCACAAGTCTGCATGCTCGCCAAAGTTCCATGGCTAAGCGGCCAAAATCTGAATAAGGGTCTTCATAAAAACCCATGTCCTTACCTAATTCTTCTGTGTATAAACCCCATCCTTCGGTATACGCGGTGAATGACAGATACTTTTGAAACTCTGGTATGCCCTCTAGTTCTTGAGCAATAGCACGCTGCATATGATGACCAGGAATACCTTCATGGTAGGCTAAAGCCTCCATTTGATATGTGGGCATGTCACGCATATTGAATAAGTTAGCGTAGTAAGTACCTGGGCGACTGCCGTCATTTGCAGGACTTTGATAAAATGCTTTACCCGCTGAACGTTCTCGAAAGGCCTCAACACGCTTTACCACCATAGGCGCTTTAGGCGTTAATCCAAAAAACTCGGGGAGTTTTGCTTCTATATTATCTATATAAGCTTTAGCTTCGTCCATATACTGTTTGCGCCCCGCATCTGTGGCAGCATAGTAAAATTGGTCGCTGTTACGCATAAATTTGAAAAATGCGGGTAAGTCGCCTTCAAACCCCACCTCATCCATAATACTGAGCATTTCATTGTGAATTCGTGTGACATTTTTTAGCCCCAAATCATGCACTTGTTGGGCACTTAAGTCGGTAGTAGTGTACCAATTCAAACGGTTGTTATACCACTCAAGTCCATCTGGCAATCGCCATACGCCATCCCCTTCAGGGCTTAAAGTGCGTTGTTTTTGTAAGGCCTCAATCATCTTTTCATAAGCCGGTTTTACCGAAGTCATTAGCGCCGTTTTAGCGTTTTCAATGAGCTGCTGCTTTTCACTTTCGCTTATTGTTAGCTTTGCTACTTTTGCCGAAAAATCAGCCAGTATTGTCGATTCTTCTTCTGTATCTGCAAAAGGTTGCCCGTTAATTACGTTTTTCGACGCTTCAATCATTTGTGTATATGACCATTTTGGTGGAAACACACCTAATTTTTCTCTTATATTAAGCTGCTCAATAACTTGCCCAAACAATGGCGCTACTTTTTCTATTCGACTTATATAAGCGTTTGCATCACTAATATCTGAAACTTTATGAATGTTAATAAGAAAGCTGGGGACGGCAGTATGCCACGTACCCATTTGATTCATGATATAGCTATGATGCGGGAATTTATCGTTAGCCGCTTTGCGTTCTAAGTCCGCAATAAACAACTGTAAGCTTAAGGTTTCACTTGGTGAAAACTCGCTTGGATTAAACGACTGTGCTTTTTTAAGGGCTTCTTCACGGATTATTTTAGATTCTACAGCAAAGGCTTCAGACACATTATCCCACTTATCGTAATCCCACTTTAAGCCGAGTCGGCTTTGCATAATAGGTGAGCGACGCAGGCCTTGTTCAAAACTGCTTTCGAAAAATGTAGCTAGTTTTTGAGACTCGTTTTGCTGCTCTTCCTCAGTCGCGCCTTGATTCGTTTGTTCCTGTTTAGCCGGACTACAAGCAATTGTGGTCGACAGCACAGTAAGGCAAAGGGCCGATGCAATAATTAAGCGTAGTGGGGAAATAGCAAATTTAAAAGCCATGACTTAGTCCTTATTTTATTATTTAGGGCGTAATAGTATACGAATTCATCAAATAAATGTGACATCTCGGAAGATTATAATATTAGCTAACTTATGTGCAGTTGTAAGCGTTTAGGTATAAATTAAAGCATTTATGTACAACTGCTTGAATTCGTGTCATTTTTTTTGCTATGTCGAGTTCATTATTATTTAGCTTTTGAATGGGCTAATAAGTTTTTAGGAAATCACTTATGCAAAACAATGAGACATCGAACTGTGGTGCAGCTTTACTAAGTAAAGATGGCTACATCGCGGTTAAAAAAGCACAAACACTATTGTCGTGGAGCGCAATATCATGGCGTAGCGTTCTTATATTTTGTCAATTGATCTTTGTGACTTATTTAATTTCTGCATATGCTAATCCTGCTCTCAGCGGCAACCTTGTCTTATGGAATGGAAACTCAACAAGCGCTTTTGTGCCTAACGGCCGTGCTGGAAATACTGCATTTGGAATGCAGGTGTTGCTAGCTATCATTATGATTTTAGGCGGCCCATTGCAATTGATACCGGCCTAAGAAATAGGTTTCGCAAATTTCACCGTATAAAAGGACGCGTGTTTGTGACCTTAGCCTTCGTAATTTCATTTGTAGGTATTTATCTAATGTGGACAAGAGGCACTGTTGGCGATGCATTGATGCAAGGCTTAACCACATTTAGTGGGGTTGTTACTATAATGAGCGGTTATTTCGCCTACACTTACGCCAAACCGCGGAAAATTGTGATAAATCAAATTTGGGCGACAAGACTTTTTATCGCAGCGCTAAGCGCTCACAATCTACACCTTAGATATTACCACTCCATAAGGAGCGGGTAACATTTGAAAAGCACCTGCGATTATCATAATGGCAAGACAGAGCCCAATCATTGTAAAAGGTGCTTTTCTAAACAATTGAAAGGCTAGCTTACACCAATGAAAAAGCGAATTTGAATCTTGAGTTGACGAGATAGCTTGTATTGTAGTGGACATATTACTTCCTGTTGACTGATAGAATTTACTAAAGTTACCCCTATAGTCGAGACAAGCGAGCATAACCTGACAATTTTTTGAATTTAGTGAAGTTTTACAGCTTATGAACAAATAGTAATTTATATTGCCCCGTAATTATTGCGAGTCTAAAGGCAAGTAACCATAAATATTTATTATCGCTATGTTTCAACAAACTAAAATTTATTGTAATCACCAGTGACTAACATCATATATTCTCGACAGTTCGTTAACTGCCAAATCCTGCTTATTAGATTTTTATTCTGGGTCTATTGGTAGGACTAAAATTTTCTTTAGCACGATACATAGTCCATCTTTAGTTGGTGTGGTCATCCATCCACATCAACCAAATGCTAATGTTTGCACTTTTTATAGTTATTTTTAAGTGTCAGTTTTTTTTACACTTCATTTTACGTTATAAATAATGGTATCTTAACTTACTGTATTATATAGTACATTTCCAGTTGGCGTAGTTCTTGCTTTATGTGAGTGCAAGCTGTGTTAAACAGATACAAAAAATTACATTATTATTTTAACGATTTATTTTTCGAAATATCAAATAGAAATAAGTCTACTTACGGGGAAGTATTTATGAAAATTTGGCTAACCGCCGCGGTTATTTTCATCACATTAACACTATCTTCAGCAATACAGGCGAATCCTGTGTCTGATGTTCTTAGCCAAAGTAGTAATCTAAGCTTTAGCAACGTAACCTTCTTTAAGATAATGGTCAGTACGGCTAGTGATAGAAGAGAAGAGCGAAGAAAAGAGCGAAGAGAAAAAAGAAGACAAGAAAGAAGACAAGCAAGAAGAGCAGCTCGTCATTCGGTGCCCGAATTAAACGCTTCTGTTGCACCACTAGGTTTATTAACTATCGGTGGCCTATTGGCAGCGGGCTTTGAGCGCCGTCGCAAAAAACTACTTGGGAAAAAATTATTGTTGGAAAACAACAAATAGCTTTTTTTGTTAATACTATG
>JBLIGC010000091.1:0-4118 GCA_047636735.1 Glaciecola sp. | reverse complement strand
TAAATTTATCTTGGCCGGTAGCATTGGCAACGGGTATTCATCCTAAAATGACCGGGCGCGAAAACACCCGGTTTATTGGTCGTATTAACGGCGTGGCTAATTTAGATGAATATGAGAAACGGGTTAAGGTATTTGCCGAATTGGGAAATAAATATGATTTGCCTGTTAGTACCTATTCCTCTGGTATGAGGCCGCGACTAGCTTTTGCCTGCTCCATAGCAATCGACTTTGATGTATACTTAATTGATGAGGTAACATCTGTAGGTGATGCTAAATTCAGGCGAAAGGCAAAAGAGGCCTTACTAGAAAGAAGCCTAAAAGCAAACGTGATTATGGTTAGTCATGAAATGGACGAAATTAGACAGTTTTGCGATAGCGCCATTGTGTTAAACAAAGGCGAACTTACTTTTTACAACGATCTCGAGCAAGGGATCACGCAATATCAGGCACTATAGGAATGACTCAGCAAGCACAACAACAATTAGAAAAACGCTTTCTTGAATATAGGCATAAGTTTAGTAAAGAACAGTGGATAAGTAGTCACTTTCTATTCGATGAAGTTAAAAATATTGAAGCTGACGATATTGCCTTAGCATCTCGTTTAATGAAGCGTGTAAAAAACTTAGACCCTAGCCAAGCTAATCAAAATTATCATAATATGCTGCAACAAAAGGCACTGCTGGCGTACCCACAACTGGCTACTGTTTCTTCTACAGAATTCAGTGCAACCGTTATCAGAAAGGGCAAGGGATTTGCAGAGCGAATCAAAAATTCAGTTACTAGCAGCTCGTTAAAAAAATATCGCAAACCTTTTATACTAGCCGTTTGGTTACCCTTTCTTGTATTCTCATTTTATCAAATATTAATTGCTAGTCCTCGTTATGAAAGCCAAGCTAAAATTATTGTTAAAGAACCCAATGGAATGGCCACACTAGACCCTGCAATGGCCCTTATGTCGGGATTTGGTATGAGTTCGGCTACTGCAGACACCGAGCTTGTTAAAGCATTCATATATTCAAATAACATGTTGGACTACCTAGAGCAAAAAGTATCTATTAGTGAACATTATAGTGATTCAGAATTTGATTTTTTCAGTCGACTTTCTGGTAATGCCAGTAGCGAAGATAAATTAAACTATTATTTAAAACGAGTACAAGTAGATATTAATGACAAATCTCAGGTTATTAGTATTCATGCCCAAGCGTTTACACCTGAATTTTCCCTTAAACTAAATCAGAACATAGTTGAACGAGCAGAGTGGTATATAAACGAAATTGGGCATAATCTTTCCAAAGCGCAACTCGAATTTGTGCAGCAAGAACATGAAATAGTGAACCAAAAACTAAAAACTGCCAAATCACAGTTATTATCGTTTCAGCGGCGCTATGACCTTCTAGATCCCGTTGCTGAAGGTATGGCGATGCAGCAAATCACCTTCAAGCTAGAAGGTGAAATTGCCAGCAAAAACGCTCAGCTTAGTGCTCTGCGTAGCAGCATGAGCGATGATGCGCCCATGGTTATGCAGACTAACGCCGAGTTAAGCAGTTTAATGCAACAACTTAATTCACAGCGCAATCGACTAACAGATAAGGCTACACAAACGAATGCCGAAGCACAAATCCCTGGGAATTTAAGTGTGGGAGAAATTCTGGCCAGCTATAGTAACTTTAAAATCAATTTAGAGCTTGCGCTGCAATCTTATACCTCGTCACAAATTTCTCTGGAAAAATCAAGGATTGAAGCTTACCGGCAATTAAAATTTTTAGTGGTAGTTGAATCAGCCACATTGCCAGATGACGCAAGCTACCCCAAAATTTTTTATAATCTGGTATTGCTATTATGTGTTTTATTAATGGTATTTGGTATTGGAAAAATAATTTTGGCAACAGTAAAAGAACTGCGTTAAAAGGCACTATAAAGATAAAAAAATTGGATGCAAACCGGTTACTGTAAAACATACATAAAACCCGTACTTATGTGCCAACGTGCCTACCTATCCAATATTGTTCCAACGAATGTAAACTTTCTTTCATACTGCTAATATAGTAAAATTTGAGAGAGAAACCGTAACTACCACACCTCAATAAGTGAGTGCATATAAAATGACAACTTGGTGGCAAAGGAAGCAACCAACGCCCGTAACATACCCTCCTTTGGCTCCTGAACAGATCCAATCATTTAATGACAATGGCTTCCTTATTGTCGAGTTAAATTTTGCGCCTATTATATTGGATCAGGTGGTTACTGACATGGCGCCCAAATATGCCGTCAACAAGTCTAACAACACCCTGCAACCTGGCACTCGAGTACAAGACGGCTGGAAACATAGCAACGCTGTGCATCATTTAGCCACAAAACAAAATGCCTTAGATTATCTTGGACAATTGTTTGGTAAAAAAGCAAAAGCTTTTCAAACGCTCAATTTCCCTGTTGGTACCCAGCAAAAACTCCACTCCGACACCATACACTTTAATTCAATACCTCCTCGCAATATGGCTGGTATATGGGTGGCACTAGAAGACGTGACTATGGATAATGGTCCACTTGTTTACTATCCAGGGTCGCATAAAATGCCTGAATATAATATGCAAGACATTGGCCTAGATGTAGGTCATGAGAATTACAAAGGGTATGAAGTCTTTATCGAAAATAAAATGAAAGAATCTGAAATAGAGCCGTCGTATGGCCTTATGAAAAAAGGACAAGCTCTTATTTGGCATGCTAATCTTATACATGGTGGCTCAAAGAGACGGGTAGAGTCATCAACTCGGCATAGCCAAGTAACACATTATTATTTTGAGGGGTGTAAGTACTTTACACCTATGATGTCAACCCAAAACAATATTGCTTGGCGAGATCCTCAATGGATCCCATTAAAGAAAGACAATTTTTATCGTAGGTCTAGAAAAATTATTTCCCGTGTTAAGTCGCTTGTAATTGCGAAGATTTAAAATGAGCAATAGACACACCTTCAAAAAGATGATTAAACGTCTATTGCCAAAGCGCCTAAAAACAAAGCCAAGGCTTCCAATCTTGTTTGTACATGTGCCAAAAACTGCTGGCACAAGCTTCAGAAAGGCGGCATCACAGTCTAAAAAAATTGTTCATGTTTTATGTGATTACGGTAAAGATAACGCAACTACCACTTCTGAGATTAATGACGCCGCCCATTATTCTAATAACACATTATCTATTGAATTGGTCTTAAAAAATCACGAAAATTATATCCTAACTGGACACTTTCCAGTAGACCGCTATAAACGTTTTTTCTATCCCTATGAAATTGGTATTTTCATTAGGGACCCGGTAGACCGCGTTCTTTCTAATTATTATCATAAACAAAGAAACGAGCAGTTTACAGGTAGTATTGAAGAATTTATTCAAACGAACGCTGCCGACAATTTACAGCTAAAACAATTTGGAGACCTGGCGCCGCAATATTTTGGTTTCATTGGCATATCTGACAAATATGACGAATCCATAGCACTGGTTAACGCTTTATACTCTATTGATCTTGAAGTGCTGGAGTTAAATTTAAATCCTGAAAAAAAATCATCAAACTATGAGATAAACGATAATATTGCACAAACAATTGTGGAACTTAATTGCAAAGAGACTGAATTATACAAAACCGCCAGCAAACTATTCCAATCAAGGTTAAGCTTTAAGAAAGTCAAATGTTCGCTTTATGGTTCATGGCAGTTTGAAAATGAATTTAAAATTAGCGGCCGGGCTTATCGGGCATACTCCAATATCCCTGTTAAACTTAAGCTTCAAATAGACGGTAAACTTGTTGCATCGGCAACGGCTTCTATTTATAACCCTATCCCTTGTGATGTAAAACAACCGCTAGAGGGGTATATTGGCTTTCAATTTGACATAAGAGAACTGGCTACTAAAACAGGTACTATAACTATCAGCGCGGCTGATACAAATGAACCGCTATTTAATTTAGAGCATTGATTTGTTGTGTTAGTACTCGTTTAAAATTAAACAGTTATCAACCATAAAGGAATTCTATTGTTACGCTTATTGTTAAATAAATTTAGAAACATTACGCTCCAGCGAAAAGTTGCTCAGAGTAAATATTTTTCCAATAATTGGTACATAGATAACTA
>JBLIGC010000090.1:0-4182 GCA_047636735.1 Glaciecola sp. | reverse complement strand
ACTTAATATATGGATGGGCCTACAAATACTTGTCTGGCAAATGCGACATTACCAGCTTCAAACTTTCGACCCAATAAGCTACTTAAACACACAAGCAATTGATTACTAAAATAGTCTTTGATTCGAAAGGAATAATACTTTCTTATGATCCTTAGCTTTTAAGTTATCCTCTGATCTGTTTAAAAAAAGGTTATCAGTTTATGCATTATTCAATAATTATCCCTGCTTATAATGGTCCCTGCAGCCAAAATAATTTTTTCATTTCCCGTTTGCTTTAATTTGTTTTTAAAAACAGAAACTGTTCTAAATATTGTACTTGGTACCACTAGTAATAAACCGATTAGCATTGGAAAAACACCAATCATTAAAGAGGCTGCAAAAGCTAGACCATTTTGACTTTGAAATATAAGCAATATCAAGGCTTACGATAAAATATATTTAAGCGCTAAACATAGGGATCTAACACCCCGCATAACGAGCAAGTTTTTGGACGCAGCTTTTAAGCAACGCGAAATGCGCAGGTAAGCTCAGAATTGGCATAATGGGTGATAACATTCAATTCATGCGGTAAATACCGCGTGTTAATCATGCGGACTTGCTGGGACTCAAGCCATTACTGCTGTTTTTACCTTGGCATCTGGAGCAGTGATGGTCTCAACAAGAACAATAATGTAATTGATTTAAAGGCATTACTGCTTATAAATTTCACCCTGCTTCATCACAAAAGAGACCGACTCCATTAGCGTAATATCGTTAAGAGGATTACCCGGTACCGCAATAATATCTGCGCGCTTGCCTGCAATTAATTCACCTCTGTCATCCACACCCAATAGTTCAGCAGCATTGATTGTGGCCATACGTAAAGCATCAATCTTAGAAATCCCGTTACGCGTTAATGCAGCAAACTCCAATGCAGTATCTCTATGCGGAAAAACGCCATTATCAGAACCGAAAGCCATTTTAAGTCCAGCTTGGTAGGCTAAGGTAAAACTACTCGCGACGAGCGGTTTGAGATATTCATTTTTTGCAATCGTTGCCGCTGGCGTATCTGGCGAAAGCACAAATTCATTGAGAAAAGCTTGGGGTACAAGGAAAGTACCTCGCTCTTTCATTAACACAATAGATTCCTCAGTTAAGATAGAACCGTGTTCAATAGAGTCAACGCCAGCGAGCACTGCAGCATTAATACCATCTGTGCCATGCGCATGCGCCGCCACTTTTAGCCCAAGCTTGTGTGCTTCTTCAACAATGATCTCAAGCTCTGCCGATGAATATTGTTGTGCGCCAACCTCTGCATTTTGTGAAAAAGAAAATACACCGCCTGTCGCGCATACCTTAATAACACGAACACCATGTTTAGCCTGATAGCGCACCGCCTTCATCGCTTCGTTTACGCCATCGGCAATACCGGCTTCGGGTCCAAGTTCTATTACACCAGGAGCGAAGCCAGTCCAATCACAATGGCCCCCCGTAATAGAAATTGCATGACCTGCTGGCCAAATATCTGGGCCCGGCATATGACCTGCTTCAATTGCACGCATAAGTGCCACATCGGGGAACCCTGGTTGAGCGCCTAAATCTCGCACTGTGGTAAAACCCGCCTCAAGAATCTCTCGTGCAAACCTAACCCCTTGTAAGGCCCAGTCTGCCGAAGTTTGACGAACCGCGGCGGTAGTCCAATCGTCGCCCGTAAAATAGTCGCCCGTGATATGCGTGTGCATGTCAATCAAACCCGGAAGTAAAGTATGGTCACCTAGCTCAATAACAGTAGTATCTTCGGGTATAGACTTAGGGTTAATCGCCTCAATTTTTCCATTCTTGATGAGCACAATAGCCGGTGATTTAATGGTTCCACTGCGAACATCCAACATACGGTCTGCTTTAATAACCAGCATTTGTGCTACAGCCATAGGCATAAGACAACTAATGATTAACGACAAGCCTATACATAACTTTGTTAACATAACGTTTCCTTTATAGTATCTATAAGATAAAGATCAATAAGGTTGGATTCAAAAGGGCAAACAAAATTTCGTTCTTTTACATGTTTGATTACATTATTCAGAATCATCTTATGCCCACTGTTGAAAATTTGAGCTATTTTAGTTTATGCGTGAAAGTATCATATTGCAACGGTATCTAAAGGAATAGAATATAAGAAGAGTAACGAACATATTGGGTCTATTTAACAGGCTTGATTGCATGGGGTTCACAGTCAAAGAGCTGTTCATTCGACCAGTTGAGATAAGCGCGTGTTTTGTGGGCGGTGATGTATATATGGCGAGGTTTGCTCCAATGTCAGCAATCTTTTTATCCTTAATTGAGCTACCTGGTTGAAAGTGTCTCACCAACAGCTACTCATATTGGCGGGTCGCAGCAAGAACTTTAACAAAAAATTTTGTTTGTTTGCAGTAGTATCATTGATCGTCAAGAAATTGCAAATTTGCCTCAGGCTCTACCATTCATTTGAGCAATTAACATCATACAAACCTTTAAAGCGAGTAAAAATACAAAATATCACAACTTAATTAACCGCGACGACTTTATTAAAAAGACAGCAACGATGGTAATTAAAAACGAAAAGGTTGGTATTGCGGCCCAGAAGTAAAAAAAGTAATAAACAACTTTTTTAAGACTTCCGGTGTAAAGTATTCACAATACCATGCTTGGATAGTTAAGCTAAAAACCACCCACTGTCATACTCCCTTTTATTGCGCATGACTTACTTATTCAATGCAATTTTATCTTCAAGACTCTCGTTGGCAATTTTCTTAATAGTAACATCTTGATTGTTAAATGATCGCACAAAGTCAGGTAAATCTTTATGATTGCAAAGCACTGTTGCAATTACTGAGTGTTTTGCACGCGCTTTGCGCTCACCCATTGTTACAGCATCTAGGCACAGCTGAGATTCAATATCGGTATTGTTTGCCATGAGGATTATGCTTGGTTTAGGGGCTACCTTCTTGCTTGCCTTATACTGGCGGAACTTCGTGGCAAAATTGGCCAATGACAGGCCATTGCATGATGCAGAACTCTTAAATTGACGAAAGTTGATATCATTTTCGCTCGCCACGGTGGCTGCTATTTTCATACCTTTGGTAGCAGCAACTAAACAAATATTGGTGGCAATTGTTTGATCAGAAGCCTTTAACACTACTTCTTTCGATAAAACGCTGGCCGAGGCCATTGTAAGGCTTATTGCAATAGCAATTGATGATGCGGTTAATGACTTCATGTACTTCTCCAGATAATAATATTGTTTGGTTTATGCTTGGAGCTATACTGTATAGAAATAAAAAGTCTAAATAGCATTAAAACGTCATTTTATTACATAATTACCCAAGTTTAATGTTGGGTTTACCTTAAAACTGAAAGTTAGTTACAACTTGTAACTATTTCCCTATCTTATTTTAATTTTTATTTACAAGTAAGCGTAAAGACCGTTAATAATTATTCTGATAGTTCTTTTTGTAGTGATCAGGTCATTTAGTTTATTTAGTCATACAAAGCTGTGAAAAACTAACAATGAATATTCAAACTAAATCAATAAAGTCAGCAATGCCTTTGAAAATGATATTCAATATTTTTCTTTAAGCCCTAACTTGTAGGCATTAATGAATAATATCCAAGATCTGTTAAATAGGCAGAGCAAGCTTTCTTAAGCACACCGATTTACTAATCTGGATTAGTCTAACCTTAGTGACAGCATTGACAATTACGTTGATTTTTTTCCATTTTCCCTATACCCGGGTTAAATGAATTCGTTGGGTCGAGTTGTTTATAGAATTGCTTCAACGGCCCTTCAGCTTCGTATAAATGCCCTACATTATGTTCGGCAGGATATTTGGCCCCTCGGCTATCTAAAAGCGCTAACATTTGTTTTTTCAATGACGCCGCATCGGCACCCTTTTTAAGTACATAATCTTGATGAAAAACATGGCAAAAAAAGTGCCCGTAGTAAAGCTTTTTGTCAATCTGCTGTTCAATTTCAACAGGCAGTTGTTCTACCCAATTCATTTCGTTACGCGGCAGTGCTATGTCCAGTGATAATATTTCGCCTACTTCTTTTGCGTGAATAGTTTGATAACGTATTGCGGCACCTGCCGCTGCAAATCGGTGCAAGTAGGCTTTTTTCGCTTCATCTGGCGTACATTCGAAGAAGTTACCAGAAGATGACTT
>JBLIGC010000089.1:0-4559 GCA_047636735.1 Glaciecola sp. | reverse complement strand
AGTGCAGGATTGTGACCAATAATCACAACCTCAGTTAACACATCATCAAGGCCAGCACACCAATGCAAAAGACTCGCACTGTCAAAACAATATAAGTTCTCATCTGTTTGCCATTTTAAGGGGTTTTGTGGCAAATTTTTGCTTAACAGTTGAATCGTAGACAGGGCCCGTAGCGCTGGGCTAGAGAATACATTATTAAACGTACAGCCTGCATTTACTATATGGCGTGCCATTAGCTCTGCACTTCTTATACCCCTTCGATTGAGAGGTCTATTAATATCAGCAAGATACTCGTTTTCCCAACTCGATTTGGCATGTCTAATTAAATGAATTGTTTTCATTACCCTCATATTTAATGATGCAAAAGCTCCGCATTAGTTGGGTATTGCTCTAATAGCTCAACTAATTTCCTAGCACTGTGGACTGGATTAAGAGTGGTAAGTGCCCTGCGTAGGGCTCTTACACTGTCGATATCTTTGGGATTAAACAAAAGCTCCTCACGACGGGTACTACTTTTAGCAATATCCAGCGCAGGGAAAATACGCTGATCAGCAATATCTCGTGATAATACGATTTCCATATTACCCGTACCTTTAAATTCCTCAAATATTACCTGATCCATCCGGCTTCCTGTGTCGGCAAGTATAGTTGCTAAAATCGTAAGCGAACCACCATTTTCAATCTTTCTAGCTGCGCCAAACAGTTTGCGTGGAATTTCCATTGCTCTGGCGTCAAGTCCGCCCGACATTGTGCGACCGCTGCTTTTTCGCTTTGCATTATGAACCCGTGTTAGCCTTGTGAGAGAATCAATAACAATCATTACATCATGGCCCTCACCAGCTTCATGTCGAGCTTTATGCAGCAGTTTATTGGCCACACGAACATGATGTTCATAGCTTTCATCGGTAGATGAGGCATGAACTTCAGCCGGCACGCTTCGTTTAAAATCAGTTACTTCTTCGGGTCGCTCATCAATGAGTAAAGCATATAATTTTATTTCAGGATAAGCTTCACCTACTGCTTGGCAAATGTGTTTTAAGATGGTGGTTTTCCCACAACCCGGTGGTGCAACAATCAAACCTCGCTGGCCCATTCCTATAGGGCTAATCAAATCCATCGCTCGCATGGTGAGTTGCTTAGAACCAGATTCGAGGCAAATACATTGAGAAGGATTGATGGCTACGCCATTTAAAAAACGTTTTTGTGGGTCATCATAATGAACATCACGAGGTACATCCTTAACAATCTCTTTTATTTGCTTGGGGTCTTTCTGTTTTTTCAGTTTCAACGATAATATTTTTCTTGTCATGATTTCAATTTATAGCTCTAGAGTATTAAAAGTGCCTGATGTTTTTTATTAGTCTACCACTTAGCATATCGAACACATTAGCCATAATTCGCACAATAGATACATTTTTCTAATAGATTAACCAAGATACCCTGCATAACAGCCTTATAGCACTATTCAAACTAAACAAAAAATGTTTAGGAAAAGCATGTGAAAATACAAATATTTTAAAAAATCAAGAACCGTTTAACTTTGATAAGTAATTGTACTAGCAACAAAAACTTACAAAAATATGACTTGAAATATGAGTATTAACATTCCAGATTAAACACTACCTAGTGACTATAACTTAAGGTAATGTTGTGCAAATTAGAGAGTCTTTTTTTCAGGCCGTTTAATTAAACTTATCTTATATAATGCTTAAGTAAAAGCCCGCAGACCCGATATTTATAAATGTAAATCGATTTAGCAAAACGAGTGCTCAAATGGATATCAAAGTTCAAGCAAACAATAAACACTTTATTTATTTAATCGGGTTATTACTAGGTATATCTGCTTTTATCCTTAATGCGTTTTTTGTTGCAAATATGGCAGGAAGTGTTCCCATTTATTTTGGTAGCGCTTTTGTTTTATTTTGTCTGCTTACTTTGCCTTTTCATGTGTCTATATTTGTTTTGTGCGCAAGCTTAGCCCCGCTATTAATTTATGATAGTCCTTTGTCTATTGGCTGGTTGCACGGCCTACAGTTTTTTGTAGTTGCGATTTTGCTTTACTATCAGGCCCGGTTTTTAACAGTCATTGTATTGTTTTGGCTACTTATTGGTCTGCCTATCACAAGCATCATTGTTTATATCAATTTGTCCCTAAACTTTCAAGTATCTGTTTATATTGCCCTGCCCTTTGTACTTAGTGGTTATATATGCGGAATGTTGGCTTTACTGGTTTTTTGGTTACTTCCAATAAATAGTCAATTTAATCAGCGACAAATCCTACCTAAGTTTTCAAAGTTGGTGTTTGAATTTAATCTTGTTAGTGTAATGCTACCTTTATTTATTGTTGTTTTATTTTTTATTTGGCGCTCAACCAATGATAGCCTGATTTCTGTAAGTCTTGGCTTGGATAACGCAATAGAAGAGCTAAACAGAAGCACTAGTGGATTACTAAATGATAATGTTCATACGTTAATATCAACTGCAAAAATATTAAGTAATGAAGACAATACACAATACCAAGCAACCATACTGGATACTGTTGCAAACGCGACTGCTAATATAGAAAGTATGGTAGTAACAGATAAAGAAGGAACTGTTCTTTTTGCTGCGCCTGAACAATATGCAGCGTTGCTACCCGAATTATCTGGTATTAATATTTCATTCCGTAAATATTTCGAGTTAACCAAAAAAACTAAAGAGCCGGTTGTATCAAAAGCAATAAAAGGTATTGGTTTAGGCTCCTTAGACATTGTCGCAATTACCGCACCTATCTTAACTGAAAACGACTTTGAAGGCTTAGTGCAGGCTGCCATAAAACTCGATCGCTTTGTTGACCAAAGTGTCATTAATGCTATTCAAAATGGTAAAATAGCGGTCATTGTCACAGACGCGATGAACTCTATAATTTATAGTTCACCAATATTTGGATTGAAGAAACTGGACCGCTTTAACAAAATTATTGGAGAGACTTCATATTCCTTCACAATACCCAAAATAGAAATTTCTGAAAAAGACTATTTGTATAAGGAATTTTCAAACCAACACGGTTGGAAAATATATGCACTAACCGAGCCTGGCAGGGTCTACAAAGATACTAATACATACTTTACTTTTATGATTGTCATTTTTTTGCAAAGCATAATGTTTATTGCCATTTTATCAAAAGGATTAGCATCAAATATCGTTCGCCCATTGCGAAACCTAGAAGCATTTATGAAGGGGAAAAAGTTACCAGAAAAGCTTTTGATTGAGGCGAAAGTAAGTCAAGAAATGTTAAGCTTGACCTTGGACGTCATCAAGACTCAAAAACTTTCATTGGACTTTCAGCGCGAATTAAAAGAACAAGTCGAAGCAAAAACACAACAGTTACAGGATTTGAACACACAACTATTAAAGGTTTCAAGAACAGACGCGTTAACAAGCTTATTAAATCGCGGTGCGTTTGACGAAATCGCCAAAGACGCATATATGTATTATAAGCGTCATACAAAGTCATTCACGATAGCTTTTGTCGACATCGATCATTTTAAAAATATAAATGATACATACGGTCACAGTATAGGAGATGAATGTCTTGTCGGTGTTGCTAATATTATCGCAGACATGTGTCGCCGCGAAACTGATATTATTTCAAGATATGGAGGCGAAGAGTTTGTGTTACTTTTTGCTAGTGATAAACCAGAGCAACATTTAGGTCATATAAAGCTAATTCATAAATCGATTGGCGATCATAAGACAATGTATAGTGATAAGCTCATTCAGCTAACCGCAAGTTGCGGGGTTGTTAGAGTAGTAGATGATTTTTCTAAGTCTATGCTTGAACTCATTTCTTTAGCCGATGAACAACTATATTTGAGTAAAGACAAAGGACGTAACCAAGTAAGCGCAGTCACCATCTAGACTTAAGAATTCTAATCGACCTCACGTTTGTAAGAGACAATCCAAAGCTCGTTGGTAATGCACTATAATCTTAAAGGAAAACAGCATACAGGCTATTGTTACTGCAAGAAGTCTTTTTCCTCAAGCAATACTTTTCTAATATAAGAGTTAGATAGTAAGCATGTTTTGTTTAAATACCCGGATTAATTTAAAAAAGTATAACGAAAACATAACATTACCTTCTATGACTGAGTCCAATCAAGTATCTTACATAAATAAGGCTTACGCATTATTTACCTATACTCTGAACCCTATATATGCGACAGTCGTGGTCTGTTTGGCCTTAACGGTATGTTAGCTGATTTTTAGAACAGGGTAATAAGATATGAAATCGAGCGACGAAATTTTACAAACTACCGCAGCAAAATCTACGGAGCAATCAAAAAATCAGTTAATAAAAACGTTCAAGCATCAACTTGGCAAACAGTCACAGTTTCTAAGCCAAGTGATTGCGTTTTATCAATTTGTTAGTCCAGATTTAGATAATGAACTCAAAATCCTGCATGATCACCTTAATGATAAAGTTGAATTTACCTTGTTAAATCAAAACATGGGGGAAGTTTCCGATTTATTATTACGTAACTCTAATGTGATTGAACAACAAAACCGTTCTACTTTGA
>JBLIGC010000088.1:0-4691 GCA_047636735.1 Glaciecola sp. | reverse complement strand
TAGTGGTTGTTTGCCCCTCTGGACCAATAACATCTGGGGTAGCGTCAACGAAAATACTGCTTACTTCAGTTGCAACAAATTCAACTGAAGCGCGCGATGTCACCTGATTGCCGGCGCCATCTGAGCCAACAGCCGAGACCGAGGCCGGTCCTGCAAATTGTGAGCTAATGAGCACTGTTGCAATACCACTTGCATCGGTAGTCGTGGTGTTTTCGCCTGCTACACCGTTGGCACTTATTACGCCACGAGATGTAGTGACGGTTACCTCGCCATTTGCAAAGGGAGCGCTATTTTTAAACCAACGTAAACGTAACGCTTGCTCTTCGTTTAATGCCAAACTGCTTGTTGGAATAGCATCAAAACTAAAATCGTCTTGTTGAATGACAAGTTCGAAACTTGTCGAGGCATTTAGCGCGCTTGCGGAAATCAAAGAAGTGCCAGCCTGATTAGCGCTGAAGTTGACAGTCACCTGACCGTTCGCGCCGGTTACAGGCACTGGGTTGTCAATTACACCTAACGAAGCAGACAAATTCACCGCTTGATTAGCAATACCGGTGCCATCAGAATCTGAAAGTACAATAGTAATGGGCGCACTGTCATCAATAATGACCGATGACGCACCATTAATATTCACTTCGGTACCCACTACATTTATTTGTAGTGCTTGCGATAGCGCTGCTGATGTTGCTATTACAGTAATCATTCTGTTTTGTTTGTTATTTTGAGTTGTTAATATTGCACGAGCAGTGCCATCGGGACCAGTTTGCGGGTCGATATTTGATAACGATGCATTTTCATCAACCGAAAAAGTAACGTCTATATCGGGTAATAAAATATTCTTTTCGTTTTTCACCACCGCTATTAATTCTATTTCATCACCGCCACTTGATGCTAATTGCACTGCATTAGCAAATAACTCAATTGATGAAGGTGTCGCTTGCAGTGTGCCAAGACTAGTAAAACCTAATACGACAGATGCTGAATTCTCTATACTTGCGGTAACCGTGCCGCTCCCAGAAATAGTACCAACTGTCATTTGGATGGTGGCGATACCATCACTATTGGTGAGTCCTGTTGCTGTATCATTATTGAATACCGCTAAATCATTTTGATTAAGTATATACGTCACTAGCTGTCCAGGCACACCATTACCAGAACTGTCTAAAACTTGAGTGTTTACATTAAGCGGTGCACCTTCAGCAAGCTGCGTTTGTTCATTTCCACCCTGATCTACAATAGACATAACAATAGTCATTGCCAGTGGCGCTTGCAAAACTGGCGTGCCATTCGCAGGGCCTTGGTTACGACTAAGCGGTTCTCCACTCCCGCCACATGCTATGAGTAGCGCAAGCGATGTAATAAATATAAAGATTAACTTAGCGATTTTCATTTTGTTACCCGTTTTTTAAATTTGGCTTAAGCAATTCACTGTACTTCGTGTAGAGTGTATAAAAGGATTTAGATTTTCAGTTATACTTGTTAAGCTTAGGTATTCAGACTAATAACCAAAAACAATAGGTCTTTGCATGTCAAACGCAGCAAATAACAACACGATTGCCCAAAACATACTTCGCCTCGCAAGAACAAATCTCACCTTCCGTATATTTATCGGCATGATTCTAGGAATCGTTATAGGTTACTGCATACAATTGTCGTATGACGATAGCGGCGACCTAGTAATAGCCATGTTGGGCTTAGACTTTTCCTTCAAAGCTTTTTTTGTTGATGGAATATTCGAGCTGGGCGGGACCATTTTTATAAACTCACTTAGAATGTTGGTGGTACCGTTGGTTTTCGTTAGTTTAGTATGCGGTGTAAGCGGTTTGTCAGATCCATCAAAAATGGGCCGCCTAGGCGGAAAATCTCTACTTTTGTATGTGCTAACAACCTGCATTGCTGTGACATTTGCGCTCATTGCCGCACTTATCGTTAAGCCCGGCATTGGTTTTGAAAGACCAGAAGTTATTAACTATGTTGTAAAAGAAGCGCCCGGCATAGTGCAAGTCGTTATTAATATGTTCACCTCAAATCCCATAGCTTCATTAGCACAAGGTAACATGCTACAAATTATTATTTTTTCAATTGTATTTGGCATTGCAATTACGAAAGCCGGAGATCACGGCAAAAAAATTCAAAGTGCCTTTGAGTCAATGAATGAAGTCATTATGCAAATTGTCACTATTGTTATGAATCTTGCACCTTATGGTGTGTTTTTCTTAATGGCAAAGTTAGGCGCAACTATTGACCTAGGTGATTTAGCTTATATTGGTAAATATTTCTTCTTGGTATTAGCCGTACTTATTTTGCATGCCCTCATTACCTTTCCAATATTATTAGCCAGCCTAGCCCGATTAAACCCACTAATATTGTTTTTAAAAGTCAGAGAGCTTGCCGTTTTTGCCTTTAGTTCTTCTAGTAGTGCAGCAACCCTACCCATTACAATGGCGACAGCGCGCAACAAGCTTGGTGTGAAAAAGTCAGTAGCGTCGTTTACTATTCCGTTAGGAGCGACTATTAATATGGACGGCACCGCTATTATGCAGGGCGTAGCCACTGTATTCATCGCACAGGCTTACGGCGTTGATTTGACCACCTCTCAGCTGTTAATGGTGGTATTAACCGCTACACTTGCATCAATAGGTACGGCAGGTGTCCCCGGCGTAGGTTTGATTATGCTGGCCATGGTATTGCAGCAGGTTAACCTTCCTGTTGAAGGTATTGCACTTATTATCGGCATAGACAGACTGCTTGATATGACAAGAACGGTGGTAAACGTAACAGGCGACTGCACAGTAGCTTGTATAGTCGCTAAATCTGAAAATGAGCTAGACGAAGCTATTTACAATGATAAGTCTTTGTAGATAGAGGCACTTATTAATAAAACAGTTTTTAAGTGCTTACGCCCATATATAGTAAGCTGTGTTTACAAAGGTATTAGTGTAAATTAGCGGTAGGTTCAACACTTGCCGCTTGCTTAGCCGGATACAAGGTTGCAATAGTCGATATAAATATAACTAGCGAAGCGGTAATAACCACATCTATCCAATTCAACTTAGACGGTATACTACCGGTGAAATAGATATCATCTGAAAATACTTGCGTGCCTAAAACCACTTCTATAAAGGCAATTATTTCACTTAAATACAGCGCTAGTAACACACCAATTACCGTACCTATTAACGCTCCCTTAAGGCCATGATAGAGGCCTTTTAAGATAAAAATAGCGGCAATATCTGAACTCGTCGCGCCAATTGTTTTTAAAATAGCTATTTCTTTGCTTTTTTCCTTTACCGACATCACCAGCGCCGACACAATGTTAAAACAAGCAACCGCAATGACTAAGGCTAACACTATATAAACAACGGTTCGAATCAACTGAATATCTTGATACAGATGCCCATTCGTTCGCGTCCAATCAGACATATAAGCAGCTTGAGAAAAGTTATCGCCGTACTTTCTAACTAAATCGAAGGCGTCGAACGGGTCTTTTAGTTTAAATTCAATATGGGTAACTTGTCCGTCAAACCCTAGCAGCTTGGCTAAGTATCGATTGTTAAGCAAACCAAGCTGATTATTGAGTTCACCTCCAGCTGACAACTCACCTACAACCACTATCCACGCTGATTTAGGCGCTGCAAAACTCAAATCTTGGGTACTTGAGGGCAGCAATAGTTGAATTTGGTCGCCTACTGATATTTTTTGCTCTTTCATAATGGTTTTACCAAGCAAAATACCATTTTCAATTTTATTTAATTTATCAAAAATCACTTCATCATTGTTCATTTTAGTGAACTTTTGAACAAAGTATTCGCGGTCAATGCCTACCACAGAAACTGCCTTCATCCTTTTTCCTGCTTGTAACAAACCACTTGCTTTGTTTAACAAGAAAACATTGTCAACTTTTGGGTCGTTTTTGACTAAATCAACAAATTCTTTTTCTGGGTAAATCCCCCTATCATCAATAGAGAATATTTCAGCATGGGGTACTACACTTAATAAAGAGTTACGTAATTCATACTCAAAGCCATTCATTACCGAGAGTAATAAAATGAGCACCGCACAGCCAAGTCCTATACCCGCCGTAGACGAGGCAGAAACAAAGCTAATGTAAGAATCTTGCTTATTGGGTTGGCGCAGTCGTTTGGCAATTTCAAACACAAAACTATTCATTTGCCCAAAGCCTCAGCATGGGTAAAGTTACCATTGACTAAGGTAAGTGTGCGATTCATTTCACTGGCCAAACTATGATCATGGGTCACAATAATGAAACAGGTGTTTTCAGATTGATTAATATCGTTTATTAACTTAAGAATTTCAGCACTGGCGTCAGTATCCAAATTACCTGTAGGCTCGTCGGCCATAATTATACTAGGCTGGTTTACCATAGCTCGAGCTATAGCCACACGCTGTCTTTCTCCACCCGAGAGTTGATGTGGTTTGTGGCTAAGCCTATGCGACAAACCTACCCTTTCTAGGAGCAGATGAGCACTTGCGTGTGCTTCTTTTTTTGACACGCCCGCAATAAGTTTAGGCATCGCCACATTTTCGGTGGCGCTAAATTCGGGTAATAAATGATGGAATTGATAAACAAACCCTAACTCACTATTACGAAAAGATGCCTGCTGTTTTTTAGACAACGATAGTAAACTTTCACCCTTAAATAAAACGTCACCAGAATTAGGTGTGTCTAA
>JBLIGC010000087.1:0-4804 GCA_047636735.1 Glaciecola sp. | reverse complement strand
ATCCGCTGTGCGGTATTGTCAAATACAAGTTCAACAGAACATTGGGAAACTGGCCTGCGTGAACTTGAGCCATTGAAGATAACGTCAGTCATGGCCTCACCGCGTAAATTTTTTGCAGAAGATTCACCTAAAACCCAACGTACAGCATCAATTATATTTGATTTACCGCAGCCATTTGGACCCACAACAGCCGTCATATCACCTGGGAAAGGAATATTAGTGGGGTCAACAAATGATTTGAAACCAGCCAAGCGAATCTTTTTTAAGCGCATTTGCTTAGTGTAGGTGAATAAATGCTAGGGGTAAATAGCCAATTTTACGTTCTATTCACGTCTATTTTAACAGACCTTTTTTGGTGAAATTAAGAACCATTAAAGCAGTCCATAATATATACATTAATGTTGCGTAAAACTTAGTAACAAATTTCTTCTAAGAACAAGCTGGTAGCTTCTAATCCTAGGCTTTATAATGTTTACAGACCTAAGGAGCTTTCATGAATGAAACACCGGTATATGACGATAACCAGCGAAGTGGCGCAAGTTATTTTTTACAAGGTTTTGAGCTAATTAAAACCAAAGGGCTTAAACGATTTGTATTAGTGCCTCTTTTTATTAACTTAATATTATTTAGTAGTGCATTCTATTTTTTGCTCGATTACATACAGCAATCTGTTAACTATATTTTAAATATCATACCCGATTGGATGTCTTTTATTAAAGACGGGCTAAGCTTTATTTTATGGCCAATTGCGATTATTACGGTATTGCTAATATTTGCGCTTATTTTTGGCACCTTAGCCAACTGGATTGCATCCCCGTTTAACGGTTTTTTAAGTGAAAAAGTTGAACGATATTTAAGCGGTGAGGAAATGGGCGATGAAGGTCTTATGGATGCCTTAAAGGACACCCCGCGTGCTTTAGGTCGAGAGTTTGCCAAGCTAGGCTATTTCATACCTCGGGCATTGGGGTTTTTACTACTATTCTTTTTTGTGCCTGTCTTTGGCCAAGTAATTTGGTTTTTATTCACCGCATGGATGATGGCAATACAATATATAGATTATCCTTTTGACAATCACAAAGCGGAATTTAGATTTACCCGCGACACGCTAAGGCAAGATAAAACGCGAGCTTTTAGCTTTGGCATTATGGTTAATGTTTTTTCGTTTATTCCAATTATTAATTTTATGGTTATGCCAGTTTCAATTTGCGGGGCAACGGCTATGTATGTTGAGCACTTTAGATTTAAAGCCGCTCAACTGTAGTGATTTTTATCGGGTTTATTTAGGCCTTTATGAGGACGTTCTTAAAATGCCTTTTAATATGTAATACAAATCTGCTAATGGAAGCTTGACCAATATTGCGTCGCATTAAGATTATTTACTCGTTTGGCATTAGACTCAAACAATGCTGAAACTGCAACGCCATGATGATTTTGCTCAAGCAAATCTTTCCACATTAACAAATAAATTGGCGGAATATTCGCCGTGTCATGATATTCCATAAAGGTGAGTTGGCTAGAGGGCTTAAATGTTTTTAAATTAAGCGAAGCGCATGTGCGTGAAGCCCCAATTTTTAAAGATGACATTGCACCTTCACCCGCATTATTTTCATCCACAGCTTCACTTAGCGTTATTGCCTGAGTTGTCATTAGTTCTTTATAGTACACCTGCCACATTTGAAAAGTTTCCTGCTGGTACAAATCAGTATTATCACTTAGTAATAAATTTGGTGCGTTTGTTTGATAGCAGTACTGTTGTGCTAAGCCAATCGACACTGCGTATTCGTCAACAAAACCAACAAAATGGGCTAACTCATGCACAAACACAGAATATGTATCGGCTTCATCTAAATACATTGCGCCGTTATGCACATATGCTTTCCCTTCATCCAAAAAGAATACTAAATGGGTATAACTGGGCATAAAAGTTTGCTTCGCCACAGCGCTTAAATCACATTCTTTGCGATTACCAACAAGCTCACATCGTAATTCGTTTGGTGCCAACCAAACAACTGGCTTTATACAAATTGGTAATGCTCCCAGACGTTGATCTTGTTCAAACGCATATTTAAATCTTTGTGCCTGCACCGCTGTATCTAAAGAGGTGGCAACAAATTGAAGTTGCTGAGCACATTGTTCGGGAATGGGTAAGGTTTTATTAATTAGTACTAATAATTTTTTAGGTGAAATTGTGTTAAGCGTTTTCACATACTCCAGTGCAATTGAATTGGATGCAGATGCACTTATAAATGCTAGTTCTGCTTGACCTTTATAGCCCTTTTTCCACAACATTCGTGCTAGTTTAAAGGTACTAGATTCATCGAATTCAGTCGCTTTCCTAAGCCACCGTAAAGCATTATTTGGATCGCCATTTTCATAATAATATTTACTAAGAGCAATAATTGCTGGCGTATGTTCATTCATTGCCGCCTGCTCTAAATAACGAATACGCTGCTTAGTATTGTCGACTAAAAGTGAGAGTTCAAATTGGCTAGGCGCATGGCCATTAATGGCGGCTTGTCGCCACCAAAATACTTTGTCTTTGCCTTGAGACAACTCTGCTAAAGCAAGCTGGGCGCGTAAGTTTTGCAAAGAAGCTGCTTTTTTAAGCCAGAAAAAATCACTGTTTATTGCCGCTAGCTTTGCTAACGCATCAAGCGCTGCAGCTGAGCCTTCTTTAGCCGCTGGCCATAATCCCTGATAAGAGTCTTGCTGGTCTTCTTGCAAAATATAATGGCGTAGCATAGGTGAATAATGCGTTGTACTTGAGTACAACAATACGCACAAAACCAAACACACGCTAACAGTTATCGTTTTTAACCACGTGTCGTTTAATTTGTTTCGCCACACTTTGATTGTCATCAATATTATTGAATTTGCATTTTATCTCTTCTCGCACGTCTAACGTTAGCAAGTTCGATTCGAGCATATTTGTGTTCAACGTACTCGTATACATTAGTGCTTAAAGACAGCTTGAAGTAATTTTCTGCCTTGGTGTTATTACCTAAATAGGCATTGTACTTTCCAAGATAAAAGTAGGCCTCGCACAAACGATAATTAAGCTGTGACTGACTGGTTACATCGCTTAGTAAAGCTGCAATTAGCCCACCTTCTGTAATATTACCCAAGTAAAGGTCAACTAGGCTGTTTGCCCAATTATCATCCGTTAATAGCACTCGTGCTTTACTCAACATAGCCCTAGCGTCAGCGTCATTAGTATTTTCTCGATACACTATATAATGCCATAATAAGCGAAAAGGGTCTGAGGGATCCTTTTCTAAATAAACGCCTGTATCATTAACAGCAAGGCCGGCTCGTCCACCATAGTAAAGCGCAATGCCTCTGTTTAGTATTGCAAAATAATAGTTGGGATTGATTTCTAAAGCAGAGTCAAATGCTTCATAAGCCATCATGTGCATACCAGCTTGAATATACAAGACTCCTAACGAATTATGTGCATCAGCAAGCAATGGATTTAACACTAAGGCAGCAGCATAGTCCCTTCTAGCGAGTGAGATGAATCCCACAGAATCAAAAGCAATTCCGCGCTGAAATAACACTTCCGCACGTTCCAGCTCATTGAGTTGTACTGTGTACAAACTGTCGGTGTAGTGAGCAATAGAAAGTTGTGCTTTAGTACTTACCATTTCTGGCTCAGACAACAATAGACCGCTCATCAAGGGATCGTTAATTTTATTTGTAGAAGTGCACCCAACCACCCCACACATAAGCACAACAACAGTAAATAATTGTCTAAAAGCCGATGTGCTAATGGTAAGTCTGCGTACATTTAAGGTTTTGCTGTGCACTTAACTGAGGCTCCTTGAATTCTTTATGTTTAACTGATTTTTCGGTGCTATTGTTAAAAATTGCAACTCACCTTCACATTTTATTCTACCGATAATCACATGTAAAACCATAACTTTTTACAAAAGTTATTTTTGTTTGCCTGCAGCTTTCGCCTCAAATGCTTTCATTTGTTCACTTGTAGCAGGTAATTGATGTTCTTGTTTCCACTCAGAATATGGCATCTTGTAAATATGTTCCCTTGCTTGGTCATCACTTAAGTCGATATCTCTTGACTGCGCTTCACTCAAATACCATTTTGATAGGCAATTACGGCAAAAATCAGCAAGCAACATTAGATCAATATTTTGCACTTGCTTATTGCTATCCAAATGTTGTAAAAGTCTACGAAAAGTTGCAGCTTCTAGTTCTGTTTGTTGCTCATTTGTCATATTTCTCTCGCTTAAAAATAGCATTTTAAATAAAAAAACCGCCTAAAATAGACGGTTTTTCATTGCTAACAAGTTACTTCAAAGATAGATACTGTAAACAGAAATATCTTCATCTTCTTAACTATCCTAAGATACTTGGAATAACTACTCGCTATCACCACTTTCTGGTACAGCTGGCTTTTCTAGCAGCTCTTTCATACTCAAACGCACTCGGTTTTGACGATCAATTTCCATCACTTTCACATCTACCGCTTGGCCTTCTTTTAAGTAATCAGACACTTTAGCAACACGTTCGTGAGCAATTTGTGAAATATGTACCAAACCTTCTTTACCTGGTAACACCTCAACAAAGGCGCCAAAATCGACAATACGCATTACTTTACCGTGGTAAGTTTTACCAACTTCAAGCTCAGCGGTTACTTGCTCTATACGAGCAATAGCCGCATCAGCCTTTGTTTTTTCCGTAGCAAAAATCTTAATAGTACCGTCATCTTCAATCTCAATGTTAGTATCAGTATCTTCGGTAATAGAACGAATAACCGCGCCACCTTTACCAATGACTTCACGAA
>JBLIGC010000086.1:0-4890 GCA_047636735.1 Glaciecola sp. | reverse complement strand
GTGATATCGGTTGGGACCGTACCCGCAACTATGCAAGAATTTGTTGATGCCACCAAACAAATTCCTTCCTTTACTGCTAGTTGCGCAATTATTATGTGGGTTTGGCATACCCACGCAGTTTGGTGTCGACGTTATGGTCTAGAAGATGGTATGACAATTTTTTTGAGTTCCAGCCTAATCATATTGGTACTTAGTTATATATATCCACTGAGATTAATTATGCAGTCGTTGTTTCAAGCTATAAGTAATGGCTATTTCCCGATGGAGATGAAGTTTAACCATGTTTGGGAAATACGTTTTATGTTTGCTTTTTATGCCATTGGTTTTTTTCTATTATGTCTCAATTTTATTGCACTATATATTTATGCGCTGTCTAAAAGGCAAGCTCTTGAGTTAGATGATGTTGAATACTTTGATAGTCAGACTGAAGTATACATGTGGTTAAGTGGCTCACTAGTAGGCACAGTTTCCTTATTATTATCGTTATGGTTGCCCTCCAATTCAATTGGCTTTGCGGGTTATATTTTTTTTGCTTTGTTTCCCTTATTAACGGGAACTAAATTTTATAGGGTTAGGCTTAGAAAACAAATGATTGTCGAAATTGAATCACGATAAAACATGGCGTATAAGATTAATGTTGGTAAAGTGTATATAAATTAATCATACATGTGTGTCAATGAAGCCTAACTTTCTATTTTTGTTCATCACTATGTTGTTTGCGGTTCACGTCAAAGCAAAAGTTTTATCTGTGGGCTGGGAGTTATGGTACCCCTATCAACATCACAATGAAAATCGTCAACTTGTCGGTTTAGATATTGATTCTTTTAATGCCATAATGACTGAAGCAAAATTAAGTTTTACCACCGCAGAGATCCCCTGGAAGACACACCTACATTTTCTAAAGACAGGTAAAATGGATATTGCTATGGGCGCATCGTGGTCAAAAGGCCGAGAAGTATTTGCTTATTTTTCCGTACCCTACCGTAAAGAGACTGTGAAGTTGTTCGTTAAAAAGGGCAACGCCAAAAATATTCATCTGCAAACTTTGTCAGATTTAAACGGCAGTAAATACATACTGGGTGTGGAAAGTGGTTATTATTACGGTGAAGACTATGAAAAACTAATCAACACCGCGGCTTTTCACGCAAACATAAGTGAAGTCATAGACCTTGAGCAAAACGTTACTTTATTGCTCAAAGGGCACCTAGATGGTTTTTTAGTCGACCCCAACACCATGCAGTCATTTATTAAAAAATATAATATGAAAAATGAATTTGAACAACATTCTTTGGAAATATATAGCGCTGATATTTTTATTATGTTGAGTAAAAAAACATCGAACCTCAGTACCTTGAATAAAATTAATCAGGCTATTACCGTCTTAACGAACAATGGTGAGTTGCTGAGGATAAATACTAGTTGGAAGGCTTCGCAGAGGAATGATTGATTTTTCTATAAGCTCACTGTTAGTTGTCACCCTATTCTTGAGTCAAATCCTTTTTGAGTGCTAAGACGATTAAAAAAATTATTCCAAATGGCGGGAAAAAAGCTGAGAAAAATCCAATGACTGCAGTCATTTTTGGTGTCTGAGTTTTACGTTTTCCAAGATAATAACCGATTAAAGTCAAAATTATCGCAAACGCAAATATAAATTGTCCAACGAGCGTTGCATTAAAATTCATAGTATTTCTCCTAGAGTAAAAAGTATAAAAGTGAGAAGACAACCTAGAAATTGGTTGTCTCCTAACCTCAACTTGTTTTGTTGTATTTAACCAGTATTCCTCATACCCACAGCAATACCCGCAATCGTAACCATCATGGCGCGCTCTAAGGTTGCGTCATGTTCTTTATCATCTAGCAGCCTAATCCTTTTAAGCAATTCAATTTGCAAATAGTGCAAAGGTTGCAAGTAACTAGCACGGATATTCATTGAGATCGTGCCCTTCGGATCGCTTTCCATTACTGTTTTTTGGTCAAGCAATGTAAGCAATAAGTCTATACTTTGCTGTAGCTCTGCTCGTAACGCGTCGCCAAAGTGCCTAAGCTCCTCAGGTACTAAGCTTTGATCGTATTCATGGCTGATTTTTGGGTCAGCCTTAGCGAAAACCATGTCTAACATGGACAGGCGCGAATAGAAAAACGGCCAGTTACTTAACATGTCTTGAATGGTGTCTTCTTTGCCTGCGTCCAAAGAGCTTTGTACTGATTTCATCACGCCCAACCAAGAGGGTAATACCATACGGGTTTGTGCCCAAGCAAATATCCATGGGATAGCACGTAAACTTTCAATGCCACCTGTGGGTTTACGTTTCGCGGGTCGACTGCCTAATGGTAATTTGCCTAACTCTTGTTCTGGCGTGGCTACGCGGAAGTAAGGCACAAAGTTTTCGTCATGCCTGACAATTTGGCGGTAGTTGTCTCGTCCGTCTGCAGCCATTTTTATAATCGCTTCGCGCCATGCTTGTTTGGGTGCAGGTGGTGGTAAAATTAACGCTTCTAATATGGCACTTGCATACATGGCTAAGCTGCGCTGCGCTAAAATAGGCATACCAAATTTATAACGTATGGTTTCGCCTTGTTCGGTGACCCTGAAACCGCCAGTTAAAGAACCTGGTGGTTGCGACAGTATCGCCGCATGAGCCGGTAAGCCGCCACGACCAATCGTACCGCCTCGTCCGTGGAACAAGGTAAGTTGGATATCGTTTTCTTCAGCTAGGGCGACTAAAGCTTCTTGTGATTCATATTGCGCCCAACCGGCTGCCATCGCACCTGCATCTTTAGCCGAGTCAGAATAACCAATCATCACATGTTGGTGACCTTGGATATAACCACGGTACCAATCAATGGAAAACAGTTTTTTTGTGACACCCGCTGCGGCATTTAAATCGTCTAATGTCTCAAACAAAGGTGCAACTGGCATCGGCCAAGTCACGCCTAATTCTTTAAGCAATAAAATCACGCTTAACACATCTGATGGAAGACTTGCCATGGAGATAATATAAATACCAAAACCATCTTTGCCGTTTTGTGCAATCACTTTGCAAGTATCTAATACTTCTTTTACATCTGCGCTAGGTTGCCATGCCGGCGGGAACAATGGACGTTTTGAGCCCAACTCTTTGAGTAAAAACGCTTGCTTGTCTTCCTCACTCCACTGGCCGTAATCACCTAAACCTAAATAACGTGTCAGTTCAGAAAATACATCCGCGTGCCTTTCTGAATCTTGACGCACATCTAACTTAAGTAAGTGCACGCCAAAACAATGTATCCTGCGAATAGTGTTTTGTAGATGCCCCTTGGCGATAACAGACATACCACAGGCTTGTAATGAGTGGTAACAAGTCATCAAAGGAACGAGCAATTGTTCTTTGTCGTCGACCCAATCAGACATGTCTACAGGCACACCTTTGAGCTTTTCGATTATGCCGTCTTGGGTTTTAATTAATTTATCCAAAAGAGGTCTTAGCACCGCACGGTATGGCTCTAGCACATCACCTACCTGCTCTCTAAGCGTATCGTCGCAATCGCTCATAGATAACTCGGTCTGTAAGATATCTATATCTTTTGCAAACAACTTGGCAGCGCGTTTGCGTGCTAAAAGTAACACTTGTTCTGTTACTTTAGATGTAACAAAAGGATTGCCGTCTCTATCGCCGCCCATCCATGAACCAAATTTCACAGGTGAAACATCTAAAGGAATAGATAATCCAAATTTATCGACAAAACGCTTATCTAATTCTCGAATAAATTCGGGTACGGCTTCCCACAGAGAGTTTTCAATAACTGAAAATCCCCATCGCGCCTCGTCAACTGGGGTAGGGCGAATAGTACGAATTTCTTCTGTATGCCAGGCTTGACTAATTAGTTCCGCAATACGAGTTTCAATTTTATCTCGTTCTATTTCATTAATATCAGAGGTATGAATTTTGCTCAAACATTTAGCCAGTTCGCTATGTTTGTGAATTAACGTTCTGCGGGTTACCTCAGTAGGGTGAGCGGTTAATACTAGTTCAATTTGTAAATGTTCCAGTGCCTTTTCGAACGTGTCGGCTTGAATGCCTGCTTGATCCAAATGGCTAAACAAAGTGTCGATAGGATCGACTTGATCGTTATTACTATTAAATTCTTGCTCAGCAATGTTAGCTAAGTTTAAAAATTGAGAGAAAGCTCTGCCTACTGTTAATAGTTCGTCATTTTTTAGTTCTGTAAAAAGCTGTTTTACGCGTTTAGCGCAGTTTTCATCACCTTGATGAGCTTTTCGCCCATCCTTTCTGACCGCTTCAATTCTCTGTAACCATTGCTCGCCCAACTGATCGCGTATGGTGTCACCTAACACGGCTCCCAAATTACGTACTGTTCCTATTAACTGGGAATCCAAAACTTGTGACATACACGCCTCCAAAATTGATTAAAAAACTCAATGTAAGATACTTAGATGTAAACTATTTGTCTAAGAAAATACGCTTCTTATTCATTCCTAATTGTGTTTTTTGTTGACGTTTATCTATATACTTGCGCGCTTTTACAGCAATAGTGCCTAATTCCTTTTTCAAATAGAAAAAAGACAGGCAAGTTAGGAGACAACGTGTCAGATAAATTTTCCAGCATAGAAACACAAGCTAGTTACGGTATTGGTCTTCAAATGGGTGAGCAATTACGCTCGAATCCTTTTGAAGGGTTGGACATTGAAGCGGTGCAAGAAGGGCTTGCTGATGCATATAATAACCAACCAGCTCAGGTTGATAACGATACTTTACGTGTCGCTTTCAATCAAATTCATGAAATGATGCAAGCAGCTAAATCAGTTGAATTTGCTGAAGTCATCACTCAAGGCGAAGAGTATTTAGCAGAAAATGCTCAACGTGAAGAAATCACAGTGACCGAAAGTGG
>JBLIGC010000085.1:0-5009 GCA_047636735.1 Glaciecola sp. | reverse complement strand
TTATATTGTTTTGACAGTGCGAGTCTTTTGCATTGGTGTGCTGGCCTTGATGATGTGTTAACTGAGGTTGTGATTATTGGTCACAATCCTGCACTGACCGATTTTTGCAATGATTTAAGTAACAGCAGGATATACAACATTCCTACATGCGGCTATGTTCAGCTTAATGCCCGCACTGATTTTCAGTGGGCACAAGTAGCTGATATTTCATTCAAGTTAAGCCATTTTTTAAAACCTAAAGAATTAATGTAGGGATAAATTTATTTACTGAGTAGTCAGTAATCTTTCATTTTATTGCAAATGTGCTTATATCCAAGACTTCGCTTTGCGCTTTTAGAGGCAATACAACACATTCTTAAGCCGCGATGGAGTTTTTGAATCAGCTTAGTAAAGGCACAAACAAAAGGTATTGCTTGCGCCTACTTTACCCGAGCTATTTAACACGCATACCAGGCGTAGCGCCCTCATGTGGTTCCAGTATATATATGTCTTTGCCACCCGGGCCCGCCGCTAGCACCATGCCTTCAGACATGCCAAAACGCATTTTACGAGCGGCTAAGTTGGCAACCATTACCGTGTGTTTTCCAATTAAATCTTGTGCATTGTATGCCGATTTAATACCGGCAAATACTTGACGTGTTTCATTGCCAATATCGAGTTCTAAACGCAGCAGTTTATCAGCTTTTTCAACCGCTTCGGCGTGTACAATTTTTGCAATTCGAAAATCAATTTTAGCAAACTCTTCAAAACTTATGGTATCGGCTAACGGTTCTATTTCGGCTGAGGTTTGTTGTTTATCCGGGGCCTCGGGAGCAGGTTTAGCTATGTTGTCTACTTTACTGATATCCTTTATTACCTGTAAATTCTCTTTAGAAGCCTCTACCATTGCAGCCACTTTGTCGGCATCTACGCGCTGTATCATTGCTTTAAATTTGTTAATGCTATGACCTAACTTTACATCTTGTATACTGTTCCAAGTGAACTCATCATTTAAAAACGTCTGTGCGTCAAGTGACAGTTTTGGTAACACGGGCGTTAAATAAATCATTAAAATTCTAAATAGATGAATACCCATTGAACATACGTCATGGGTGAAGGCCTGTTTGTTTTCGTCTTTAATGGTTACCCATGGTGCTTGCGCGTCTATATATTGATTAGCTTTATCGGCTAAAGCCATTATGTCGCGTATTGCTTTGTGATATTGGAGAGACTCAATAGATTGCGCAATGTTTTCTTGCGCCTGCTGAAACTCGGTTAACAACGTTTGATTTTCTATGTTTTGAGATAATATTCCATCAAACTTCTTAGTAATAAACCCTGCGCAGCGAGATGCAATATTAACTACTTTACCCACTAAGTCTGAATTCACTTTTTGCACAAAGTCTTCAAAATTCAAATCGATGTCAGTAACGTTATCGTTTAATTTACTGGCATAGTAATAACGCAAATATTCTGGATGTAAATATTCTAAATAGGTACGTCCTTTTATAAATGTGCCTTTTGATTTTGACATTTTTGCACCATTTACGGTGACAAATCCATGAATGTTTACACCGGTTGGTTTTCTAAATCCCGCACCTTCCAGCATTGCAGGCCAAAACAAACAATGGAAATAGGCAATATCTTTACCAATAAAATGATATAGCTCGGTGTCGTTGCCTATTTCCCAAAACTCACTGTCGTTAATGCCATGCTTGTCAGCATAGTTTTTAAAACTGGCCATATAACCAACGGGCGCATCTACCCATACATAAAAGAATTTGCCCGGTGCATTGGGTATTTCAAAACCAAAATAGGGCGCGTCGCGACTAATATCCCATTGCTGTAGACCTTGCTCAAACCATTCTTCTAGTTTGTTTGCCATCTCGTTTTTAATAGCGCCTGAACGAATCCACTCTTTCAACATGGCTTCAAATTTAGGCAGGTCAAAGAAGTAATGTTCTGAGTCTTTTAATATAGGCGTTGCTCCCGACACAACTGAGCGCGGGTTTTTAACTTCCGTTGGACTATAAGTTGCACCGCATGCGTCACAGCTATCGCCATTTTGGTCTTGTGAATCGCACTTAGGGCAGGTACCTTTAATAAAACGGTCTGGCAAAAACATTTCTTTTTCAGAGTCAAACAATTGGCTAATAGTACGTTTTGAAATATAGCCGCCTTCGTTCAAGCGCTTATACACCAATTCACACAATTCTTTATTTTCTTGCGAGTGGGTAATGTAATAGTTGTCGTATTCAACTAAAAAATCTTGCAAATCTTGATGATGTTCAGCGCGTGTTTGTTCTACTAACGTTTCGGGCGCAATACCCAGCTCCTGGGCTTTTAGCATTACCGGCGTGCCATGCGCATCGTCAGCACAAACGCTGTAGCATTGGTGACCTCGCAGGCGTTGGAAACGCACCCAAATATCGGTTTGAATATGCTCTAATAAATGACCTAAATGTATAGAACCGTTTGCATACGGCAGTGCACTGGTAACCAGTATGCGTCGCTGACTAGATTGCATAAAGTTGCGTGTCCTTGGGAATGATTACTGTATTTCCGCAAATGGTAGCCGAAACTCATATTATTTGCACCTTGAATTAGGCATAATTAGGGGTAATTCAGTATATCTCTAACAATTCTTATAAAAAGTGGTGTTTGTGAAATTTTTTAATCGCAACAAAAAGTCCTCATCAGGCGAAATATCAGCCTTAGTGGTATCAGTATTAGGTAAGCTGTTTCATACCACCAAGCCGGAATTGATCCAGGTTAAGGTTAACTTAAGGCAGATAGAAATTCACTTCCCGTTTGTGTTGGATGCTGTGTGGGATGAAGTCAAGTCGGCTCTAACGCAAGCCCTTGGGCCAGATTTTTCATATTCAAAACATTATAACGTACCTATTTTTAAGGCTCAAAAGCCACCCCTTCGTAACATTAAGAATATTATTGCGATTTCATCAGGAAAGGGCGGTGTAGGAAAATCGGCCAGTGCTGTTAATGTAGCCTTAGCACTCAAAAACCAGGGCGCAAGAGTTGGCATATTAGATGCTGATATTTATGGGCCTTCGGTGCCAATCATGTTGGGTACACAAAATGAGAATCCTAACAGCCCAGACAATAAATCGATGTTTCCCATTATGGCGCATGGCTTGGCCTCTAACTCCATAGGGTATTTGGTTAAAAACGACCATGCATCTATATGGCGTGGGCCTATGGCAAGCAAAGCCCTCAATCAATTGTTGACCGAAACTAAGTGGCCTATGCTTGACTATTTGATTGTAGATATGCCGCCAGGTACAGGTGATATTCAACTAACGATGTGTCAACAACTACCATTAACTGCAGCAGTGGTGATTACTACGCCGCAAGATATTGCCCTTTCAGATGCGGCAAAAGGTATTGCAATGTTTGATAAACTAGGCGTTCCTGTTCTTGGTTTAATTGAAAATATGAGTTATTTTGAGTGTGGTCATTGCCACCAAAAAACCGCTATATTTTCTGAAAATGGCGCACAAAAACTAAGCGATAAATACGCCCTACCTATTTTAGCAAAAGTGCCGTTGGACCCAATTATTCGAGAATTTGCCGATGCGGGTCGCTCCCTCATAGATGAACAAGGTGAGCATGCTATCTCTATTATTTATAAACAAGCGGCAATAGACATAACGCGGTATTTATGTGAAGAAACACAAGTGTTGCCCGTGGCCGCTAATATGGTATCGAGCATAGAAATTACTAAACTTGATTAGTATTGTTTTGGTATACATTGTTCTATCTAAGTCAGTTGGCGATCAATAAAGTAATTTACTTTTTGTTGTGCTTGCATGGGGTTCAAACAAATCGCATAATTCAACGCCTGTCTGTAAAAATAGCCGATGTAGATTAAGCGCGGATAAAAGTGCCATTGAATGCTAAACATCGTCTATAAGATGCTAAACACAGAGTATTTATTTAAGTTAACCATAAACAATAAGAAGTAATTAGCATGCGACTTTGTGATAAAGATATAAAAAAATTCATAGCCAGCGGTGAGATAATCATTACACCAACGCCATCCGAAAACAACATCAGTGGTATTACGGTTGATGTTAAATTAGGCAGCAAATTTAGAGTATTTGAAGAGCATCAAGCACCGTATATTGATTTAAGCGGAGCAAAAGAAACAGTACAAGCGGCACTTGATAGCGTAATGAGTGACGAGATTGAAATAGCTGATGACAAAGCATTTTTCTTGCATCCTGGCGAATTAGCGCTTGCCGTTACACATGAGTCTATTACCTTACCTAGCAATATGGTGGGGTGGCTTGACGGTCGTTCTTCGTTGGCGCGTTTAGGATTGATGGTTCACGCTACAGCACATAGAATAGACCCCGGTTGGTCAGGCAACATTGTGCTTGAATTTTTTAACTCTGGGAAACTACCTTTAGCGCTTAAACCAAAAATGAAAATTGGTGCCTTGAGCTTCGAATTGTTATCTGATCATGCCGAAAAACCTTATAATTCACGAAATGATGCAAAGTATAAAGGGCAAGACGGCGCAGTTGCTAGCCGGATAGGATCGGATGATTAGACATAAATTTATAAGGGCCACAAGCGGGGCGTTCTATGTATGATTTAGTGGGTGATATACATGGTTTTGATGGACCTTTTGTAGCGCTTTTAAAAAAGCTCGGCTACGCAGATATTGAAGGTGTTTGGCAGCATCCAACGCGCATTCTTATTTCGTTGGGTGATTTAGTAGACCGCGGGCCCGGCCAAAAGAAAGTCGTTGATATCTTAAAAAATATGCAGCAGCACGGCAAAGCCATTGTGATTATGGGTAATCATGAGTTTTATGCTGTTGCGTGGCATTTGAAGGGCCCCAATGGTAAGCCACTGAGGCCACATTCTGAGAAAAACTATAACGAACATCGCGCTTTTTTGGAGCAAGCTTCGCAAGGTTCTCCTTGGTATATTGATGCCATTAATTGGTTTAAAACCTTGCCCTTATTTTTTGAAACTGATGATATTCGCTGTATTCATGCTGC
>JBLIGC010000084.1:0-5128 GCA_047636735.1 Glaciecola sp. | reverse complement strand
CCACGCCATAACAGGAGAGAAAACCTTGAGCCTGGCCTTGTGATGTAAATTTCCTCATATGCCTGTCCTGTTGCCAACCAGGTTAATGAGATAATTCACATCGCTTGTTTTCGTACTGCTAGGTGGCGTGTTCTACACCGGGTATCAGCTCTTTCTTTGCTGCCAAATAACTGCGCAATCTATCGGTGACTATCCTGATTGGCGAGGCTTGCTGGCCTTTTAATAACTTTTGAAAAATGCTTAGCAGCATGCTTATGAGTCCGCTCGTCAACTTGACAGTTCCATGCCCTATGCGTTTTTATGCAAACGCAGCGTTAGAAATAAATAGCGTTAACATAATGCCCAAAGATAATATTTTCATTTGAGTGTCTTAAATTTTTCAGAATTTCGGTGATTATAATCGGTTCTTAGGGCTGTATATTTTCGCTGTACATTTTGTAGCAGTTTGAATAGTATTACGTCATTCATTTTGATTAAACTTAATTTTAATGCTTTTTGATGCTCAAAGGGTTTCACTCTTACGAAGGAGTAAATAAACCTAAAGAGCAATAAAGCAGGGGATCAAATTAATCGCTTCAAAGCCAAATATATTGGCTTGAATACATATTACATCGGCTAAGCCTTTTTGGTTGCGTCACTAAACGTCACAATATTGGTGGCTTTTTTATTCGTTTAGGTGATCGCGAAACCCTGATACGCTATTTCCCCGCAGAAATTAGCCACAGGAATGTGTCCAATAATTTTACACTCAACGTATCAGTACATATCAGCACCTATCAATAAAAACATAACACATTGAATTAAAAGCAAAATAAAATAATGGCCTGATATATGCTAACTCTGCTCGGTTTAACAAAAACCGAATGAATAGTTTATAAAATTTAACGATAAGTTAATTAGTTAATGTAAAATATACAAACGGTAAAATATCACTATTTATAATATCCATTCACAAATATTTGTGAATGGAATCCAACAGGAACATCCAATGAAAAAGATCGTATTAAAAACATGTCTTACGAGTTTATTTTTGTCTATGAGCGCCTTAGCAGCAGCGGACGAACCAATAACACTTCCTACCTCAGCTCAGAATTTTGATTCAATTTATTCAGATCATTCAGCAATAGCTGGTGCGGCTTTGAGTGTTGCCGCAGGATCCTGCATAGAAAATGATGTTGCGGCACAAGCTGCCGTTACAATCGGTGCTAATGCTACTGCTAATAACCTATATGCTGGCGCTGCCGTTACTGTAGGTGCAGATTCTGACGTTAAAGATATCTATGCCGGCGCCGCCGCAGGTTTAGCAGCTAATGCGACAGCTTTTAACATCTATGCCGGAGCTGCTGTTACACTAGGCGCGCCTAGTGACGCTTTAGATATCGAAGCTGGCGCAGCCATCACTTTAGGCGCAGGTTCAACTGCACATGATGTGCATGCGGGCGCGGCGACCACTGGCGCTACTGTAAGAGCATACGACTTGAATGGTAATATTATTAGTGGAAACGTTGATTCCATTGGTGTAATTAACAATATCGCCACCATGGCCCCGTTTCTAATGCAAGTTGCATTGGACGCTATAACTACTGTACAAGCTGAGTTAACTGCTCTTGCGACTTCTGACATCAATGCTGATCTTACCGATGCTAATGAGTACGTATTAGGTACGTATATGGGCAGTGCAACTGAGACTACTACTTTAGCCGGTGGCGTATATGAAGCAAGTGCTCTGAATATGCCTGCAGGCGCAACCATCATATTTACTAGTCCCGCAGTTATTAACCTTAGCGATGCGCTTACACTGGGTGGAAACACAACAATAGATGATGGTGGCCATCAAGTTATCTGGAATGTCGGTGGTGCGCTTAATCTGGGTGCAGGCACTAAATTTGCTGGTACGGCCTTTGTAAACGGTTCAATCAGCGGTGCAACATCAGACGTACAAGCTGGTGGTCACTTGTATGCTCAGGGCGCTGTTGCCATCGGTAGTATAGGTACTGGTTGTCAGTAATTAACAATACTCAAATTAATCACTGCACTTTATCAAACATAAATGGTCTGCCTTAAGGGCAGGCCATTTTTTTGCCAAAAAAGTAGAGAAGCAACAAAATGCCTTATTATTTTGCTAAAAAATCGTCAGAGTCAAGCAACCATAATACCGCGATTGTAGCGGTCACAATTGCCTCTATCCAAATAATAAAACGTAATAAAGTGGGTTTTGTTGTTTACATCAAGTGGTAAACCACCTAGCTAATAAAATCCCTCCCCTTGCTCATTTTGAGATATAAAAAGGTTGGCCTCTTTCTGCGTTTTCTCTCGCTAACGGTTTACGCCATGCACTGGCATGAAGGCTGGCAAGCCAAGGTTGTTGATGAGTGTCAATAACAACGCTTTGCTCAAAATTCATATTTAGCATTTAGTTATCCTTATTTTTTTTATACCTTGCCAATTATCACGCACAAAGACAATCAACGGCACACAATAAGTCAACAGCGCTGGTATTACCCGTATCTCCAACTCACCAAATGACGCATCAAATTGCTTTCACATAATAAAATACGACCAACAATGATAGCGATGCAAAACGCTTAGCAGCATGTTTATCCTTACGTTTTTGAACGAGAATATCATTTCATCGTCGTCTTGATCGAATGCCCGCCAAAGGTAATGCAAAACACCGTTGATCTTGATAAATACCTCATCAAGATACCAGGTATCACCTAATTGCCCTAGGTTCTTCCTAATTTGACTACAATACCTTTGCCCGAATTTATCACACCAATTTCTGATAGTTTCGTAACTAACGGTAATGCCTCTTGCTGACAACAATTCTTCGATGTCACGAAAGCTAAGTGTAAATCTGTGATAAAGCCACACAGCGTGACTTATTATTTGGGAGGGATAGCGATATCAGGCATAAATATTAGTATTTTTCATTTCCAGATTATTGCATGCTTATGAGTCCGATCGTCAACTTGACAGTACCTTCTTTTTCAAATCCAATTAAGTTTTCGATTGGTAATAATAGAGCCTGCTCCAATTTTTATGCATTGTGTAATATTTCCTTAGCATTGATTAACTGGTCGTACTCATCATTAGATATTTCTTCCCTACTCTCTTCTATGCCCTTCGTGACAACTTTAAAGTAGGTACTTTTTATTTCTTCTGCATTTTCGCTCATAATTTGCACGACACCTTAGGTTGGGGACAATATTTTAAAGATTTGATATTACCTTATAACAGCTTGCTTTATAGCCAATTAAAGTTATCAACTTGTGAGCTTGCTCTGTCTGCTAATGGCACTCAGGCAACAGTCGGCTTAGAGCGATCGGCCGTCATTGGAGACATTCGGTTTCTGATAGGGCTATGCTACATAGCAGACATTAACGGCCTGTTAAGGGGTAAATTGTAGTTGGCTAAAATAAACGAGGGACGAGCAAAAGCCAACTGTTATTTGTCCCGCTTGAACAGCTTAAGTGAGCTTATACACTACACTCTAACTTTGCTTGCTCTGCACATATTGCTTTTGATTCGGTTTCTGTTTTACCACCCATACAAAAATCTAACCTAATAAGTTTTTCTTCAGTAGCATTAGGATGACCAGAAATATTTTGCCATTTCCATTTTTTTATAACTTTTTTGGCAGGTTTATAGATAACTTTTTTCGGTATTGAACTAATTAGTTCAACGTTATCTGTTTTACCATTTTCATCTACTGTTACTTTAAATATGCCACAACCGGTAATACCTTTCATCGCAAGATCCATTGGATACATTGGAGTAAACTGTTCAGTCCTAATCCATTGAGCATCAAATTTTTCTGGTTTGATATGGGTTAGCTTCACATCCGCAAAGTTATTTGCACTGACATTAGCGGCAATTGTAATTGGTAAAATTGATAACAACTTAATCATTTGAGATTTCATCTAAACCTTCCTTAGTGCATTTTACACCCCATTAAGAGGCTCTTAATGGGGTGTAAAATGTGAAGCGAAGCCAAACCTAACCAACTGTTAAAAGTCCTGCTTGAATGACTTATATGCCGATAAACCACTACTTTTTATAGGCCGAATAAAATGGACCTTGAACAATACTTTTATTTGAGCCCTTAAACTTTGAACTAATGTAAATAGATACATTATCTGAATGAAGCCATAGAGTATAATTTCTATCTTTATGAGTTACTTCGCAAGTTTCAAAGTTTTCATTATTGAACTCGGCATTAGATATATTACTATTTTCAGCTAACTCACCTTTCGTAACCAGAATTGAAACAAAACGAGTTAAAACCAACTCGCATTCAATTGCTGAAACAGAGTAACTTGTAAATAGCGCACAAAATGTGATTAGTATTCGTATAGGCATATAACGCCCCGCACAGAGGGCAAGTTTATGGGTGCAGCTTTTGAGTAACGCGAAATGCGCTCGTAAAGTTGTCCCAGCCACCGAAGGGAGTAAACTGATGCGTTTGTTATGTTGCTTAATGTTGCTGCGGTTTTGATAGAACAATCCATGTTTCCTTGCGTTAACCATTTAGCTAAAACAATACTCGTTTGCACCCAAAACAACAACTGATGCTGACCAGCGGGAATCAAATATTATGCGCTCGCGAACCCGAAAATACTTTATTAAAAACAGATGAAGGCAACTCTTTAAAGAACGAGCTAGCGCTTAGTCATTTGCTATAAACCGTTTCTAAACTCCTTTCTTTTTATGAATAAAACTATCAATAGCACAATTCCGAATAGGCTACCAAAAGGTATATTCAGAATCAGGACTATACTGCTAGCAAACCAAAACCAGTAGAACATCCTTGGTCTAAATTTAGAAAACAATAGAACCCCAATTGCAGACAACCATCCGGGCAGAACCAAAAAAATTGTTTGTAATGGCAAAACCAATGCACTAGAAATTTGACCAGCCATCAATTTAGGATCTCCCGATGTACCATTGTGTCTTACATCAAGAAATATTTCGTAAATTCCAGAAGCTAGAGAAAATAAACTAAGAAACGAAAAAATGAGGAGGATACTAATAGAGCAAAAGACCGTTGCTATAATATAACTCTCTGTTTGTTTATCAGAATTCTCCACAAAAACCTTCCAATGCATAACACCATGCTAACGGGCGC
>JBLIGC010000083.1:0-5148 GCA_047636735.1 Glaciecola sp. | reverse complement strand
GCATATAAAGCGGTGAACAGCAATACAAATAGAAGTGTTAGTAACGCTTTGCTCTTATTATTAAATTCACCACTAAACACGGCGGCATAAACGAAAAAAACATTTGCCCCTAAATTAATTTCAGACAAGCCAACGCCAACTAAACAGATAGCCGCAATATAAAAACCCAGCTCATGTTCTTGAGCTGCTAACGCTCGAAAATAAAGAATCAAAAAAGCAATGACTCCAGAAACAACAATCACCAATTCAATTCCATGCACAGGTCTATAATATAAATTACCAAAGAATAAACTCAAAAAAAGTAAATTAACATAAACGGAATAATCAACATCTTCGAACTGAGGCGATAAGAAACGATGTAGTTTAACCAGTAAATTCATGTGACTCCTTGGCTACATATTGGCTACATAAATAATATGCCGCATATTACCTGCATACACTGGATTAACGTTCAACTTATTTATCTGAAGTTTAATATTGAATAGTGAGCTTAATTACCGGTTAACTTATCCAGTGCAATGCGACCCGATAGGATAACCATATCAATATTTTTCAGTTCAGTAATATCTTGCCATGGCTGCCCATCAACTAATAATATATCCGCGAACTTGCCAACTTCTATGGTACCCAGCTCGTCTATTTTGCCCAAAGCATCGGCACCATTTCGTGTTGCTGAGATGAGCGCTTTTGCGTCAGAAATACCTGCATTCACCATGCGTGATAACTCACTATGGTAGCTGTTACCATTAATCATTTCGACGGGTGAATCAGTACCTACACCAAAATTTACACCTGCTTGATTTAATGCTGGAATGTTTAGGTGGCCTAACGGCTCCCTTCCCAAAGTGGGTACATATACAATATTATTTTTCACTATTTGTTGAATAGTTTCTGAACTGATTAGGTTACCGTGACGAATGCCATGTTCAATGGTAGAAATGCCTGCTGCAATAGCTTCATTAGTTTCTTCTGGTGTACCTGTATGTACAGCAACCCAAAGTCCGTGTTTACGTGCTTCACTGGTTATTGCTTGTAATGTCTCATAGGATATACGTGGCATGCTAACGACGCCTTGCTTGTTCGTATGGCTTTGATATACAACTTTAACGCCATCAATGCCCTTTTCGACTAAAGAAGCAATTTGCTGTTTAACATAGATAGGATCATCCGATTGCACAGTTATTAATTCAACCATCCAGCTTGAAATTCTTCTGTCTTGAGTTGGATGCCCGCCTTTAATCGTAAAGATAGGGCCAGCGATATACATGCGTGGTCCTGCAATATTTTGTTCACTGAGCTCTTGCTTAAGTTGGAAGATAGCGGGCATAACATCACCAAGAGAGCGGTAAGTGGTGATGCCTGCAGCGATAAGTTCTCGTCTAACACTGGGTAAAAAACGAATTTGATCCCAGATCAAAGTGGGTACACTTTGTTCAGTACCTTGTGCTTTACCGCTAAAGAAATGACCATGTAAATCAATTAGCCCTGGCAAAATGGCTTTGCCAGTGGCGTCAATTTGAATCACTTCTTGTGGTATTTGGCAAGTCACCCCGATACAAGATATTTTACCGTTTTCGACTAAAATGCCTGGGTTTTTAGTCACATGCTCACTGGTACCATCAAATAATTCTCCATTGGTAATCCACATATCTTGCTGGGGGCTGTGCCAAACATATAAATCACTTTGATAGGCGATCATAAAAATGGCTGCGAAAGAAATAATTAATAGGGTGAAATAGGTAAAAAATTTTTTCATAATAGTTCTCGATAACAATGGTTAATTGGGTTGTTTGGCTCAACTTTTATCTTATTTTTATTAAGATAAATAAGCGTTAGATAATGTGCCGCGTGAACTGTTCGACTTCACGATATTCTGTTTGTGATACAAATACTGAGTAAGCAGCTTGAGCCAGCACTAGAAATAAAAATAATGAACTAAAAATAAATTTCATGCGCTTTTCTATGACTATTGACAATGATGTTAGTCTGCCTAATAAAATTAGTGGAATGTAGAGACCTTTGTCATCAGTTGAAATGACAAATGTCATCTTGATATAAATAATCTCAAATAGCGTTTGCTTAGCTAATTCACCTAAACTCGGTTTAAAACCTGTCGTTTCCATTAAAATAATCCTATTAAAAACAATACCTTAGAACGTTAAGTTGACTTCCCAGTCCCTTTAATGCATCCAGTGCTGATATTATTGTGTTCATCAAGGCGTGCTTGTAAAGCAATTGCCGCTATGGCGAGCGAATTCAACGAAAATAGACGCAAGAATAGTAGTGCTGGACGGTATAGCTTATCCTGAATTCAGATTAAGGTGAGTGGGCATCAATAAGGCTAAAGATGATTACTTTGTGGTTTGTTTAGACACATAAAAATGCCGACTAATTAACATGGTTGTCTATGTTATTACGTATGTTATTACGACAATCCAGGAGGAGAGTAATACTAGTTGAGAAAAAATGATTCCGATAATGTAAGTATATATTGAATGGTGCCATAAATATTTTAATCGAGTCGGCTGATCACGATATAACCATGAAAAAGCTGGCTGAGGCTGCTATAGAGGCTTTTCTAGACGGTTTGCGCACGGTATATGCTGAGTCGATGCAATACCATTACTATAACAATCAGCAATCAGCAATCAGCAATCAGCAATCAGCAAAAAATCTAACATCATGTATCGTTCATTCAGTTTCAAACATTATTTCGATTGCCCAAAGACGAGCTATTAATACCACTGCGCATAAAGAAGTGGCCTTTCAGCGAGATTTTAAAATGGCTTAACGCTCGGCGCCCGATCAAGGCGCTTAAATGAAGTAATAGTTATTCTATTACGAATTCGAGCAACGCAGGGTAAGCCCTTTTAAAACTCGCCCTAAAGGGAAAGCCCCAGCCATTCTTGCACTACATTCTCACTATTTGAAAGGGATTGACCAATACTGCATAGTGACACCTTGTGCAAAAATGGCTGGGGCTTTATGAGTGGTCACTTCTTTATGCGGATTGGTATAAGAGCAAGTTCAACGGAGATAATCAATCAACCTTAAGTGTTTGTTACTGTGGCGTACTCATGCTTTGTTTATAAAACTGTAGAGCTTGTTTTTGATCGTCTTGTGACTCTTTGATGCTTGCCATCAGGACCAAATCTTCTTGTCGGTGACCTAATTTAATCGCTTTAGATAAGGCTTTTTCTGCTAACAGATTGTCGTTTGCGTTAAACGCAATATGGCCTAAGGCAGATAATAACTCGACATTTAAATCATCTTTTTTCAGCCAACTCTCAAGTTTTTTAATTGCGCTCGCAGGATTGGGTAATTTAATCTGTTTAAATAACGGCACCAGCAATGGATGAGGCGAGGTCGACTGGTATTCAACTAATGCGTGTTCTGCGTCTGTATGCATGCCTTGGGTAATCAGTTGCTGAATATACGCCGCTTGTTGCGCCGAATCTTTGCGTGTTGCCCTTGGTAACGATTGCCAATTTTGTTTCAGTTGACTGGCACCTTCTTTACTAGCGATTTCAGCAAAATGACCTTTTGATGCTTGTTGCATTATGGGCGCATAGTCATTACCTAAGGCTTTTTTCCAGTTTTTTAGTTTATCTTTTAATTCTTGCCATTTGCCTACTTGCCCGAGTGCTTGCGCCCAAAGTTTTAATACCGATGTTTGGATTTGCTGTTTTTCACTTAGACTTTCGATAAGTGCAATAGCTTCATCTGCTTGATGACGTTGTAAAGCATCTCGAATTAAACATAAATTAGCGGCCAAATTGGACTTTTCGTAGGTTGTAGCCATACGCCAATAACGTTTGGCTTGTTCGGGTTGACCCAGTTGTATTTCGGCTTCGGCTGCGGCTAACAAATTGATCCCATCAAAGTCTTCGTTTTCGATTTTTTTAAAATGTTCTTTAGCAATCAGATAGTTAGTTTCGGCCATTGCTATCAAACCAGCGGTAAAGGCCTTTTGTTTTTTACGACTGCCCCAGTTACCTAACCAATTTTTTGAACCAGAAGCTGCAGCAAGAGAAGTTTTAACTAATAAGTTGATAAACATAAGGCCGACAAAAATAGCAATCAACGATAAACTAAGTGACCAGACATTCATTTCAACTACCCAGCCGTTGAATTCGACCATCACATAACCACTGTCGTCAAAAATCATCGCTGCGATGACGACAGTAATCAATAAGATAAACAAGACAAAAACAATTCTAATTAGCTGGTTCATAATTAGTTATTTCCGTTCACAAAGCGGCTATTTAAGCGTTGTTCGATGACATCTTGCAGTAGCGGAGCAACATTAAACTGCTCAGGGTAGGTTCGTTCAAAGTCGGTTTGTTGCAAGTTACTTAAACTGTTAGTGAACTGGTTCACCAAGACTTTTTTAATATCAAAAAACTCAATTAATAAACCAAAGGCAGTTTGCAGAGACTGTTGGTACAGCGTTGAGTTTTCTTGTAATACCGCAACTTGCGCTTGCATCAAGGCAAACTTCAGTTGTTCTTTAGATAACCATTGTTGTTGGTCAGACATAAAAGGTTTAATTTCGCTAGTGACCTTTTTATAACTAAAAAAGTTTTTGGTCGCTTCTCGCCAATTGCGACCCAAATTAGAGCGCCAATCATCAATAGATTCTGTAACGGTTCCATTAACCACTTCATCCTCAGGTTTGTTAAAAAAGGCTAAAGGTAAGTTATCGACTTGTTTGAGCATGGCACCTAAGGCTAATGCGATAGTGCTGGTTGAAACTTGATTAACTTGCTGCAGATTTAGTAAATCCTCTGCCAGCCGTGTACGTATGGGTAACAAACTAGGGTCGTCTAAATCTTGAATACGGCTATCGGCAGATTGCAGCATCATCATGGCAGTTTTTACATCATGTTCTAACCACAGTTTTCGCCCTGCCATACGGACTAAATAATCAGCTTCAGCCAATAACCAATCTGAAGGTCTTCGGCCCGTTACATCCGCTAAATTACTCTGGTTGGTTTGTACTTGTGCGCTGGTAAGTTGAAGTTGTTCAATTAGACTTTGTAAACTGGTTTGTAGCGCTTGGTTTTTTTGTTCCAAATCACCTTTTACTAATTGGTTAGAGGCAATAAATTGAGAGATGTTACTTTTTTGCCGCTCAAGGCTGTTTTG
>JBLIGC010000082.1:0-5188 GCA_047636735.1 Glaciecola sp. | reverse complement strand
CAATTGCTTGTGTGTTTAAGTAGCTTATTGGGTCGAAAGTTTGAAGCTGGTAATGTCGCATTTGCCAGACAAGTATTTGTAGGCCCATCCATATATTAAGTTCTGTGCCTTTTAAGTGCTCATTTAGCAGATATACTAAGGCTTAAAAGTCTAAGAAACATCGTAATCCATTAACTTTAAAACAGCGCAAACAAAAAACACTCATCACACATGCCGAAGCTAAATGTTTTTAAGCTGGTTACTATTATCGCCAAGAGTAAAGTCAAGTTTGACTTTTTTCCTTTGGCGACCATGGCTTTCCCATCTTCAAACTGAGGGGCGTAGCGATAGTAATTTTGGTGAGAAATTCATTAAATATCCTTATTTTGAGTAAAATATAACAGGGTAAAATAGATATAATAAGCAACATGGACTCATAGAGTTTTAAACGCTCTGTTGGGGCTTTGCAAGTACACCAAGCGATGAAGAAGAAAGTCATCGCCGTCATTGCAAATAAAGGGAGCTATTATATAATTTTAAAGTTGGTCTCGGATTTAATACAATTATGGCAGTAGGTATTTCCGTAGTCATCATGTCATATTGTTGTCACAAGGATGTAACTAAACTGTCCAATTTCTTTCATCTTTTTTAAAGAAAACTGACATCAAACAGGTCTAAACTACAGCCCATGAAAATTGATAATATGTTCAGAAGATACAGGGATAACAAACATTGAATGTTAAATGCTGCTGCATCACTTTGTCATATTGTACAACACTTAATTGCTTAGTAATTTTGCATGTATTGCACTGTGGCAGTCAATTTACGATTTGAATTCTTATATAAAGAAATCAATCCCAAAGATACTCTAAGACTCACTAGGCGCTTTGCTGACTTTGGCCTGCTATTGCTTAAAATAGTAGACCAGGGTTTTTTTGTGGTTAAAAAAGGAATGTTAATGAAAACTACTGTGTGTGTGGTTCTACTATTAAGTATTATATCGTGTATTGTCTTTAGCGCTGAACCGAGCAAAACAAGCCTTCAAGCACCTGTTCAACAAGACCGTAAGTTAGTCATTGTAACCATCGATGGTTTGCGTTGGCAGGAGGTTTTTAAAGGTGCTGACCCCAAATTAGTCAAAAACGAAAGTTTTGTGCAAAATATAGAATATACAAAAGCACGTTTTTGGGATGAAAGTAGTGAGATCCGCCGTCTCAAGTTGATGCCCTTTTTAACAAAGGTTATTAATATAAAAGGGACCATTATAGGTGACCGTAGTGCAGGCTCTTTTATGTCAGCTACCAATCAACAATATTTTTCTTACCCAGGTTACAACGAAATATTTACTGGGCGAACTGATCCTGAACTTACGTCTAACGCAAAAATACCAAATCCGAATATAACTTTTTTAGAATGGTTGAACAACAAACCAAGATATAAAAACAAGATTGGCATTTTTTCAGGTTGGGATGTATTTCCCCTAATTTATAATAGACAACGCAGTGGTTTATTTATCAACGCTGGATTTGAACCTTTTACCTTGCCAAATCAAGCGGCTCTTGAACAGCAGGAGCTTAAACAAATAAGTGTGATGAATTCGCTACAAGCTGAAATTCCTAGTCCATGGCAGAACGTTAGGCACGATGCATTTACATTTGGTTTTGCTAAATTCTATTTACAGCATCAAAAACCAACAATATTGGTTGTGAACTTTGGCGAAACTGACGATTTTGCCCACAATGGCAAATATGATGCATACTTAGACAGCGCACATCAAACCGATGCATATCTAGAAGATATGTGGCTAACACTGCAAGGGATGCCTGACTACAAAGACAATACAAATTTATTGATTATTACCGACCATGGAAGAGGCTCTAATGAAAACGACTGGCAGCACCACGCTTCGGCACAAGCGGTTCGTAATTACATGCAAAACCTAGATACATTCAAAGACGGTATTGTTGGCTCCAAGCATATTTGGTTTGCCGCTATGGGTCCAGATATTAAGGCGCAGGGCCTTTTAGTTTCTGAGCATGAAAAATCACAGAGCCAGTTTGCGGCAACAGCGCTTGCACTTTTAGGGAGGCAAATCGCAGACTTTTCTGATAAATCTTCCCCTATTCTAAAGGACGTGATCCATGAATAATTATTTTACTATTATCACTTTTATACTGCTGGGCATCTGTTTGCCAGCTAAGGCTGTTTTTGATGAGCCTGTTTTACAGGTAAATAAGCAACAGGTAAATCAAACTACTATTCTATTTGGCTCTTGTTCACACCAAGATAAACCTATGCCTATTTTTGACGCCATTCTCAAAGAGCAAGCAGATGCTTTTATCTTTTTGGGAGACAACATTTATGGTGATACCGAAGATATGCAAACCCTTAAAGACAAGTATCAAAAATTGGGTAATAGGCCGAGCATTCAGCAATTACGAGCTAGCATGCCGGTTTTTGCTATTTGGGATGATCATGACTTTGGTGAAAATGATGCAGGCAAAGAATATCCATTTAAAGCTGAATCTAAAAATATCATGCTGGATTTTTGGGGAGTACCTCTCGACAGTCCTCGCAGAGCCAGAACCGACGGTCTTTATGGCAGCTATGTCATTGGTAGTGAAGAACAAAGTATTCGTATAATTTTGCCTGATTTACGCTACAGCAGAGACCCCATATCAAGCGTAGGTGCCGTTCAATATTTGGCCACGCGTAAACTCAAAGATATGGGGCCTTATAAAAAATCAGAAGGTTCGATGCTTGGTGAAGCACAATGGCTTTGGTTAGAGTCCGAATTACAAAAACCAGAAAAAATTAAAATTATTGGTTCAAGTTTGCAATTGCTAGCTTATTTTACGGGCTGGGAATCTTGGGCCAATTATGCAGACCGACAGCGGCTTTTTGGATTAATTAAAAAACACAAAAGCAACGGCATATTTATTTTAAGCGGAGATACCCACTGGGGAGAAATTTCGAAAGTTGAAGCCAACACCGAAGATAAGCTAGATTACCCATTATGGGACGTAACTAGTTCAGGATTAACTGAGGAATGGAAGCAAGTCAGCCCTAATAAGTATCGTGCATTTGATTATACCGATGAAGTGAATTATGGTTTTTTAACCGTTACGTGGGCGAAGGAGCCTAGTCTTTACTTTGGACTAAAAGACGTCAAAGGCGATATTGTTATGGACCAACGCATTTCCCTACTTAGTATTTCGCCTTATTAGTACTAGCAATAATAAAATCCTAAGCCCATTGGCTAAGATTTTGTTATTTATCAGGTCAAAAAGATAAACCAATTAGGACTTTAGCAATTGAAATATCGCTTGCGTTTTTTTTGCTTTAACATATTTGTGTCTACTATTACCAAACCATCAATACAATTTTGAAAATCAGGGTCTATATTAAAAGCAACAAATTTGACGCCGCCATTTTCACATACTTCTGCGTATTGCTTGTACAAAGTAGGTAAGCTTACATTCATGTGTTTTAAGGCGCTTTTTAACCAGACCATTGCCTCTTTGTATTCCAAATGGGTGAAGTTTTCTGTTGCTGCACAGCATATAGGATAAGGTGTTTTAGCCGTCGCAACACTCTCATTGTCTGGGAAATAGTAGGTATAAAATGCCGTTATTAGTTTAACTGCGGCATCTGGCATTTGTGCGCTTAATGTTACCGGGCCAAATAAATAGCGATATTGAGGATGCTTAGCTAGAAACGCGCCAATGCCAATCCATAAGTATTCTAAACTGCGTTTCCCCCAATACTTTTGCTGCACAAAACTTCTGCCTAATTCAAGACCTTGTTCAAAATAGGCTTGCATATTCTGGGTATAGTCAAATAAAGTAGTGGAGTACACCGACTCCCCATTTTCTAATAGCTTTTTGACGTCGCCAAAGCGATATGCACCGGCTATCTCTAGATCATTCTTATCCCATAAAATTAAGTGATAATAAGACTTGTCATACTTATCTATGTCTCGGCGTTGGTTTGTGCCTTCACCGACTGCTCTAAAGGTCATTTCTCTTAACCTTCCTAGCTCTCGCATAATAGGCGAGCTTGTTGTGTATCGATATAAATAAATCGTTTTACCGTCAACTTCTTCGCCCAAAACTTCGCATTGTGTTTTCAATGCTTTAAGCAGTTCTCGGCGTTCTTCTGGCATGGCAATTGGCTTTTGAGTAGGAAACACTCCGGCCTTGTTTTTGGCAATGTTGTAAATATGCTTCTTAAACAGTTTTACTTGTTCTAACATACTAATGGGAAGCTGTGCGAAGGCATCTGGTGGAATAACTTCGCCAATCGTAATATCCATATTATGATTCTTTTTGTTGAACATCTCTTTAACGAGCAATGCGCTTGCTGCTGGCTTATAAAGCATGGAAACACCGTAAAAAAATACTGAATTTTTGGCATCTAAATACACCGGAAGAATAGGGCAGTGATTAACCTTCGCCATTCTTAAAAAGCCACTTTGCCATGTTGTATCGCGAATACCATTTGGCCGTAATCTAGACACTTCTCCAGCTGGGAAAACAATAAGTGCCCCTTCATTTCGCAGGTGTAAGTTAATGTTTAGAATATTCTGCTTTTGTGTCCTTCCTTGCATATTACTTACCGGCAGTAATATTTCATGCAAAGGTTGAATAGCCATTAGCATATTATTTGCGATGACTTTGATGTCACTTCTGGTTTCTTTAACGCATTTAATCAGCACTAAACCGTCAAGTGTGCCAATAGGGTGGTTAGCAATAATAATTAACTTGCCAGTTTGTGGTATTCGCTCTCGCTGCTGATCGTTCACTCGGTAGGTAAACGATAAATAAGAGAGCACTTGTTCCACAAAATCAAAACCTGTTAAGTGCGGGTAACGATTGCTAAACTCATTGAGCTGTTCTTCACAAAATAAATATTTTAGGATTTTACTAATCGGTTTATTGAACAAATGGCTGTTTGCGACTTTAGGGTAATGATTTGCAATCACTTGATGGGTGTCGAGCATTTGTGGGTCCTTTTCACTTAAATAGTCTGCAAGCGCAGCTATGGAGTTAACAGACACCTTAACCCTAGTTTTTTACAAAACCGTGAAGTGTTGATGACGTTTGTGTGAAACGATAACGATTGCCTTTTATCATTTAAATACAGATGAAATTTTTGACGATACATTTGCTGGGTTTAGCGTATCAACTCAGCAAAGTAGTAACTGGAT
>JBLIGC010000081.1:0-5240 GCA_047636735.1 Glaciecola sp. | reverse complement strand
TTTAGTACTGATTTTACCCTAGGGGCCGGGGCAATGACCAATGGCGAAGACTGTGTGGAGGATGGGACGCCGTTTACGCCTAATGACGTTGCTACTGCAAAAGCTTTTTTTAAGTCACTAACACCCCCAAATATCCTTGACCAGAATCATCTTAATGCAACGATACCGAACGACTTAACGCTTTCGCTTTACGATGATTTCACACCATACAGCGATGGAGATACTATCGTTTACAACGCAACCAGTCTAACAACGGCAGCGGGCATTACCCTCACGCTTGACGGCTCTTATGATTGGGTTTTCAATATCACAGACATGCTGTCTCTTGGTGCTGGCACGAAGGTAGTATTAGCTCCTGGCAGCACAGGCAGTGTTACCTGGAATGTAGGAGGCTATGCATCCATCGGTGCACAGGCGGAAATAATAGGAACCATCTTTGCTCATACTTACATCAGCACAGGAATGGGCGCTAAGGTAACAGCAGCGAGTGCTCCATCTGTTTCTTCTAGCCCTTCTCAGTCTTACTGTGGTGGTCTATTTTCTGCTACCTCGTACGTTACGATAGGCGCAAGCAGCACAGTTAGCTGCGAGTATAATGCACCGATTAGCTATAGCGTTGGAGACACAGGTCCAGGCGGCGGTATTGTATTTGACGTTAGTCCAAATGGCTTAACTGGCTTTGAAGTTGCGCCAAGTGATTCGGGGAATTCAATATGGGGCTGTATAGACGTATTTGACTACGGTAATGGAGATAATTATAATATGGGAGGCGGAATTATAAATACAAACGAAATTATAGCGCGCTGTTCAGGTCAGAGCGCCGCCTTAAGTGCAAGCACACAGGATGCCGGCGGGTTTGATGACTGGTATTTACCGAATTCCGCAGAAATGTTGAATATCATGACTAGGTTAAATGGTGGTCAAAACATAGGAATGGCCGGGCTAACAGCCAAGAAGTACGCTACAAGTGCCTATAAGATCGATGGACGGGATCACACAACTGCAGGCTATATTCAGTATTGGGCTGTAGTTGCAAGCGAAACAAATGGTACGGCAGCAGCAGTGGTACAACTTAATGAAGTTAAGGCAATTCAGTGTTCCTATAGTGCAGGTTGCGTGGAGCTGATGAACAATATTGGCTCAACGGAGTACAATGTTCGAGCCATAAGGGCGTTTTAAGCCCAATAGTTCAGGCGATGCGATGGCAACAGGGTAATTAAAACAAGTGTTAATTATATACTGTTCCGTTTATATTCGTCTTTGCCTAACGCCTATGGCAGACACAAAAAAGAGCAGCCCAATTGGGCTGCTCTTTCTTTTTTAAGCCATATATAACTGACTTTATTCATTAACGGTCTTTTTGCTATAACTTGCACGCTGCTAAAATAGGGATAACAAACAAGGTATCTAAGAGCGCATCGCATCCAATAGTTTAGCGGGTTTTATCACAGATACTGCGCACAGAATTAAGGTAGCAACAGCCACGTTAATTACCAAATCATATTGTTCACCTGTTAATATTAGTGCTCCCACCATAGGGCCTGTTGCTAGACCAACTTTGGATGCAAAACCTCCCATAGCGGCTAACTGACCAGCTTTGTCTAATTCTGAACAAATACCAAACATATAGGGCAGTGCGAAGGCCCAAGTTACTCCAATAATGATATTAGCAATCAAATATACTTGAGCGCTCTCACTGTAATGTAACAACCAACTACATAGCGCTGTGATTAGGATTGACATCACTAAGGGGATGGTACGACCGTATTTAGTGCCTATAATAATGACTAGGAACGGCCCTACTAATGCAAACCAACTTGCCGATGCTAGCGCAGGGCTCATAAACTCTATGCTTAAACCTTGCGCTTTTCCTAGCCCTATTATGTAAGCAAACAAACCCATATTCGCAGCCTGAAACAGAAAAATGGCGAAAAGATTTAAAATAAGTAAGGTTTTATTCAGTTTGGCCTGAGACTGTTGAATGGATTGATTTTTCTCTACTTTATAATGAGGAATAAATGGCATCATCAGTAAGCTGACTAAGGTAAAGGCCATTAAAGACAAAAACAAAGCAGCCGTCCCATAACTAGGTACTAATTCAGGTAAATACATCAAACCCAAACCACCTAAGCCCCATTGAATAAATAACAAATAACCAAACGTTTTGTCAGCTTCAGTGGTGCGTGAAATGATGCCAAACCCTATACCCACTAACAATCCACCGGTTAAACCATGTATAAACCGGACAACAACCATTGACGTCGGATCATCTATAAAAATACAAATCGCATCTATGACAAGCAAAGCGATTAATAAGGTATATGACCATATACGCCAGTTAATCCGTTTGATTAAAAAAACTGCTGCCAGCGCACCAATCGCGGCACCGTACAAGTTGGCAGAGCTTACAAAACCAGCTTGTTGGTTGGTAAAGTCTAAGCCTTCTTTTAAACCACTCACGACAGCAGGCATAATATTAATGTAAAAAATGCCTGCCGTAGTTAAGAAAGCAAGAAGAATTCGCGCCGTGATGCCATTGGCATCTACTTTCCATATTGACGTGGATTGGGGTTCACGGTTTATCATTTATCTCTCCTAGGCGAGTGCATCTAATTATCTGTTGTAACGCTTGAACAGATAAGATTTAATTTGTGAAGTTCAGGAATAGCTTCCGTCCAATCAAAATGGAAACTGTCACTTACGTAATAATAAATTGACGATCTAGCCAGCAATGCAACGGTAATTCCGCCATACCCAGACATAAAAGGTAACCATTGCGGCTTGTGACACACTTCCTTATTAGTGACTTTCCTCGCCCAAAATCCGTGTTGATAACGAATAAAGCTATAGTCGGTTGTTAGCCCTAGATTATCGGAATTTTGTTGTAATGCGGCTTGAAGTGGCTTTTGTGCCAAAACCACAAACTTGGCGTCGGCTTGTGCTTGCTGACTAACAAAATGGCTTAGTCTTACTAGATCATCTCTGGTAAAAAATAAACCATAGCCGACGTAAGGCTGGCCCTTCAGATCAGAGCTTCGTCTACTTCGGTCACTGACTTGACTAAGGCCTAATGGTTTGAATATTTTTTCATACAATACATCGGTAAATAAATCGGCATTCTTTCCTAATTTGCTCTTCACAAAAGCATTTAAGCCAGCACCTAGCAAATAGGTATCGGATGTATGATAAACAAAGGTCTTACCTGGTGTACTTTTGCGTGAATAGTGATTACAAGCAAAAGCTAGCCTTTGACTATTTGTGGTAGCATTAAAAAATGCAAGTTTTTTGGGAGAAGCTTCATCAGCATGATACTTAGCCGAGTTATAATTTCCGGTACTCATGTCGAGTAAATCAGAAAAAGTAACATCATCCCAATCATCGCCGGTGCATTGTTTTACCCATTTACTGATTGGCTGGGAAAGTATGTCGCCATATTGTTGCTCGAGATAAAACATACTCACCGCAGCAAACAATGATTTGGCTGTTGAATATGAGGGCAATACCATTTGATCACAAAACGGATAATTACCCGCGCGTGTTCGACACTCGGATATATAATGCACATCACCTAACAAAACCCCATATGCCGTCATATCATTAAGTAAAATTTTACTTGGTAAGGAAAGCTTATTAGCTTGTATATTACTAGCATGCTCCGCAATCATTGCAATTGGCTTTGTTCTCAACCGTCGCTTTTTCTCATTCGCATACTCAGTGATAACATTTTTATGATTTGCATTCTTTAAGGACGTATTTGTCACAATCCCCCGCCCCCAGAAGTCAGCCTTAAAATAAGCGCATGTCTCACTACTAATTTGGAAGTAAAAATATCCTTGTGAACGACCACTATCAAACACTAGTACCCCGTTGTGTGAGCAATTTTCATTTTTCTCAACCAAAGTAAACGGCATACTGACCCTGCGAGTTTCCTGTCCTGTGGTTTCTGGCCAAATTTCACCCACGCCAAGAATATAATCCCAATACTTGCTATCGGAAACCACTAAATGTCTTATAGTAGGGATCACTTCGCCCGATTCGTTTTGCACCCAATCAAACGAGATATCGGGGATACTGCGACGTCCATCCCTAATCTTTTTTCCGGTCAAAATATTAATCAGTTCTGAGCTGCCCGAATGCATCGAAATACTCGTTCTACCTTGCCTTATCGCTATTTCAGAACTCACAGGCTCAGGTGTAAGGGAAGACATCGAAAGAGGGGCGCTAGGCAATGAGTTTTTGTTTTTAAATATACTATCTAAAGATACCGAAAAAGCAGAAAAATTGATCGTCAAAAAGGAAATGAGTAATATTAATCGCATAGAATATCCTGGGCTTTAGGCAATGCCAACACAGTGAGTCCAATATACAAAGTCTTCATTTGCAATATATCCATAAAGCTTGCATGCGTTTTTGTATCACAACGAGCACTTTCTATATAGTTATGCCCAAGTTGGACGAAGTTTATATTTTTACCCAGGGGCAAATCTAATTGAGGTGCCGCGCTTAAGAAGTGACCCATAAATATCCACTGTATGTCACTCTTGTCGTGACGCTTATATCAGGTACATTTACTTTGTAACATATGCCTGTGTCTGAGTAGTACCAGTTTTATTGGAACTATGGTGCCAGATTATAATTATTGTTGAATGAGTTTACTTTATTAATAAGCCTTCATTTTGAGTGAAGGTTAAAGTCTCATCTAATGCCTTTGCTAACTTTTGAATTATTTCGTCTATTTGAGAATGCGTAATAATTAAAGGGGGACAAAGCGCGATTGAATTGCCAGCCACAGCTCTAACAATAAGTCCATGTTTTTGACAGGCAGATTGTGCAAAAGCCCCTACTTTGCCGCCCACGAAGCGGTCATCTTTGCCTTTATTTGGAACAAGCTCAATAGCGGCTAACAAACCCTTACCTCTTATTTCTCCTACTAAAACATGGTCTACGAATTTACTAAGCTGTTGATGCAAATAACTACCTGCAACTGATGCCTTTTCGAAAAGACCATCACGTTCAATAATTTCTATGGTTTTAAGCGCTGCAGCACACCCAACCGGATGTCCAGAATAAGTGTAGCCATGGCCAAAAACTCCGCTAGCGGCGCTTTGCTCTACCATTGCATCATGCATGTAACCGGGAATAACAGCAGCACTTATTGGGTAATATGCTGATGATAATTGTTTAGCGAAGGTCATAAGGTCAGGTTTAATGCCCATGGTAGTGCAGCCAAAATCGTTACC
>JBLIGC010000080.1:0-5407 GCA_047636735.1 Glaciecola sp. | reverse complement strand
CGCAATGGCGTGGTCGTTAAAGGCGTAAAATTCAGGAATCATGAAGTTATTGGCGATATTGTCCCCCTTGCCCAAAAATACGCCGAAATTGGCGCCGACGAACTCGTGTTTTATGATATTACCGCATCAAGCGATAAACGCGTTGTTGATAAAAGCTGGGTAAGCAAAATAGCGCAGGTTATCGATATTCCCTTTTGTGTAGCAGGGGGCATAAGAACCGTCGAAGATGCAGGGCGAATTTTGGCAATGGGTGCTGACAAAATATCGGTTAACAGCCCAGCCCTGAGCAACCCCAACCTTATTACCGAACTTTACAATACTTATGGCCAGCAATGCGTGGTGGTGGGTATTGATAGTTTTTATAATATCGACACCCAAGCCTATGAGGTGTATCAGTTTACCGGCGATGAAGCGCGCACGCAAAAAACCAAATGGCAAACCCTAGACTGGATACAAGAAGCACAAAGCCGGGGTGCCGGTGAAATAGTCCTAAACTGCATGAACCAAGATGGCGTTCGCAATGGCTACGATATTGAGCAATTAGCCAAGGTACGCGACAAATGTTCAGTGCCTTTAATCGCCTCTGGTGGCGCCGGCACTATGCAACATTTTGTAGATGTGTTTAAACAAGCTAGAGTAGATGGTGCATTAGCGGCCTCGGTATTTCATAAAAACATTATTGAGATGGCCCAACTCAAAGCATATTTGGCCAGCCAAGGTATTGAAATTAGACAATAGTTTGTATTTATACAGAGTAATTAGCAAAACGCGTAAACAGTAATATCCATAAACACGAATAAAAAGAACACACAGGAACACACATGAAAGTGACATCAAAAAACGTAGCACAACTGGCCTGGGATAAAATGGATGGTTTATTGCCCTGCGTAATACAAGATGCCACCAGTGGCCAAGCTCTCATGCTTGGCTATATGAATCAAGAAGCGATTAATACTACTTTACAAAAAGGCTTAGTCACCTTTTTTAGTCGCAGCAAGCAACGTTTATGGACCAAAGGCGAGACTTCAAACAACACTTTAACCTTGGTCGACATAAGCACCGACTGCGACAACGACAGTTTGCTAGTGCTAGCCACCGCAAATGGACCTACCTGCCATAACGGCACAACATCTTGTTGGGATAAAGCCGATACAAGTGATGTAAGCTTTTTAGCGCAATTAGAGTCAGTAATCGCATCACGCAAAAATGCGCCTGCTGATTCAAGCTACACAGCATCGTTATACGCCAGCGGCATCAAGCGCATAGCTCAAAAAGTAGGTGAAGAAGGCGTTGAAACGGCGTTAGCAGCAACTGTTCAAGATATTGAAGAGCTTAAAAATGAATCAGCTGACCTCATTTATCATTTAATTGTATTGTTACAAGCCAGTGACCTATGCCTATCGGACACTATTAAAGTGCTAAAAGATCGGCATAATAAATCGACATAAAATCAATTGGTTATGAATTATATTACAATAATTTATAAATAATGATTGAAAAAAAACAAGTCATTCCTATATATGTAATGTGGAAGCCTAAAAGGGTCTACTGATAAAGCTAACAGGTTATTAACCTAGGCTTATCAAGTACTTATTGCCGAATAATCGGGATGAGTTATTACCAACTTACATATTGCTTAATAGGAAGGATATGACAATGAGAACCATCGATTTATCACCACTTTACCGTTCATTTATTGGCTCTGATCACTTAGCATCAATGATCGACACTGCCACTCGCCAAGAAAAACAAAACACCTATCCCCCGTATAACATAGAACTGCTGGGCGAAGATAAATATCGCATTACTATGGCTGTTGCTGGGTTTGCCAAAGATGATGTAATCATAGAGGTGCAAGAAAACACCTTGAAAGTAACAGGCAACAAAGACGCTGAAAAAAGCGATGCCAGTGCACATACCAGCGGTGAAAAGACACATCAACGCAAATACTTACATAAGGGCATTTCCGAGCGTAACTTTGAACGTAAATTCCAACTTGGAGATAACGTCAAAGTGCTAGCCGCTGACTTACAACACGGTATGTTACATATAGACCTTGAACGAGTTGTTCCCGAGGCACAAAAGCCGCGCAGGATAGATATTGGCAGCAGGTTAATTGACAATCAATAAGATATACCTGCCTATTATTGTATTTCCCTAAATACTAAAAGGCGCTTTTAAAGCGCCTTTCTTATGCACAGCAATGTATACAAAAAAACGTTGACGTTGATGACATAATCGATAGATTGACTTATGAATGAAAGATTGGGAAAAGCACTCAGGCGAAAATTATATACGGCGACGAGAAATAATAACAACCACGTAGTTATTTAGCACTGAACCTAATATGCTTAATTCTTTTTATCAAACATAGGACAGTTTTTATAATAAGGTACATATGAAATTTAATGACAGCATTGGGAACATGTTTTGGAAAAATAAAATTTGCGCTATACTGAATATGTAATAAAAACTTTTAACATTAGGTAACGCTTATGCAAATTGCCATAGGAGAATCTTCTTATACTAAATCTGTTTCTAATGTAGTTAGAGACATACGAGGTAATACGCCAGTAAAAGATTCCCTGTTCGAACAAGCGCAGCTTTACTTTGAAGCTTTTGATGAAAACAAAAACACTCAAACCGCACTGCACAAAGACATCGAGAACATCCAAAGCGAGTTACAAGCCGCTACTCTAAAAACCAGTGAAAAAATAGCTAATAAGCTAAAAATTGCTAAGCAGACCCTAAAGAACGAAGTTGCTCGTCAGGAAGACGAGCGCATCTGCAGATTACACAAAGTAGAACTAGTTTGTTCAAACTTGTTAATGCTGTCTGAAGCAGAAAACTGGCAGAAAACCCAAGTTAACAGCGCAAAATTGCTTGGCACATTACTATTACTTTCGCCAGGCGAAGGTACAAAACTTGCTTATCAAAATCAAAGATTAAAACCCGCTTACAAGGCGGTTATTGCCATTAGATTGCTCGACAAACTGCTAAAAGATGAACAAATCAATAATCAATATATTAATGAGCGCTATCAACCTTATCTCCGTTACTCACAAAAAGAGCGAGATTTAACCCTTTTCCAACACGATGTGTTGATACCCATAATGAGTGCGGCACTTTTTCAGGATGTGGGTTCATTACATCCTAGCGCACAACTTATTTTAAAAGGCGAAAGTGGCAAACTAGATGAATTTAGAATATTGGATCAAGAAGATAGGCAAGCTCTGCGTAAAATAAATAATGAGCAAACACTGCACTATATTACCCACGGTTTGGGCATGCAAAAATATGTCGGAAATTCTAAAGAAGAAAGAGCGGCACTTACGCTAAATGAAAAAAAACGTTTGAATTTTATTCGCAGCCTATTAATTAGTGCGTACAATGCAAAATTGGGAATAGGGAATTTAATAAAAGTCCCACAAATTTACGCCTCTGTTATTTTTTCTTCCAAACAAAACCACAGCTTTTCTGATTTACCCAAAGCCATGCTGTTTTTAAGCAAAGCAGCCCAACGCGATAATATTAGTAAAGTCGCAACAAACGGCTTACTTGCAATACTAGGGCACTTCCCCCAAGGTTATGGAATTATCTATATTCCTAAAGAAGATGATCAAAAGCTTATAGATTGTTACGAATATGCCATAGTTACTGAACTAAACCCTGCAGACCCCTTTGTACCCAAATGCAGAATAGCAACACGCAATTTAACCTTCATTGCTGGGGGAAAGGTAATTTCTATCGATACCAAAAGTAATCTATATTTTCCGGCAGCTAGAAAAAAACTAGAAAAAATAAGCCCCGCCCGTTTAGAAGAAATACTGCGCAAGTTAGCGTCAAACTTTGAAGAACGAAAGGCCTTAGATATTTTTCCAAGCTATTGGAATCCTCATGGATTTTTCGCTTACAAAAAACTACAGAACTTATGGAAAAGAGATTAATATTTGAGTAGCAAGCAAAAATAGTCAAGCCTGCCTGTGATTAACTTTTACTTGCGTATCGACGGACTCAATTGCATAGTACTTACTTAACAATACAAGTAACTATATGTGAACTAAGTACTTATGCCGCCAACCAACACAAGCTGTGCACCCTCAATACAAAGAATTACTTTATCTAACAATCAGAATATGCAGGTAGTCATCGCCAACTATGGCGCGCGGATATTATCAATTCAATATAAAAATAGTGACAACATTTGGCTTGAAACCACTTTAAATGAAGACGTCGATAGCCATATACTGAATGATAATTGTTATATGGGCGCTACCTGCGGACGCGTTAGCAACAGAATTAAGGGCGCGCAATACTTCCATAAAGGTAAATCTATAAAGCTAGATACCAACGAAGGTGAAAATACACTTCATGGCGGTGCAGGTGGTTTTAGTCAATGTTTTTGGACGCTATCCCCTGTTGTCGTAACAAGTGAAAATAATCAATCGGTCACACTTACTTATATATCGCCTGATGGCGACCAAGGGTTCCCAGGAAATTTAACAGCGCAGGTTATTTACACATTAACCCATGATGACCACTTAATTATTGAATATAAGGCTAGCTGCGATAAAGTGAGCCCTATTAATATGTGTAACCATGCTTATTTTACCTTAGGAGAACCCAGCATTCATGCTATGAAACTAACGGTTTTTGCTGACAAATACCTGCCCGTTGATGAAAAAAACATACCCACAGGAAAAATATTTGCCGCTAACGGTATGCATAACTATATGCAAGCAGTAACGCTAGGTAAGCGTATAGCGCTAAAAGATATTGATGATTGCTATGTATTGGTCAAAAATTCTACACAAAAAGCTTCTCAGTTAGCCTGTGTACTGACATCAAATAGAAATAAAATTTCATTATCAATTTCCACAAATCAAATAGCCATGCAAGTATATAGCGGTAACTATTTACCCGTTAAATACAGCGCTATCGCGCTTGAAGCGCAAGGTCTTGTTGATGCAGTGAACCAACCTGGGTTTGCAACGGACTGGGTAGGTCCCAATCAAAACTATCGAAAAGTAATCGATTATTATTTTCAATCATTACCCTTATATGATTAAAGCCTTTAATTGATTCATTGTAATAATGTTAACAAATTGCTAAATTACGATCTCATCGAAAAAACTTGTTGCTTAGCATCTGAAAATACTTACTAAACAGTCCGCAATGCTTCAATTAATTAAAAAATTACAAAGGAGCTTTATGTGAATCATCAGGTTCGGCTCGCCATTATTTTGGTACTTACTTGGATATTATTGTCAGGCATGTTTGAGCCTTTAATGCTTTGCTTCGGCGCTTTTTCCGTTTTATTTTCTATGTGGATAACCACAAGAATGCATAAAATAGATCAACAACGCTATACTTTTTTTGTCTCCGGTACCTTCATTACGTTTTTATT
>JBLIGC010000079.1:0-5411 GCA_047636735.1 Glaciecola sp. | reverse complement strand
TAAAACAAGCCTCTGGTGAGTTTGCGATTAAAGGAAAAGCAGTATCCGGCTTTACTAACGGTGAAGAGGAAGCGGTGCAATTAACAAATGTTGTACCTTTTTTACTTGAAGACGAATTGATTAAACGTGGCGGCGAATACCAGAAAGCACAAGACTGGCACGCATTTGTAGTACAAGACGGTCTTATTATCACTGGTCAAAACCCAGCAAGTTCAGCATTAGTAGCTGAAAAACTACTGACTCAGCTTTCCGCTTAATGGCTGTAGTTAAGCTACAAATAAACCGGCTTAACTAATCTGTTTTAGATAACTACAGGACCAAACATGTTAAATTTTGATTTTCAAAACCCAACCCGTATTCATTTTGGCGAAGCACAGATTAAAGCGCTTTCAAAAGGGATCCCATTAAACGCCAGAGTATTACTAGTTTACGGCGGTGGCTCAATTAAAAGCAATGGCGTGTATCAACAAGTTATTGATGCCCTTGGTGAACATACTTGGTTTGAATTTTCAGGTATAGAGCCAAATCCAACTTATAACACTTTGATGAAAGCGCAAGAAATTATTAAAACACAAAAAATTGATTATATACTTGCAGTCGGTGGTGGCTCAGTGGTTGATGGCGCCAAATTTATCGCCGCTGCCGCATTGTTTGAGGGCAACGATCCTTGGGATATTCTCGCTAAAAATCAGCCGATTACAAAAGCATTACCTATTGGCGCGGTATTAACTTTGCCTGCTACAGGCTCTGAAAGCAACGGCAACTCAGTGGTAACCAGAGACGGTAATAAACTACCTTTCTCTAGCCCTTTAGTTCGCCCACTATTTGCTGTGTTAGACCCCAGTGTGACGTTGTCATTATCGGATCGTCAAATTGGAAATGGTGTGGTTGATGCGTTTGTACATACCATTGAACAGTATCTAACGTATAACGTTAATGGCAAAGTGCAAGACCGCTTTAGTGAGGGGTTATTGCAAACCTTGATCGAAGAAGGGCCGAAGGCATTATCGCCTGACACCAAAGACGACTTAGAAGTTAGGGCTAATATCATGTGGTCGGCCACTATGGCATTAAATGGTCTTATTGGCGCAGGTGTGCCACAAGACTGGTCAACCCATATGATAGGCCACGAATTAACCGGCGCTTTTGGTATCGACCATGCGCGTACTTTATCCATTGTATTACCTGCGGTAATGAAAGTGCGCCGTGAACAAAAGCGTGAGAAGTTACTACAATACGCCACTCGTGTTTGGCACATCAAGGAAGGTGATGAAAACACTCGTATTGACCAAGCAATCCATCTAACTGAAGAGTTTTTCCAAAAAATGCATGTACCAATTCGCCTATCTGATGTAGACCTGGGTAGCAATGATATTGATTTACTAATTGATAGATTAAAACAACACGGTATGACAGAGCTTGGCGAACATGGCGATATCACAATAGATATAAGTCGCGAGATATTAACCCAAGCAGTATAAGTAATAGTGGCGTGTTAAAACCTTAACACGCCACTATTACTTATTTTTGATTAGCCCTTTTCTCTGCGTAAAAACTTGATATTATTAAGTTCATATTAATGAATTTCAGTTATCCCTTATCAAAATTAAATATTAGTGGATTATATTGACCTCTTTTGACATGACTGAACGTAGCATCAACCAGAGACATTAAAAGTACCATTCATTATATTCGTATGCAGCGCTGCTGCTTAACATTTCATCGAGGAACAAGCATGTTTACCCTGAAAGTTTTGTGTCTGCGAATTTATATGGTTATTTTTAAAGGCATTACCGTCATTTTACCGTTTAAATGGCCAAAAATCTTTGATGGTCCCGGATCTTCTCTGGAACTGTGCCGACATATTGCTGCCGAGGGTCACAATAAAGTATTATTAGTCACTGATTCCATACTGGTCAAGTTGGGCTTGTTAGATGCTATGCAGGCGGAGTTGGAAAAGTTAGGCGTGACAGTTGTGATATACGAAGGTGTAAAACCAGATCCAACTATCCAACAAATTGAAGCTGGTGTTAGTGTTCTTAAGGACAATCACTGCAAAGCAATACTTGCTGTAGGTGGAGGTTCATCTATCGACGCGGCCAAAGTAATTGCTGCCCGCGGTAAAAGTGACAAGCCTATCACCAAAATGGCGGGGCTTTTCAAAATTCATTTCAGCGGCACTCTGCCGCTTTATGCCGTTCCAACTACCGCAGGTACTGGCTCTGAGGTAACCATTGCTGCCGTAGTTTCAGACCCAGAACAACAACGTAAATTACCCTTAATGGATTTAAAACTGATGCCTATCGCCGCAGCATTAGACGGTGAACTAATGACTGGCCTGCCTGCTCATATTACGGCTTCGACCGGAATGGACGCGTTAACCCATGCTGTAGAAGCGTACATATCTCGCAATGCCCTGAAACGCACCGATGTGCAAGCGATTGAAGCCACGCAGTTGATCATGGCCAACCTAGCAACAGCGGTAACCAATGGCAGCAATATAGCGGCTAGGCAAGCGATGGCAAAAGCATCTAACCTAGCAGGCATGGCATTCACGCAAGCGGGGGTCGGCTACGTGCACGCCATTGCACACAACTTTGGCGCGCTTTATCACACGCCACATGGCTTAGCTAACGCAATAGTTATGCCCTATGTGCTAGATTATTCAAAATCTAAATGTGCGAATCGACTGGCTGATTTAGCTAAAGCTTGCAACATAGGTTCAGCAGGTGGCAGTGATGAGCAGCTAGCAGAAGCTTTCATTAATCGCATTAGGGAAATGCGGCAAAAGTTTGATATTCCGGATAAACTAGCTGCTTTGCAACAAAAAGATATTTCGCAAATTGCCAGTGCCGCCCTAGAAGAAGCCCGCTTTACCTATGCGGTTCCCCGTTACATGGACAAGGCAACTTGCGAAGGCTTAATTAGCCAGATGCTAGTGGCGTAACAGCTAGAATTTCATAGTTCCTAAAACGAACATTCGATTTTCACATAAGAATTGTGGGGTGTTAAAAGTATAATATGCAGATAATATAGGACGTCAACGACTCATACTTTATCTATATACCCTCGCTCATTTAGATAAAACAGGGGTTATTTATGCTTTTTGACTACGTAAACTAGCGCCTATACGAGCACTAACACAAGCTTCCGATTACGAGTCAACGCTGGTGTTGAGGTTAGTATTGAATACCTGTGCAATCTTACCAATACCTAAAGGCTTCTAGAGTCAGAACCCATTTATCACCACTCTATTTCGGTAATCAGACTGACTATAAATTTAACAAAATCATAGCCTGTTGCGTCGATCTGGGATGTGGTTTATTGTTTCAATACGCCCATATCGAGGATAGATAAGACTGATGCATAAACAATTTTTAAGCTGGCTAACCCCATGTAAAGCTTTGTGTTTAGCTTTACTCACATTACCCATCGGTGCACAAGCCGAGACCCTAATGCTGCAACAACCGGCCATCAGCAAAACCCAGATTGCATTTGTGTATGCCGGTGACATCTATATTGCCGACCGTCAAGGAAAAAACCCACAACGTCTGACCTCACATCCGGCAATTGAACAAGCACCGCATTTTTCCCCAGATGGCAAAACCATTGCCTTTACTGCAAGTTATGACGGTAACGACGATGTGTATTTAATTGATTCCTCTGGCGGTCAACCACGTCGTCTGACGTGGCATCCAAGTAGCGATACTGTAGTTGGCTGGCACCCGCAAGGTAAATCTGTACTGTTCATGTCACCACGAGAAATGGCAAGTGGCCGCTCTGGGCATCTGTACCAAGTAAATACTGATGCTGGGTTTCCTGAAAAAGTGATGCAAGCCTTAGCCTTCGAAGGTGAATTTAACGACAATGGAAAATTGCTTGCCTACCGCCCCTATCGCACTGCGCATATTGGTGCCAGTGGCTGGCGAAATCATCGTGGTGGCAGCACTCCACCCATCTGGATCATTGACCTAGCTAAAAACAGTTATATCGAAGTTCCCCATGAAAATGCTTCCGACACTAACCCTATGTGGATTAGCGATGACTTATACTTTTTATCTGATCGCGACAAAACTAAGAACCTGTATCGTTATGCTAACGGCAATATTAACCAAGTTACCCAGTTCAAAGATTGGGATATCGCCAGCGCCGACGCCTATGCGACAGATATTATTTATGCTCAAGGTAGTGCCTTGTTTGTGCTTGATACCCAGCAGGCTAAAACGCAAAAACTCAGCATAGATATCAAACCAGATTTGCCACAAATACGACCTCAGTTCAAAGATGCCATGCAGGCAATCACTAGTAGCCAATTATCCAGCACCGGCAAACGTGTATTAATCAGTGGCCGTGGTGAAGTCTTTACTGTACCAGTGAAAGACGGCAGTACTCGTAATATTACGGGTACTTCAGGCATCAGCGAACGCGATGCATTATGGTCACCTAAAGGTGATCAAATTGCTTATATTTCTGATCAAGGTGGCACCCAAAAACTTATATTAGCAGAACAGTCAGGCAAACAGCTGATTACTTTCTCGTTTGGTGATTACCCCGCAGATTTTACCCTACTTCATTGGACTGCAGACGCTAAAAACATTGTGTATTCAGATTCAAATTTAGTTGTGTGGGTCATTAACGTAGACACTTCAAAACGCCAGAAAATTGATCAGCAGCAAAACATGCTTGGTTTCAATAGCGCGGTGTCCTTCGACGGTGACTGGCTGGCCTATACTAAAAGTGGTAATAACTACTTATGGGATCTTTATGTTTACCAATTTTCCAGTAAAAAAACGTTCCGCCTAACCGATGGTCTTAGCCATAACGACTGGCCTGCCTTTAGTCGCGACGGCAAATATTTATACTTTACTTCATCTACTAATGCTGGTCCCAGTAGTTTTGGGTTAGATTTGTCTACTCAGGAACGCCCGCAAAGATTTGGTTTGTATGCTGTAGTTCTTCAAGCCGATGGCAAATCACCACTGTTACCTAAAAGTGGCGACGAATCAGCAGAAAAACCGACACCACACAAAACTGACAAAAAAGATGATACAAAATCTGCACAAATAGTGAAAATTGATGCGAAAGGCATCGCTCAACGTATCGTTGCGCTGCCGGTAGCGAAACGCTTTTATTCTGATTTAGCCGTCGCTGATGACGGGCATTTATATTTTCTAGAAAATACACAGGCTGGTGCCAGTATTGAACCCAATGGACGACCGCTGGAAACCGCAGATTTATTAAGATTTAATGCTGAGGATAAAAAAGTTGAAACGGTACTTAACATAGTTGAAAGTTTCAGTTTGTCTGCTGACGGTAAACAAGCGCTACTGGGTTTTGCCAAGAATACATTTAAAGTCAGTGAGGTAGGCAAAAAGTTTGAAGCAAAAGATCTGAATATTAATGATGTCAAA
>JBLIGC010000078.1:0-5712 GCA_047636735.1 Glaciecola sp. | reverse complement strand
TACATGTAGTGCAACTGAGGTATGTAAATGAAAATAAGTTTCAGGTATTAATAAGTGCAAACGACAACGTTTTTAAGGCTATCGCAAACGAAGAAAGTCATTTATATTTAACTTGAGCATTCTATTTAAATGGCGGAAAAATTATTTTCGGATATACTTTTTTATTCGCCATATAAGCGCTATTTGTGAATAATCCAAATTTTAATAGGCCCGAAGTGAATAAAAAGCATGCCCAAGTTTTTATAGCCACCACTAAGGGCTTGGTACAAATATTGTCAATCACAAGATTGACTGCGAGCGATCTTAGCTCGGTGGCTACCATTGCTGGCACATCACAACTAGCCGGTATAAGCAGCGGCTACCAAGGCTTCGTAGAAAACCCCCAAGGAGTAATTATAGATGTTTTTGGGGGCCATGCTTATAGGTTGAATTTGTCACATGGTATCGATCAAGGAGAAAGCTGGCAGCTTGGCGTTTTTATTGCGCATTACTTGTTTGATCAAGGTTGTTTGTCTGATATAGATAGTCAAAAAACCATCAGCGCATACCCCAATAATAATGATGTTGTGATTATTGCTACCGGCAAAATAGACACGATTTCCTATACTGTATTACCCATAGAGGCCTTGGCTAAAAAGTGCTTGTTGGCTAATTCGATGATTGATCAATGGCAAGATCAACAAAAATCAGTTTGTTTTTTAGCACCTAGCAAGAACCTTCGCGAGCCATTGCCCGATACTGTTGTTAACCTTACGCCTATTGCTTCATTACCAGAACTATTTCAGTTATGCAGTATGCTGGGTTTAGCAGTTGACGATTTAGTTTTATCAAAACAGATTGATACCCATTTTAAAACTAAAGGTGTGCTTATTGAGGCAGATTTTCTGCCTATTAATAATTACTATCCTTCACAGAAAAAGCCGACGTTATGGTCTATTAATACCCTAATAAAGAAAGTTTCAATAAAAACATTGTTTTTTCTGTCATTAATATTACTTGCGCTAAGCCTATTTTCTATAAGCTTACTTAATAATCAACACAGTCTTTTTGACACACACATTAACAGCAACAATAGTGTGACTAAGTCGGCAGTGTTTGCGCTCATGGGAACCTTATCAGATAATAAAAAAAGCTGTAAACAGGGGGGGGTAAGTATTTTAGACGAAGGTTTGTTGATCAATAAGATGGTAGCTAACCCAACTAATCTAGCTCACCTTTGTCAGCTAGATTTGGTGACAAATACGCAAGTGTCGAGTTTATGGTTGGTCACTGACACTAAAGCTATTTTTGTTTTAGACAAGCTAGCGCTTTCAGAAAAACATGTGAATACTTTATTATCGAACTCAAAATTTTTGGCAAACAGTGATAAACCTGTGCAATGGTCTTTGCCATTGCCAAGTATTCAAAGCCAAACTAGAAAATATATTTTACTGGCATTTTCACAGCCAAGTGATGCCGCCGATACCAACGCCCTGGAAAGCGATTTATATAGACTTCAGCAAGCAGGAAAGTCGCATACTATAGAAGATTTGCAAATATGGATTAACAAAACCCAAGCCAACAATACAGTTGCAATGCTGCAACATGAATTGACGATTCAAAAATAATCTTTCTTTTTTCAACGGATAAATAAAAAACAGGGCAAAGCGTTTTATATCTCTTAGTAAGTAACATTTAGGAGATGGCAATGACATTAATTTCATATCACAACCTTATTTCAAATATAACAACCGTTTTACCAAAAGCGACTCAGGTTCTTTGCAACAGGCTGACAACCATCTTACTGTTGATCGCTTTTTTAAGTGCTTGCAATATGACAAGCACCCCCGCTAGCACAATTACTGTTGATACCAGCATAATAACGGTAGAGCGAATGAGTACACAATGTATCACTCAGGTACAAACACAACAAAATGCGATGAATGCCCCTTCGCTAAGTCAATCGGTATCCTTAGCTAATGCTGCGCAACATTGCGTCAGTGATATTCAATATTCACCTAAGCACCCTGATATAAAAACGGCGATGCAATTTAGTGCGTTGGCTTTTGTTAATTATGTAAAGGCCGGCGATATGCAGGCCGCCGCAAACAGCCTGGCTAAATTTACGACAGCGTTCCCACAGCAAGATCTATTGTTTGCTGATTACACGTCTTTTGTTGATACCGCTACTGTGTTGATCAAACAAAGTGAAGTCTCGCCGTATCAATTAACGTCGCTTAATATTAACCAAACATTACGTGCCGAAATTACTCGCCAACGTAAATGGTCATTACGGTAGGAGTGCCTTATGAATATAATTAAACGTAAAATTAACAAAATTGCTTTTGCTACCATTCTTATATTGGGCAGTAGCACATTAAGTTTAGCATTTGTAAATAGTGCTGATGCGCAAGAAAATTGGCAGCCAGTTTCTGCAGATTCATTAGTTGAACTGCCGGCAAACTTGATAGAAAAACGCATACAACAAGACTTTAGAATGTCACCCATGGCGACACAACTGCTTTGGATAGAACAGGACATAGGGGCAAAAAGCCAGCAAATAAAAGCCCTGAAAAAACTTATTGGCGATGCCAACAGCAACAATATGATTGACGAAAAAGTAGACTTAATTCAGTTAAAATCGGCTTTTCTTGACCTTATGCAAACAGGTCAACAACTGCGTCAAACTCAGCTTGAGAATAAAGTAGACGTATATCAGCAAGTACTTGCAAAGTTATATATGCAGTCAAATGAACAAGCTAACACGACCGCTTATCAATTAAAGCTGAGTCAACAGGCCGCGAAGGCTCGTATGGACAAAGTAATGCGCCAAGTAGATGAAACACTATTACAAGATGGCTATAGCGAACAAAGCCCTTATGCAAACGAATTTGCGGTTAACTTAGAAAAGATTGACCAATTAAAGGCGGCGATTAACGCACACAAAGCTAACTTAGCGGCAAAAGTTGATGGCGTAGAGGTGAGTACACAGGAATATATGCGTCAATTATTGATGCAGTCGTCAACCGAGCAGTCTTTGCTTGACCAAGAAGGACTTATGCTTAGCTATATGGCTAAAATTGTAGCCTTAGACGCGCAATCACTCGAGTTTGCTATTAGCGAGGCGCAGGAAGTTAACGCTATGAATGCCGGTCCATTGACCACACCGGCTACCTCAGTTTCACTTTTTTTGTAAGGATTTATTATGTTAAGTATTTTATGTAGAAAAGCGGTTGCGTCATATTCCAAACCCATTGCAATTAGCATAGTTGGTTTTGTATTGTTGGGCTCGGTAATGGTTAATGCTGCCACTTCGCCAAGCACCAACACTTTGAGTTTACAAAACTTAGAGCGTGAGCGCGCAGCGCTTATCCAAGATATTTTATCGCCTGCATTAGATATGCAGCAACGCCAGCAACTGTTAACCAAACGCCAGCGTCACTTAACCGATATGGAGCGCATGGTTATGCGTGACGAGCGCTTGTTAGCTTCTAAGTCACCCTTGGTAAAAAACGCATTTAAGCAATATGAATTGACGTTTTTAGTACATGCCGGTGCTGAAAAAAAACGCAGTGCCAGCGAGCATTGGTTAAGTTCGATGAATGTTACTAATGATGCCGTGCTCAACACTCAAGTTGGCTTTAGAAAATGAAGTCTACAATGGCTTATGCGCCATCATCTGACGTAGCATCTAGCCGCGATGAAAGCGGGTCTTTTAAGGCGAGTGATGTAGCTTGTGCTAGTAGCGTAAATAGCACCCGAAATAATGATGCAAATAACACAAAAGCGGCTACCACAACCATTGGTATGACAATAGGCGGCGTCGCTATTTTGTTTGCGGCAATTAGCTTTATTACCAATATGCAAATTAGTGACATTATTGCGTGGATGGAAAAGTATTTTGGTATTACATTTACCGTTCTATTTGCCAGTTTATTGCTTGTGTCTGTGTATGCAATAATGAAAGTAAACCAGCGCCAATCAGTATCATTTTGGTCGCAAGTAGGCGCCCAAGCGGCCAATGGTATCTCGACCCTGGCATTAACCTTTACCTTATTGGGGATTAGTTTAGGAATAGGCGCATTAGCGAATCAAAGCCTAACGCCTGACAACGTTAACACCATTATTTCAGTATTAACGACGCAATTTTCTATGGCATTTATGACCACGGTTGTGGGCTTGCCAGCGTCAACGGCAGTAAGGGCGTGGCTGTCAATTTTACTTGCCAAGCAAGCGCAGGATTATGTTGATGATGCGCAGTAACAGCGAAATACAAATAACAGCAAGCTTCATTCAAACACACTCGAAGTGATACCCATGGCGATGCACAATGCACCACAGGAGAAGAACATGAAAAGACTTTTTATCGTTATCAGCTTGATTGCTATGGCTTATTTGGCTATGCAGACTAATACAGTGAAATCAGCTGTGAACAATATTTTTATTAAGGCTTCACACGCCAATAAGTCCGATATAGATATACCCAAAGCTGACCCACAGCTAAAAAACAGCGCTTTAATTGAACAGCTCACTGCATTATCTACACAAACGGTGGATGAAAACAGAACCTTAAACACTCGTGTTAAGCGCTTAGAGGGAAGTGTGGCTATACTTGAGAACAAGCTTGTTGAACAATTGTCCGGGCAATTACAATCAACAAAGCAGCTACAAGCCAATAGTCAAATAGTGCAGCCGGCAGCCAAGGCTGTGGTGGCAAATAGGTTTTATACAGAAGGTAGGGCGCAAGACAAAAGTTTATCAAAACCGGTGAATGATCCATCAACTGCTGCCATAGTGGCAACAATCATCCATGCACCCGAGATAAGCAAAAACGAACAGCAAAAAAGAATTAAGCAGCAAGCAATCCTGCGGGCTTTGTCACAAAAAATGGAACTAGCTGCGCTTAGTGGTTTATCGAACTAATAGATGAGAGCTTCTAGGGCATCAAAACTTTATGGTCTTGCAACATTATGCGTTGTGCTAATAACCGTCTTAGTTGATTGGCTTTATTTTGCTGATGAAAATATTGATGTCATTGACTACAGTCCGGTGCATGCGGCTCATTCTCAACAATTGACTGAGTTGATGACTCAAAAATCACATGAGCCAAAAAGTGAAGCCTTAACACCTACAAAATATAATGATCCGCAAATAACTCATTTAGCGTTTGTTGAGATTACATTACCCGCCCCGCAAGTGGCGCAAAAGACTGCCTTGCCTGCTAAGACATTCATGACTATGCAAAACAGTAGTCAAGTTGCTAGTCATACAAAAAGCAGTACACAACCTAGTAAAGTGGAAATAAAACAGCGCCTTAATCAACTTGTCGCACTCAAGGGAAGCGAGCGTTCATTATATTTCCCTGAATCATCGACTAAACAAATATTAGAATATATGCATTCGTGTATTGGCATTGATGTAGGTGCAGTTAAGGACAATAAGTTAACGGTGTTTTCGCATAAAAATAGGCGTCATAGTGAAATAGTAAGAGTTGCGAACGGATATAGAACCGAGCATGAACAAGTGTTATTAGATATATATGCTCCAAACCAAACTTTGGTTCGTCTGTACCCTATTTCATTTGACGAGACGCTTGGGAAATCAATTGCACAGTATTTAGGCGCAACCCCTTTAACACAATTAAGTGGACAATATGCGTTGAGACGCAACAGTCTTTGGTTAACAAATGTCAGTGTTAATCAAAAAAGCATATCTGGGGATTGGCAATTAAGC
>JBLIGC010000077.1:0-6059 GCA_047636735.1 Glaciecola sp. | reverse complement strand
AACACGGCAAATTACGCGGTTTTTTGTGAAGACATAGAAGACTTATTACATGGTCGTACAAGTGAACTTTTGCTGGCTGAAAAATGTAAAACACAAGCAAGTTTAGTACTTTTATGGACTTATCAAAAGGCCGTTTCGTTTTATAAAATCTGTATGGAAAAAGCGTTAACTGAGCCAAAAGAGCAATTTGGTGTGTTAGTACAACAAACGCAACATGCTGAAAATTTAGTATTCGATTGCCAGCAAGCAAATAAAAAAATATCTCAAGCGGGAATAAATAAAAGCCTTATTCTACAACAGATATTTCATAAATTTAAAGTAGCTTCATTAATACGTTAGTCATATTTACGGAAGTTACGTTAAGTTTCACCACATATAAAGAGGTAACTGTGTTTGTAGATTCACACTGTCATTTAGATAGATTAGACAAAAGCGGCCCTGATTTAGATCAGGTTGTTGAGCAAGCATTAATGGCAAAAGTAGAGCACATGCTTTGTGTTGCTGTGTCGGTTAAAGAGTTTGCTCAAATGAAGTCTATGGTTAGCCATTATCCACATGTGTCGATGTCTTGTGGTGTTCACCCTTTGCATAATGAAGACGTATGTGATTATGATACTTTACTCGCGCATGCAAAGGCTTGTGATGTTGTCGCGGTAGGTGAAACAGGGCTCGACTATTTTTATAGTAAAGAAACCGCTAGCGTACAAATGCAATCTTTTGTTGATCATATTAACATTGCTAATACTGTCAAAAAACCACTAATTATTCATACAAGAAGCGCACAAGCAGACACCCTACGAGCTTTAGAAGCTCATTACGACAAAAATACTGGCGCTGTATTGCATTGCTTTACTGAAAGCCTTGAGATGGCGCAAGCTGCTATTAAAATGGGGATTTACATTTCTATATCGGGCATTGTGACCTTTAGTTCAGCAAAAGAATTACAAGAAACGGTTAAACAAATTCCTTTAGACAAGCTTTTAATAGAAACTGATTCTCCTTGGTTGGCGCCAGTGCCGTTCAGAGGAAAAAAGAATGAACCTAAGCATGTTGTTGAAGTGGCAAAGTTTATTGCAGAGCTAAAAGGGATCTCTTTGGAAGAACTGGCGCTACATACTACTAATAATTTCTATCGCTTATTTAGTTTAATTAACAGGGCGTCTTAATAATTATGACATTTCCTAAATGGCGTCAGTCTTTAGCACGTAGTTTACACGTGCAGCGCAGTAAACCTGAATCAAAGTTTTTTCAAGTTGCCAATGCTTATATATCGAATGAGTCACAAAATGGAAGAGACATTGTTGTAGAAAACCGCACTATGGTATTTAGGGGATTTGCCCAAGACAACCATACGTTGCTTGCTATAAGCGATGACCGAAGTGATAAAGTTTGGCAATGGCAACAAACGCAAAATTCGCAGTTGTGTTGGTACTTTACTAAAACCCGAGAGCAATACCGTATTAGTGCTAAGGTATCGATGATTGGCAAAAATGGTTTGCATTTTGAAAGTTCAATTACGCAGAAAGATGAAATTGATAGAAATGCATATACAGATACTAGCTCACAAGCTAGCAGAAATCTCCTATGGTCAAATCTGTCGGGTAAAGCTAAAGCACAATTTTATTGGCCCACCCCTAAAGAAAATGTTCGAACCATTGAAACTAATATCGAAGCTAATGATAAAATAACCTCAGAAATACCAGACAACTTTATAGTAGTTTGTTTTCAACCATTTTATGTTGACTATTTAAATTTGACTACCGACCCGCAAACACGAGAAATACACAAGCTTACAGATGCTAAGTGGCTATATAATGCCGTTAATCCATAGATTACTGAACAACGACTCTACTGTTTGTTTATGCATATAAAGTTGACACTTCTTTAGCAAATAAATGCGCTACTTTGGCATGTAAAAGCTCAGTTTTGTTGCTAATGCGGCGTTCTCTTAATAAGCTTAACTGGTCTTGTGTTAATTGGTCGTCAAAATATATGACTCTGCAAGTATTGGCTTCAAGTAGTCTGCAAATTAAATCAAATTGTGTATATTGCTTAGAAGGTTGAATTTGTAAATATTCATGATGTTGTTGAGAAAACACATAGTGCTTGCTCAAATTACATATCCAACCTTTTTTACTCGGCTGATTTGATGTGATTTGAATGGGGAATTGAATAATGCCAGCATGCATATTGTTGTAGATATTTGCATTAGCTGTTGCCTGCGATATGTTAGTAGTATTCATATTCAAAACCTATAAGCCGTTATTACTTCAGTTAGGTGTATACAGTATGTATATACAGTGTATGCATATACAGTAGTACTGTATGAATCGAATTGCAACTATTATTTAAAGAAGTTTTTAAGTTTCTGTTTTCTCGCTATTAATAAAGTAAGGCCAAGTGCTATATAAATATAAGGCTGTAACTCGTTAGCCTTTATAGACCAAAGAAAATGAAGCAAACCTAGTCCTAAAGCCACATATACCCATTTATGCAAGCGGTGCCAGGCTTTTCCCATGCGGGCTTTAATAGATGTAAGCGACGTTGCAAGTAATACGGCAAGAATGGTCAGTGCCGCAAATCCAACCGTAATATATGGTCGTTCAACTATTTCACTCACAATTAAGGACCACTCGAACTGAAGTTCAAAGGCAATAAAGACCCCTAAATGTGATAGTGCATATACTGCAGCATACACCCCCAAGGTTTTGCGAAGACGAATAATCTGTCCAAATTTAAAATATTCCGCAAGAGGGCTTATTGTTAATGAAAGTAATAACAAATTTAGTGTGCCAATGCCGGTAAAATCCAACAAATATTGAACAGGGTCCCCGCTTAGACCGCCGGTAAATCCTTGCAACAAAGTATATACCAGCCACACTACAGAAATGGCATGTACAAGTAATCTAGCCAATAATAAATATACAGGCTTTACGCGGGTAGGTCTGATGGGTAAAAAATACTTCATAATGCTACCACTGGCTAATAATTCTTACGTAAATCCATGCCTTCATACAGCGAGGCAACCTCGTTATAGCCGTTATACATTTGTGTATCTATGCGGTCTTGATCAAACACACTGCTACCCATTATTCTTCTTTCTCTAGCTTGAGACCATCGTGGATGATCAACTTTAGGGTTAACGTTAGCGTAAAAGCCATACTCACTGGGAATAAGAATATTCCAGCTCGTTGGGGGTTTTTTATCAGTAAGCGTAATAGATACTAAGGACTTAATACTTTTAAAACCGTACTTCCAAGGGGTAAGCAATCGAATAGGCGCGCCATTTTGTGGTGGCAATGTTTTCCCATACATTCCGACACCCATCAACGTAAGTGGATGCATGGCTTCATCTAACCTCAATCCTTCTACATATGGATAATCCACACCGCCGCCGACAAATCTACTGCGTTGGCCGCGCATTTGTTCTGGATCTTCAATGGTTGCAAACGCAACATATTTTGCACTGCTTAAAGGCTTAGCTTTAGCGATTATTTTACCCAGTTCAAAACCTATCCAGGGGATCACCATAGACCAGGCTTCTACACATCTAAGCCTATAAATACGTTCTTCTAACTGAAAGCTCGAAAATAAATCATCGTAATCCAAGGTAATTGGGTTTTCAACAAGACCGTTAATCTGCAGTTTCCAAGGGTCAACTTTAAATGATTGGCCATGTTCTTTGGGATCTGACTTACCCGTACCAAATTCATAAAAATTATTATAGCTGCTGGCAACAGATTCGGGCGTGTTTGACTGTAAGCTTGCAGAACCTTGTTTTTGAAAGTTTAGTACTGTTTGCTTAAATACTTTTTTGTCGGCTGAAAGCCAATCAAATGGACCTGCGCTGGCGCTGGAAGTGATTAGTCCAGAAGCCCCAATAAAACCTAGCTTTTTTAATAAGCTTCTACGTGAATGATATACATTTTCATCGGTCACTTGGTTTTCTTTGGCATCACAAGCCCTAGGAGCTTTAATCAACATAATAAAATAGCCTTAATTTTTTTATATGACCGGAACAAACAACTATTTCTTACAGTGACCCTCTAATTCAGACTAATTTTTATCAATTGTACATTCTTATTTATGCGCAGTTTAGCCAAAGGAAGGGGGGTTTTATTAATTCATACTATTCGTTTTAGGCAAGTATAAAGTCGCATACATTCTGTTTGCAAACTCATCGGTCATACCTGATATATAATCTGCAATTACGCGAAATTTAGCACGTTCATCTTCTGCGTGAAGCCAGCGTTGCCCTGTATTAGGGGGCAAAAGCCGCAGCGGGTCGCTCGAAAAAGCATCAAATAAGGCCATTACAATTTGCTGGCCTTTGTATTCAATTAACTGAATGTCAGGTTTTTCAATAACATGTTTAAACACGTAATGTTTAAAGAGGTTTAGTGCGTCTTCATATCCTTGAGGTAAGCAAGCAGCGTAATCTAGTACGGTTGAATCAAAAATATCTTTTTTAGCAATATAAATGGCAGTAATAAAACTGTTCACCAATGCTCCAATTGCATTTTTACGGGCAAAGGCTTTAGCGCTGAATAAAGAACCTTGTAATTGCATTATATTATCAGAGAGCCAAGAAACGTTTAATGCCATTAACGGAACACTTATTTCATCATTAAAGCTTGTTGACGTTACTGAGTTCATGACTATTGCGTCTTCTAGGTCATGAATGGCGTAGGCTATATCGTCTGCTAATTCCATAATAGAACAATCGAATGATTTATTGATTGTTTTTGAGTGTTTATTTTCAAAGGTGTTATAAATCATAAAATTAGTTTTATCACTTACAGATAGAGGCGCAAGCACCCAATCAAAAACGTCTCTATCGCAATCAAAAAGTGATTTAGCAGGATGCCATTTGCTGGCTTTCACATTTGAAAAGTGTTTACTTTTTTTATTAACACGTAAGGGGTTGGTTAAGACGGACATGAAATTTGGATACTTAATAACGCCTAAAAGACTGCGTCTTGCTAAGTTCATACCATTGTTTTCGGTATATGCTTCAAGTTTTGTCAAAATGCGAAAAGTTTGTCCGTTGCCTTCAAATCCACCATGTTCATGCATCATATAATTCAGAGCAATTTCGCCGCCATGACCAAAAGGAGGGTGGCCAATATCGTGCGCTAAACAAATGGTTTCAATTAGATGTTCGTCTATTTTAAGGAGCTTGGCTAAGTCAGGATATTTCTGTGAAAGCTGAGCCGCTATACCGGTGCCAATTTGCGCGGCTTCTAATGAATGTGTGAGGCGTGTACGATAAAAATCGCTAATACCTACTCCCATTACCTGCGTTTTAGCCTGCAAGCGTCTAAACGCAGCGCTATGCATAATTCGGGCTTTATCACGTTGATATGCCGTTCTGTGGTCGCCATCGCGTTTTATTACGCGGTTACCAATTCTATCAGACCATTGCATTTTCATTAGTCGTTTTTCTCTCGCATTGAAGTGGCTATGTTTTTACTTTTTTTGTAATCGAGTAGTTCTTAATTGCCATTTTAGTACCTTGAGTTTGTTTACAATCAATCACACTATAGTAATGTTTATCGTCAATGTTGACAGTTTTAACGATATGTCGAATTGACCATATAGAATTAAGCTGTAGCTGACAAGCTTAAAGCTAAGTACCTGTTAAAAAGACTGTGTTTTTATAATAAAAGCATATTTAGTCAAGCGTTATTGCTAAATGCAAATGCATTTATTGTGGGTTTATTAATATGCATCACTATGCAGACAATTGTTCAAGCTAATAAAGAAGAAATTTGAGATGGTTAATCAAACTACCAAATATGTATTTGCTCCCAAGTAGATGAGAAAGTTCTGGGTATATTACATAAAAGTGAAAGTATTAGTTTTGTCGGCACTGCTTTTGTTGAAATTGGTAACGTCGAGGAGTTAGAAGTTAACATTGAAATGCTTTCTCCTAATGCAGTTAAGGTTGGTGAGGGTGATGATGCATTAATAAAGCGTTGCAGCGGCGAACAAGATATTAATGAAGAGTCAAAATGGCAAAGCTTAGGCGAAATGATTGCTTTGCTAAAGTTATCAGC
>JBLIGC010000076.1:0-6174 GCA_047636735.1 Glaciecola sp. | reverse complement strand
ATCGGGCGCCCAAGTAATAGAAGACAACGGTGATGCAACGTTGGTAACTAATGCCGTTTGTCCAGTATCCATCCAGCGCACATATAACTGCGGTTTCCCTTCAGTATTAGATACAAAAGCAAGTCTTTTACCATCAGGGGACCAACGCGGTGAATAATAATTTTTTTGTGAAGAAACAACCGGCCTGTGACTCTCTCCTAAGGCGTCAACTATCCAAATGCTTGAACGCGTGCTGTCAGTCATAATATCGTTAGAGCGGCGCACATATACAACCTGTTTGCCATCGGGTGAAAGTTGGGGATCGCTGGCCACCTCAAGCTCAAAGATATCGAGCGGCTGAAAAACAGAGTGTGCAATTGCTTTAGGATGTTGTGCGTCTATGCCAGCATTTTGAGCAACAGCGTCAACATCGTCTGATTTTGGATTAAGGCTTTGTGACTGCGCCAAGGGTATATGTATGCCAACTAAGGCTATGAAACAAGCACCTGTGGATATTCCTGAAATTAACGCTTGAATACAATTTTTGCCTTTTGAATTATTCATCTTTACCTTTTCTGTAAGATTTTTACTATTTTATTGTCAACATACGTTTATATGCATTCTATTTGCTTTTTTGTGCAACAAAAGACCCCGTCGATGATTGTTTTTTTCCTTTAAAAGCATTTTTAACATCATCTAACACTAAGTAAAGTGATGGCACCAATAGCAAGGTTATCACTGTAGCAAATAAAATGCCAAAAGCTAAAGATATCGCCATGGGAATAACAATTTGGGCCTGCAGACTACGTTCAAATACAATCGGCATTAGGCCCATGAAGGTCGTTAATGAGGTAAGTACAATCGCCCTGAACCTCTCGGTGCCGGCGGTTAATATAGAATCCATTAATGAGCGACCTTCCTTGCGTGCACGGTTAACAAAATCGACCATAATGAGTGAATCGTTCACCACTACTCCTGAAAGCGCAATAATGCCAAAAATTGAAAGTACGCTAACCACCTCAAACATTATTATATGACCGGCTATGGCACCAACAAGACCAAACGGTATAACAGACATAATAATCAATGGTTGTGAATAAGATTTAAGTGGGATCGCCAGTAACGCGTATATCATTAATAGAGCAAAAAGAAAACCCTGAGCCAGCGAAACCATAGCTTCACCTTGCTCACGTGATGCACCTTGTAGTTTAGTGCTTACGTCTGGGTAGCGTAAAAGCAGTTCTGGAATAAAATTAGTCATAACATCGCGGGCAACTTCGCCCGGGTCGACCACGTCTTTATTAACCTTGCCGTTAACCGTAATGGAACGAGAGCCATCAACCCTTACAATACTTGAATAACCTTGCGCAAGTTTCATATTAGCAACTTGACTAAAGGGTATGTCATCGCCATTGGGTGCACGCACTCTCATATTCTCTAAATTGCCAACTGAATTACGTTCTTCTTGCGGATAACGAACCATCACCCGCACCTCTTCATTGTCGCGTTGGATACGCTGAACTTCGGCGCCATAAAAGCCATATCTAACTTGTTGAGCAAGCTGCGATAGGCTAATACCAATAGCTTCTGCCTGGGGCTTTACTGTTAGCTGGATTTCGTCACTGCCGCCACTAAATGAGTCGTTAACTTCAGTTATGCCCGTGTAGGCTTGTAAATATTGCTTCAATTCTTCACTGATTGCTTTTAACTGCTCTATATTGTTTGAACTAAACTCAAAATCTAAATCAGAACCTCCACCAGGACCTCCAGGACTGTCAATTTCCAAAGAACGCACGCCCGGTATTTCTTGCATATATTCTCGCCATACTTCTTTTATTTGGGTGTCGCTTAAATCTCTTGTTTCGCCTTTAGTTAATTCAATAAATAGCTGACCTTCTAACGCACCGTTATCAAACGCTAAGGAATGTTTAATAACCGGTGAACCGGTGTCATCAATAATTTTTTGATTCATTTCTTCGGCCGAAAACATAAGCTCTTGAATGGCTATATCCCTTTGCTTAATTGACGAACCGGCCTCCATTTCAACCGTTGCAATTATAAAGTCCGAAGGTATTGTGGGGAAAAATACAAACCTTACAAAGCCGCCGGCAAATAAGCCTATAGTTAAAATAAACATAGCCAAAAATGCCGCAAGAGTTGTGTATCTATTACGCACACACTTTTGCAAGAAAGGACCGTAATTACTGTGTATGAAATTGTTTAGACGTTTGTTTATTCGCACTCGCAGGCGTTGAAAATAATTTGCAGTATCATGATTATAAGGGCGAATTTTCATGTGTGCCAAATGTGCAGGTAGTATAAGTTTTGACTCAATCAATGAAAATATTAAGCATAAAATAACTACTATACCAACGGTTTTCCATATCACACCAAAGGTACCGCTAACCATCAGCATCGGCGAAAACGCAGCAATTGTTGTGAGTACCCCGAAGGTAGCTGGTATGGCTACTTTTTTCACACCACGTATAACGTTATCTATATTATGACCTTTTTTATCGATTTCGGTGAAAGCCGATTCCCCCATAATAATAGCATCGTCTACCACTATACCCAGCACCAGTATAAATCCAAATAAGCTAAGCAAATTAATAGACACCCCTATACCTTGCATTGGCATAAACATAAGTGCACCTAAAAAGCATACAGGCAAGCCAACCATTACCCAAAATGCTAGCTTGGTTCTCAAGAAAATAGACAAAATACAAAATACGAGAAACGCACCCAAAAGCATATTTTTAATCATCATACTTAATCGGTCGGCTAAATAAAATGAACTGTCGCCCCATGTATCGGCCTTTATGTTGCCGGGCAATTCAAGCCGCTTTTTCTCTAAATATTTATTAACGTTTTTAGATATCTGCAAAGCACTTTGATCCCCCACCGCACGAACTCTGATGCTCATGGCGGTCTTACCATCAAATAACGCAAAGTTATTATCTTCAACAAAACCATCGTTTATAGAAGCTATATCGCCTATTAGCAAACGAGTGCCATCGGCACTATTAATCAACGGAATTTGAGCAAAATCCCAAGCACTGTAGGCTTGGCCCTTTGCACGCAGTAGAATATTGCCATTTTCAGACTGAATTGAGCCGCCGGGAATATCAACAGAGGTGCGACGAATGGCGCTAACAACATCATCGAATGTAAGGTTATATGCTTGCAGTTGTACTTCCGATATTTCCACCGACACTTCATAATCTCGCGCACCAAGTACACTAACGTTGGAAATGCCAGGTAAGTTGGCCATTTCTTCGCGCATCGCGCTCGTGATGTCTTTAAGTTCGCGTTCGCTCACATCACCATATACCGAAACCCAAAGCACGTCCTGTTGCGCCTTTATACGAAATACAACTGGCTTTTCAGTATTAGCCGGAAATGTCGAAATAGCATCTACTTGGACTTTTATTTCATCTAACAAATTTTGTACGTCATAACCGTCCTGCGCTTCAACCCTTACCGACCCAAGCCCTTCACGTGCCACGGACGTGATTTTTTTAATGCCCTCTAAATCTTTGATAGCCTCTTCAATTCTTAATATCACACCCTCTTCTACTTCTTGTGGCGCTGCGCCTAAGTATGGGACTTGTATATTAATAACGTTAATGACAAATTGAGGAAAGATTTGTTTTTGGACATTTATAGCACCCACAATGCCACCAATAATAATACTTATCATAAGCAGGTTTGCCGCCACGCTATTGTGGGCAAACCACCCAATAATGCCTGTTTTAGTATCTATGTTGTCGCTCATAAATTTACCTCGACGGCTTGCTCATTGTCGTTATTAATAGCTTGTGAGGGCCTATTTTGGGTAAATCGAACGGGCATCCCGTTATAAGGAGTAGACACTGCACTCATTACCACTTTGTGATTAATTGGCAGACCGGCGCTAATGTAAACAAAATCTTCATCTGCGCGCATTACCTCAACAGCGTTAATTTGTATCGTATCTGCATTAGTAACGGTCAACACGGTGCCATCTAGTCTTAATACATAACGTGGGAGTTTAATTACATTGGTGGCCGTTAAACCGCTAATGGCAGCGCTTACAAACCTACCAAATTTAAGCGTATTTGGATGCTGATTACCCTGCAAGTTATATGGATCAGATATTTCCACTACGCCATATATAACCCGCCGCGCTTCATCTAATACAGCCTCATCACGCACCAGTATCCCTTGCCAAAAATGACGCTTACCTGCAATATCAGCGCTAAGAGATACAGTAGGCTGTTGTGTTTTCAAATCTCCAATAAATGTTACGTCGTTATCGGTAAGGGGCAAGCGAACTTGCGCGGTGTTAGTAGAGAACACCTCACCAATTTGCAAGCCCATCGTCACAAACTGGCCTAAATCAATCATTTTGGATTTTACTAGACCATCGTAAGGCGCGGTTATTTTCGTGCGCGTTAAATTGCGCTTAGCACGTTCCAAACTTGCCATAGCCGCCTTCACGCTAGCTTGTTCACGAGCAAGCTGTGGTTTGCGTAAACCCAATTCAGGTGGGGTACCTGAATTAATTGAACTCCACTCACGCTGTGCTACTTCAGAACGCGCTATTTCTTCATCTAGGGCTGCCTGCGCACTTGCAAGCTCAGCTTCTGCTAATAGTAAATCAGTTTTGTAATCATCACTTTCTAATTCGACTAGCACATCACCTTTCTTAAAAAAACCGCCTTCGTCAAAACTCTCAGAAATGGACACTACTAACCCACTCACTTGACTACTTAACATCGTTCTATGTTTAGGTGTCACAACACCTTGTGCATATACTAAAAACTCAACGTTTTCGGTAAATATAGGCTGCGCCTCAACCAAAAAAGCATCACTGGTAACTTCACCTTTTTCTGGTGCAGGCTTCAAAAACATCATGACTGCCACGGTTGCAAATGCACACGACAAAATGATAATAGGAATGCCTACTTTTTTTAATGTGCTACTCATAAATTATGAAAACTTTTTTAACTAATCTTATTGCTTCATTATACGGGTTTAAAGGCCGTTTCGTTTAACAATCTAGATTAAACTCTTGTCAGAATTCCCAAATGAAATATTGCTAATTGTTACCAAATTAAAGTGCCAAAGGTTGCCTTGTGTTGCACGCACAATAAGCCTTCTAATTAGTCATAAAATAAACTGCTTGCTATATGGTATTTTTCAGCTAGCGTGGGTGCATAAAACGTTTAGTGAAATTTGCTAAGCACGTTCGTTTTTTTGCGCTAATTATCAAAGTGCAAAAACTCACTTTCTTATATGCAGGTGTATTTTTAAATGACGAGTAATAAAAAAAATAGTACGGCAGTGAACAAAGAAAAATATTATACATTAATAGAAAATCCAGAAATGCTTGACTATGGCGTGTATTTACAATGCGATAAATTGCTTGATTGTCAAAAACCCATCAAGGACTTGGCAACCGCTGACGAGCTGCAGTTTCAAATTGTCCACCAAGTAGAAGAGCTATGGATGAAGCTTATATGCTTTACCCTTGTGGATATTTTGGATTATATGCAGCAACAAAAGCACCATAGGGTCATCACATTATTTTCTAGGGTACATAAATTGCAACGTATGATGGTTGACCAACTCGATATACTAGAAACCATGTCACCTAAAGAGTATCAACAAATTAGACTGCAATTGGGAAACGGTAGCGGACAAGAATCGCCTGGCTTTAAAACACTTATCAAAATGCCGGCCGATATATGGACAAGCTTCACCGAGCATTATTTAGAAAATGGTAAGGTAACCGTAAATCAAATTTACGATGAAGACTATACTCATGACCACAAATACGCCGTTGCTGAGGCGCTAACTGAATTTGATGAACAGTTACAGTTATTCAGATGGCGTCATCTATTTTTAATTCATCGCTCTATTGGTTTAGGATCTAAGTCATTAAAAGGCAGACCCGTAGAGTTATTGCAAAAAGGGGCAGCCAAACGCTTCTTCCCTGAACTGTGGGATGTTCGAAATACCATGACCGATAAATGGGGTGGCGAATATGGTAAAGTGCGCGCTTCTATTAGCGGTAAGAGTTAAGCAAATGACGAGTAGCAAAACGTAGCGGACAACGTTATTGGTAAACTCAAACTGCAGGGCAAAGAAATGAACACAGCTGGTATTTTTGAAAAACCCGATGGGATATACGCCCTATCACATTCTGTAGGC
>JBLIGC010000075.1:0-6315 GCA_047636735.1 Glaciecola sp. | reverse complement strand
TGCTATTGCTTCTACAGCGCTAAATTTTAGCATGAGTAGGGGCACCGCAAAAACGCCGAGTGCCCCCGCAAAAGCAGATTTAGATATACCTATTAGCAATACTACAAATGCGATGAGGAATACTGCTGATGTTTCCATGCTTATCTGCACCTATTCCGCAATTGACAGTTACAGTGCCGGTAAATCAAACCATAGCGCTTCAAGTGATGTGTTCGCTTTTATGTTTAACGCTGTCTTTGGCTCGACAGCAAACGCATCACCTTCGGCAAATGTTTGCTCGTTTACAGTAATGTTACCTTTAATAATGTGAAGATATCCAATACGCTTTCCAGTATTCAAGTTAAAGCTTTCACCCTCTTGCAAAACTAAGCGCGAAAGACTCGCATCTTGATTGATTGCCAACGCACCATTTTTGCCATTTGGCGCTACTAACGTGGTTAACACGCCATTTTGTGGCAATTTCTTTTGCTCATAGCTTGGCTCAATGCCTCTAACATTGGGCTGGATCCAAATTTGTAAAAATTTGACTTTGTTTGTGCTTGACGCGTTATATTCTGAATGAGTTACGCCGCGCCCGGCGCTCATGCGCTGAACATCGCCTGCAGGCACTACGTAACTATTACCCGCACTATCGTCGTGCTTTAAGGCACCTTCAGTAACATAAGATATTATTTCCATATCACGATGACCGTGCTCACCAAAGCCTTGTCCAGGCATGACCATGTCGTCGTTAATAACACGTAATACCGATACGCCCATATGCTTAGGGTCGTGGTATTGACCAAATGAAAAACTATGTTTACTTTCTAGCCAACCAAAATTAGCTACACCTCTATTTTCTGATTTTCTGATATATTTCATTTGTTAATGTCTCCAATTGATTTGTTGGAGCTAATATTAACGTTTGTTTTAAAAGATTAAAATTAGTAAATATAGCGCCTTTCGTTCTATTTTAAAGAATGTTACTCTCCTGCTATGTAGTTGGTAGTTTGATACAAAGTGACCTTAGTTCGCTTAGGAAAAAATGCGCGACCGGACCTAGCCGGTCACTATCCTTAAATAGTAAATATAGTTGAGCTGAGCGTTCACTACTGCGGTTAAGGTTCAAAGGCTTTAGTGAGCCATCTTTAAGATGCTCTTCAATTAAACTAAGCGGCAACCACGCAAACCCGAAGCCTTTCATGATCATATCAATCGAGCTTTGCATATGACTAACCGTCCAGCGTTGATTTGCTTCAAGCCAACCATCACTTGCTCTGTTTTTATTCGTTAAATCAGAGGAATCTCTTACTACTATCTGTCTACAGCTTTTTAAATCTTCTAAGGTTAATGCTCTGTCAAAACCATGTAGTGGGTGGTTGGGGCTTGCAACCGCCACAAATTTAATATAACACAAGCTTTCGCTAGCGCCGGCACCAAGAGAGTTAGGTGATATTGCTATCTCCACATCATCGTGCTCAAGCATTTGGGTCCCACCACTTAATATTGATTCAAGTAGCTCAATTTGGACTAATGGAAATTGGGTTGATACCTTTTCAAGTGTTTCGTACAACAATTTACGCGGAAATATTTCGTCAACGGCAATTTTTAAATGTGTTTCTTCGCCTTGGCTGAGTTTCATGCCAATGGCTTCTACCTTTTTAGCTTCATCTAATAAATAGTGTGAGCGTCTTAGTATCATTTCGCCTTCTTTGGTCAAAACGGTTTTTCTACCTTCGATTGAAAATAGCTTAACTCCCAAAGAATCTTCTATTTTGCTTACTGCGTTGTGAATACTCGACTGGCTTTTAAATACCCCTTGCGATGCTTGATTAAAACCGCCAAATTCAACCACAGCATGAAACATGCGCCACTGCTCTAATGATATTCTTAGCATTGTTTATTCCTTCTTTAACCCATTATTTAGGCATGGTAATTTTTTTCTTAAGCGGAATGAACTCTTTGTCGTCACCAGGCACATTAGGAAACCGACCATTTTCCCAGTCGTCTTTGGCTTGCTCAATTCGCTCTTTGCTAAACGATACAAAGTTCCAATGTAAATGGGGTGTTCGGTCAAATTTTTCACCGCCTAACATAATAAAGCGTCCGCACTCCATAACGGTTATCTCGGTGTCGGTGTCATCGAGCAAGACAAATTCACCCTCGCCGTAGGTCACACCATTTATGTCTACTTTACCGCTAATCGGAAATATCGCCGTTTCTTGTGTTGCATGGGGTCTGTCAATTTTGCTACCTTCACTTGCCGCTATATCAATATAAAACATAGGTGAATAAGTTTTGACAGGGGAACTCATACCGTAGGCTTCGCCCACAATTAGCCGCATCATTATACCTTCGTGTATAAGGTGTGGTAGTTGGTGTTTTTTAACATGAGTAAAAGATGGCTCTAGCTCAGCCATATGCTCGGGTAACGCAATCCAGCACTGCAATCCGTTAATAGTGTGCTTATTAGCTCTCACTTCAAAGGTTTCTCGCTCTGAGTGGGTAATGCCTTTGCCCGCTGTCATCCAATTCACATCACCGGGATGTATTTCAACATTACTGCCTAAGGAGTCTCTGTGCAAAATACTGCCCTCAAACAAATAGGTGAGCGTGCTAAGGCCAATATGTGGGTGTGGTCGCACATTTATGCCTTGTCCCGCAGGGAAATCATTCGGACCCATTTGGTCAAAGAAGATAAAGGGACCGACCATCTTTTTATCTTGATGAGGTAACACTCTTTTTACGTGTAAACCGCCTAAGTCATGTGTTGTTGCATTCAATACTGTTGCCATGATGTGTCCTTTAATAGTGTAAAAACTCTGTCTGCTCACAACAGTATCATTCTAGCTATGATAAGAATATTAGTATAAAAGCAACAAATCATTCTACTAAAAAGAATGAATATTAGCGATTTAACCCCTATAAATGGAGGCTCTGTTATCATTCGTTTTAATAGAATGATACATGCGTATTTTACCAATTTTCTTTTGGTCATTCCTACTGAATAATAGCTCCATCGTTTTGGTACAGACATAATACACATAACTTAGGAGCAGCCATGAACAACATATTATTGATTAAATCTTCATTAAACGGCGAACAAAGTCATTCAAATACGCTTTCACAATCGCTTGTGAAACAGTTTAACACCAAGGGCAATGCGACTATAGCTGAACGGGACTTAGCAAAAGACAACTTGCCTCATTTAACGCTAACCGAAATGGGCGCATGGATGACAGACATTGCACAGCGTAGTCAAGAGCAGGCCGACTTGGCCACGATTTCAGACGACTTGATAGAAGAGCTAAAAAATAGCGACATTATTGTAGTGGCCATGCCAATGTACAATTTTGGCGTACCGTCTACCTTCAAAGCATGGGTCGATAGAGTAGCAAGAGCCGGCATTACATTTCAGTACACTGAAAATGGTCCTGTAGGGCTATTAAAAGGCAAAATAGTAATTGTGGTTGCCAGTCGCGGTGGCATATATGCAGGTACTCAAAAAGATTCACAAACGCAGTATTTAACAGATGTATTTAGCTTTATGGGCATGGAGAGTATTTCTTTTATGTATGCTGAAGGTCTGAATATGCCCGGTAGCGAAGAACGCTTAGCCCAGGCGCAACAAACAATAAACGAATTTACACTTTAACGATAAGACATTTAGTCAAACTACTTTTTAATTGATGAGTCAGGAGAACAACATGAAAGCACTACTTAAAAAAGCAACACAATCAAACGCAGGTTTTGGCGCACTAGCATTACGTATACCCGTTGGTATTATTTTTATAGCACATGGCGCGCAAAAACTATTTGGCGCATTTGGTGGATATGGTCTTGAAGGAACCGGACAGTGGATGGAATCAATTGGTTTAGCGCCTGGGTTTTTAATGGCTTTATTAGCGGGCAGTGCCGAGTTTTTTGGTGGCTTATTTTTACTGTTAGGAGTGCTAACACGACCAGCAGCAATTGCACTGGCCGGGACCATGGTAGTAGCCATTTTCTCAGTGCACTTTGAGAACGGTCTGTTCATGTCTAATAATGGCTACGAATTTGCTTTAGCTTTGCTTGCCGCTAGTATTTCGCTGGCATTTTCAGGCTCAGGCAAGGTGGCAATCGATAACCTTATTAGCAAGAAGCTTACCTAGCAACCGATGTAGTTTTGTGATTGCAAGGCTAAAAGTATTCGATAGGATTTCTTTAGCGATATAAATAGATTGTGTGATACTTCAGACTAAAAGGCGAAAGTAAGGAGTATCACTCTAAAGAATGTGCCGTAAGCCATAGCTGTAATATAGGGAAATATTATGACTATAAAAAGACATCTAACTTATTTGAGAAAATTTTAGTTCAGAACGATCATTTTATTATCTCGGTTGAATGCCCGCTATCGGCCCCAAAGCCGACCGTCAATACAGCTAATTAAATAGAGGAATCTGCCTTTTAAAATGATAATTGGTGATTTTAAAATTTCGTCGGCAAACTGCCCATTTGAGACCGTCATCACATTATCTTGCTGCGTCGGCGAGTAGCACAGTGCAAAAGTGCCGCAAACCAAATATAATATATCCTTGGGAACTGTTATTAATACTCACTTACACTAAACCCGATTTTAGTTGCATTAGTAATGGCTGCACTAATTGATTTAAAAATACGAGGCTCTTAATTAGAGCGTTGAGCCGTCATAACAGTCTGTTGCGGGATAGTTGATTCGGTCATCTAACAAGAGATTGTTATGGTCAAGTCAACTTGGCCAATTTGGTTAATAGTACTTTTACAAGTTAAACGACTTATTTACTAACAACACTTCGTAAGTCGAACCATGATTGATTTACAAAAAAACTAAAAACTTTAAAGCCTGCAGATTGTTGCTGTGCTATTCAAAGATTGAATGGCACATTAAGATATCTTGGAGTTGAAGTTGTCAATATCTCGTTTGTCACACCACTACTTCATGGAATGATTAGGCCGCATTTTTATAAACACATTTTAACTCGAGCCGAGTTTCCTAATAAACAAGTCGAAACAGACGCTGTTACCCTCAATTAGCGTCTCGGCAGTGCACTCAATTTAAACATTCATTTCCAGTCATTGCTTTTGCATTATTTTTGAACTAGATTAAAGTTGCAATTATTGAGCTCCTAATGTGTTGGAGTTAACCTACTTTACAGGGAAGAAACCAATGAAAGTAATTGATGTACAAAAAGTTTTGCGTGATAACGGCTTTGATCCAGGTCCTATTGACGGAATACATGGTCGTATGACGACGAAAGCGATAAAGGCTTTTCAAGCAGCTAATGGCTTGGTGGTTGACAGCATGATTGGGCGCAAGACTATTGAAGCGCTGGCTAAATTGGAATCAGGCGCTACGTCATCAACGGTCAATGAAGATTTCGAGATCCCATTGAGCATGCCATGGATGTCAACGGCATTTAGTTTGATGGGCACTCAAGAAAAACCCGGGCGAGGATCTAATGAAGCCATTATGGGCTGGGCAGAAGACCTAGAACTCACTTCTTACGACGATGACGATATTCCTTGGTGTGGCCTTTTTGTTGCTCATTGTGTGGGCTCTCAACTACCAGAAGAAGCACTGCCCAGTAATGTGTTAGGCGCTCGACAATGGACGAAACTAGGCAATCAAGTGGCGCCTCGATTCGGCGCAACTATGGTATTTTGGCGTGGCAGTCCGCAAGGTTGGAAGGGGCACGTCGGTTTCTACTGGGCGGAAGATCAAGACGCTTATCATATCCTAGGTGGCAATCAAGCTAATTCTGTTTCAATAACGCGCATTGAAAAAAAACGCTTGTTGACTGCCCGCTGGCCCAATAGTGCGCTCGTTCAAGAGGTCCATACTCGCATTGCCGCGGTAAACGGACAGATACTCTCGGTGAATGAGGCTTAACCAAGAGGCACAGTGTCTGCATTCAGGACGCTTAATCTTATCTTTCTAATCAATACGAGTGTCCATTTTTGCATAAGTAGACAACCTCGCTTGTGCAAAAGCTGCGGCCGCTACATAAAAGAAGATGTATAGGCCATTGTTAACATCAAATTTTTGGTAGCGATCTTCCATAATGCGATGACTTCAACAGGTACTGTCAAGTTAACGAGCGGACTCAGAAAAGTGCGATAATCAGGACATGAAAAATACTAATATTTATACCGGATATCGCTATTCATCCCAAATTATCAGTCACGCTGTATGGCTTTATCATAGATTTATACTTAGCTTGTGTGACATCGAAGAATTGCTGGCAGCAAGAGGCATTAGTGTCAGTGATGAAACCATCAGAAATTGGTGTCAGAAATTTGGTCAAAGATATTGCAGAA
>JBLIGC010000074.1:0-6358 GCA_047636735.1 Glaciecola sp. | reverse complement strand
TAATCCTTGTGGCAACTTTTTAGCAAAACTCCATACATCTGAGACTCTTGCTGCCTCTTCAATCTCGCCAGTTGTGACAGAACGATGACACCCATATGCAATATTCGAAGCGATGCTGTCGTTAAACAAAACAACTTGCTGAGATACTAGAGAAAATTGTTGCCTTAGATTATTTAATGACAATTGATTTAAGGGAATATCGTCAATGCTAATATGTGACTCTTGAGCAATATAAAATCTCATCAGTAGGTTTGCTATACTCGATTTCCCGCTGCCAGATTCCCCTACTAATGCTATTGTTTGACCTTTAATTAAAGTGAAATTCACATTTTTTAGCACCAACTGACTATTACCTGGATAGGAAAAGTTAAGATTACGCACTTTTATATGTTTGCTAAAAGACTTAATCTTTTGCTTTGCAGGATCAATTTCAACAGTCTCATCAAGCACACCAAAAAGGCTGCTAGCGGCGACTAAACCTCTTTGTAAAGATTGATTGATATTGGTTAGTTGCTTTAGCGGTCTAAGCAAAGAACCCATGGCGACTAACGTTGTGGTAAACGCTCCCGCACTAATCTGGCCTATGACACCATCAAGACTTGCCAACCAAAGCACACCGGCTATCGCTATAGATGCAATGAGTTGAATAGCTGGATTACTTATCGCTGACGTTGTTGCAAGCTTCATATATTGTCGGCGATTAATATTATTAGCTTCACTAAATCGTGAACTTTCAAGGCTTTGTGTGGCAAATGCTAACACTTCTCTATGGCTGCTTATTGAGCGTTCCGTATGCCGTGTTACTTCTCCCATTGCATTTTGCATATTTAAACTGATGTGTTTAAAACGTTTAGATACATAATTAATGGCCAATCCTATTGCAGGACCAACAATCAAAAATATCAATGATAACTGCCAGCTTGAGTGGAACATTATGCCGAGTAAAACCACAACGATTAGGCTTTCTCTAATGCAAACAATGAAGACTTCCGACGTGGCTTTGGAAATTTGCTCAGCGTCGTAGGTTATTTTTGATATCAATTTCCCGGCATTGTGCTTTTGGAAAAAATCCAAAGGTAAATATTGCAAGTGGCTAAATACCTGCCGCCTAACAGTAAACGTTATCTTGCTGCCGATATAAGCCATACAATAGTTAGATATAAAGCTAGCAACACCTCGAAGCATAAAAATGACAATGACTAATAACGCACCTATCTTAAGCACATTTCCATCAGACTTAGCCAGTCCCTCATCTATTAGCGGTTGAATGAAATAAATCATTCCAGCATCAACAATGCTAAACCCTAAAAGACCAACAATAGCAATCAGTAGCATCACCTTATGCGGTGCAAAATACTTCACTAGCCTAAGCAAGGTTTGTTTGTCACTAGATGAGTTTTCAAAAAACATAATTTCCCTCATTCGAACTTGTGTATGGTAATTAACATCTACGGTGACATTTGCTGGTTCAAAGCTATTATCAAGTGTCAGTGCAGAAAATGCAGAAAGTGCATTCAAACTGTTGTTCGATAAAGAAACACGAAAAGGCAATCACAAACTTTATTAATCGAACAATTGGAGTTAAATTCTGAGCGCATGATATACAGACGAAAGTTAATAATGAGTTAACGCTTTAAAATGAGATTAATTTGCTCGGTGCTGCAAATATTAAGCAGACTAAAGGAAGGGCTAGTGCTGAGATGATTCTACGCAGACGTTTTTAGTAGTATTATTATTAGCAGCCATTATTACCATTCAAAAGTCATTTAAATGCCGCTTCATTCTCCCAATTAGAGCTCGTACGTAAGTTTGCATCATTATCCGTGTAATAAACTTATAGCTTGAAAGTGGTGTGTGCAGATAAGTTTTCATGCAGGTTGAGCAAGAATAATGCATCAACTAAAACTACAGACTATTACGAAAACTAAAGAGACAGCCATCATCATTTTTTAACAGCATTTACAATGGGTGCCTATGTAAATCCATAACAACCTCACCCCGGCAAACGCAGTTAACAAAGTACTTAATAAAACAAAACCATATAGCTTATTTGTGCGCCACCTCTTTAATTAGAAAAAATGTTATTTGTGTTGGCATTTTTAAGGGTTTTGACCTTGTTGTCTCGATAGAACGCTTCTGCAAGCGTGTATAAGTTAATTAACTTGTACAATAATAAATGCTTGATCTATATGGCGCCATATTACTGTCTACCGTTTGATGCTAAATGCCAATATAATGTATAATCTACAAACATTATTTTTATCCTTGGTGGCTATGTTGTGTTGCTTAGTATTGGTTCATGTTTAACTTCTAGAATGAATCATTATCTGACTAAACCAATCAGTAAAAAAATTGCTCAACACACCCGATGGTATTTACAGCACGTTAATTTAAAAAGAGATATAAGTGGACACTATTGTTACACCCAGTGCAGTTGAAATTATCCAGTTGGCCTTGGCGCCTATTTTTCTTATTGTCGGTATTGGTAATTTGGTCAACGTTGCTACAGGCCGAGTGTCTAGAATAATAGACAGAGCAAGGTGGTATGTTAATTTGGCAAGGGAAGAACCAGAACGTATAAATGAAAAAGCGATACTTGAAATTCAAGCGTTGAACAAACGCATGAGACTCGCCAATTGGTCAATAAATTTCTTAATCGCATCAGCAGTAGTAACTTGCTTCAACGTTTTGCTTGTGATGGTCAATGGCTTGATAAGCGCAAATTTAGATATTACGATTATAATTACGTTTATGATGTGTATGGTATTGTTAACTGGAGGCTTAATCGCCTTTTTTCTGGAAGTTAGCTTGGCAACCGCAACCTTGAAAATTAGGGTAGTAGATATAAGCCAGTTTAAAAAGGATTAATCATTTATTAAACAATACATATAAGGAAAGGTCGTTGGATGGCGGGTATTCGGTGGTCAGTTAAATCTATGCCCTCATGAAGTAGTGGCTAGTTTGTTAAGAGCCGTCCCTAACTTTTTGAAAAAAATGCCTTTTAATACTAACTGTGAAAGACAACGCTTGGAGGTTACCTATTGAAAGTTAAACGGTTAACAACACATTAATAAAGCGTCGTAATTCTAAAAGATCTAATATTAATATGGTTTGTTATAGGTATAGCCAATTAGTATCGCGCAGTATTTTGTACTTTATCGCACACAAGCGCTGTGTAAATTTGCAAAATGCAAATTTTTTGTAAATAACGAAAATATTTTTGTAAAAATCGCGCGGAATTAACATACAATTAACATGAATTCATAAAATAAGCATAATAATCATAAGTTTAAAATTTTAATTTTTTTGGTGCATTATTTGCAACTCCACTCTTTAAATACACAATACGTTCTGTCTATAGAGTTAGGGTGGTTAACATGCAACAAAAAAATGCTTATTTTAGAGGTTATTACTGGAAGAATTGTAATACTACAAGATTATCAAATTACATTGTTAATTATGCCGTTAGCAATTTTTGTTGTTTTGCAAAAAAAATACATTTATTCGTATTTGTTTTGGTGTTTTTTATAGGGTTTAGCTTGCAAGTAGCGGCTCAATCTTTGGCAGACTCAGACCTAGAAAACCAGTCGCTTTATGCTAGTGGTTATATAACGGCCGGTGCACGCACAACAATTGGAGGGAATGTTCAAAGTGCCACTGCAGTAACACTTGCTGCAAATGCGATAGTTGCAGGTAATATAGAGGCTGGAGCAGCTACAACTCTAGGAGCTGATGCCGGCGTTGTTGGCTATATCGAAGCAGGCTCTACTGCCACGCTAGGCGTGGCCGCCATTGTTAATGGTTTTATTCAGGTGGGAACCACCGCAACTGTAGGTGCAAGTGCCATAATTGATGGTAATATTATAGCCGGAACTACTGCAACCTTCGACACACTTGTTGAGGTATCCGGCGATGTTTTAGCTGGCACCACAGTAACGATTGGTGCTGGTTCAATCTTTCATGGTAACGTTGATGCTGGAACTACCACAACCATTGGCGCTGGTGTTCAAATTGATGGGATCCTGACGGCAAATTCTTTGCTGGTTCCTCCGCCTCCTCTTATAGTTACAAATCAAGAATTGTTAATTACATCGATACAAATAGCACTTAAGGATTTGGGAACAGGCACAGAACTTGTTTCTACTACGTTTGGGGTAAACAATGAAACGCTTGAAGCTGGTATTTACAGTACACTAGATTATTTGACAATTACAGGCGGCAAAACTCTCACTCTTGATGGTAAAGGTGTAGATGGCACATGGATTTTTAATATTGCAAACTACTTGAGTTTTGCTATTGATGCGAAAGTAATATTGTTAAATGTGACCGATAACAGCACTATTATTTGGAATGTACTGGGCGACAAAACGGGCTCAGCTGGATACACACAGCTAGGCGCAGGCGCTGAAACCACCGGATTTATCCTTGCCAAGGGTTTTGTACAAACGGGTGCCAACACTGTAATAGAGGGTATAGCTAATGATTGTGGCGGTGCTTACTCAGCGACGAATTTCATCGAGTTTGGTGCAGATAGCGTAATCGGACAAACAGGCTGTACTAACGGAATGGCCGCGTCAATCAGTCAAACCATAGCTGACGCACCTGCTGAAGCTACGATCGATTTTGGTGATGCACCAGCCTCATACACTAGCCTTGCTGCTGATAATGGTGCTAGTCATAGTACAGAAAATAATACCATCTTTATGGGGTCTGGTGTCGACGCTGAATTTGATAGCTATCAATTTCCTCTCAGTGATGACGTAACAGATGGCAACGATGATGAGGACGGTGTGGCTTTTGTAACAGGTCTCGAAGTGGGTAATTCAGCACTACTGGAACTTACCGCTTCAACGTCAGCTTTTGTTGATGCTTGGATAGATTTTGATAGAAATGGTGTGTTTGGATCTGATGAAAAAATTGCTGATGCCCAAGCTGTAATACAAGGTAACAATACGATACCTTATGATGTCCCTGAATGGGCTGAAGCAGGCAACACATGGGCTCGTTTTAGACTCAGCAGTATCGGAGGGTTAGCGCCAACTGGTAGTTTCAGTGATGGTGAGGTTGAAGATCATCAAGTTGATATTACACAGCTTAATGTCAGCATACAGTATTACCCTAGTGCTTCTGAGTGGGCAACCATTGCCTTTGAAGACAACTGGCCATCAATAGGTGACTATGATTTTAATGACTTAGTTATGAATTATCGTATCAGTGAATATAGGCTTAATGATGAGGTTATTCGGATTAAATTAGAAGGGCAAATAGCAGCCGTAGGCGCGTTACATCACAATGGTTTTGCGTTTCATTTACCCGGTATTTTGCGCAGTACAGTTGATGAAAATGCTATTCGCTATACCATCAATGATTTGCCACAAATCAGCTCTCCTTTAGAAGCGGGGCGTAATGAGGCGATAGCTATTATCACTGATGATGTGTGGGACTTCGTCAGTGTAGGTTTAAACTGCAATTATTATCGAACTGAGCCGGGTTGCGGTTCTGATATTCAAATGAGCTTTTCAATGACATTGCCCATGGCTAATGCTATCCCCAATGCTGAGATGCCAGAATTCCCATACAACCCGTTTTTATTCGCTAGTGAGGGTTATGATCATAGCTTAGCATTTGGTTTGCCCCCGGGCAGGGCGTATGAAATACATTTACCCGATAAAGCACCGACAGAGGCTTTTAGAACCGATTTCTTTGGTCGCAGGGATGATAGAAGTGAGCCACAAAATGGGCGTTACTTTGTAAGTGCGAATGGTATGCCGTGGGCTATAAATGTTGGCGTTGAAATGCAATATTCCTTGGAGTATATGGATGTGATTTACGCGTATCCCTTATTTTCTAATTTTATTGCCAATGAAGGACTTGTAGACGCTGATTGGTACATTGTAGAAAATGCCAACACAAATAATATTTTTTCTAATTAAAGAGGTGTCGTATGAATAAGCTATATATTTTTGTTTGTTTAAGTATGTTATTAACTGCCTGTGGAGGTAGTGAAACACAGAGTATTACAGCAGGACCACTGCCACCGACCCAGAGTCCTTTACCCGATCCAATACAAAGTCAACCAACTGTAACTAATTTTAGCTTAGAACCAAGTAATCCAAAGGAAGCGGGGAGTATGACAGGAAGTACAGCACAAACTAGTCATGAGATAGTCGTGCCTAACGGTTTTGCACTCAATAGTGAACGTACCTTTACCCTGCGGATTACTCGATCTAAAGATGACAATCAGGCGGCATATTTATCGTTGTGTAGCGATTATAAGCAGCTTAGCGACGCCAGCTATAGTATTAATTATGATAGCTGTTTACTTAGAACTTCGTTAAATGATATCGACTACGAAGCT
>JBLIGC010000073.1:0-6433 GCA_047636735.1 Glaciecola sp. | reverse complement strand
ATATTAACTCGGTGCCTATTCGTTTTGGTAAGCGTCTTTATATGCAAAAAGTAATGAACTAAGTAAATGCAAACCTATAACTTACTGAAAAAATACAAACACCTCGTTGTTAATAACACGTTGTTGATATTGAGCGTTTTTATTATTGCTAATTCTTACGCAGTAGTTATTGAAAATGCCAATGTAGGTAAAAAAGAAACCAAACAAAATGAGAGCAACAAGGCGGTCTTAGAATACCAACTGTTGTTCAATGGGTTTAAGCAAACTCAAATTTTGCAGCTTCAGTCTTTTATGCGCCAATACAGCGGCTATTTATCTCACAACACCATTATGCAAAACTCAATGAGCACAGAGCTTAAATATACCAGCAGTGCAAACAAAGAAATACTTATTAATAATTTGCAAAAAACAGCGGCGCATCTCGGAATGCAGGTATTAGTTCGTAGCGCCGAGCGGCAAATTAATATCCGTTTTATAAAACTGACGTCAAAAAGTTTACACTACAAACAGTGGTAGTTAGTGCTACAACAAGCTTACTAAATAAAGTGCACCTATCATAACGGGTTGGTGTAACAAATAAATACTTAAACTGTGTTGGCCGGGCCATATTAACCATGTATGTGAATAAACTTGTTTATCTAAATGCTCATCCACCAATTTTGGCGCGAGCGGATCGCCAATAAACCACTTAGTGTGTGCAATCGTTATACCCAAAAACACCATGCCTAGCCACGGAACTATTGCCACATAGTCGTTTGTATATGACGGTAGGTTGTTAAACAACAAATGAAATGGCCAACGCACAGGTACAAGTTGCAAAATACCTATCAGAAAAAAGGTAAGCCCAATACCAAGGCTTATCTTTGGTAGCTTTACAAACCACACAACTATGCAACTCGCAAAAGCTAAAAAGTGTAAAACACCAAAGAAAATCCAGTTTTTTGGAATAGCAAAATAGGTAACTACTGAAATCAACAAGGCCGCAAAAGCTATTTGAGATACCCTAAATAGAAACTTTTTTCTGCGAAAAGAATGTTTATGTGTAAACGTTATGGATATGCCTAAGCATATAAAAAATAAGCTAATGATTATCCAACGAAATTGTCGCCAGCCAAAGCCGTCGGGTGTGTCCCAATCAACATAGCCGAAAAATTTCAAATCATAGATAAAATGGAAAATAACCATCAGGCCAATGGCAAAGGTACGGACAATATCAAGGGTGTGGTTTCTGGAGTTGCTTGTTGTGTAAGTTCTAGTCATGTCATCAGCATAGCACTTAATACCAAAAAAAACGCCTCACAATTGAGGCGTTTTCTTATATTACTAAACTATATTATTCAACATTAGCAGTAGCAACAAAGTCATCTGCCAAAATTAGCTGTGGACCCGCGTCGATATTATCTCCGTCTACTGCAATGGCAGTATAAATACCTGCTGCAGATAGTACTAATTCACCTGTAGCAATTGCGGCTGCTTTGGAACCCGTGCCCGTTACTGTTACAAAATAACTACCTGGTGCTAATTGCACATAGCCGGTTTCCGCTAGCATATCTGTCATGTATTCAACGCCTACAAAGTTAGGTGTAACATCAGCAATTTCACCGTCGGCCGTTACGTAAATATCTACAGCGCCTGTTGCCTGTGAGGCATGGAAAATTCTTACCTGTGCTGCTGTCGCTAGTGGTCTGCGATTGTCTTCGATTAAATCAAGGTCGGCTAATGATAAAATGTTATTAGCAAGTGCTGTGTAACGCATGCCGTTGGTGAGCGAAATCATCGCATCATTTATAGCAACAATAGAGTTGTCTGCATCGGCTACAACATCAAGTACATAATCACCGCCGGCTACCGCAATATAATCGGTAACACCTTTAAAGGGTGCACCATCAAATAGCAAGATATCGTCAGCGTCAGGTACAACGGCTAATACGTCTACTGCTGGAGCATCGGCTATTCCGTGAATAGCACGTACGTTGGCTTGTGTATTAATATCTAAAATTACACTTGAAGCGGTTCCATCAGCAACTAACAGCGCAACGGGTGAATCACCGGTAGCCACGTTTTGGGTTGCGGTAATGAACAAATCAGCACCCGCTGCTAAGGCTAGGGTGCCTGAATCGAAAACGACGTTTGTTGTACCAGCGGCTGCAATGCGTATTTGATAGTCCGCGCCTGGTACTTCAACCGATCCCGTAAAATCTTTAAACGATAGAGTTGCTAGTGGCTGTTCGTCGGCAAGCGCAGTGTTAGGTGCAGTAACGTAAACGTCTACCGTTGGTGCATCGGGCGCACCATGCACTATTTGTACTCTTATGTTACCGTCGGCTATTGGACCTTTAGGACTAGTCACAAGCAATGCTTCTAAATTGGCTACATCACCTACTGCCAATACGTTATATACCGTATCATCGCTTAATGTTGCAGGGACGGACAATACTTCAGCGTTACCTCCTGGAGTTTCAGCTTCAACTCTAAACGTATAATCACCAGCTTCTAACTCTAAAAAACCAGATGCAACTTGATAATTGACGTCTTGCATTGAAGCAACGGCAGTTGTGCCGGCGAACACGTCAACTAAGGGAGCATCGGGTGAGACATGTATAACACGTAGGTTTGCAAACTCGATGGGTGTGGGTGGGGGCGGGGGTGTAACTACTTCAAGAGGTGCATCGTTTGAGCTGCTTCCGCAACCCGTTAACATCAACGCACTAATCAAGGCTACGGGTACTGCTTTTAATAATTTCATGGTTTATCCTGTTATGTAATAATTATGTTGCATCCTAGGTTGATACCTAAAATATTTTTTTATGGATTACCAATTGAACACTTTTTATGATTAAATTTTGTTAATGAATAAATCATGTTTTAGCGAGTTGCATCACCTTTTATTTATACTAAATATGCTAATATGCAAACCTAAAATTGAATGTGTAGGTGCTTGGCTTTGATATTTTTTACTGGTTTTTTAAAGACCCGCTACGCAGTAACAAAGATAAGTTTTTATACAATTTATAGTGCAGAACGATTTTTTATCTTCTCTCGCTGCAGTGTGATGACATACCTTGGAAAATACCTTTGAAACATTCCTATGAAGCATAGCCCAACAGAAAAAGATTTATGGTTTTTACCCTTAGGGGGAACGGGAGAAATTGGCATGAATGTCAATCTCTACGGACATAACAAACAATGGCTGATGATTGATTGCGGGGTTACTTTCAATGTGCCACTTGACCCACAGCAAGATGAAACCGTTGGCGTAATGCGCCATAACATGGTCACCGCCGACATCTCCTTTATTGCCAACAGGCGCGACAGTTTGTGCGGCATTGTGCTAACCCATGCGCACGAAGATCATCTTGGCGCGGTAATAAGTCAATGGCAACAGCTTCAGTGTCCCATTTACACAACTGCATTTACAGCCGCGGTATTAAGGCGAAAAGCATACAGAGCTGAACTTCCATACGAGCTTCCAATCGTGGTTGTTGAAACCGGTAGCGTGCTTGATATTGGTCCATTTACAGTTGAGTGGATACCCACAACGCACTCTATTCCAGAAGCGAATGCGTTACTTATTACCACCGCAGTTGCGCGTGTGTTGCATACCGGTGATTGGAAAATTGACGCAAGTCCTGTGGTAGGAGAAGGTTTTAATAAACGCTTGTTTATGGACTTAGCCAGCAAAAATATTACTGCGATGGTGTGTGATTCAACTAATGCTAACCGCCCTGGTCATTCTTTTTCTGAAAAAGACTGCGAGCAGGGCTTAGGCACACTCATAAGCAAAGCAAAAGGCAGAGTAGTAGTTACATGCTTTGCAAGTAATGTAGCTCGCTTAATTACGCTAGCAAAAATAGCGCAGGCGACCAACAGATACATGTGCTTATTGGGCCCAGCACTTGAAAATATGGTAAGTATTGCCAAAAGCACAGGCTTTTGGCCGCAAGAGTTTAAAATCACGCCGCGTAGACACATTGGATATTTACCAAGGCACGAGGTGTTAATAGTAGCTACGGGTAGTCAAGGTGAGCCGCGTGCTGGCTTATACAAACTTGCATTGAATAATCACAGAGATTGCGATCTTGAAAAAGATGACACCGTTATATTCAGCAGTATTGTAATTCCCGGAAACGAAAAGCCGGTCAAACGACTAACTAATTTATTAACAGAGCGTGAAATAAATGTAGTTGAATCTGCTAGTTGTGAACATATTATTCATGCTTCAGGTCACCCTAATGAGGGCGATTTGATTCAACTTTTCAACTGGGTACGACCAAAGTGCATAGTTCCCGTGCATGGTGAGCCTAAGCACTTACTTGCCTGCTCACAGGTTGCAAAAGCACAAGGAATAAATCAGCAGTTGGTTGGTTTAAATGGCGACTTATATAGTCTGGCGCCACGTTTCTCTATTAAAAGAAAGGCTATTAACGCACCCCGAATAGCTTTGTAGGCCCGTTTTATCACTGTTCTTGTGTAATTGGGGAGTTTAAGACATTACTGACGAATGTTACGCTGTCGTTTTCTGCTATTTCGGGTGCAGATTTTGTCCTAGTATTTACAATACCTATGGGGTGCATATTTATAAACCCTTGCGTAAATCTACATTATATTTCAAGTATGCCGGTGACTAGTGCAGAAATGTTTGCGAATTTATTTGGCGCAGGGTTATTCGATGATAAGTGCTATTATAGCGGCCCTGGGCGCTATAATAGCAGGCACCAATACGGTGTCTAACATGATTGCTGTGCACAATGTGGTAGTCGCTTCGCTAACGGTGGGCTTATAGGCCAAGAGGGTGCAACTATATGAAAATATTTTAGTTTTGATACATTACGTCTTTTTCATTGGTATCATTGCTATGGTTGTGATTTATCGATACGTTTTCACTGATTCATTGGCATAACTGCGGGTTTGCACAAGCAAGTTAGGAACACAATAATGAATGATATCTCAAAAGGTACAGACAAGTTAAGCACCAGCAATGATGCGACTGCGCAAACAAATGACGATACCTTAAAAATGGTGCACAGCTGTGATCTTGATGTTGAATTTGACTCAGGTGTTTTTCAGTTAACAAGCACAAATACTGTTGATGCAACCTCACTGCTACAAGCATTTGAGTCTGTGCTTAGTGCAACAAATATAAGTGCCAACCCAAAGAAAAATGCGCATTATCGCAAAGGTTGGCGGTCAGGCGGGGGCAGCGCACTGGCTGTGCTATTCCCACAAACCTTAATAGAACTATGGGATGTCATAAAAGTGTCGGTATCTAACAATCTAATAATTGTGATGCAGGCAGCCAATACTGGTTTAACCCAAGGCTCCACCCCAAGCGGGAATGATTATGATAGACCGGTGGTGGTGATCAATACACTTGCGCTAGATAGCTTATATTTAATTAATCAAGGTCAGCAAGTCATTAGTATGCCCGGTGCTACGCTGCATAAGCTTGAGCAATCGTTAAGGGCTATTGGGCGCGCACCGCATTCGGTAATTGGTTCATCTAGCTTAGGTGCGTCCATTGTAGGCGGCATTGCTAATAATTCAGGTGGGGCTTTGGTCAAGCGAGGACCGGCTTATACAGAACTATCGGTGTTTGCTAAAATAGATGAGCATGGGAAATTAATTTTAGTTAACCATATAGGTGTCGATTTAGGGCAAAACTCAGACGATGTTATTCGTAATTTATCAATTGGAAATTTTATCAAAGAAAAAGTTACTCAGGGTTCTCGACATGCCAGTGATGAGTCGTATCAAGCTCGTATTAAAGACGTAGATGCTAACACACCCAGTCGTTTTAATGCCGACCCCAGACGACTATATGAAAGCAGCGGTTGTGCAGGTAAATTAGCCGTATTTGCGGTACGAGTTGACAGCCATCCGCTAGCACAAAGCGATGCAAGTTTTTATGTAGGAACAAACAATGCTAAAGAGCTTTACGAGATTAGACGAATACTGTTAACCGAGCTTGGTGAACTGCCAGAGGTTGGCGAATATATGCACCGCGACATTTTTGATGTTGCCGAAAAATATGGTAAAGATACCTTTTTAAGTGTTTTGTATTTAGGCACCCAACGTTTGCCTAAAATGTTTGCTTTAAAAGGACGTATCGACGCTATTTTCAATAATTTTTCGTGGATGCCTAAGTATATTTCAGACAAAGTTATGCAACAAATGGCAAGCGTACTTCCTCAACATTTGCCCAACAGGCTACTTGAATACAGGAAACAATATGAACATCATTTAACACTTAAGTTAAGCGATAAAAATATAAAAGATGGTCGCCAACTATTGTGCGATTACTTTGCGAAGTCATCTTCTGGTAACTTCTTCGAATGTACGCCAGATGAAGCGAAAAAAGCCTACTTGCACCGATTTGCAGCGGCAGGTGCCGCAATACGTTATCAAACTATTCACGCAAAAGAAGTAGGCGAAA
>JBLIGC010000072.1:0-6525 GCA_047636735.1 Glaciecola sp. | reverse complement strand
TGCGGCAAAGATGGGCAAAGTTTGCCCGTAGGTGTAGGTCAACCCACTCTTAAAGTAGATGAATTAACTGTTGGTGGGACCGCTTAGGTCCCTTTCAACTCACAAACTTTTTGCGTAAGTAACAGCACAGCAAAAAATTGCTTATGGGAATAGAAATTATCCGTTTATGATTTCTTTTAAATATTGAAAAAGCTCACGAGAGGCTTTTGGAGGCTTGTTTTCACTTTGCTGTTTATTGGCCTGACGTAAATATTGCCGCATTTTTTGTCGATCAAGCAGAGGATAGTCAATAATAGTTGACTCAATTTTGCTATCACCTTCTTTCAAAATTGCGTCTCTGAGCATTTCAGTTCCATGAAAAGCATCATTTAACTTTTTATGTGCAGATTTAATATTACTTAAGGCATGTTCTATTGCAGCAATATCAACATTGCGCATTATCTTGCCAATCAATTGCAATTGACGACGATAACCTTCTTTTTTACGTAAAATTTTTCGAGCAAGCATTACTGCATCGAGTAATTCAGGCTCCATCGGGATTTTGGCTAAAGAGGATTGACCAAGGTGAACCAAAGATTCGCCTAATTTTTGCATTTCAACCATCTGGGCTTTAATTTGAGTTTTACTGAGTTGTTCGTTTTCTTCACTAACGTCGAATTCATCTTCAACATCTTTGTTTTTTTTCGGGGCAACCATGACTTTATCTTTAGTGATACACTATTAAAATATTGTAACCTCCAAAGCGAGAATAAACTACACGCAAAATCATTAGCACTGAGTCTAAGCTATGTTTAGGCGCTAAGGGTTGAAAATAAAGTGTAATTAAATAACGAAGGCCTTATGCAACAACAATTAGCTGAAATACAAAGCATAGTAGAAGACGTTTTAAAATTAGCCAAAGACCAAGGCGCAACCCAGGCCGAGGCTAGTATGTCTAAAGTCGAGGGCATAGCTGTGTCTTCTCGTTTAAAAGAAGTCGAAACCGTTGAGTTTACCAACGATGGAGGCTTGGGCATTACGGTTTATCACGGGAAAAAAAGGGGCAGTGCCTCGACTGCTGATTTATCACCCCAAGCGTTAAAACTCACAGTAGAGAAAGCCATTGAAATAGCCAAACATACCGGTGACGACGATTGCTCTGGTTTAGCCGAAAAAGAGCTGATGGCATTTGATTTTCCTGATTTAGACTTATTTCACCCAGTAGAATTAGACACTGAGCATGCAATACAACAGGTAATTGCCGCTGAAACTAGCGCATTAGACGTTGATCCTCGTATTACTAATTCAGATGGTGCGTCTTACAACGCTAACTTAGGCACCAAGGTATATGGTAATAGCCATGGCTTTATCGCGGGCTATAACAGTAGTCGCTACAGCATGAGTTGTGTGGTGATTGGTGAGCAAGACGGAGATATGCAACGAGACTACAGCTATTCAGTTGGCCGCGATGTAGGCATGTTAACTAATCCGGAACAATTGGGCCGTGAAGCTGCACAAGTGACCTTGGGCAGACTAGGGGCTAGAAAAGTTAAAACCTGTAAAGTACCGGTGTTATTTGATCGTGAAATTGCCTCAGGTCTATTCGGACATTTTATCAGCGCTATTAGTGGTGGTAGTTTATATCGTAAATCATCATTTTTGTTAGATAAATTAGGGCAGCAAGTATTACCAGGTTGGCTCAATATTACTGAACGCCCACATATATTAAGAGGATTAGCCAGTTCACCTTTTGACCATGAAGGTGTTAAAACTCAAGATATGGATGTAGTGAGCAATGGGTTACTCAATCACTACCTATTAACCAGTTACTCAGCCCGAAAGCTCAACATGCAAACCACAGGACATGCAGGAGGCATTCACAATTGGTTTATTCAACATACCGGAGAGTCCGATAAAGAAATGTTGGCCAAACTAGGTACAGGTTTATTAGTCACTGAACTGATGGGTCAAGGTGTCAATATTGTTACCGGTGACTATTCTAGAGGCGCGGCTGGCTTTTGGGTAGAAAATGGCGTGATTCAATATCCTGTTCACGAAATTACTATTGCAGGTAACTTAGCCGACATGCTGATGAATATTGTGGCTATTGGCGCCGAACAAGAAACCCGCGGCAGTGTGCAAACAGGCTCAGTATTAATTGATAACATGCAGGTGGCTGGAGAATAACTCCACCACCTTTAAGGCGCTTGCTGAGCTATAAGGTTATGGATCTCTTCGAGTGAAGGTAGTTTAAATGATTCTTGATAAAAAAGTCGGTTAAGTCTGCCTAATAAGTTTACTGAACGACTAGGATCATGTGATTTACGCCTGTGAATACTGCTATCTTGCAAAAACTCCCAAGGTTTTAAATTCCACTGCAAAACTTGCTCTGTAGAAATTTGTTGGTCATGTATACAACTAAGAATTCGTTCTGTTTTACTCTCACTTGAAGCAATAGCGACCTTATTATAAACATCATTCACTGCTGCTCCCACGGCTTCAATAGCGTGGTTAATTGCAGACCAAATTTGGTCGTGATCAGGATGGGCAGCCTTTGGGGCGTAATAACCCATCACTTCCCATTCCAATTCAGCGTTACCCACTGCTATCGAACTGCCAACCAATGGGGAATAAGATAAGTCTGGCATAGCTCCAATGTTATAAGCGTCAACCGACAACCCTATATTGATGGCAATATCACCCATACTTTTCTTGTTCAAATAAATCGCTTCAAAAGCACCTCTTTTTACTCCCATCCATCCATATACAACAGGTGTCAGGCTAGCAAAATCACGCACATCGTCAGGTAAATCCTCACCGTACTTATCAATAAACAACGGGGTGGGATCTAATTCAACATTCTCATCCGGGACCCAAACTTCGTATTCCTGTCTGTTATCACCCTTGCCACGACTTTTAATCCCATAAGACAGGTTCAATGGTCGGCAAATACTTCTATCTTCATCCACTTTATGAAAAAACTCCGAACGAAACCGCTTAATAAAGGGTGCATTTTGTCCCGCAATCGCTGCAGTGGGGTACCTAAACCCAATATCGCTGTTATTAACAATATAGAAGCCAGGAATTTTTTGCTGCAAAATATGCTTTACTCCGATAAAAGATTGATAGTTTTGCACTATCAAACTCCTCTCAGGCTCAATGGTCAGCCTACGGCCATCAGCAGTGATAAATTTGGGAGTTTTATGATATCCATAATCGTTGAGACCAAGACTTTGAGCATAAGAGTTTCTGGCCATCGCCAGCTCACTAAAAAGCGTATCGTGGTTTCGAATATGTTTAAAAAGTGGTCTTTGTTTACGCATAAATTTTCTGATATTTATATTGGGTAATATGGGCTGCTAATTGTTTATATGAGGTTGCACAAAGATTTACAAGCAATGTTCTCTTAAACAATAAAAAAAGTCGGGATTTACCCGACTTAACAAAACACACAAAAATCTAAACGTCAGCTAGCTTTGATATGGAATACTCCAACATCAGCTTGTATGACTTCTACCTGAGTGCCTGTAACCAAATGTTCACTAGCCTTAAGCTTCCAATTAATACCTGAATAATAATATGTAGGCATCAGGCCTGGGGACACGTCTTCACCTAACACAAAACTATGACCTACCAAATCACTTTTTGCCTTTGTTGTGTCTACATTTGACTGCATATTTTTTAACGGTTTCCATAAAAAAACAGCCGATAACGCGGTTAGTAGACCCGTGCTAAACATTGCTGCCATCCAGGTATCTGGGATAATGCCCACATATAACAAGCCTGCAGTTACCACAGCCCCGCAACCTACAAAAAACAACACAAAGGTTGAAAAGCCAAACACTGCCACTTCAATGACTAATAAAAGGATGCCAAGAATGAGCAAACTTTCAGCTAAATTATTGATTGCCCAGTCCATACACTACCCCTTATTTAATTGATTAATAATGGTCATTGCTTGTGCAACTACGCTAGCTGCTTCTGTGCTGCTATCAGGCAATAACACGACTGACGACTCTTTGGCTATCGCATGTTTTGCTTCAATTGCTTTAGTGGCCAAGTCCAACTGAATGGCTTTTTGACCCTCTTCTGTGGCAGCCGCTTGACCCACCTGACGCAATGCTTCAGCCTGTGCAGTAGCAACTGCGACTATTGCCTTGGCTTCACCCTCTGCGCGTAATACTTGCTGTTCTTTATCTGCTTCAGCGGCTAATACAACAGAAGCCTTTTCACCTTCAGCACGGTTTATCGCCGCTTGCCTGTCACCTTCTGATTCTAAAATTTGTGCTCGCTTTACTCGTTCGGCTTTCATTTGCGCTTCCATGGCTTCCATCACAGATTGAGGCGGCACAATATCTTTGATCTCATAACGTAACACCTGAATACCCCATGGACCTGCAGCATCATTAATAGCAGCAACTATATTGGTGTTCAGCACGTCCCGCTCTTCAAAGGTTTTATCGAGCTCCATTTTACCTAATTCAGAACGCATAGTAGTTTGCGCCAGTTGAGTTACCGCAAACACGTAATCATCCACCCCATAGGTGGCCTTATAAGGGTCAAGCACGCGGAAATACAACACACCGTCTACGCTTAATGAAATATTATCTTTGGTAATAGCGCTTTGTTCTGGCACATCAACAGCTTGCTCTTTAAGCGAGCGATCAGCAGACACTCTGTCTACAAAAGGTAATATAAAATTAAGACCTGCTTCTCTGCTCGATTGGAATTTACCAAATCGTTCAATCACGTATGCACGGTTTTGTGGGACAAATTTAATAGAGGTTTTGAGTAACACAACAACAAACACTAAAATGAAGGTTTGTGCAGTAAAAATATAATCGAGTAATATTTCCATAACGGTCTTCCTTATTTGACGCGGCTAGGCTTGCCATATATAAACATATGGACAATCTGTCATTATTTCAAGTTATTCATTATTGCTAATGAAAGTGTATTTGTTAATAATTCCTAACTACTAATCACCTTTTATACCCAGATAAAAATAAGGTTACCCATGTCCACAACAGAAGATGCAAATAATGAAGAAATGCAGATGTTTCGCGATATGGTATTGCGTTTTTTAGAGCAAGAAGTACGACCCCATTACGACACATGGGAAAAAAACCATAAAATGCCGAGAGAAATGTGGAATATCATGGGCAACGCTGGCCTGTTATTGGTCGATTTCCCTGAAAAATACGGCGCTGCTGGTGCAAGTTTTGACGTGTGCCAAATGATCCAGGAAGAAATGTGTCGTTTGGGTTTTCATGGTTTAGCCACCGGTTATAACATTCACGCAAATATTGTTGCACCTTATGTATTAAATATTGGTACCCAAGAGCAACACGAACGTTGGTTGCCCGGTATGGTGACAGGGGAAGTGGTAACTGCCCTTGCCATGACAGAGCCAGGTGCAGGTAGTGATGTGGCTGGCATGCGCACCAATGCGATAAAAGACGGGGATGAATATGTGCTAAACGGCTCAAAAACATTTATCACCAATGGTAATACTGCTGACATGATCATCGTCTGTGCTAAAACTGATATCCATGCAGGCTCTAAAGGTATCTCATTATTTTTAGTCGATACCAGCTTGCCCGGTTTTTCTAATGGCAAACCTATCGAGAAAATGGGCCAGCATTGTAGTGATACCGCTGAATTATTTTTTGAAAACATGCGTATCCCCAGTAATGCCCTGTTAGGCGAACAGGGCAAAGGATTTGTTTATTTAATGCAAGAGTTACCTCGTGAACGCCTAGGTTGTGCGGTACAAGCTATTGGTCATGCTCAAGGCGCGCTTGATTTAACCTGCGATTATGTAAAAGACCGCAAAGCATTCGGTCAGTCGGTGTCACAGTTCCAGAATACTCGTTTTAAGTTAGCACAATGTCAAACCGAACTAGAATTGTGTCGCGCACTGTTAGAAAAACATATGGCCAAGTATAAACTTGATGAGATGACGGTAACCGATGCAGCGATGCTAAAACTATCCGCCACAGAAATGCAGCTCACAATGGTCAATGAATGTTTGCAGCTGTTTGGGGGTTACGGTTATACCGATGAATATCCAATCTCTCGTTTTTATCGGGATGCACGAATACAAACTATTTACGCAGGTAGTTCAGAGATTATGAAAGAAGTGATCGCTCGCGGAATTTTAGGTCGCTAGACCAAGACCGTTTTCACGTTAGCCTTGCTCATGGCCAAAAGATACAAAGGTACAAAGGTACAAAGTCACAAAGATTCAAAAGCAAAGCTTTAAAGCAGGAATTGTCGGAACCTTCCCCGCACTTAACCAACGCACTAGCGAAGGTTTTGAAGGTTGGTTAATTGAAATACAAACACGTTTGACTCACTGAGAAAAAAAACGGTAAACAGGCTGCCCCTTTTGCTGTGAATTTAAAGTACATAAAAATAACTTACGTTGGCAGGCCGATTTAGCACTTTGTGTTAAACACAAAGTGCTCTAGGTGATGACATCTCTCGGTGCGTTAGCTAATTTACTGAATGCAGTTCATCGCTACGATGGTTTAGTCCAATCCG
>JBLIGC010000071.1:0-7921 GCA_047636735.1 Glaciecola sp. | reverse complement strand
CACACTTAAAGCTAACCGAAATTGGGTGGGCTTTGTTGCGGGTCAGCATTGCAATGTGACAGCTACAATTGCTGGACGAAATATTACCCGTAGTTACAGCATCAGCAGCGACCCGGTTGATGGTAGGTGCGTTAAAATTACAGTACGCCGCGAAGCTGGCGGTTTAATGAGTGAATATTTATGCAATGATATTAAGGTGGGTGAGCGGCTTGAACTGGGCAGCCCTTTCGGCGATATGACATTACCAACGCCTATGCCCAAGCACTTGTTACTACTGGCCGCTGGCAGCGGTATTACGCCAATGATGAGTCAAATACGCACATTGGCAAGAGCAGGCATGCCGACTGTTGTCACTTTGATGTACTGGGAAAAAACCAGCGCTTACTTTAATTTCGCGCAGGAGTTAGCGGCAATCGCTCTGCAATATGCTAACTTTAGTCTCAATCTGATCACCACCCGAGTGCACAGCGAACAGCCCACCTTGGGAAGGATCAGCAATGAATTACTGTCCCAAGTTGTCAATATTGACACTGTTAATCAAGTTTTCGCCTGTGGATCTAGCGGTTTTGTGCAAGCAGCGGCCAGCGTTTGTGAATTGCGAAAACTGCCACTGGTAAGTGAGGCTTTCACACCGCCAAAGATCAAAGCTGCAAATACTGAGATTACCCAATACGATGTATATTTGCGTCGCCAAGGCTTAAATCTGCGTTTAAGCAACCAATTGCCCTTGCTTGAGCAGCTAGAGAATGCAGGCGTTTCAGTACCTTCAGGCTGTCGTCAAGGCATTTGTAATACATGTGCCTGTGTACGCAACTCAGGAACAACTGCCGATGCCTTTAGTGGTGCTGTTGGCAACGAACCATCGCAAATTATAAAACTGTGCGTGAGTCGTGCCGCCAGCAATATTGAACTGGACCTATAGGAGTCTTTAATATGAAACATTCAAAAAATCGTGTGATGAGTGCCGATGAGCTAGTTCAGTTTGGCGCTGAATTAGAAGCTATAAAGCGAGAGCAACTTGCTGATGTGGGAGAGGTTGATGCACGCTATATTCGTCGCATCGTCAAAGCGGTTCGGTATACCGAAGTGATTGGCCGTGGATTTTTGTTTTTGAGTTTCTTTCCCCCTTTCTGGTTGTTGGGAGTGCTTATACTGGCACTGTCGAAAATATTAGAAAATATGGAACTTGGACATAACGTTATACACGGACAGTATGATTTTATGAGTGAGCCTTCGCTCAATGGCAGCACCTATGAATGGGATATTGCCGGTACCGCTGACAATTGGCGTGAAAGTCATAACTACAAGCACCATACCTACACAAACATTAAAGGCATGGACGATGATGTTGGCTATGGTATGTTGCGCTTGTTTCCAGAACAGCGCTGGTCACCCATGGCGTTATTTCAAACCGTTTATGCGATTTTGCTAGCATTGTTGTTTCAATGGGGTATCGCTATTCAGGAGTTACAGCTAGGTAAAATTGTAAAGGGCAAAAAGACATGGGCACAATTGCGTGAAGAGTTAAAACCCGTAATGGTTAAGATTAATCGTCGGGTGCTCAAAGACTATTTAATTTTTCCATTGTTAGCGGGTCCTATGTTTTTAAGTGTGCTAGCGGGGAATTTCGTTGCTAACATATTGCGTAACCTGTGGACATTTATGATTATTTTCTGCGGTCATTTTACGGCAGATGCTGAGGTGTTTCATAAGTCGGTGCTTGAAAACGAGTTACCGGGGCACTGGTATCTGCGTCAGTTGCGTGGCTCGTCTAACTTAAAGGGTGGCAAGTTATTTCACATTTTGTCGGGCAATCTTAGTCATCAGATTGAACATCATTTGTTTCCAACAGTACCAGCAAGGCGTTACGCAACGATGAGCGTCAAGGTGCAAGAGGTATGTGAACGCTTCGGACAAAACTACAACAACGATCATCTACACAAGCAGTTTGCACAGGTGGTATGGCGCATAATTCGCCATTCATTCCCTTCGTCGCCAAAACCGATAGCTGCGTAAGACTTAGTCGCTGCCAGTGACTACTATTAAGGTCATTGGCACTGCCAAGTAAGAAATATTGGGTATAAACTTTGATGCCTGCAATTTGCATGTACGGTTTTACTTGAATGTGCAGATTGCGTCGTTAAACCTCAAATTAGTAAGACATAAGATCCTTAGCGCTGCATGTTAAGTGAAATCTAAGCAATGGGTTTGTGATTTTAGGATATAATTCTAGCGAATAAATGTTTAGGAGTTAGATAAGCAATGTCTGAAAAAAAAGTTAAATTTGAATTCGAAAAGCAGAATAAAAATAGTGTTCGGTATAAAGAGGTGCCCGAAGATGGCATGCCGCCGGTCATAGGCAGTATTTATGTGCAAAAATGGTTTGCCGGTGAAAGTCAGAAAATAGAATTAGTAATTAAGAAAAAAGACTAAATACAAAATAATGCGCTTAGGGTTAGTTAGCAGTAAATACGCTACGAATAAACGCTGCAGCCATTATTTGGGTCATCAGGTGTTGGTGTTAAATGCGCTTGAAAGATACTGTTTGTCTTCTTCAGACAGCAGGTTATTGAAGTTGGACAGCATTAACAGTGTTTTGATACCTCCCCATATTGGATTAAGCAATATGCTTTTGACGTTCATCATGGCTTTCACTATTAGAAAAACGATTGAGCAGGCTGCTCTAAAATTGACAGTTCGATTGATTATTTGACTGCATCCTTGTTCAACTTCACTCATACTCGCTCCAACTTCACTGCAAACCATAACATCAAAGTCTTTATCTCTTACAACGATGAATAGTGGTGATGTGAACCAAACTTTGTTCATGACGTGTTCTGTGGCTTGAGAAAACACCTTTCCAAGTAATTTGAAATATTCAAGCGCTTTGATGGCGGCACTTTTGACTACGCGTACTAACAGGCAAAACTTATCTAAAAAGAAGTTAAATACGCTTTTAATTTTGTTCCAAAGCCATTTTGAGGCTCGCTTAATACCATCGAATAACGAGGAGCCATAGTCTGATTTCCAGACCGGTGATGACAATTCGGTTTCACTTAAATTGCTTACTTGTGTCTGTAGTTGTTCATAATCAGGCTGAGAATCTTGTGCGTTTAACTGATTCAGTTGGTCAGCAAAACGTATGGTGCGCAAAGCAATACCAGCAAAGCGAATTTTGCCTTTAAAAATTTCTTTTTGAATTTTTGTTTTAGTGAACTTTCTACTCTCTTCTTTTTTGTTGCTTATTAATCTATCTGCATTTTCCCAAAAATTAACTAAACGATTAAGCTCGGGTGCTATTTGAATACTGTGCGAGGAACCAGGCTTAACTGCACCCACAACAAGGTGGCGAGAATATGTTCTGTCAGAAATATTAGATGTAGGATTAAAAACAGATGTTTTTTGGCCATCTACTATTTTGCTGCCATATCCGTTTAGCCAACATTCAATGCGTGCTATCGACATTACAAAGTTTAAGCACAGGCCAGGTAGTTTTTTATCGCTTAATGTGGGGAAACGTAGAGATGTTTTTTCCCATTTTAACGGCCTTATAACGCGCCTCAGTTTTTGGGCGATAGAATTTGACTGGTGGCCAAGTTTGTTTGTCAATTTATCGAGATCAAAAAGCAGCAAAACCAAATGCGTACGCTCAAGGTCATAGTTTGGCTCAGCAATAGCAATATGGGCGAGTACTTTTTCAAAATAGTCTAAACAATAATTTACAGCAGATGCTAATTCAGCATGCCCGTCAACGAAAGCCGAATGTGCGTTATGATCACCGGTGGTGTGTTCAAAAAATCTTGCACTTGGTTGCGGCACCATACCCATAACATTTAATCTAGCGTAAATAGCGCGATTGAAAAACTTCTGATATTCCAGCTTAGCCCATCTGTGCAAATCTGGAGGGTCTTCAAAGGTAAATACACTTTGAATAATGCTAAATGTTTTCGATGAAAGCCAAGCATCTTGCTTTAACCCGGCTTCTTTTTGCAATACTTTAATTATGCTATCAAAACGGTTTGTCCATGGATGTGATTGGCCAACATTCAACGCCGCCTTTACGCTAGGTAAATTATTCTCAACTTCAAGTTCACCCAAATATTGCAAAGCCACAAGACGGTCACAAATGGCTTTTGCCATAGGCCCTTTCAACAGCTCAGTATTTTTAGTTTGATTGGACACCGTAAACATACCAATATATTCATTGCTAATGGCATTTTCAACACTGTTGTCGGCTATTTCTAATAATTCAAATTGCTCATCTACGTCCATCTGTGTCTCATTCGTATGATAAATATTTGGAGATCATGAAGCATTGGTAGTTCATTTTCGTGAATTATTAACGTCCTGAAAATACCCCTTCTACGGTTGACTTTACCAAGTTGAGAACCCCTTCTCGTGTTTCCTTTCCTGCGGTGAGGGCTGCGCTATGAGCGAGCTCTAGTTTTTTCATTTGTTCTTCAGGTACATCACTGCTTCTAAATACAACACCATCACCGTCAAGATAATGAGTATTAAAGCAGGCAACCGATAAAGCGCCATCAATTGTGCCGTTTAATGTTTTATCTAATATTTGTTGAAAATCTAGATTATTCACACTAAAACCTGGTGTTGCATTACCATCACTGTCAACTTTTTGTCCAGCTTCAAGCAATACCTTTAAATCGCCAGTATAGGTCGTTACTGTTAGTGTGCTGAAATCGGCGGCTGCTTCTTTAAGTGTATTTAGTGCATCTTTAAATGTGCTCATAGTAAACTCCTGTTGATAAAAACATGGTGGTTTTTTATGCGTCAAAAACTTTAGTTTAGTTGTGTTTGCGCCTTTGCGCACTTTAATTTTTAAACGCCTTATATGATAAACATGACGCTATAACGGTTGACTACAATATTGCGTAGTAATTTGTGCTTGGGCTGCTGCAGCGAGACCACATAGCTTAACTATGCGCTGAACTTGCATAGAAGCGGTTTGCCGCCCATTTTCGGCGCAAGCGTAATGCCAGTTGCCGATTATAAATCTACAATTACTGCCTAGATATTGCAACACTCTTTTATAGTCTGCTTGGTTAACACGACGTTTTGAGGCCGCAAAATATATTCTTATGAATTCCAATACCATGCTAACAAGCATAATAAGCAGGTTTTCTCGACTTAAAGGTAATATTATAAATAACATGTTATCAAAACTATACTAAATGAAATAAATCGTGCGCGTAAAAGGAAAACTCATAAAGTGGAATGAAAACAAAGCCTTTGGGTTTGTAATGCCAAATGGTGAGCATACACACGTGTTTATTCATAAAACAGCCCTTCGCAATAAAAGCAGAGTGCCCAAGGTTAACGATATTATTACTTTTTCAATGTCTAAAGACAAAGCGGGGCGGCATTGTGCTTGCGACGCAACATTTACGGGTGAAACGTTAAGCATAACAAAATCAAATAAAACGAATATGTCTTCTGTCTATTTATCGATAGTTTTCTTCGCTATTTTATCCTATGCATATTTTGTGGGTGAATTTCCCCTAACAGCCCTGTATGGATATATTGGACTCAGTATGTTTACTTTTTTGTGTTACGCCTTCGATAAATTTAAAGCTAAACGAGGTGGTTGGCGAACTCAAGAAAGCACATTACACATATTATCGTTAGTGGGTGGATGGCCAGGCGCAGCTTTTGCGCAACAGTTTTTAAGACACAAGTCTGCCAAAAAACCATTTCGAGTTCGCTATTGGCTTACCGTAGTTATCAATGTAGCCGTTTTAGGATGGTTAAGTTGGTCTAACAGCAGCTTGTGGTTAATATTTTCGTAACAAGCCACATATTATAAGCAGATAAAAGCTAACTTTTGAGATCTAAAATATAGCCAATTATTGAATATATGGGCATAAATATACAGCTAAGGACAACAAAGTGAAATTAACAGAACAGCAAAATGCTGTTTCTGCATTAAAAGAACCATTCAATAAGCTTTCTACAAAGCCACCCATACACTCTATATCTTCGCTTAGAATAACAAGAGCCGCTACCCAGTGCATACCACCTCATGAGCAGGCGTTTGTACTCTCAAGAATATTGGTGTGTTTAAAAACAATGACAAAAAAACCTTAAACGCTTCATTTAGTTAACACTCGCAGCAGCATTACCTGTAACTGGCCACACAAAATTTCGCGCTACCTTGCGTATTTTATATCAGTATATTTTCAGGATGTTGCCATAAATTAGTGGTATTGCATTACGAGTAATCACATCTCCCCACAAGTACGGTGAGCGCTGGGCGGTTGATAACAGTGTGAGTGCAAGGCTTTGTATAATACTGCTGCGGCTGTTGTTAACCCGTTTGTAAGTCATTGAGGTAAGCTTCAGCTTTTTTGAAAGTCGCGCTATGGAGTAAGTTTGTATACGCTACCTTATTGGCATTCAATTTTATAACTCTGCTGCTATATTAATAATTATTACACTACAATTAGCGGAAGTGCTTAGCGAAATCAAGCCCAACACTTAGGGAGATTTGGTTAGCTTAAAATGTTACCTTTAGCCTTAACACTTCAGTAGCCAATTCTTAAATATGTATGGCGCTATTTTGGAGTATAAATAATCATTTATGAACGCAAACTAATCGAAAAACTACCTTATGACTGAATCAAACAAATTAGATGTGAATAAAGAGCGTTTGTCTTTAGGGTTTTTCCCCACGCCTTTAAGCTATTTACACAACTTCAGCAAAGCCTTAGGCGGACCCAAGATTTATATTAAACGTGATGATATGACCGGTTTAGCCTTTGGCGGTAATAAAACCCGTAAACTCGAATACTTGTTAGCCGACGCCATAAAAAACCACAGCGATTGCATTATTACCGCAGGGGCCGCGCAATCGAATCACTGCAGACAAACAGCGGCCGCAGCAGCCCAGCTCAACCTGCCTTGTCACCTATTATTAGGCGGACATGAACCCGCTACCGCAAACGGTAATTTGCTTCTTGATAAGCTTTTGGGCAGTCATATTTATTGGCAAGGTGAACACCGCAAAGGAGAAGGCACGGTTGCTCTATTTAAAACCTTAACCCAGCAAGGCTATAAACCATATGTGGTGCCTTACGGTGGCTCAAATGAAATAGGGGCGCTTGGCTTCGTAAACGCCGCATATGAATTAGAGCCGCAAATTAGTCATAGCCCCTTAAGCCATATTGTGTTCGCGTCATCTTCTGGTGCCACTCATGCTGGGCTAATGGTTGGTAAGGAGTTGTTGAAACAACAATATACCCTGCTGGGTATACAAATTGATAAAGATGAAAATGCCAACTCCTGCTTTGCTAACACGGTTCTTAATCTTGCCAATGAAACCGCAGCTTTAGTGGGTTTACAACATGTGTTTGACGCTAATTCAGTCACCTTAAATAACGATTATACTGGCGATGGCTATGGCGTTATGGGCATAGCCGAGCAAGAGGCTATTAGCTTACTGGCCAAAACCGAAGGTATTCTAGTTGACCCAGTATACACCGGTCGTGCCTTAGCTGGGCTTATTGCTTTGGTGCGAGGCGGACAGTTGACATCGGCAGATACGGTTTTGTTTTGGCATACTGGCGGAAGCCCTGCCTTATTTGATTATGCGCCGCAATTTACAACTAACAGCAAGTAATCAGGTTTTCTACAATCAGGTATTCGATATAACTTTTTTCTTTCGGCTAGGTTTCGTCTTCGTTGGTTCCATATCCTTCATAAAAAGAGTATTCACCTTTGCGCAAGTCTTTAATAAATCGCTGATGACGCAGGGTGTTTTCTTCACTTGTTAATTTGATACTAAAAGGGTTTTCAGGGGTAATGAAATAGGCTCCTTTAGCGGAATGTTTAAGTAGCAATTTATCTATATCTGAGCAGGGTTTATTAACGGTGATTCGACAGGGGTTATTGTCAAGTAATACGA
>JBLIGC010000070.1:0-7922 GCA_047636735.1 Glaciecola sp. | reverse complement strand
ACGCCGTCACACATGGCGGGAACACCACCTGCAAACTGCGCCACACTGCCCACTTCAGAAATCGCTTTCTTTAGCTTTTGTGGGTAGTCTTCATAGGGTTGATGAGCGCTAAGCATGTCGTTGTATGACGATATAATACCAATATTAGCTTTGACCATGTTGCGCAGATCGGTTTTTTCCTCTTTGCCGCAAGCTGCAAAACCATGCGCAAGATTACCGCAAGAAAGCTCACCCCTTAAAGGGCCTTGTCTGCGTGCTCGTTCAATTTTTGCCAAATAGGATGCTCTGGAGACTTTACTACGAGCAATAATTCGGTCAGTTACTTCTTGTACAATAGTGTTCATATCAAATCCTCAAGTTGCCCACATCAAATCCACAGTAGCATGGTTACACACTGCTTTGATGGGTTTTTCTAATTCAGTAAAGTGAGCTAAGGCGTCATCTAACACGGCTTTTTTCGTAGGTCCGGTTAGGTGCAAAAACACATGTTTTGCACTTATTATTTTAGCCAGAGACATAGACATACGCTGGTGCGGAGCGGTTGTAGGCTGCGTAGCAATGGCACTTAACTTACGTGATAAATTAAGTCCTTCGGCTATTTGACTGCTACATGGAAAAAGTGATGCGGTGTGACCGTCTTCACCCATACCTAAAATGATAACGTCGAAGGCTTCACCCATACTGTCTATACGCGCACTAATTTCAACTTCAGCGTCTTGTGCGTTTTCGTGCTTGGTTGTTAAACTAACAAACGTGGCGGCTGCGGCTTTATTTTGCAATAAATTTTCTCGTACCAGCTTTTCATTACTATCTGCGTGGTTTGCATCAACCCACCTTTCGTCAGCTAATGTGACAAACACTTTATTCCACGCAAAATCAGTTTCAGATAGTGCCATAAATAATGGTTTGGGTGTTGACCCTCCACTGACTACCAATGATGCTGTGCCTTTAACAGCAATAGCTTCGCTAAGTGAGTCGATTATTCGTTTTGCAAATGCATTATTTAGTGCATTTGGTGTTTCAAATTGGTGTAAAACTAAGGCCATAAATAAACCTACTTCTTTTTCTTTATTTTACTTTCGTACCAGCTTCTCTCTTCACGCGCTAACAAAGCGATAGAAGAAACAGGTCCCCAGGTTCCAGCTTGATAAGGTTCTGGTAATTCGTTGTTGCTGTTCCAAGCAGCTATAATAGAGTCGACCCAACTCCATGCTTGTTCAACTTCATCACGTCTTACGAATAAAGCTTGGTTGCCAAGCATAACTTCAAGTAACAGCTTTTCATATGCATCTGGAATTCTGCGATCGCTAAACTCTTCTGAGAAACTCAAATCAAGTTTACTTTTTTGCAAATCCATCGATCCAGAACTAGTTAATCCAGGCACCTTATTCATCACAGTAACTTCCACACCTTCTTCTGGCTGAAGTCTAATAACTAGTTTATTAGGAGGTAAATTCGCGAAGCTGTCACTAAACAAATTGTGTGGTTGACGCTTAAAATAAATGACAACTTCACTGGCTTTAGCTGGCAATCGTTTACCTGTGCGCAAATAGAAAGGTACACCAGCCCATCGCCAGTTATCTATTTCGGCCTTAATTGCGACGAACGTTTCGGTGGTACTTTTTTCATTTGCATCTGGCTCTTCCAAATAACCGGGCACTTCTTGCCCTGCAACAAAGCCTGAGCTATATTGGCCGCGCACCGTTTTTTGGCTAACGTTACTTGCATTTATTGTCCGCAATGCTTTTAATACCTTGAGCTTTTCATCGCGGATGCTGTCTGCATCTAGCGTTGTCGGCGGCTCCATTGCCACAAGGGAGAGAATTTGAAGTAAGTGATTTTGTACCATATCGCGCATTTGGCCAGCATCGTCAAAATATCCCCAACGACCTTCAATTCCAACAGACTCGGCCACACTAATTTGCACGTGGTCAATACAATTATGATCCCAGTTTGTAGCAAAAATAGAATTTGCAAATCTCAGCGCAATTAGATTAAGAACGGTTTCCTTACCTAAGTAATGGTCAATACGATAAATTTGTCTTTCTGTGAAAAACTCAGCAACTTGATTATTAATCACCTCTGAGGACTTAAAATCGTGACCAATAGGTTTTTCAAGGACTACACGCACGCTTTCATCAATAACACCCGCTACATTCATACCAATGCATATATCGCCGAATATAGACGGTGGCGTGGCAAAGTAACACACCATAACTCTGTTAGAATCGACATGGCCACATAACTTTTTATAGTCTTCAGCATCAGTCATATTAACGGTAACAAAATCAAGTCTTTTTACAAAGCGCTTCCATGAAGTTTCACATATTTCTTCGCCTAAAAATTTAACGAAATTTTCGCGAACAGTTTTCACAAATTTGGTAACGGTAAGCGTTTGTCTTGCGATACCAATTATTTTTGTACTTTCATGTAATAAATTAGCTTTATCAAGCTGATATAACGAAGGCAGTAGCTTGCGTCTAGCAAGGTCGCCTAATGTACCGAACAAGACAAAGTCGGTCGGATTGTATTTTTTTTCTGAAACCATTATTAGCCTCACATAATGAACGCAATGTGTAAAACATCACAATACGTTAATGGATAGTAGAATTGGGCTTAGTAGACTACAAATGTAGTAAAATTACAAACTATTTTGCATATTCAAGTATATTGACAACTTTAGATTAAGGCCCTAACACACGGGTAAAAACAAACCCCTATAATTAAAAATTACATTTATATTTCAATGTCTTAATTGAAATTAAAAAGCATATAAAAACAACCTTTTTAAGTATAGAAATTAACTAAAAGACGATTGGTAGTTAGGTAAACTTTCAGTTTTTCGTCAAAAAGTTACAACAAATATGACAAAACCCAAAATTAGCTTTATCATATGTAATATTATCCACTTACGACGTGTAACAAAATTATGAACGTACTAGAAAAAATATCTCGTGAAATGTCTGAGTTCAGTAAATCTGAAAAAAAGGTAGCGGAAGTTATTTTGGCCAACCCACAGTCGGCTATTCACTCTAGTATTGCGACTCTGGCTAAGTTATCGAATGTAAGTGAACCAACAGTAAATCGTTTTTGTAGACGCTTAGATACCAAAGGCTATCCCGATTTTAAACTTCACCTGGCCCAAAGCTTGGCCAACGGCACTCCCTATGTAAACAGACATGTAGATGAGTTTGATGGCCCCACTGAATACACCAACAAAATTTTTGAATCCACAATGGCCTCCCTTGAAGTGGCGCGTCAATCAATAGATATTGCCATGGTAAATAGAGTAGTCGACTTACTGACTCAAGCGAAAAAAATATCCTTTTTCGGACTGGGTGCATCTTCTTCTGTTGCGCATGATGCCGTTAATAAATTTTTCCGATTTAATGTTCCTGTAATTCACTTCGAAGACATTTTGATGCAGCGCATGAGTTGTATGAATAGTTCCGAAGGCGACGTAGTTATATTCATATCTCATACGGGGCGAACAAAAAGCTTAGTTGATGTTGCACAAATAGCTCGCGCAAACGACGCAACTGTTATAGGCATTACTAGTGCAGATACTCCCTTGGCAAAAGAATGTAATTATGTCTTGTCATTAGAAGTGCCTGAAGACACAGATTTATATATGCCAATGGCTTCAAGAATTGCGCAATTAACCTTAATTGATGTGTTAGCAACAGGCTTTACTTTGCGTAGAGGAAACAAATTCAGAGAGAACTTAAAACGTGTTAAAGACACGTTAAGAGGCTCTCGCTATGTAAAAGATAATACGTAAGTAACCAAATATACGAACGAGCAATATTATCAAATTAAACTAATAGAGAGTAAAAGTAATGTCTCGAAGAACTAAAATTTTGGCCACTCTTGGGCCTGCAACTGACTCAATAGAAATGATTGAAGCCATTGTTAAAGCTGGTGCTAATGTTGTGCGAATGAATTTTTCACATGGTAGCGCACAAGATCACATTGAGCGCGCAAAACGAGTACGTGATGTCGCTAAGAAACTTGGTGTGTACGTTGGTATTCTAGGTGATTTACAAGGCCCCAAAATTCGTGTGTCACGCTTTATAAACGACTCCGTTATATTGACAATGGGTCAAGAGTTTGTTCTCGATGCAGAATTAGGTAAATTTGATGGCACCAACAGTACTGTTGGCATCGACTATAAAGCCTTGCCCGACGATGTTAGAAAAGACGATATTTTGCTACTTGATGATGGCCGTATACAACTCAAAGTTATTTCAGTTGAAGGCAGAAAAGTAAACACTGTAGTAACTGTTGCCGGCAAATTATCAAACAACAAAGGTATTAACAGACTTGGCGGCGGATTGTCTGCCGAGGCGCTAACTGAAAAAGACAAAGAAGATATTAAAACAGCCGCCATAATGGAAGTAGACTATTTAGCTATATCATTTCCACGTTCTGGCGCAGACCTCAACTACGCTCGCAGTTTAGCGGAAGCCGCAGGCTGTTATGCAAAAATTTGTGCAAAAGTTGAACGTGCAGAAACCGTGGCATCTGACGAAGCGATAGACGATATTATTATGGCATCGGACGCCGTAATGGTTGCTCGCGGCGACCTAGGCGTAGAAATTGGTGATGCAGAATTAGTAGGTGTGCAGAAAAAACTGATTGCACGCTCTCGTCAGCTAAACAGAATTGTTATTACCGCCACACAAATGATGGAATCGATGATAGAAAGTCCAATGCCGACCAGGGCGGAGGTGATGGACGTAGCAAACGCGGTGTTAGACGGTACCGATGCGGTGATGTTGTCAGCCGAAACAGCAGCAGGTAAGTTTCCTGTAGAAACAGTCGAGGCGATGGCCAGAGTATGCGAAGGCGCGGAAACACACTCTAGTGTTAAAATATCCAAACATAGAATTGACGAGCACTTTACCGATGTAAGTGAAACAATGGCAATGTCTGCTGTTTATGCCGCAAATCATCTGCCAAGCATTAAAGCTATTGTAGGCTTAACCGAGAGTGGAACAACTCCTAGGCTGATGTCGAGAATCACAACGGGTTTACCAATTATTGCGATGTCTCGCCATGCCACAACGCTAAATATAATGTCTTTGTTCCGCGGCGTAACGCCGGTGTATTTTGATTCTACTGATTGCCAAACAGGTTTTTTAACGCGTGAAGTAGTGGTGGCATTAAGAGAAAATAATATTTTAAACGTAGGTGATAAATTCATATTGACCTACGGCGACCAAATGGAAACTGTTGGTGCTACCAACGTCTGTAAAATAGTAACTGTTTCATAGAATGTTTATGTAAAATACGCTGAATCAATTAGCACTTATGTGAAATTGTGAGACGGTAAAAACCGATAAAAACTAGCCCTTACCAAAAATGCCGATCAATCAATGATAGGCATCTATCAAAGAAAATAATTATCTTTACTATAGCTTTTTCGTATATCTTTTAACGTACTTGCGAACACACACATTACTTTACAGGATAAATACTATGAGCGAATACCCAAAATATGACTTGATTGTTTTCGGCAGTACTGGATTCACCGGCCGTTTAGTTGCCCAATACATTCAAAATACATACGGCGCAGAGGCAAAAGAGAAAATAACTTGGGCCATGGCTGGTCGCAGCCAAGAGAAACTCGAACTTGTTCGTGACGAAATGCAAATCAGTAAACACATTGACCTTATCGTTGCCGACAGCGACAGTGAGCAAAGCATGCAGTCTTTGGTTAAGCAAACAAAAGTCGTATTAACGACGGTTGGACCATATCAAATATATGGCGAAAAATTGTTAAAAGCGTGCGTTGACTCAGGCACCGGTTACGTTGATTTATGCGGCGAGCCTGCTTGGATGCATCAAATGATTGCGAAATATCAAAGCACTGCTACAGAAACAGGCGCCGTTATTGTATTTTCTTGTGGTTTTGATTCGATACCGTTTGATTTGGGTGTTTATCATTTGCAGCAACATGTAAAACAAGCTGCTGGCAGCGCCCTTAGCTATGTTAAGGGCCGTGTGAGAAAAATGCAGGGAACTTTTTCAGGTGGCACCGCAGCTAGCTTACAGGCTACTATGGTAGCAGCCAAGCAAGATAAAAGCATTCTGCAAGCGCTTATTAACCCCTATTCATTAGCAACATCTGAAGTATTAACCGAACAACCGCGCGGCGACAAACCTTACTTTGACGAGTCACTGCAGTCTTGGGCAGCGCCTTTTATTATGGCGGCAATTAATACTAAAAATGTTCATCGTTCAAATTATTTATTGAACTATCAATACGGTGAAACTTTTAAGTATGATGAAATGATGCTTACCGGTCCTGGTGACAAAGGCGAAGCAATTGCAAACCATGTCGCAAACGATAAGTCATTAGGTGACAAAGACGGTCCTAAACCAGGTGAAGGACCCAGCAAAGAAGAACGTGAAAATGGCTTCTATGACGTGCTCTTTACAGGCCAACATGAAAATGGTGAAACCTACAGTGCCAGTGTTGCTGGGTATTTAGATCCTGGCTACGGCTCAACTTCTCGCATGATTACCGAAAGTGCAATTTGCTTAGGTCACCTTCAAGCCAATATAGCAGGCGGCTTTTATACTAGTGCGCCAGCGTTAGGAAATGCCCTTATTGAAAGGTTACAAAAGAATGCCGGCCTAGTGTTTAAGATTGAAGCTTAATTTATCTTAAACCTACGCTAGTATTAACAAGTGTAAAATGATTGCATTAACCAAATACTGGGCAAACTAAGAGTCGTTTGCTCAGTATTATTACAAGTAAAGACACCTTAATTAAAACGACCAAGGCCCTGCTTTACAAAGACTGCAATTACAAAACAATAAAATTTTCACTTGCTATTACTGCCACGTCTCGACAAAGTTAGCGCTATCTCTTGCTTTACGAGGCATCACCTTTAAAGGTGTTGATCCTAAATATAAAAACCCCAAAATTTCGTCTTCTTCTTTACATTTCATTGCTTTTTTAACATCATTATTTTGTGCATACCAACCAGTACGCCATATACCCTGAAAGCCTTGGGCAACCGCAGCCATTTGCATAGCCTGAACAGCACACGCAGTGGACGCTATTTGTTCTACTCTAGGTACTTTTTCATCGTAGGTATAATTGCAAATTGCCACAATTACCATAGGTGCACGCATTGGTAATTGTGGGGCTCGCTCAATAGATTCTGGCCCAGCCCCTTTGTTTATGGCAGCTTGTTCAAAAATACCGCCCAATTTATTTAATCCATTGTTAGTACAAACAATAAAACGCCAGGGTGCTAAACATTTATGGTCGGGCGCACACAAACCAGCTTGAATGATATTACTTAAGGATTCACCGTCTGGCGCCGGCGCTTGAAGCCGGGGCTGTGAGCGTCTGTTGAGTAGCAGTTCTAATGCTTGCATAAGGTTTCCTTGAAAAATAGTGTTTATAAAAGTGGCTATGATTAACCCGACCAATAGTGCAATAGCATGCCTGCTTTGTTTGTGTATAGGCAAATATAAGGCGACAACAGTATAGACTTACGAACATTACTACAAAATAGTTTTTATAAGCAAATACATAAATCAAACTCAAAGATTACAACAGACTTTATACAATGTGCCGATAACAACTAAGAAATCAAGCACAAGGGACACTTTTACAATGGCACGAGCGTTACAAAATATAATGCGTAAACACCAAAGCAAAGTGAAATATACAGATCGTAAAGGAGCATTGCTAATGGCACTGGCAAGCAATGATCATAGGGCTATGGCAGCTGTGCTGCAAAAATGGATACGTCTTTATTCACCTAATATAAAGACCAACCTTACTGCTCAAAGGAAATAAATAAACATCAATAATTGGTGTATTGGAATCTTATCAATACATGTAGCAACAACTTATTACAATTTAACACTGTGTACTTATATTAGTTTTAGTAAACTCG
>JBLIGC010000069.1:0-8201 GCA_047636735.1 Glaciecola sp. | reverse complement strand
ATGCGGTAATATCATAAAACACGAGTTCGTCGGCGCCAATTTCGGCGTATTTTTGGGCAAGGGGGACAATATCGCCAATAACTTCATGATTCCTGAATTTTACGCCTTTAACGACCACGCCATTGCGTACATCTAAACAGGGAATTATTCTTCTTGCCAGCATTGAATTGCCTCCAAAAGCGTAAATTTGCCCTCTAGTAGGGCTCTACCTAATATAACACCTTGCACGTTTGTTGGTTTTAGGGCGCTTATGTCGGCTAAGCTGCCTATTCCGCCCGACGCTTGCCACTGAATATTCGGGTATTGGGCGACTAGTTCTTTGTATAATTCGTTGTTTGCACCCTTAAGTGTGCCGTCTTTACTTATGTCGGTACATAATACATGGATTAGGCCTACGGCTGAATAATGCGTAATAAGGGTGTCTATACTCACGCCTGAATTTTGCTGCCAGCCATGGGTGGCTACAAATTTGTTATTGTTTTGGTCAATATTAACATCGAGCGCTAATACAATTTTATCAGCCCCAAATTCTTCAAACCAACGTGCGACTAGCGCTTGCTCACTTACGGCTAAAGAGCCTATGACGACCCTATCAACGCCCGCCTCTAGCAAGTCAATTACATCTTGTTTGGTACGCACCCCGCCGCCTGCTTGAAACGCCATTAGCCCCGTTGCCACCATCGATTTAATTAAGGGTATTTGGCGTCTTGCAGGGTCTTTGGCGCCAGTTAAATCGACAATGTGAAGTACCTTAGCGCCTTGACTTGCGTAATCCTTCACTACATCAACAGGGTCTAATTTATACTCAGTAGTTTGTGCATAGTCGCCTTGATATAAGCGAACCACTTTACCTTCTATAAGGTCGATTGCAGGAATGATCATGGTGCTTAAATCCTTGAAAAATTCTTTAATAGTTGCGCGCCGGCATCACTTGAGCGCTCAGGGTGAAATTGCACACCAAAGAAATTATCTTTGTTAATAGCCGCAGAAAAATCACTATAATAATGGCAAGTGGCTAATGTATGTTGGTACTTTGTAATGCTATAGCCATGCACAAAATAAAAATGTACACCGTCGTCAATGCCCGCAAATAAAGGATTGTCACTTACGCTATAAACTTTGTTCCAGCCCATATGCGGTAGGGTTAAGTCACCGGCTTCCATTTTAGCAACATGACCAGGTAATAAACCTAAACACGGTGTATCTTGATTATTGCCTAAGTGGTTTTCTTGCGAGCTTTCAACCATTAGCTGCATGCCTAAGCATACCCCTAATACAGGTTGGCTTAAGGACTCAATACAATTGGTCAGCCGTTTACGTGCAATACTTGCCATTGCCGCAGGGGCGCTTCCTACACCGGGCAAAATAACACGTTGTGCTTTACTTATTTCGCTAACATCATCAGACACCAGTGCCTGAATACCCAATCGTTGCACAGCAAACTTTACCGACGCTATATTGGCACACCCCGTATCGATGATGACTAACGACGGCGTTGCCATTTATAAAGCTCCCTTGGTGCTAGGTAATATATCACCTTGCTTATTAATTGCTTGGCGAAGCGCACGACCAAACACTTTAAACAAGCTTTCAACCTGGTGATGTGCATTACCTTGGGTTGTCGATAAATGTAAAGACAAACCCATAGATTGCGCAATTGAGTGAAAGAAATGCGGCACCATTTCAGTGGCCATTTCGCCTACACGGTCGCGGCTAAATTCGGCATCAAATTGTAAGTGTGGTCTATTTGAAATATCCATTAAACATTCTGCTCGGCATTCATCCATAGGCAGCACAAAACCAAAGCGCGCAATACCTCGCTTGTCACCCAAAGCTTTTTTAAGGGCTTCACCTAAGGCAAGGGCGGTGTCTTCAACACTGTGGTGGTCATCTATATGTAAATCGCCATTTACGTGTACTTGTAAATAAAAGCCTGCGTGAGTCGCAACTTGATCAAGCATGTGGTCAAAAAAGCCCATGCCGGTGTGAATATCAGATTTTTCTTGGCTGTCTAAATTAACCGCCACTTTTATTTTGGTTTCAGAGGTGTTGCGCTCTACAACCGCTATTCTTGCCTTAACCGTCAGCTCTTTTAAGATTTGATCCCAATTGTTAGTGCTTGGGTCGTACTTAATCCCTTTAATGCCCATATTATTGGCTAATGCAATATCGGTATCGCGATCGCCAATGACATATGAGCGTGTAAAGTCGACTTTGCCTTGCTGTAAGTAATCTTTTACCAGACCTAGTTTAGGTTTGCGGCAACTGCAGTTGTCTGCATCAAAGTGAGGACAAATTAAAACATCGTCAAACACTACCCCTTGACTGCTAAATACTCGCATCATGGCATTGTGTGGAGCATCAAAAGTATCCTGCGGGAAGCTAGTGGTGCCTAAGCCGTCTTGGTTTGACACCATCACTAGCGTAAAGCCTGCTTTTTGCAGCGCTAATAAGTTCGGTATTACATTGCTTTCGAAGACTAACTTTTCCAAGCTATCTAACTGTTTATCAACAGGCGGCTCTGCTACCAATGTGCCGTCTCTGTCTATAAATAATATGGCCTGCTGACTCATAATACTGCCTCTTGATTATTCGTATTGTTGCCTTTTTTTTGCTTAAAAAAGGTCTCTATTAGTCGTATTAGCTGGTCGTTCTGCTGGGCTGTGCCTATACTTATTCGTAAGCAATCATCAAGCAGCACTTGTTTTGATTGGTCGCGGATAAGCACGTTATTTTCAACCAAGTATTGCATAAGTACTTTGTTATATACGCTTTTAAATAACACAAAATTACCACATTGATTGCCCATAAGCGTCACATCGTCTATTTGACCAAGTTGCTCACTAAGGTTAACTAGTTGGGTAGTTAACGTTTCAACGTTTGCATGCATGTTACTAATACCGTTTACACTCAATGCTTGTGTAGCAATTTGTGCAACAGGGTCGGGCACCGGATAGGGTGCAATCACCTTTAGCAATACATGTTTAATTTGTGGCGAGCTAAGCACAAACCCGCATCGAATGCCTGCTAGTGCAAATCCTTTGGAAAGGGTACGAAGTATCACTAAATGAGGATACTTTGCCAACAAATAAGTTTGTGTTGAGGCCGGACTAAACTCTATATAAGCCTCATCAAGCACGACAATTGCGGTATTGGCAAAAGCTTGCAGTATGCTTTCTATACTGACCTGGGTAATAACGGTGCCGGTAGGATTATTTGGCGAACATAAAAAAACAAGTTTAACCTTACCTGCAAAGTTATTCACAGCATCAACGTTTACACTGAAGTCTTCATTTAATAAGACTTTTTCAAGCCCTACATTAAATGTGTTTGCGCTTATCGCATACATTCCATAGGTAGGCGGGCATATAAGTACTTTGTCTAGAGCGGGTTGGCAAAACGCCCTAATTAACAATTCAATACCTTCATCAGCGCCGCGCGTAATCACTATTTGTTCAGGTTTTAGGCCCGTATATCGAGCGTACCCATCTAGTACCTTTGTTGGCTGACAATCAGGATAGCGATTGAGTAAGTCACTATTAATGTTGTATTCACCGGCTTGCGGCGATTCATTGGCGTTTAGCCATACCCGCGATTGGCCTTCACTTGCCGCAAACAAACGCCTTGCCGACTCATATGGCGTTAAACTGCGGACATGTTTGGCGGTTAATTTTTCAAGCCAATCAGCCATTGTGGTTACCTTTTGCGCTAGAACTATTTAATCGTAAGGCGACGGCGTTTGCATGGGCATCTAAGCCTTCTGCATTGGCCAAATCTATAATGACCTTGCCAATTCTGTTTAGGCCACTTCGACTTATAGTTTGTACCGTAAATCTGCGCATAAAATCAAGCAAGCCTAAAGATGAATAATTGCGAGCATAACCATAGGTTGGCAACACATGGTTAGTGCCACTGGCGTAATCACCGGCCGATTCAGGTGAAAACTCACCCACAAAAATTGACCCGGCATGCTTTACTCTCATCGCCACTTCGCTGGCATTTTGGGTTTGAATAATTAAGTGTTCGGCGGCATATCTATTGGTAACTTCGATTGACTGTGCCAGAGAGTCGGTGACAATAAATCGGCTATTGGCAATCGAATTTTCAGCAATAGTGTGGCGACTTAGCTTGGGTAATTGCAACAATACTTGCTGCTGTACTCGTTTTATAAAGTCGGCATCATCAGCAATCACGATCGCTTGAGAATCGGGTCCATGCTCGGCTTGCGATAGTAAGTCGGAGGCCACAAATGCTGGGTTTGCGTGCTTGTCGGCTAACACCAAAACTTCCGATGGGCCTGCTGGCATGTCAATCGCGGCGCCTGCAACGTCTTTACTAACCTGTTGTTTTGCTTCTGTGACAAAGCTATTGCCTGGGCCAAATATTTTATCTGCTTTAGGTATAGAGTTTGTGCCATAGGCCATTGCACCTATTGCCTGCGCACCGCCGCATAAATAAATGTGTTCAATGCCGCATTTATGCGCTGCATATAAAATTTCAGGTGCGATGTTACCCTGCGGTGAAGGTGGTGTGCATAATATGGGTAATTGACAACCGGCTACCTGTGCGCTCACGCCGAGCATTAATACGGTGGATGGCAAGGGCGCACTGCCACCGGGAATATATAAGCCGACTACCTCAAGGGCTACATGCTTTTGCTCACACAGCACACCGGGCTGGGTTTCAACACTAATGTCGGTAGGTATTTGAGCTTCATGAAAGGTTTTTATATTTTGGTATGCCATATCAATTGCGTTGATTACGTCAACGCTTAAGACTTCTTTAGCCTTAGCTATTAATTCGACGGGTAAACGTAAGCCTTGTTTTAATTCAGCTCTGTCAAATTCACGGGTATAATCAAGAACAGCCTTGTCGCCTTCTTTTTGCACACGTAAAAGAATTTTGCTCACGGTGTCTTTCAACAACGCAGAGTCTGCTAAAGCAGGGCGAGCAAGCACTGCAATTTGCATAGGCTCGCTTAAATCATTCCAAGTAATTGCCAGTGGTATGGTCATAGCATTACCCCATCATCTTCTCTATTGGCAAAACCAATATTGAGCTACAGCCCAAGGCCTTTAGTTTTTCCATGGTTTCCCAAAAAAGTGTTTCAGAGCTTACTACATGAATTGCTACGCGATCGTTTATACCCGCTAATGGCAACACTGTAGGATCTTCGGCACCAGGAAGCAGTGATTTAACTTGTTCCAAATAGTTCTTAGGAGCGTGTAGCATAATGTACTTACTCTCTTTAGCTTGCAGTACACCGTCGATGCGTGGCAGCAAACGGGTAATAAGAGCTTGCTTGGCGGGTGCAAGAGCGTCTGATTTTTGAATAAGTACTGCTTTAGAAACGAATACTTCATCTTCTTCACGTAATCCATTTGCTTCAAGGGTTGCGCCTGTTGAAACCAAATCACAAATAGCATCGGCGACCCCTGCGCGCGGGGCAACTTCAACTGAGCCGGTAAGCATAACGGCCTTAGCATGAATGCCTTTTTTAGTGAAAAAGCGTTCTAGCAAAAAAGGGTAGGTAGTTGCCACTTTTTTACCGTTTAATGAGGCTACCGATTCATACTTAAATTCAGTGGGCACTGCTATAGATAAACGGCAGTCGCCATAATCTAAGCGTCTTAATATCTTAAATTCATGAGGTTTTTTTGATGCTTGGCGCTCTAACATTTTTTCTTCTAGTTCGTTTTCGCCAATAAAACCTAAATCAACAACGCCGTCCATAACTAAACCAGGAATATCGTCGTCGCGCACCCGCAATAAATCAATAGGTTGATTGGTGCTATGCGCAATAAGCAATCTGTCTCTAATTTGTAGTTTAATTCCAATGGCTTTTAAAAGCGCAATGCTATCGTCACTTAAGCGGCCCGATTTTTGAACTGCTATACGAAGTCTAGTGCTTTCGCTCATGATGTTTCCTTATAATCTTATATAAATATTGTTATTTTTGATAATCAGTGAGCTATATTTAAAATAAATACAGCTCACTTTAAATTGAAAAACCCCCGAAAGTTTCCTTCCGAGGGCTCCACATTTAGTTTATCGCCGGGGGAAGGAAACCATAGCCTTCCAAGCACATACCTGAAAGGTTACGTGCGTGAGTTACGGTGATGCGATAAATTGGTTATGCGTTCCATTTTTGTACTCTTTGTTTTCAAAATTTGGGATGGTTTTAACAATTCCGCTAAGCGAGCTTGCCTACAACCTTTTTTTAGGATGCTGATGTTATCCAAACACGTAGCGTTAATCAATAGCCAATCATCTAATATTTTATAACTTTATGCAGTTTTTTAGTCAATTAATGAATACCTTAGTACATCAATTAGCGCATCGCCTTTGAAAGTTGTTATATTTTATCCAAAACTTCGCCAGTTAATATAATTGAGGACATCATTATACCTTACCCCGCGTGCTGTGCACACCGTGAAAACCCGCATGCATATTTACGTATCGGTGAAACTAAGCGATCCTAAAAAGGATACTGCTGTGGTTACTAAGCGCTGTTTTATTATTTTCAGAGCAGTTGATGAGGCTGGATACTTTGTGCAAGTTCCCTCATTTATTGCAGAATCAGAAGAGGATAAAAACTAGACAATGATTTTGAGCAATTACTCGGTTGGTAATAGTGGGTTGATTTCAGGCGCTATAAATCGCAGCTATATTAAATACTTAATTACTCGCATCATTATGCTATAAGTACATCCAGTTAAGCAGCGCAAGTACAATTGCCCCAAAGGTAATAGAGATGGGCACGCCTATTTTCACGAAGTCAGAAAACTTATAATTAGACGCCCCAAAGACTATCAAATTAGTTTGATAGCCATAAGGCGAAATAAAACTAGCACTTGCCGCAAAAGCAACGGCTAGGGCGAATGGCATAATGGGTAACTGCATTGCGGTAACCAAGCCATAGGCAAATGGAAACATAAGCGCAGCGGCGGCATTGTTGGTCACAAATTCAGTCAACAGTACGGTCATTAAATACACTATTACAAGGGCATAGAATGGATGCATGTCACCAAGTATGGGCGTTAGCAAGTTTGTCCCAAGCTCTATCACACCTGAATTTTCAAGAGCAGTGGCTAAGCTAAGCGCTCCAACAATAACCAATATAAGATTAATCGGTAAATTACGTTTGTACTCCTGTACGGCCGATATTTTTACAATAACCAGGCTAGCGGCATAAAATAATAATCCCGTCACAAGGGGAATCACCGAGCTTGCTGCTAGGCCTATAACGGTCAAAAAGCCGAGGAGAGTGAAGTTTTCCTGCCATTTTGTTAATTTACGGGTAATTTTTTGTTCAGACACAATAAAGAAGTTTTTCGATATGTTGTCCCTGCGCTGAAAATCGTTACCGGTTGCCAGCAATAAAAAATCACCCGCTTGGATTGTTAAATCCCCTAATTTGCCTGAAATTGCCTCGCCATCTCGCCTGATAGCCACAACGCCGGCATCAAACAACGCTCTAAAGCCAACTTGTTTGAGGGTTTTATTTCGGATGGTTGAGCGATTCGACACAATTACTTCAGTCAACTGGTCGTTTATGAGGCCATTTGCTTCAGCAAACATAGTGAGGCCTTTAATATGACCAATACTGTCAATTTTATTAATGTTACCGGTAAATATGAGCTTGTCGTTTTCTTCAATTGTCATATCGGGGGTTACCGGCGTGATGACTTTTTTACGGCGCACTATTTCAATTAAAAACAGCTCAGGTAGGTTACGCAAGTGATTGTCTTCAACTGTTTTACCAATCAGCTCAGAGTCTGCTTCTACATCGGCTTCAAGTAAATAACTTTGATATTGGCTTTTGTTGGTATGAAAGGTAGGTAACAAACCCGACAATAAAAACAATAAAATACCGCAGGTAAGGCCCGCGGTAACGCCAAATAAAGTGAAGTCGAAAAAGGCAAAACCAGGGTGGCCATGTTCAATTAAAAAACTATCAACAATGAGATTGGTAGAAGTACCTATTAGGGTAACGGTGCCGCCCAAAATAGCTGCGTACGACAGCGGAATTAATAATTTTGAAGGCGGATGTAAAGTGTTGTGCTTAATAGGACCAATTAGGCTTGCCACTACCGCTGTGTTATTTAGCAGGGCAGAAGAGGCAAATGTAACGGCGAACATACGCCAGAAACTCTTGGCATAACTGCCACTGGTAATTTTTCGACCTAACCTCACTACCA
>JBLIGC010000068.1:0-8529 GCA_047636735.1 Glaciecola sp. | reverse complement strand
GTTCTACTTTGAACATGTTGGAAAAGGCAATTGAAACACTTTGTGATTTAGACGATATTGAGCAAGGTTTGAAGATAGATGCCGCTAATTTATTAAAGTCGTTACCTAAAAAAAACACTTCACTGTATATCTCTCTACCTTTTTTTGAGCAGGCTATAATGCTATATCAAAGAACCTTGGAAAGCTCTCAAGCACTAAATAAGATATCTACACAAACCAAACAAGCCGATATATCAACAAGAGATAGCTTACATTATAATATTACCCTTGAGCTTCGCCAGTTACTGGCGCAAATCTCTATCACCGACGATAATCGACAATCTTTCACAGAAATCCAGTTACTGCTGGCTCAGGGTATTAATCATAAACAGCTTTTGGAAAGCTGTTTAATAGTCATAAAAGCATTCATTAACGATTTATTAAAAGAGCGCCGGCACACACAAAAAACAGTCACTGAACTACACGGATCACTCACAAACATTAATGTTCAAGTGGAACGTTCCATTGAAATTGCCGAAATTCAAGACCTTGAAAAGAACAAAAACCAAGAATACTTGCAACAAAGTATTGTCGATTTTGAGAACACGGTTAACGAAGAAACAGACATTGCTTCGTTAAAACAACGTACAAATCGATATCTTGCGAATATGTCTAAAACCATTGAGAACAGCGGACAAGCAAGTAAAAGCCAACAACGTGAAATGATGGACATATTAGGTGACATGCAGGCTCAACTGCAAAGGCTTGAGCACTACACATCTGTTTATAAAAACCGTTTGGTTAAACAAGAGCAACGTAACTACCGTGACGAGTTAACTAATATTCCTAATAGATTGGCATACAATGAACGTATTAAGCTTGAATATGCTAGGTGGAAACGCTACGGAAAAGACTTGTGTATGGTAGTTTTGGACATAGACCATTTTAAGCGAGTAAATGATAATTATGGGCACGCTGCTGGAGACAAAACTTTGCAAGTAATCGCAAAAAGTATTGCCGATTGCTTACGCGCTACAGATTTTCTTTTTCGTTGGGGTGGAGAAGAGTTTGTTTTATTACTGCCAAGAAGTGACATTAACGAAATCACACGACTCCTGCAAAGAATTAGTCAGCGAATAAAGCTAACACCTTTCAAATATAAAGAACATAACATCACTATAACTGTTTCCATTGGGGCAACCAGTTTTAAGAGTGGTGATACCATCGAATCTGTTTTTGAGAGGGCTGATGAAAACCTCTTTCAGGCAAAAAATTCTGGTCGCAACAAAAGCGTCATTAGTTAACTTTGTAGCTGCATTTTGTTATGCATGTTGAATGGTATTGTTGCCAGTAATTACCCGAGCATTATGTTGCTTAAACTTAGCCTCACACAAGCAACAATTGTAAACCTTAAACTGGTTTATTTCTTTTGTAGTGTTTGCAAAACTTCCTTCCAATTGAATCATTGCATCGTCGTTATTGCCAATTTAATAGGTACTGAAACAAACAATACCTTTACAAATTAAATATTGAGAACAATCACCCTAGCGGCTGATTTATTTTTTGTTTAGGTGTTCGCAATGATCAAAGTTTCAATAGTAAAAACCCCGCGGTATCAATTTTTAATAGAGGTCAACACAAGTAACTTAAGCAGAATAATTGCCATCATAAACTTTCTACTCGGTCTATTATTTTTTTCACCATATGTAGCGCTTAATGGGTAAAGCGCAATTGAGCTTTAACCATTAAAACCTACTTATTAATATCATTTAGTTTTATTGAATACTGTTTGAGGGCTTCGGGCTGAAGCGGTTGAAGTACTAAATTTACGATTTACTTGCCAAACAGGTTTAGCCGGCGTTAGGGGGATTTCACGCTTTCTGGCTTGAATAATGTACATTGAGGAAAACCAAGGCAAATATCGCTTGCAAAACTTTTGGACGGTACTTTGACTGGTAAGCTGCTTATGCATAAAAAGTGATGAATATAAGAGGTTATCTTGTTGAATAATCTCAAAATTAAGTAACTGCAGCCAGTCTTTAATGCGGGATGCTGTAAAAAAACGCCCCTGATGTAAAATATTTTTGCGGTTAATCGGTAAATATTTCATTACCCCAGCAATACTAAAGGGGTTAAAACCTGCAATTACCACTCTACCGTCGGCAGTAATAGCCCTGTCAATCTCTCGTATAATTTGATGAGGATCTTGAGCAAAATCTAGCTCGCCTAAAATTACAAAGGCGTCTACACTATTGTTTTGAAAAGGTAAACTTGATGATTTTGCGCACAAATGATTGTGTTTATTTGCATGCGGTGCACAGCTAAATTGATTTTTAATGGGGCATGTTGGAAGATTGATTTGACTACTCAAGCTGCCTATTTTAACCAAATAATATCCAAAAATACGATCCACAATTGGTTCAAGGGCTTTTTCTAATTCGTCGCGCGCTAAGTCGCCTTGGCTTAATTCTTGCCATTGTTTTGGATAATCTGGCTTTGTTTCTGTGCGGGCCGAACGCATTATCATTATTTGTCTCCGATCACCTACCATAACCTATCTTAAGCTTACACAAATACAACACAGAGTAAACGTTCAACTACAATTGTGATACTATCACATAACTTTTTTTAGCGAATAAAAACCGTACTATGACCTATAAAATTTCATCGATAAAAGCATTTAACGATAATTATATTTGGGCCCTGCATAACAATACCCATGCATTGGTGGTAGATCCCGGTGATGCTAAACCTGTTTTAGCGTTCTTAGAAACACACAAATTAACGCTTGAATGCATCTTAATTACACATCACCATTATGATCATACTGGCGGTATTGCTACGTTAACAAAGACTTTTCCTGAGGCTAAAGTATATGGGCCAAACAACCCAAATATAAAAGGCATAAGCAATGTGCTTGCACAGGCCGATACACTAAATATAGCGAAGTTCGACATCTCGTTTACTATTTTGCATACCCCCGGGCACACGCTAGACCATATAGTATACGTGCACAAAGATTTTGTATTTTGCGGTGATACATTGTTTTCTGGCGGCTGCGGACGAATGTTTGAGGGCACACCAGAGGTATTTCACGCATCGCTACAAAAATTAGCGGCGCTACCTTCAAATACTAAAGTATATTGCACTCATGAATATACCCAGGCCAACTTGGCGTTTGCCTTAAGTATTGACCAACAAAACAGTGCATTAATGGAATATGCAAAGTGGGTAGATACAACCCGAGAACGAGATGAAATTACCTTGCCAAGTACTATTGGAAAAGAATGTGAAATTAATCCATTTTTACGTTGTCATAGTTTGCTTATCAAAGAATCTATTTTTGAGAATAATTCATCACAAAGTAGATTGAAAAGCGACATAGACACGTTCGCTAGGCTCCGAGAGTTAAAGGATAATTTTTAATTATCATTTAATAGCCATAACTTTATTTGTTGGTCAAAATTATAAATAGAAAGGATGTTATGAAGTTTTTATTGCCTGTTGGCTTGTTATTCGCCCTTACCGCTTGTCAAATTGCACCTCCCTTTACGAAAGTATCTGAGGTAGCCTCAGCAATCACAGCGGCTGAAGAAACGCAACTTAGCGTAGACAACCTCATGCCTTGTCCTAGTGCTGTTGATGCTCAAAACCAAGATAGTACAGATGAATGCGAAACCGCTCAAGAAGGCGTAATAAACGTTATACATCCCACAGCAGAGGTCGACATTACCCTTGAGCAAGACGATCCTATCGATCCCAATTCACTCAATAACCTCTGGGAAAAAATTCAATATCAATTGAACATACCTATACCAGAAAACCAAGCGCGGCTAAACGCGCAAAAGAAATGGTACTTGCGCCACCCGGCATATATGCAGCGCGTTTCAAAACGTGCTCGTCCCTTTTTATACTATATTACACAACGCCTCGAACAAGAAAACATGCCTATGGAGTTGGCGTTATTACCCATCGTTGAAAGCGCCTTTGACCCTTTTGCTTATTCTCATGGCAGGGCCTCTGGTATGTGGCAATTTATTCCTAGCACAGGAAAACGTTTTGGGATGAAGCAAACATGGTGGTACGACGGCCGCCGCGATGTAATAGCCTCTACTGAAGGCGCAATAAAGTACTTAAGATACCTAAATGAAATGTTTGACGGTGATTGGCTTCATGCCTTAGCCGCTTATAACAGCGGTGAAGGCAGAGTAATGAGATCTATCCAGAAAAATAAGCGCGCTGGTAAGCCTACCGACTTTTGGTCACTTGATTTACCTAGAGAAACGCGGGCTTATGTGCCTAAGCTACTAGCACTTGCAGATATTCTTAAAAACCAACAGAAATATAATTTCAGCTGGCCCGAAATTGTCAATTCGCCCGTTGTAGAAATAGTTGATGTTGGGTCGCAAATAGATTTAGCTGTGGCGGCTCGTATGGCCGATTTAACAATTGCTGAGCTACAAGCCTTAAACCCTGGATACAACCGCTGGGCAACCGACCCAGATGGTCCACATCGCTTAATGTTACCTATTGATAAAGCCGAAAATTTTGCTACGAAATTATCGCAAACCAATACCAAAGAAAGATTAAACTGGGTGCGCCATAAAGTTAAAAGCGGTGAAAGCCTTGGCCTTATTGCAAATAAATATGCAACGAGCGTAAAAGTAATAAAACAGGTCAACAACTTAAAAAATAATACTATCGTAATAAACAACTACATTTTAATACCTGTCTCACTAAAAGACTTAGATGCTTACAGCTTATCGGTAGACCAGCGCTTAGAAAAAACACAGTCTATTCAACGCGCTAACCATAAAATAGAACACAAAGTAGCAAGTGGTGATACCTTATGGGACATCGCCATGGCGCACAAAGTAGGCGTTAGAGAATTGGCTAAATGGAATAAAATGGCCCCTACTGACCCTCTCAAAGTAGGCGCAAATTTGGTTATTTGGACTGACCAAGTTCCCGTACCCGACGCCTCCTCTCCCGTTATGCGCAACTTGGTATACACTGTTCGAACGGGCGATTCTTTAGCCCGTATTGCAAGTCGTTTTAAGGTAAAAATTGCTGATTTAACGGCGTGGAATAATTTGAAAGGTAAAAAATACTTACAGCCCGGACAGAAGCTTAAGATTAGAGTAGACGTAAAGCGCACATAACGAGCAAAAAAATGTACTAAAAAAGGGGGGCGATTGCCCCCTTTTTTTATCTTAAATTAATTGTTAAGCCTTGCGCCAACTAGTGCCTTTTTTGCTTTCTTCAAGCACAACATCTAAGCTCGCGAGTTCATCGCGCACTAAGTCTGCTGCCACCCAATTTTTGTTTGCTCTTGCCTGAATTCGTTTTGCGATAAGCGCCTCAACCTGAGCGGTAAAGTCTTGGCTTATTTCACCTTGCAAAAAATCCGAAGGGTTATTGTCGAGTATACCCAAGACCTTTCCTAATCTACGTAAAATGCCCGCGGTATCTTTCGCCACTTGGCTTGCACTGTCTTGCTTGTTTAAGTCTTTTACAATATCAAACAACACTGACACAGCAACCGGCATATTGAAATCGTCGTTCATAGCCGCTTCAAACTTAGTCAAATACCCACCATATGCCTTATCAACATCTAGATTTGGCTCAACATCTCTAAGCGATGTATACAAACGTTCTAGGCTTGCTCTGGCTTGGTCTATATTGTCTTGTGAATAACTAAGCTGGCTGCGATAGTGAGCCGACATTAAGAAGAAACGAAGTGTTTCTGGATCATGTTTCTCAAGGACGCTTCTTAAGGTAAAAAAATTATCCAAAGATTTCGACATTTTTTCATTGTTAATTTGCACCATGCCGGTGTGCATCCACGTATTTACATAAGGTGTATCGTAAGCGCAGCAAGATTGGGCAACTTCATTCTCATGATGTGGAAAAATTAAATCAGAGCCACCACCATGAATATCGAAGTGTTCACCCAAATGTTTGTGGTTCATTGCCGTACATTCAATATGCCAACCGGGACGACCTTCACCCCATGGTGATGACCATGATATCTCGCCCTCTTTAACACCCTTCCATAATATGAAATCTAAGGGGTCATGCTTATCACTAGTGGTTTGTACCCTAATACCCGATACCAACTGCGACAAGTCTTGTTTGCTTAGCTTGCCATATTCTTTATACGAACTTACTTTAAACAATACATCGCCGGTAGATGACTGATAGGCAAAACCCTTGTCTATTAAACGTTCAATAACCTTGATTATTTCAGGCATATGCGTGGTAACGCGCGGCTCAACATCTGGTTGCAAAAGGTTTAGGGCAGCAAAATCGCTGTGCATATCAGCAATAGTTCGCTCGGTTAATTCACCAGGCGTTTCATTATTTTGTTGAGCCCTTTGAATGATTTTGTCGTCAACGTCGGTTATATTACGCACATACTTAACATCAAAGCCAAGGTGTCTTAAATACCTAACCACAATGTCGAAACTTAAATAAGTGCGAGCGTGACCCATATGGCATAGGTCGTATACGGTTATTCCACAAACATACAATCCCACTTTGTTTTCAACAATAGGCGTAAAAGGTTGTTTTTCTTTAGATAAAGTATTGTAAATTTGCAACATAAATTATAAAGCTTAATTAGGGGTAACTATTAAAAAGATGAGGAGAATTCTAGCATTTTGCTAGCCATATAGGCTACTATTTGTCTTCTATAGTTAATTAACGCACAAAATAAGTAAGGAAAACTAAATGGTTTTGTTAAAAACAAACTTTGGTGATATCAAAATTAAATTATTTGAAAAAGAAGCGCCAAATACTGTTGCTAATTTTATCGCCCACGTTGAAGAGGGCTATTATGATGGTACTATTTTTCATAGAGTGATAAGCAGCTTTATGATTCAAGGCGGTGGTTTCGAGCCGGGTCTTGATCAAAAAGCAACTAAGTCGCCCATCGAAAACGAGGCCGACAACGGACTAAGTAATAAAGAAGGTACGCTGGCAATGGCCCGCACTAACGACCCGCATTCAGCTACTAGTCAGTTTTTTATTAACGTCCAAAACAATGATTTCCTTAATTTTAGCGCAGCAAACTCGCAAGGATATGGCTACTGCGTATTTGCAGAAGTGGTCGATGGCATGGACGTTGTTGAGAAAATTAAAGGCGTAGAAACCGGTAATTCAGGCATGCACGGCGATGTGCCTGTTGAAGATGTCATTATTGAATCAGCTACTATGCATGCTTAATGAGCACCTGTAGAAGAAGTAAATAAGTCTATATGTCGAAAACGCTGTTTATTTCCGATTTACATTTAAGCGCTGAGCGAAGTGATATCGCCCAGTGTTTTTTTGATTTTATGGAAAAAGAAACACTCGGCGCTGACGCTTTGTACATTTTAGGCGATTTATTTGAAGTATGGATTGGCGACGACAACAAGACACATTTCAGTGGGCAAGTAGCCAGCGCTATTGCTAAGGTGAGCAAATCTACCCCGGTATTTTTTATTCATGGCAATAGAGATTTTGCAATACGAGACGCGTTTGCGAGTCAATGCAATATGCAATTGTTACCTGAACAGTTTGTGATTGACCTATATGGACGTAAAACACTCATATCTCATGGCGACGAGTTATGTACAAAAGATATCGAGTATATGAAGTTTCGTAAAAAAGCTCGGGGGTGGTGGTGGCCAAAACTAATGTTAGCCTTACCGCTTAGTTTACGAAAAAAACTAGCTTCTAAAGGCAGGCAGGTTAGCAAAGACAATCAGCTGAAGCTAAGCGAAGAGATTATGGATGTTACGCAATCTGAAGTAGAGGCCACAATGCAATCTTTCAACGTTAACTTGTTTATTCATGGCCACACTCATCGTCCTAATGTTCATGATTTTGTGATAAACGAACGTCTCGTTCAACGAATTGTGCTGGGTGATTGGTACACCCAAGGCAGTATTTTAATAGCTACTGCTGAAAACCTTTCCTTAGAAACGCGTCACTTCTAAAACATTATTAAATAGTAAGTAGCGTAAGTATATTATGCGGTTTTTGCCTGCATTAGCTTATCTTCCATAGCATTTACGATAGGCGCACCGCTATGAAATTTGAAGTCAGTGTCTTGAGTTACAATAAGCTCGGCTTCTTTTTCGCCAAAAAACGCAATTCGTGATGAAATATCTTTTCCTGCAATATCGGTAGCAAGAGTTAAATAATCTTGATAGTGCCTTGCCTCTGACCTCAACAAGCTATTGTAAAACTCGTCTAGTTTGGCATCTAAATGCGGGGCTATTTTAGCAAATCGTTCACACGAGCGAGCCTCTATATAGGCACCACAAATTAACTTGTCAATTAATGCGTCGGGTTCATGGGTTTTACAATGGGTCAGTAGCCCTTTTGCATAACGACTAGAGCTAATGTTTTTATACTCAATACCATATACATTCATCATTTCAAGGACCTGATAAAAATGATGTAACTCTTCTTTTATCAGCAACACCATTTTATCAATTAGATCTTGGCTGTAAGGCGAGTTTGTTTTTGCCATCATTGATTTATTTAGTTTGCACTTAGGTA
>JBLIGC010000067.1:0-8640 GCA_047636735.1 Glaciecola sp. | reverse complement strand
TTAATTAAACAAAGTAGAGATGTAAATAATAATGCAAAAGTGAAACAACGTTAACCGAGTATGCAAGGCATAAAAAAACCAGTTTAGCTAAACTGGTTTTTTTTAAGAAAATTAATGATTTTAGATTTTCTGGCTATTAACCATTAACGTAATCAACACCCATTTTGATGTCATTGCGAAGTCCGTCTAACATATCTTCTTTGGCTTTTTGCTCAAAGGCGCTTAACTCGCCGTACGGCAGAATTTCTTCAACGCCGTTTTTACCTAAACGAACAGGATGTGCAAAGAATGCGGCGTCTTCAGAGCCGTCTACCTGCACGTAAGTATATTCAATAACCTCTTTACCCTGCAAAGCCGCGACTAAAGACAAACAAAAACGTGCAGCGGCTTGACCCATAGATAGCGTAGCCGAACCACCGCCAGCTTTAGCGGTAACCACTTCGGTACCGGCGTTTTGAATACGTGGTGTTAAACTAGCAACCTCTTCGTCGGTAAAGGTAATGCCTTTTACCTGCGACAATAATGGCAATATAGTCGTACCCGAGTGACCACCAATAACAGGTACATGAACGTCTGCAGTGCTTTTGCCTTTAAGCTCGGCAATAAAGGTTTCTGAACGGATAACATCAAGCGTGGTTATACCAAACAGTTTGTTCTTATCATAAACACCCTTTGCTTTTAAGGTTTCTGCCGCTATAGCAACGGTGGTATTAACTGGGTTAGTGATAACCCCTATACATGCATTTGGGCAATTGTCTGCACATGCTTCTATTAGATTTTTGACAATACCAGCATTTATATTGAAAAGGTCAGAACGGTCCATACCTGGCTTTCTGGGCACGCCCGCTGGGATAAGTACAATGTCGCTACCCGCTAACGCACCCGCTAAATCATCTTTGCCAAAGCCTGCTACTTTTACATCTGTAGGGATATGGCTTAAGTCCACAGCAACACCCGGTACAACCGGCGCTACATCATATAATGATAATTCAGAACCTGCGGGCAATTGTGTTTTTAACAACAGCGATAAAGCTTGACCAATACCACCTGCGGCTCCTAATACGGCTACTTTCATAGAGTTATCTCCAGTTGACTACATTTGTAAATTGAGCGCGAAGATTAGCCGAAATAACGACAAATCTCAATGATACTATTGTCTCAAGCACCAAATAAACGTTTTTTACCGCAAAAATTGCTTATATAGCGGGCTTACTGCAATATAACTATATTCATAACACTGAGCTACTTAAACACCTATGACCATTAGCAAACAAGATGTACTTATTAAAGCTTTTCGCGAAATTTTAAAAACAGAAAGCTATGGCTCACAAGGCGAAATTGTACTCGCCTTAAAAAACTTAGGCTTTGACAATATTAGCCAGTCGAAAGTATCTAGAATGTTAAGCAAATTCGGCGCGGTACGCACCCGAGATGCTCGCGGAGATATGGTTTATTGTTTACCGCCTGAATTGGGCATGCCTACCGCAAAAAGTCCTTTGAAGCAGTTAGTGCTGGATATTGTGCATAACAACGTAATGGTCATTATTCGAACCAGCCCAGGTGCCGCGCAGTTAATAGCACGCTTGCTTGATTCATTAAGCCATACAGATGGAGTGTTAGGCACTATAGCAGGTGATGATACAATTTTTATAGCCCCTGCCAACATAGCCAAAATTGATGAGCTTAGGCAGCGGGTACAAGATTTATTTGATAGCGTATAATAACTTGCGTTGACGTTTTTTGTACAAAAATTAAAATCTAAGAGATAAGCAACTTAAGCCACCGTCTAATTTTTGAAATTCAGACATGTCAATTTCTCTGATCTTATAACCTAAATTTTTAATAGCGCTTAATGCTTTTGGAAAGCCTTTAGGGACCAGCACAGTGTCGTTAATCCACACACTATTAGCAGCATAGGCTTCCTCAGTTTCAATTTTAATTCGATTAAAGTGGCTAAAGTCGGGATGTGAATACATATCGCCAAACGTTAGCATGTGATTATTTTCTAAATAGGAAAGGCCTGTTTTTAAATGTAAAAGTCCTGACATTTCAACAATAGAACCGCTCAGACCGTGGCGCTCAAGAATATCAATTAATTGCTTAGCGCCTTGGGCATTAGTGCGCTGTGATAAGCCAATATAGTAATGCTTGCCAACCATCATAATGTCGCCTGCTTCTAAGGTTCCTGGTGCCTCAATTTTTCCTGTACTTGGGAAAAATTTATCCAACGCAGCCGCGATATACATAACTTCGCCTTTTCGAGTAGCTGCACCGGGGTGTGTCAATATTGCACATTTTGGCGTAATTAAGGCAACATCTTCTACAAAGCAAGCGTCGGGGTATTCGGCTAAAGGTTCTAACTGGATTACCTTAAGACCGCACTGCTGCAGCGCAAGTATATAGTCTTGATGCTGAGCAAGCGCCAAAACGTAGTTTGGCAGCCCTAAGTTTGCCTCTGTTATCCCATCAAGCATAGACTCACTGGGCTTTCTTACTATTGCATAGGTAAACACATATCATCCTTTTTTTAGCACTTTATATTTGTTTTTCAGAATACTTTTTTCTACTAACATTGTTCGCTAAGCAAATGCCATGGACTGCATCACAAATGCATATTAATGAACAAGTAATACACTTATAATGCCCAACAAACCACAGAGATTGCAACTAAACATATAAAAAGCGCGACGACCAACGCCTGAAGAAAGCGGACGTTTCAAAATCATCATCGAAGGGCAATGAAAACGAAGCGATAAATATCTAGTTTGCGTGACGGGTCAAACTATCTGCTATCAATTGGACCAATGTATATGCGTAATTTTCCATTTATCGTCTTTCTTTTCGAGCGTTATGGTCTCATTCCCAATTCGGTCAACGCTTTTATCTTTGTAGATGCCTTTTACGCTGCTTCTTGATATCGACATTGCTACAACATCGTATTGAGTAACATGGTGTTCAATAGACTCAATTGTCATCGCTTTTAAAAACTTCATATCCGATAGCATATGATGACCGGCATATTCCTGTGCGCTTCTCTCAACACCTTTGCCCTCGAGTATCAAAACATTATCAGCGAGCAAGCTTTGGACAGTTTGCGCATCACCCGCTTCGAGCGCGTTATGAAAAGCCAGCACTGTCTTGCCGGCTGGCGTTTCAAGACCGGAGAACATCGTCTGTTTTGCATTTTTATCGGTCTTATTTCCATGAGAAAATACTACTCCAGTCAATAGAATAAGAGCGAACATTGTAAGGAACTTGGTTTGAATAATGTGTTTCATAAATGTGACCTATTATAAACAGTAAATAAATTGATAAGTTGAACCCACTGCATTACAGGTCCAACCGCTGTTGTGACAAAATTGGTGGTACATAATACCAGCAGGCCAATACAGGCTTCAGCTATAATGGAATGTCGCAGTTTTATATGTCCCATGTCTTTTTGAAGTATGTGAGGAACGACAAAAAACTTATGCACGATTGCAAAAACAAGCAGTAATAGCACGCCAACAATTTTAAGCACAAAGAGTTGACCATAGGCACTTGAAAAAAGAACCTCTATGCTAGGTACTAACAGCACTAACATAACTGTGCCAGCAATCAGCAAGATAGCCACACCCCACGACACGTAACGACCAAAACGGTCCATTACTAAATAAAGCTCATTGTTGCTGAACGAGTAGCTTGCATGTATCAATGGCACAAGGGAGCCAAGCCATGCAAACGCCAGCGCGACATGCAAGGTAATAAGTGTAACACTTCCAAAACCCAGCGTGTTGGTATGCCCAGAAAGGGTAAATGAGATACTTAATAGCAGTATTACTATGAGAGTAAATAGCGGTGATAGCAATGTATATAGGGCGAATAAGGCAGATATAGCCGCATGGGAGCGGGTAAAACGGCCAAAATCATGTAAACTTTTACTGAATAAAGGATTAGCAAAGTTAGTTGCGATGAAGTTGCATCGAAGCTGGTCACCACAGCAAATCGCTGGCTGGCTCATGCGCACTTATTCTGATAAGGACTTACATGTGTCTCACGAAACAATATATAAAACACGCTATGTTCAAACGAGAGGTGCCTTGAAAAAGAGCTTCAACAGTGTTTGCGATCCCAACGGGTCATGAGACGCTCTAAACACGCAACCTTGAAGGGTAAAGGTTTAGGTAAAATAGTTGATGCTGTGCATATCAGTGAAAGAACTCCGGAGGTAGCAGATAGAGCCGTTCCCAGACATTGGGAAGGTGATCTCATTGCAAGTTCAGGGAATAGCTATATAGCAACATTAGTTGAGCGACATTCTCGTTATATCATGTTAGTTAAAGTTGCCAGCAGCAAAACAGCGGCCGTCATCGACGCATTAATTAAACAGTCTGAAAAACTACCTGAAGAGCTATACAAAACGCTCACTTGGGACAGGGGCTGTGAGATGTCTAATCACAAGGCCTTTACTCTAGCGACCCATATTCAAGTGTACTTTTGCGATCCAAAGTCGCCATGGCAGCGGGGTTCGAATGAAAATACCGATCGTTCATTGCGCCAGTATTTTTTTGAAGGGAACGGACCTAAATGTTCATTCTCAGCAGAGATTAAGTCAAGTTGCGAGACAACTAAACGAAATGCCTACAAAAACGTTAGACTATGAGACGCTAGCAGAGCGATTTAACGACTATGTTGCGTCGATCAATTGAGCTCGCAGCTCTGAGCTGCCCTTTAATTCATTTTTACGACAGGCAGGAAACTGCCCATTTGAGATCCTCACCAGATTATCTTGCTGTGTCGGCGAGAAGCACAATGCAAAAGTGCCGCAAACCAAATATAATATATCTTTGGAAACTGATATTAATACTCACTTACAATAAGGTTATTCGTGCGGCATTGGCAAATGGCACTGCGCAGTAATTCAATAAAAAACTCTGACTGTCTGCTTGCTTCGATTCCGGCTAGTTCGCTTGTCCGCAAGTTTTGAGTTCCAAACATTAATGGATTGAATTATTGTGACAATTAGGTCTTAGATTTTTTCAGTTTCAACCTTTGCGAAATTTTTGACAAAATATGAGTATCGTAAATCGCGGGTTGCAAGACGTTTCAGTTTCATACATTAATACACTCGCACATAGATGCTACAAATAGAGGTTTTGCGACCGACTTCTTGTGTAACTGCTAATTACTCTTGAACAGCAACCTCAATTTGTAAATAAAACTGGGAACTACTTAGTTATTATAGTCAAAAGCACTCACTACACTGCCATTGACCCTAATTACTCAACAGTTATTTCTACCCGTAGCGAATATTGTTATACTCTAGTCTTTACACGCTATAAAACTTCTTATGACATACACAATAGACAAAAATGTTCATTACCCAAAGCAACCAATAGCCATTTCTAATTGGCTTTACTTTGTTGCGGTTCTTGTTTTCATCATGGTAGTTGTTGGCGGCATTACGCGACTTACCGAATCGGGACTGTCAATTACTGAGTGGAAGCTTATAACCGGAACTTTGCCACCGCTTAGTGAAGCTGCGTGGTTGTCGGAATTCGAAAAATATAAACAAATCCCGGAGTATATTCAGATAAACGGGCCGGCAGGTATGACCTTAGTAGACTTTAAGTTCATCTATTTTTGGGAATGGGTTCACCGCCTTTGGGGACGACTTATTGGCCTTGCTTTTGCGCTGCCACTTGCTTGGTTTGCATTCAAACGTGCAATACCCCGAGGTTATGCTTTGCGGCTAACTATATTGTTAGTGTTAGGCTCCATGCAGGGGGTGATTGGTTGGTGGATGGTAACGTCGGGGTTAACGCAGCGCACAGATGTTAGTCATTTTCGCCTAGCGACACATCTATTAACCGCACTTCTTATTCTGGGTTTGCTTGTTTGGACTGCTTTGGATCTCCGCCAGCTCGCTAAAGGTCAAAATAAAAAATCAAAACTGACTGCTTTTGGTCTCATAGTTTTTATTGTTTTGTTTCTGCAATTGTTATTTGGGGCTTATACAGCCGGGCTAAATGCGGGTTATGTGTCCAATACTTGGCCCTTGATGTATGGTTCTTTAATGCCGCCAGTAATAGACTGGACGGGTGATTTGTGGACAAAACTCAATAATGACCACTTTATGATTCACTTCATACACCGCTGGTGGGCTTGGGTAACGGTTAGCTTTTTGATTATTTTGGCGTGGCGTACACGAGGAAAGTCCAAAAAAGCATCAATAGCAATTCATAGTGCATATAGCGCTCAAATGTTGCTAGGCATTGCGACTGTTTTGACTAGCGTAAACATAAATTTTGCGGTGCTACATCAAGCGGTGGGCGCGCTGGTTGTTATCTCAACAACATGGGGTGTTCATTTATTAGGCCGCAATACATCAAATGTTGTCAGCATACCGGGCTCTAAAGAGTCGCAATAGCGGCTGTGTGCCCCAGCATATAAGAAAAAAATGTCCAAGCGGACATTTTTTATATTCTCTAAAGTCTACAAAGCAGTTGTTAATCGGGCTGGAAATAAAATGCTGTTCCTAGTAGACAAGTTTTTGAAAAATCACGACGAACAACTATAATGCGACAATCCACCCAGCTCAAACAACTCAAACGGCTTCAGCCTATAGTACTTCTCCTCCATATCCTTTGATTGCTCAGCATATGGCTGCGTCATGACCTCCTGTAGCTCTCGAACTAATGAGTAGTTCCCCGCGGCTGCTTGCTGATATGCAGGCACAACAAACCACTCTCTTAGACTATATTTTGGGTTGACGAGTTTCATCTGTCTAGAAAGCTCGTGACGATCGCGCGGCGAGTTGACATTAGTGCTGTCAACAAGCGATTTCCATTGGATAAGCCACTGTGACCAGGGTTTATCCATCTCTTTAGCGTTTGTGTAGAAGCTTTTTTTGAGTGGCTCAATGTCGTCAGGCACAGATGAAAGCTCGCGAAAAAAGATGGTGTAATCGACAGGAGTTTGCGCCATTAACGTTTCTAGCTCGCTAAATAACGCTAAGTGAAAAGTGCCAAGCCCCAATTTGGCAGCCCACATTTTCTCCATTTCGATTTGCATCACATTCGCAAATCCGCGTTGCATCTCGTCGAGTTGACGCAGATAGTCCTGATGAGTCACTAACAAAGGCCGCAATGCCGTGCAAAACATGTCGAAGTTCCGTTGGGCTGCCATTGGCTGATTGTAGAACGAGAAGTGATGTCCGCCACCTGTCCATGACTGGTATTGAGGGTTAAACACATCAACGAAACCGAACGGACCGTAATCAAGTGTAAAGCCACCGGCCGCGCAATTATCGCTATTGAAATTTCCCTGGCAGAAGCCGACACGGATCCAGTTCGCCATAAGTGATGTGAGACGGCTGCGAAACTCGTGCGCCAGCAGCACCACTTTGTTTGCGGTGCTTAGTTTATTGTCAATGACATCACTATACTCACGATCAATTGAGTGCAACACAATTGTCTCGAGTTCCTCCATCGCTTTGGGGTGTTCATTTTTGCGGGCCCTGCGACCGAATAGCTCGAGTTGGCCAACCCTAATGAACGAAGGCGCGACCCGGGTCGCGATGGCCACCGGCTCCAATATAAGCACGTCAGGATCCTGCGAGCGCGAGCCCTCAGAATACCAGGGTCGCTTGACCTTCTGTGTTTTGGAAACGTACAAACTCAAAGACCGTGTTGTAGGCACTCCAAGGGAGTACATATGCTCCTGCGCGAGGAACTCCCTAATACTTGAGCGAAGAACAGCGCGACCATCCGCGCCGCGGCAATATGGCGTGCGGCCAGCACCTTTAAGTTGCATTTCCCAGCGTCGACCTTTAATGACCGCCTCAAGCACAGAAACAGCGCGACCGTCTCCATATCCATTGCCGGTTTGAAACGGGCACTGCTGAAAGTATTCTGTGCCGAAGATGGAAAGTGCGTAGCCAGTTGCCCAACCAACTTTGCGCAGCGGCACAGGAACGTGCGCGATATCGCCAGAAAACATCTTAATGAAGTCGGCCGACTGCGCCATGCTATCAGCAAAGCCAAGTTCGCGAAAAAAGTTTTTGCTGTGCACAACGTACTCGGGATTTTCGATTGGGGTAGGTTTAACGGGCACATAATGGCCCGTGAAGACTTGTCGCGGAGCATGATCAATGCCGTCTGCTACTGCATCAGGATCACAGTTGAGAGTGTCCATGAGCGAGTAGTTTGCCAACTGAGCAAGATCTTCGAGCGTAGCGACAGTATCGACTGTAACTTGATTAGGACTTTTTTCTGTTACGTTCATTTTTCAATTCTCCAACATTATTTGATAACTGATTGCACTACGTACTAAATTGAAAAAAATAATGCCTTACCCTGCTCCTTACAACCGTGTAAAGGGGAAAGCTATTTATCTAAGGATAAAGTACTTTGAGAAGCTGCCTGTATGATTGAAATCCTTGATTCTTATTTTACCATTGATATTAATGTACTTCTAATCGGAATATCTATAAGACATTCTATAATTTTTAATAACCAATGGTAGCCGTGTAGCGGCCTGAAAATTTGAAGGTAATGAAGCCTGATAATTTTCAGTAAGGGATGTTTAGCCATGGCTCATACAATACTCACCTTGTTACTTATTGCTTAAATTATTAGTTGTGTCTATTATTCATACAGT
>JBLIGC010000066.1:0-8642 GCA_047636735.1 Glaciecola sp. | reverse complement strand
CCTACCATCAACCGGGTCGCTGCTGATGCTGTAACTACGGGTAATATTTCGTCCAGCAATTGTAGCTGTCACATTGCAATGCTGACCCGCAACAAAGCCCACCCAATTTCGGTTAGCTTTAAGTGTGAGTGTTTGCGTATCACTGCCTTCAGCGCTCACTGTAACAACTCGCGCAAAGCACCGTTGCCAAGCATGGGTCGACCCCAATTGCTCGGCCCAAAAGTCAAATTGTGCCGGATTAATAAGAGGCGTAATCAAATTTTCGCTTAATGTTTTAAAAGTCTGCATCGATTTCTCCTCGAATGGCGTTGAAGTTGAGCGATAATATACAAGTGTATATACACTTGTCAATACATTTGTATATACACTTGTTACTACGCTTGTATATACATATGTGTTTACAATTTTTTATCAATGAGGTAAGTTATGTTTTTAAGCCTCCGGAACTCAGCATGCGCCTCATCAGAAAAAAAAATAAAGACGTGGAACAGGATAAACCCGGACGCAAGCCAGCAGTTTCAGAGCAGGAATTAATGGAAGCTGCTGTGCGGCTAGTAGATTCTAGGCGCAGCGTATCGAGCCTCAGCTTAAGGGAGATAGCCCGTGAAGCAGGTATTGCACCAAATAGCTTTTACCGCCACTTTAGGGACGTAGACGAACTCGCAGTGGCATTAATTGATCGAGCAGGTCGAGGCTTGCGCGGCACAATACGCGAGGCTCGCCAACGACTTAAAAGTGACCGTGGTGGGGTGCGCAGTTCGGTAGAGGTGTTTATGGAGGCACTGGATGACGACCAGAAGTACCTGAAAATTTTGCTTCGCGAAATTTCTATCGGCTCTGATGCCTTTCGAAACGCAGTTGACCGCGAGCTTAATTATTTCGAAGAAGAGCTAAATGACGAGTTGCTCCGCGTCGTTGAAGCTACCGGTCAACAAATTCACCAACCCCGCGTGGTAGCCAAGGCGATAACGCGGTTGGTGTTTACTCTGGGCGCGTCCGCCGCCAATATGAACATGCAGCAGCGTAGCGATTTGACCGAAGAGACGGTAACAATGGTGCGAATGATTATTGTGGGTGCGAATGCTATAGCAAAGCGTAAATAACGCGACCTTAATAATTCTGTAAGCGGCTAAATAGCTGTTGAACCACCATCAATGGGTAAGGTTACTCCGGTGGTAAAACCTGCCGCGTCAGAGCACAAATATAAAACCGCCCCCACCACCTCTTCCACTTTACCTACTCGGCCAACAGGATGTAATGACCCAATCATATGAGCCTTTTTTTCGTCACCCGCTATAGCACGACGATACATATTGGTATCAATCACAGCGGGGCAAATAGCGTTCACCCTAATACCTTTTTTGGCATATTCAACCGCCGCAGACTTGGTGAGTCCCACTACGGCATGTTTGCTAGCGGCATAAATGCTCATTTTTGGGGCTGCACCTAAACCGGCAACAGACGCAGTATTCACAATCGCCCCGCCACCTGTTTTGAGCATAGTGTGGATTTCATGTTGCATGCATAACCACACCCCTTTAACATTTACATCCATAATTTTGTCAAAAACATCCACACTACCATCAGCTAATTTACCTGTCTCAATATCAATACCCGCGTTGTTGAAAGCAATATCTAGGCGACCAAAAGAGTCTTGGATAAAAGCAAAAAGCTCAGTTACTGACTGTGGATTACTCACGTCACAGTTATGAAAAACGGCCTTGTGACCCTGAGCACAAAGATTTTGGGCCACGTGTTCCCCAGTGCTGTCAATATCAACCAATACCAGCTTGGCACCCTGTGCTGCAAAAGCACGAGCGGCGCTTTCCCCTATTCCGCTTGCTGCACCGGTCACTAAAACTACTTTATCGTTAAATTGTCCTTGAATACTCATGTACTACTCTGCCTATGATTGATACATAATATACTATCAGCCACAGGTGAAAATCGACAATAACCTTTCCAGATGATGTTACATCAATACAATGAATCTGTGGACGATTAACTGTATTGATATTGGAATGAAACTTGCGATAAATAGCTACCCCAACTTGCTCGTAAATAAGCAAAGCAGCCGGCGCCAGTTGCAAGGAGTCTATCTGGATTAATTCAGGTAACTATTCCATCACTGTGCCACCACAACAAGGTCAAAAGGTGTTTACCTTACGCACTTTGCCAACTCGCGCTGACGGTGAATATGGTCAGTTAGTCAATATTCAAAGTCTTGTATGGTTTGGTTGTTTTTGTATTCAAACATTTCAACTCCAATGTTATCAGCAGTAGACATGTGGGCAATTTTGAATGAGCCCCAGTCTTTGCCAAATACATGCGCCAGGAGAGGAAAAAGACAATGCTTTGGTTCGAATTGTTGCATAGCTTGGGCCGGCTTCTGCATTGTTGAAACATCAGCACCTGAGGGTGAAGGAATTAACTCCTCACTTATTGTTATTAGGCCCATATTGGCTACGTTACCTAAAATAAAGCCACCGATTATTGCAATAGAGTTTTCCGTGACCGAGCGTTCGTTGAATGAGATAGGGCGAGTTGTGTCCAAAATTTGGCATAGGTAGTTAAATCGTCGTTTCGTTTATCCGATTTCGATAACTTGACAGTACCCAACCACAACATAGAAAGTCATCAAACTCTCGTTCAACACACTTGGGGAAGTACCTGACTTGCTCGGCTAAGTTTGCAGTAAATTCAGGGTAATACCGTTCTATCAGTTAAAGACTTCTCAACCTCATAAACCCTATTGTTTTTTACATTTCTTTCGCTTTTTAATCTGCAATACAAAATTACTTGCTTTCTTAAGTTTCTCTTAAGTTTAAGGCCGTAAGGTGATCACAAATGCAGCAACAGGTGAAAATATGTTTTACACAGATAAAGTGAGTCACAAGACGAAAGTCAAACCTAAACTAATTAATAGTTTGATAAATCCTGCGTGCCATTTACAAATAACTGCATCTAATAAAAGCAGTCCACATCGTAATGCCATAGAGAGTTTCATAAAGCAAGGTTACTGTGAATTTTATGCTGCTAAAATTACCGTCAATACACCTTATTTAATTTCGCTCTCAAAAGGCAAATTAAAATCTGCACTTGGCGTTAGAAGCGCTGCATCTTCCCTTTTTATTGAGCAATATCTACACACAGGCATTGAATCAAAACTGGCTGAGCTTGGTAAGGTTTTTGAACGCCACCAAATTGCTGAAATTGCGCATTTATACAGTAATGCGAAAACATTTACGCTACCGTTACTGCTAGTAACTGCCACATCTCTTAAGCTGAAAGGTTTCGAAGTAATGGCTTTTACAGGCACGCAGCACATTATTCGTTTAATCGAAAAAACCGGTATTAAGGTGCGTAAGTTAGCAAAAGCAAACCCTTCCTTATTATCAACAAGTAACAATAATTGGGGGCGTTATTACGATAGCGACCCGGTGGTTGCCTATATTCAACTTTCCGATGTGCTTGAAGTTATTGAAGCCACCCCTAAACTTGCGTATATGTTTAGTGAACTTATGCCACAAGTAGCCAACGTGGTATTACAATTGGCGGACATATGAGCCTGATTAATAAACTTCGTCATTTTGTGCCAACTGATATAGCCATCTTATTTAATCAAACTAGCGTGAGTTATTCGCAATTGATAAAGCATGTCACTGAATGTGCGTTGTGGCTGCAAAAGCACCATATAAAGTCAGCCTGTATTAATATGCAAAACAGCTATGAATGGGTCGTTATAGACTTAGCTTGTCAACATGCAAAGGCTGTGTGTACGCCTATTCCGCAATTTTTCAGTCAACAACAAATAAAGCATCTTGTTGATCAAGTCCAACCAGATGTTGTCTTTGGCGCATCCCAAAATGCAAACACATCTTATAAAGTAGTTTCAGGCTTATCCGTAAAGGCTTTTTTTATAAGTAAAAGTCAAGCATGTGAGATGCCTATTAATACTAGCAAAATAACCTTTACCTCGGGTTCAACGGGCACACCAAAGGGTGTTTGTTTAAGTAGCGAAAATCAAATAATTGTAGCAAGTTCTTTAGTTAGCGCAATTGGCGTTGATCATCCTAAACATTTAGTACTACTGCCCTTAGCAACCTTACTTGAAAATATTGCCGGTATTTACGCGCCTCTTTTAGCACACGGCCAAGTAACTATTGTTAGCGATGATGAAAAAGGATTAAGGGGTAACCGACTGATAGACCTAAAAAAGTTACTCAACTGTATTTCTGTTCACCGCCCCAATACGATGATATTAGTACCGGAACTACTACAAGCGCTAATTGTAGGTTGCAGTCATGGATGGCAACCGCCCTCTTCTCTTATATTTATTGCCGTAGGTGGCGCAAAAGTTGACGCTGCTATGATTGTTAAAGCAAGGGAGCTAGGACTTCCTGTGTTTCAAGGTTATGGCTTGTCCGAGTGTGGATCTGTAGTGAGCATATGCACAAACACTAACGAACCAAGAGATTCTGCAGGGCAAGCACTAAAGCATATTCAACTGACACAGCTTAATGATGAGCTAGTTGTGTCTGGAAATTGCTTTTTGGGCTATTTAGGTGAGCCTAAAACATGGTATCAAACCACCGTAAACACAGGTGACTTAGTCGATATAACAAACCATCATTTGTTTATTCAAGGTCGCATTAAGCATCTAATTATTAACAGCTACGGTCGTAATATTTCACCCGAGTGGATTGAATCCAAAATAGCGGCTACTGGATTATGTAAACAGAATATAGTGGTGGGTGACGCCAAGCCTCATTTATGCGCTTTACTGGTGCCAATGTCTGAAGAAATTAGTCGTAAAAAAATGGGCAAGGCCGTTAGCGCAATAAATGAGCATTTACCAGACTACGCAAAAATCGTCGATTTCATAATAGTAAATACACCTTTTACCCAACACAACCAGCTTCTAACCGAAAACGGAAAGTTGAAACGAGACGCGATTTCCTGCGCTTACGAGACGCAAATTAATCAACAATATTCACAGCATACATTAGCCACTGTTTAGGAGTAGTAAAATGAAGTTATATGACCGTTTAATTAATGAAACCGCCGCAGAGAAAGACTACTTAATGTCATCTCCAATCATTAAAAAGTGTTTCACAGGTGACATTAACAATGGTGATTATATTGGCTTTTTAAGTCAGGCATTTCATCATGTAAAGCATACTGTGCCATTATTAATGGCAGTAGGAACACGATTAACAGATAGCCAAGAATGGCTTCGGGAAGCCGTTGCCGAATACATTGAAGAAGAAATTGGTCATCAAGAATGGATCTTAAATGATATTGCTGCCGCTGGAGGCGACAAAGAACAAGTGAGTCACAGTCAGCCCGCATTTGAAACCGAATTAATGGTGTCGTACGCATATGATTATATTAATAGAACCAATCCGCTTGGTTTTTTTGGCATGGTACATGTGCTTGAAGGCACAAGCATAGCGGTTGCAGACAACGCAGCTTCTGCCATTCAAAGCGCGCTTGGATTACCTGCAACAGCTTTTAGCTATTTACGTTCGCACGGCTCAATTGACATTGAACATGTGAAGTTTTTCGAACAGCTTATGAATAAAATTGAAGACAAAGACACTCAAGACATTATCGTAAATAGCGCTAAAAAGTTTTACCGTTTATATGCTGATATTTTTAGAAACTTAGGTAAAGATCTTACTCTCAAAAAAGCGGCTTAAGGGACTATTGATGACTACATTAGCACTAATCACAGGAGCTACAGGAGGAATTGGTAGCGCAATTGCACATAAGTTAGCAGAGCAAGGCTACACCCTAATTTTGCATGGCCGTTCACAGACTAAGCTTAATAAATTGCTGCAAGAGCTTTCCGGTTCACACCATATTATCTCTGCAGACATAAGCAAGCCCTTAATATGTGAAAAACTAATAGATGATGCTTTTAAGATTGGCACTGTATCGCTGTTGGTCAATAATGCAGGCGTTTCACACTTTGCAAATTTCGCCAGCAGCGATATTGACGAAAAGCAAACTACTCACATAATGCAGATTAACCTAATTGCCCCCATATTGCTGACAAAAGCCTTTGTCTCCAGAACTAAGCCTAATTTTCAAGGCACCATAGTAAACGTGGGCTCAGCACTGGGTAGCATAGGCTTTCCTGGTTTCAGCCTATATTGTGCTAGTAAGTTTGGCCTTAAGGGGCTAAGTGAAGCTTTAGCTAGAGAATATGCAGACAGTCATATACGGGTTGTCTACTTTGGGCCCCGCACTACTAATACAAGCATTAACTCGCAGCAAGTAACCGATATGAACGAAGCGCTCAACAGCAAGATTGATTCCCCCGAATTTGTGGCCTCACAATTTATGCAGTTACTTAACAGTAACAAACGAAGAAAAATTGTTGGTTGGCCTGAAAAATTATTTGCTCGCATTAATGGTGTGCTACCTGAATTGGTAGATAAGGCATTTAAACAAAAAACCAAAAAAATTAAACAATTTGCAAATATAGTCACAGGAGACATAAAATGAGACGATTAATTCTATTAATGATAACTAGCGTTTTTGCATTTACTTTAAGTGCAACCGAATCATCAAGTGAGTTATTAATGATTCAAAACACATGGGCAAAAACCAACTATCAACTTCAAGACGATGAACAAATAGAACAATTTGAAGCGCTGCTAGTCAGTATCGATGAGCAAATTAATTTGCATCCTGAGCAGGCAGAGTTTTGGGTCTGGAAAGGTATAATACAATCAAGTTTTGCAGGCGCTAAAGGCGGATTAGGCGCATTGTCATTAGCTAAGAAAGCGCGCAAGTCTCTACAAAAAGCATTAGAATTAGATGATGCAGCACTGCAGGGTTCAGCCTATACTAGTCTTGGCACGCTATATCATAAAGTACCTGGATGGCCTCTTGGTTTTGGCGACGATGACGAAGCCAAATTATTATTAGAAAAAGCGCTTAAGCTTAATCCTGAAGGAATAGACCCAAATTACTTTTATGGCGAATACTTATATGATGATAAAGATTACAAAGGCGCTATGAAACACCTAAAAACAGCTTTAAATGCGCCTCAGCGAGTTGATCGCCCTTTAGCTGATTCAGGGCGCCGAACAGAAATTGAAAGCCTTTTAGCGCAAGTTAAGAAACGTATGAGTAAAAATAGTTAATGAGAATATTGCTGGTTGAAGATGACTTGCCATTAGCGCGAGAGTTAAAGGCCTCACTACATCACCAAGGTTATGCAGTCGATCATGTCGACAACGGCAAACATGCATTGCTATCTGCAGACGGTAAGACATCAGATTTAGTGATTCTAGATTTAGGCTTACCCGATATGGACGGCTTAGATGTACTTAAACAATTAAAGCAAAATGCGGTGAATGTAAGCGTACTAATTTTAACGGCAAGAGACGGCGTAGAACATAAAGTCAAAGGCTTAGATTTAGGCGCTGATGATTACTTGGCAAAGCCTTTTTCCATTGAAGAGCTGCTTGCTAGAATTAGGGTCATTGAGCGAAAGAAAGGGACTAACACAAGTTCAACTATCGCGGCAAAAGGGGTCGTGCTTGATGTTAGTACCAACGCTTTCACCCTTAATGAAGAGCGTATAAATTTGTCGCGAAGAGAATTTATGATTATGCGGATACTGATGGAAAACCTCAATCGCATTCAATCTAAAGCATCTCTTGAAACAAAACTTTATGAATGGGGAGATGAAGTTAGTAGCAATACGATTGAAGTGCACGTTAGTAATTTGCGTAAAAAACTCCCTCAGGATTTTATTAAGACAGTTCGTGGCGTTGGCTACGTGGTGAGAGCTAAGTAATTGTCTATCCAATCGCAGCTTATAAAACTAATCATATCATTAGTGACAATAGCTACTTTTATTGCGGCAATGCACGGTTATCGCAACACCCAAGAACAGCTTAATACAATTTTGGATGATGAGCTTAAAACATTAGCAAGCTTCATTCTAAATAGTCAATATAAAGAGAAGGTTCAAGCGGCTAGCAAAAAGTTGAATGACCCTAAGCAGGCTTTAAGCAATAAGAAAATATATCAAGTGTTTAGTAATAGCGGCGAGCTATTGGCAAGTTCAAAGGACGCCCCTTCAGAGGCTATGTCAGAGGAAAATGGTTTTTCCGAGGAAGCCTTTGCAGGTCTTAGATGGCGGACATATAAGTTAGCAAACCAAAGTGTTTCTGTAATAGTGGCGCAATCTGATAGCTACAGGCGAAATGTTACCGAACGAATACTGTTAGCAACCTTAGTACCCGTCGTCTTCTCAATTCCCTTAATTGGTCTACTTGTATTCTATATTATTCGTAAAAGTTTGAGTCCTCTGCGCTATCTATCATCCGAACTAACTAACAAACATAGCGAAGATTTGACTGGGGTGTATATTGAGGCACCTAGTCAAGAACTTGTTCCTGTCGTTAACCGTCTAAATGAACTGTTTAATCGGCTAGCTTCTTCCTTTGAGTTAGAAAAACAGCTATCGGCAAATGCGGCGCACGAGCTTCGTACCCCTATAAGTGTATTGGCAATTGCCGCCAATAACTTACTCGAAGACTTTAAGCAAAACACATTAACTCAGACACATTTTGAAGATCTTAGCCAAAATGTAGAAAGAATGGCGCAAGTCATTGAAC
>JBLIGC010000065.1:0-8722 GCA_047636735.1 Glaciecola sp. | reverse complement strand
TGGTGAAAACTGCAATGTTTTACCTTTCAAATTGACTGCACCAGAACCCGATGGCGATGAAATATCGGGTGAGGTGAGGAAATCTTCGCTGATTTCAGAGTCGAGGAAGGACACGTTAAGGTTCATACGTAATCCATCAATTGGGGCGGCTACAAATTCAAATTCAGCGCCTTTTACATCCGCGTCAACATTGGTATTAAATGTGGTGCCGTCACCTAAAATCCCCCCCACTTGTAGGCCATCATACTGGTAGACAAAAGCCGTAACATTGGCCTGAAATCTGCGACCAGTAAAGGTGTTTTTAGTACCAACTTCAAATGACTTGATGTATTCAGGATCAAATGTGGGGAAATCACCACTGCCACCCGGGTTTATGCCACCGCCTTTATAACCGCGGGACAAGGTTCCGAAAAACAAGGTTTCCTCAGTTATATCAAAATCAGCGTTATAGCTCAGGCCAACTTTACCGGTAACTTCATCCCAGGTGCCTTCACCATTCACTATGGCGCCCTCAAGATCAAATGCTGGATTTAAGAACGATAGAGGTGAAACGGTGCGAGTTACCACCGTTTTTTCTTCATCTGTATATCGAAGACCGAAAGTTAACTTCAGGTCTTCGCTAAAGTCATAATATGCTTCACTAAAAACTGCCCAAGACTTGGTCGTGATCGAGGGTGATTGAAAGCTAAATATGGCAAGTTCATCAGGTAAACCAAGGAAACCAGCAAGTCCGGTTAACTCGGGTATGTAGAAATTAACCAACGACTCACCGTCATAGTCAAAATAATAGGCGCCCGCGGTAAAATTAAACGGTCCTTCTGAAAAGGATGCGACTCTAAATTCCTGACTCAGTTGTGTACTGGCAGCAAAATCCGTCCGAACGGTACTATGACGTGTGGTTAATTCAGTTCTGCCGTCAGGTAACAGCAATCTCTGTGGCGTCAACATGCCGTCTGCACCATCAGCGCTATCAAAATCTCGCTCGGCATCAACTTCTCTATCATGATAAGCGGAGACCGATGTAAACACATAATCACCAAATTCGTAATTGAACTCAAATGATATTAATAGATCGTCTCTGTAATATTCGGGTTGGGTGTCTATGCGCACTTGTCTTGGGTCGCTTGGGTTACTGCGAACAGAACCATCTAAGTTGGTATTATAAAAATTGTCACGTATTCCATAACCTATTGAGCCCAATAGGCCTGATAAACCACCATTGGCTAATGCGCCATCGGTATGACTGGTATTAGGGAATCCGAAACCAAGGGTTTCACTATTATCACAACCCAGAACCGGGTCTGACTTACACAAGACCCCCGTCACAACACTACGATCACTATTTTCTTGAAAATATTCGGCGAATAAAAATCCGTTCGCTTTTTCACTGAATTCAAAGGTGGTTGAGCTGCGCACAGACCATTGGTCACGCCCGTCAAGCTCGTCGAATCCAACATTTTCGGCCAGGTTGTCGGTGTAACCATCCCGTTTCAAGGTATTAAAAGCAAAACGCTGTAGAACATTGTCACTAAGGGGAATGTTAACGAAACCTTTTGTTCTTAAGCCATTAAAAGTAGCCATTTCTGTCGTCAACTGAGCTTCAAAAATATCGTCAGGTCTTCTGGTGATTGAGTTGAGAACGCCAGACGTGGTATTACGGCCAAATAAAGTACCTTGCGGGCCCCGTAAGACTTCAATAGATTCCAAGTCATAATATTCATTTTGAATAGCACCTGACCTGACATATACACCGTTAACATGCACTCCCAAGCCCGGATCGGCAGTGGCAGATATCGCATTATTACCCACACCACGCACACTATAACCACCGTTACCCGGTACCGAGAAATTGGGAACCGCAAATTGAATATCCAAAGCATCTTCAATATCCTGATCGTCTAACATGGTGCGGCTAAAGGCACTGATGGCGATTGGCGTTTCTTGCAAACTGTTTACACGCTTTTGCGCGGTTACTTGAATAACTTCAAGGCCAGCTTTTTCTTGTGCTTGGCTAACTTCCTGAGCAATAGGTGATAGTGCAAAGGGTAAAATAGTGACCGCTGTAAGCAGGCGTTTTGGTACTTTAAAATCCAACATTATTGGGCTCCAATGAGTTTACAACTGTGTTTTTTGTCATATATATAAGACAGAACACCTGACTTTAGATGTTTGATGGGTTGCCTTATTTAATTTATTGGTCAATCCGTCAATAGTGAATACGTTATTGCACCAATCGACAATAGTCAATGTGTTTTGTGAATATAATGTTAATTTTATTTGTTTTTGAGGTTGCTCTATATGTAAATTATTAAATAATTCACATATAAAACAATTGATTATGATTTGTTTTTAGATAAGTGTGTTGTTGTCGTTTTGTAAAATAAAGTTAGAAGTTAACAGTTTTAATAGTGCCGCCATCTACACGTAAATTTGCACCTGTGATGTTGGAGGCCGCAGGGCTGGCCAAAAATACTGCCGCGTTTGCTACTTCTTGTGATGTGCCTAATCGATTAAAAACAGATAAAGCCTCTGCACGCTTGAACAGTTCAGGATTATGTTTTTCCACGCTTTGCCAGAAACCTTTTTCATGATAAATGGGACCTGGAGATATCAGATTAACCCGAATGTTATCTTTACCTAGTTTATTCGCAAGCTGGTTAGCATAAGAGATCAAGGCTGCTTTCATGGCACCATATTCGGTTTCAGAAGGCATGTTGGCGGTCATGATGGAGGCAATTGATGCTATATATACTATTGACGGGCTCTTACCTTTTTTTAAATGGGGCAAGGCCAATTCTGTCGCCCTTATATGTTGTAATAAATCTGCTTCAAACGCCTGTCTCCAACGATCAAGACCGGTAAATTTATTTTGACTGGTAACATTGCTGACAAAAATATCTAACCCACCAAGTTGTTCTACCGCTGACTCAAACCAGCTAGCATAAGCCGCTGGGTCGGATACATCTACAGCGCTGGCATAAGCTGTGGCACCTTGTTTATGCCACTGGCTTAGCGCTTTGTCTAAAGATTCTTGCCCTCGGGCACATGTAGCGATAGAGGCCCCTTCGTCTATTATACTTTGGGATATGGCATGGCCAATCCCTCGACTTCCACCGGTGACAATGACACGTTTGTTTGCTAAACCCAGATCCATATTATTTCCTCTAGACTTGTTTGTTGACGTTAAAATAACCTTATACACTATTGAACTTGTCGTCAATAAGGTTTACATTAATGTTCATATTTCTAAACATACAATTAAATTTTGAGTGGCCAGTGGAAATTAAAATGACAAATAATCGTCGAATTGATGTGTTTCTTGGGTTGCGCTATGTTGCGATTGTTAGCCTATCGCTTATGAGCTTAATGAATGCCCAGGCCAATGAATTAATTGATGCGGGGAAAGTTTTTAAAACTAACTGCTCGGCTTGCCATTTAGGCGCTTTGCCTGAGGCGCCTAAAGTAGAAGCGCTTAAACTTTATCCCCCCGAAAGAATAGTAAAAGCATTAGAGTCTGGTGCAATGAGTACCGCCGGTATGGCTTTATCCCGAGCGGAAAAATACGCTGTGGCGGAGTTTTTAACGGGTAAAAAAGTTGCAGATGTTAGCAACAATCCCACTACATATACCTGCAAAAGCACAGCTGTTGACTTGCCCGAATCAATGTCGAAATTAGTTTGGAATGGGTGGGGGGGTAAAACAGGTAACAGACGATACCAAGATAAAGATCTACTCTTGTCGCCTAATAACGTGACTGATCTAAAATTGAAATGGGCATTTGCCTTTCCAGAGGCAACAAGAGTGAGGGCACAGCCTACTGTTACCGAGGACATGGTTTATATTGGAAGTCAGGCAGGGATCGTCTATGCACTTGATGCTGAAACGGGCTGTGTACACTGGGAATATTTGGCCAAAGCAGAGGTGCGAGGTGCGCTTTTTTTACAGCAAAACACCCTTCTATTTGGTGATTTAGATGGCAACGCTTACGCATTAGACGCGCAATCAGGTGTGTTGAAATGGCGTACAAAAGTACATTCCAGTCCTTTGGCGGTTGTAACAGGTTCAGTGATCGCCGATGAGAAAAAGGTGTATGTACCTGTTTCTTCGCTTGAAATTATCCCTGCAGCTAGAGTGGACTACGAGTGCTGTTCGTTCAGAGGTGCCGTGGTAGCGATTGATATACAGTCAGGTAAAAAGGTATGGACTACCTATACAGTAGACGTTCCTAAACCCACTTATAAAACCTCCGCCGGTACTCAACAACATGGACCATCAGGAGCCCCAGTTTGGTCTGGACCAACCTTAGATGTAAAACGTAATTTACTGTATGCCACCACGGGACAAAACTATTCGACACCCGCTACCGGAAAAAGTGACGCTGTAATTGCTATGGACTTAAATTCAGGTGAAATTAAATGGGTTACTCAGGTCACAAAAGACGATGCCTGGAATGGTGCTTGCTCTCGTAAAACGCCTAATTGCCCTAAAGAAAACGGGCCTGACTATGATATCGGAGCTTCAGCAATGTTAACCAGCCCTGAAACCGGCAAACAGCTACTTATTATCGGTCAAAAATCGGGCATGGTGTATGCGCTGGACCCTGATGCTAAAGGTAAAGTTGTATGGAAACAGAGGGTTGGAAGCGGTGGAACCATGGGCGGAGTGCATTGGGGTATGAGCACTGATAACCAAAATGTCTACGTGGGTGTTTCAGACCTGCCAACGAATAATCTTTATAATGTTGGCGCCCCTCATCCGGGACTGCATGGTTTAGATCTGCAGACAGGTCAGTTTATATGGCGAACAAAATTGCCAAACGTTTGCCCCAAAAAGCATACTTTTTTGTGTTTTCCTGGAATATCAGCAGCGGTGTCAAGTTCTGCAAACTTAGTTTATGCCGGCAGCTTGGATGGTATGTTTAGGATTTTCTCTGCGTCAACAGGCGAAATTATTTGGGAGTATGACACCAAACAAGCAGTAACCAGTATTAACGGAGTAAAAGGTTTTGGTGGTTCCATTGAGGCAGATGGGCCAGTGATTGCAAATGGTAAAATCTATCTAACCTCTGGTTATGATAAGTGGGCAGAAGCACCGGGAAATTTACTGATGGTGTTTTCAGTTGGTGGTAAGTGAGCCAACTTCTAAATTTATAGTTTAATACATTAGGAAAGTCGCATTGTGCGGCTTGCTAGAAAATTTTATTTGGAGATTATTATGCGTTTTCTAAAAAGCCTAGCGGCAGTTTTTTTATCAATGGCCGTGACTACGGTTATGTCGTCTGAAGAGGCAATAGAAATAGATAAAACGGCCACTATCAAAGACACCAAAACGACTATTATGGGCATCAACCATATTGGATTGTCGGTGAAAAACCTCGATCAAGCGCTAGCTTTTTATCAACAAGCCACTGGTTTTGAAGTAATAAAACGGGAAAAAGTATATGCCAATAATCATTCAGATACTTTATATGCGGGTGAAAGTCTCGAATATGAAGTGGCTACCCTAAAAGCGCCCAATATGCTGTTTGAACTGACTGAATTTGCGATTAACAAAGATGTAAGATTAAGCGATATGCTGGCACAGGGCCCCGGTATAACCCATACCTGTTTTCAATCGCCTAAATCTGATTCCGGCTATGCCAAATTTGTTGCCGCAGGTACTCGTTTAATCACACCGGGAAATGGTCCCGTTGACTTAGGTGGATATGGCGTTACGTATGCTTATGGTTATGATCCAGAAGGTAATATGTTTGAAATGGAAGAGCTAGACGGGAAAATTCTAGAGCGCGGCGGTTATGACGATGCCTGGCAAGAGTTGGATCACAGCATGTGGATGACACAAGTTGCTTTTGCCACGCCTGATATCGAAAAACTAATGCGCTTTTATCAAGACGTATTGGGTATTAAGCCTTATCGAAAATCCGAAATAATCAAAAACTCTAAGATAGATCGTATCACCAATCTGACCGACACGGATGTGCTCGCTGGTTGGTTCAAAATGGATGGTCAGTCAAAGATGATGGAGTTTTGGCAATTCAGAACGCCTAAAACTGAGGTGTTCACCGGCAAGCGCAATGCAAGTGATTTGGGCTATAGCTACTCCTTAGAAGTAACTGATATTCAAAAAGAGTACCAACGTCTTAAGTCGCTTGGTGTCGACTTGATTAGTGCTCCGCAACAGGTTGGTGGTTTTTGGCAGATGTATGCCAGAGACGTTGACGGCAATATATTCTCACTTCGTCAAGTTATCGAAGCCAATTCGAACTATTCCATTGTTAGCTTTGATAAACCTGAATAACGACATCGCTATTTGAATTTATTCTGCTCAAAAGAACAACCCAGTAAATTATTAAAATTTAATAATCATACTCATGCTCGTTGTCAAAATGGCAGATTATTGCTTGAAACCCAGCGTGAGAAAGCTTTTTCGAAAGGAGCGAGTGAAGAAAAACAAAATTATCATAGTGTGGATATCAAGCTGTTTTACATGAATATCCGCGAAAACTTCGCACAGCGGGTTGCGACTTATATGAGCGGATCTTCAACTCAGATATTATGAGGATACATAATGTTAGTTAAAAAAAGTGTAAAAATAGTCAGACTGGTCACGTGTGTATTTGTGCTTTTTTACCTAACCATTTGCACATCGTTATTGGCTGATAGTCAGGTATCTGATAGCCCAAATTTGGGCTACGACTCTGAGTTTGTCACGCTTAATGGTCTGAAATTTCACTATGTGCATAAGGGTGAAGGCGACCTTATGCTGTTCTTGCATGGATACCCATTTTTTGGTGCTTCTTGGGACAAACTACTGTCCCATTTTGCCAGTGACTATCATGTGGTTGCCCCAGACAATCGTGGCTACAACTTATCAGCAAAACCAGAAGGGGCTGAAAACTACAAAATTGAAATACTGGTGGAAGACGTAAAAGCCTTGATTAGCCATTTTCCAGTAGGTAAAACGGTCACACTAGTAGGTCATGACTGGGGCGGTGCACTAGCATGGACAGTGGCGCAAAAATATCCCCAACTGATAGATAAACTGGTGGTTATTAATGCCCCGCCATACAATGTTTTGCTGAATATGATTGTTAATAATGCAGAGCAAAAAAAATCCTCAGCCTATATGGAAAAACTCAAGAGCCCAAGTATTGAAAATATCTTTGCAGAGCGTGGGCCAGAGATGTTGTGGCGTTATGGGTTTGACAGAGGTTATGCAAATGGGCATCTCGACGACGAGTTTAAGCGTGCATTTTTTACTGCATGGGGCCAATTTGGGGCACATACAGGAGCGGTGAACTGGTATCGTGCCAACATTCCTGCCCCGGCCGATATACAGGATTCATCTTACTGGCCGTCAAAAACGGCCAAGGTTGACGTACCCAGTTTGTTGATATGGACAGAAAATGAGCGCACATTTGTGCCGGCTATGCTGGATGAAATTCCCAAGTATGTAGATGATTTAACAGTGATTGTCATTCCAGGCTCTGGACATAGTCCATTTTTTGATAAACCTCTGGATGTTATACGTGCAATGGAGGCGTTTCTTCAGCAGTAAGTGCAGATTGGCTAACCACTCAGTCTGTTATACTATTTTTTAACCAGTGGTTTAAGCGCTGTTTCATAGTTTCGTTTTAGTCCACCAATGCTGCCAATCATCATGGCGACTGTTATGTCTTCAATCGTCTGTCGGCTTACCTTATGCCTAGTAAGATAATGCCCAGCAGCAGCCGGCAAACCAAAAGAGATGTCTATTGCAGGTAAAGCGATATCCATGTCTATTCCAAAATGTTCATGTACGATCTCAGCTATATATTGCACAGCTGTTTGCCTGCTATATTCGGTTGGATCTCCATGCTCAGACAAACTAGGTTCTGCTGCCAATCTATCCAAAATTAGCCCTCTTTCCTCTATGTAACTCAAATAAGCTTTGGTAGTTTGTCTCACTAATTGTTCAAACGTTTCAGCGCCTTCAGCCGCTTTAGATTGGCGTAATCTTAAGCTTTTATATTCCCTTTTGAGTAAAGTTTGCAGCAATTCCTTCATACTCGGATAATAAGCATATACCAGTGATTTGCTTATCCCAGCTTCCTGTCCCAGCCTTTCCATGCTCAATGCTGATACACCTTCTGCAGCTACAACTTCGGCAGCGTGATCAAGGATTAAATTTTTCCTAACCTCTGGTGAAAGTCTTGTGCGTGTTTTTTTTGATTCTGACATAGACAAAGAACTGGCCTTTTAGGTATGAGCATATGCGAGGCAATAGCATGGATATATATTGTAAATGCAAGCTTTGTTACGGCACATTGGTTAGTCAGTATAATACATTATTATAAAGGTAACTTATGTGCCTATTCAGACCTTTTAGCTATCAATAAACTGGGCATGTCGACTTAATTATCGAGTGCATATTTTTTAGGCGTACTATCTAGAAACTCACTAAAATATCTGATCAGATATGACTGCGCAGACTTGTTACACTGTTTACCAAAGCCAGTAGACCGAGCCTCATATTAATTTAGGAGAAAACATGAACGATAAGATAAGCGGAGGGTGCCTTTGTGGCGCGGTCTCATACGAAGTTAGGAATGACTTTAAACGTTTCTATTTCTGCCACTGTAAACAATGCCAAAAAATTACTGGTTCGGCTCATGCCTCTAATTTATTCACCCGTCCAGACGCCATAAAATGGACGGCAGGCGAAGAGCATAAAAAACAATTCA
>JBLIGC010000064.1:0-8901 GCA_047636735.1 Glaciecola sp. | reverse complement strand
ATCGCGGCTTAAATGTAATACGAGGTAACTATGAGTACAGATTTACGCGCATTGACATTAACCGTCCCGCAGACGGGAAGTATTGAGACTTACATTCAAGCTGTAAGTAGCATTAATATGCTGACCGCCGAAGATGAACGTGGCTTAGCCGAACGTTTACAACAAGATGGTGACTTACAAGCTGCCAGAAAGCTCATTATGTCTCACTTGCGTTTTGTGGTGCACATTGCAAAATCTTATTCTGGTTATGGTTTACCACAAGCAGATTTAGTTCAAGAAGGCAACATTGGCTTGATGAAAGCAGTTAAACGATTTGACCCGACAGTGGGCGTTCGCTTAGTTTCTTTCGCTGTCCACTGGATAAAAGCCGAGATACATGAATTTGTACTAAAAAATTGGCGTATTGTTAAAGTTGCTACCACCAAAGCTCAACGTAAATTATTTTTTAATCTTCGTAAAAACAAAAAACGTTTGGGTTGGTTTACTCACGCAGAAGTACAAACAGTAGCTGAAACTTTAGGTGTAAGCACCAAAGAGGTGCTGCAAATGGAAGCTCGTATGAGCAGCCATGATCAGGCTTTCGACCTGTCTGCGGATGATGACGAAAGTGGCAGTTTTGCACCGGTACAATTTCTTGAAGATAAAACAGCTGATGTTGAATCAGATGTTATCAATGCTGATTGGGATTCGAATGCATCTGGAAGATTATATTCTGCACTCAAAACTCTTGACGACCGCAGTCAACATATCATTCAAACTCGTTGGTTGTCGGATGATAAAACAACTTTGCAAGATTTAGCCGACAAGTACCAAGTATCTGCAGAGCGTGTTCGTCAAATCGAGAAAAACGCAATGAAGAAGTTACAGAATGCTATGGTAGCTTAAACACATATTGTTAATCAGCAGTCACAAAAAAAGCGCGATATTCGCGCTTTTTTATTGCCTAGAAATCATGTCAATTCAAAGTTGTGATATTCGGTAATACCCAAAATACGCCAGAAAACTCAGCAACAGCATTATCACCATCTAAAATGGCGACATTTAGCTTAATATTGCATTTTTTGTTCTTATCCAGAAGTTCAAACTTACCACTCAAAGACTCGATATTACATAACGCTCTAGGCTGCATGGTAATAGGTTTATGATAATGAATATTGCCATCACCTAATACAATTTCTCCATCGAGTCCTTTTTCTTTGAGCTGCAAAAATATCATTCCCCACCCAGTCAATGTCGCCAAAGAAAAAATGCTACCAGCGAACATAGTGCCATGAAGATTGATATTTTTATTCAAAGACGCCCGAGTTTCAAGAGTACGTCCGGTATATTGATGTAACTTGATACCCATTTGTTCGCTAATAGGAATAGTTTCATGCCAAGTACTTTGTAATAACTTGCACCATTTGGGATGCAACATAATACTGCTTGGATCAGTGAGCTTTTTAACCATCTGCTGGCGCTGTTGTTCCCCTAATTCTTTGGGTTCCCCAGTTTGAGCTATGAACCCTATACTTGTAAACAATGCGATAGATGCCTGAGTACTGTTAGTCACCATTCGTACCGCGCCCTCTGATCTTGCTACCGCTTCCAAGGAGGCTACTAACATTTTTGCCAATCCTTTGCCTTGGTAGTCTTTGTCGACAGCGACATGTCGCACCTGAGCCTCTTCGGCCGAATTCATATGTACGCGTCCCACAGCAATCACTTCACCATCACGGTTGCGGATCATACGATGCTGACTTACTTGCTCGTATTCATCTTTTTCAGAGCCTATAGGATATTTCCAAGGCTCACGTAACATCTTCCAACGAAACAAAAAATAACCATCAAAATCTTGCTCACTAGCAGGTATATCAATCTTATACATCTAACTAAGTATCCCTATGTTGCCCAGCACATCAAAAGCTAAACAATCTGAACGTAAAACCAAGCTGGCTATTAAAGCGTATAATAAAATAGTCAGCAAACTATACTTTAAGTTGAAAAGTAACGGGTCCGTCATTCAAAAGTGAAACCTGCATATCAGCACCAAATACGCCACTTTTGCAAGGCATACCATTTTGCTGGCAGCATTGTATAAAATAACGGTAAAGCTCTTCACCCAATTGAGGAGAAGCGCCAGATGAAAAACTCGGACGGTTGCCGCTTTGTGTATCCGCCACTAAAGTAAATTGGGAGATAACTAATAGCTCACCTTTTACTTGTTGAACATTAAGATTCATTTTGCTTTGTTGATCACAGAATATTCGATAATTCATCACTTTTTGACTTAATTTTTTCGCCTTAGTTTCATCATCATTCTTTTCAACTCCCAGCAAAACTAATATGCCATGTTTGATTTCACCAACATTTTTCCCCTCAACCTCTACTTTTGCATGTTTTACTCTTTGGATTAACCCAATCACTGCTGTTCTTGCCAAAACTTGGCCATCGCTTGGCTAGCTGAGCATAACGCTTGAGTAATCAGTTTTTCTCCAGCGCTATGACCTGATTCAGGCACTATATTTAACTGACTGTTTTGCCAACTTTGGCTCAGAGAATAAGCCCCTTCTATTTTGCACACACAGTCGTAACGCCCATGAATAATACTGGCAGGTAAATGTTGGATTTTTGCTATATTGTGCAAAACATAATCTTCAGGAATAAAACAATGATGTTTGATGTAGTGACACTCTAGAATAGCTAAACTGATGGCACGATGTACATCTGAAACCAGTTGGTTTTCATCAAACCGACAATGTAAGCGACTTATCCTAGCCTCCCATAAACACCACGCTTTAACAGCAGCCATTTTTTGCACTTCGTTGTTACTAGTGAATATTTGGTAATAAGCATCAACAATCGATACATCCTTGGGCCTGTTATTAATTGGCTCTAAAAAAGCCTGATAATATTCTGGAAAAAGTTGTGCTGCACCGCCTGACGCCTCTAGATACCAAGTGTAATCTTGTTCTCTTGCTAGAAAAATCCCACGTAATATAAGCCCTATGACACTTTCAGGTTGCCGAATAGCCACCAGTAAAGCCAACGTTGAGCCCCAAGACCCACCAAATAATACCCACTTTTTAATATTTAGATGTTGTTGAATAAGTAACACGTCATCAACTAAAGAATGGCTGTTATTATTTTCAAGTTCACCAAAAGGTGTGGACTTGCCACATCCTCTTTGGTCAAAACCGATGATCCAGTATTTTTCAGGGTCAAAGAAGCGGCGATAATCCTTGCCAATACCAGCCCCTGGTCCTCCATGCAAGTATAGTACGGGGATACCTCTAGGATTGCCTGTTTGTTCCACATATAATGAATGTCCATTTGATGCAGCTAACATTTCTGATGTGAAGGCTTGAATGTCGGGGTAGAGTTGAGTCATATGAATTTACATATCCCATTTGTTTATTTTTCTGTAATGCTTTAATTTACTACCTAAGCACATGAAGAGTTATTTTAACGGAGACAGAATATGTCAAAACAAGGTTCAGGCGGTAATGTATTAGCCGCCATATGTAGTTTTTTTATTCCTGGGTTAGGACAACTCGTTCAAGGTAGAATTTTAGCTGCAATCATTTTTTTCGTGTTAGTCAGCGTTAATTATTCCCTTGCAGCAACTGGGATATTATTTTTTATGGCCGCTTTTGGTTTTATTTTCCATGTATGGGCGATCATTAATGCAGCAAGATATAAAAGTTAACCATGAAAAAGCTATTCTTGGTCTCTTTGGTTGTTTTATTAGCAGCATGCCAAAGCGTATATTATGCTGCATGGGAAAAAGTTGGTGTTGAAAAACGCGATATCTTGGTAGATAGAGTGGAGGACGCCAAAGAATCACAAGAGGATGCACAGCAGCAATTCAGTTCAGCACTAGATGAATTTAGTCAACTAATTAACCTTGATGGTGGTGAATTACAATATATCTATGAACAGCTTAAAGACCAGTTTGAAGCTAGCGAAAGCTCTGCGGCCACAGTAACAGGCCGAATTGATAAAGTCGAAAGTGTTGCACAGGCACTATTTGATGAATGGCAGGAAGAACTACAGAAATACACTAATGAGACGCTCAAACGGAATAGCCAGCGTAAGTTAAAAGACACACAACGCCGTTACAACTCATTGCTTAGTGCGATGCGCAGGGCAGAAAGTAAAATGGGCCCGGTGTTATCGGCTTTAAGAGATAATGTGTTGTATTTAAAACACAATCTTAACGCCAGTGCCATAGGTGCGTTGCAAGGCGAATTTGATGGAATAAAGAAAGAGATTAATCAGCTTGTATCAGAAATGAACAAGGCCATTGCTGAATCAAATAGCTTTATATCTAGTATGAAAAGTTAGCACCGAATCTAATTTGAATTAATCATTATGATGGCGGACTCAGCTTGTCATCATCTGTAAAAATGTCTTCTGCCTCATCGTCCAAGAATATTTCTAATACATGGGTCACTTCTGCCCCAATCAATACCACCATCCAAGACAAATATACCCAGACAAACAAAATAGGTATCACCGCCAACGCACCGAATATAAGTTGGTATGACGGAAAACTGGTCACGTATAAAGCAAAGGCTTTTTTGCTAGCTTCGAAGAGAATAGCCGCCACTAATGCCCCAAATACGGCATGTTTAGGGTTCATTTTTTTATTGGGTACCAACATGTAAATAAGAAAAAATGCACTAATAGAGGTGATAAATGGCAATATTTTGAGTAATACAGTCGTTACGCCAGGCGTATATTCTTCGGCATAGTTTACCAAACCAATTAAGTAAGAACTCATAATAACGCTCGACCCCATCAAAAGTGGTCCCAGCGTTAACACCATCCAATAGATAGCAAAAGTGAAAATTAGCGGGCGTTCATTTTTAGATTGCCAAATGCTGTTTAAGGTTTTATCAATATTAGATATCAGCATCAAAGCAACAATGACCAATGACGATATGCCGATTGCTCCCATCCCAGAGGCATTACTAACAAACTCTGTCATGTAGGTTTGTACCTGATCACCAGCAGTGGGCACGAAATTGTTAAAAACTAGCGCTTCTAAATCGCCTCTAACTTGCGCAAATGCCGGAAACGCAGACAACATGGTAACAAACACCATGATAAAAGGAACGAGTGACAGTAAGGATACGTAAGCCAAATGTCCTGCTGATATGGTTATTTTATCTCGCTTACAATGGGTGCCTAACAGCAGTAAAAAACCTTTTACTGCTGTTAGGCTTGGTTGGAGTGTCTGTGTCTTAAAAAAAGGAAGCTGCATTAATTTGTCATGTATGATTGCCGAGTAAGTAGCTTCTAGTCTGCTCTAACACCCAACATATGGCAAATAGCATAACTTAGTTCACTTCGATTAAGAGTATAGAAATGGAATTTTCTCACCCCCTCTTTAGCTAATACTTTGACCATATCCATGGCGATATTAGCGCCCATCAAATTACGCGTAGTTTGGTCATCTTTATCTAAACCATCATACATTTTGTGCAACCATTGGGGCACATGTACGTTAGTAAAACCTGCGAAACGTTGCAGAGTTTGATAATTAGTCACAGGCAAAATTCCCGGTACAATATCCAAATCAATCCCCGTCGCTGCGGCACGATCACGAAAACGCAAAAAGACTTCTGCGTCAAAGAAAAACTGGCTTATAGCTTCGGTAGCACCGGCGTCGGCCTTGCGTTTTAAATTGAGTAAATCAAATTGGCTATTTGGCGCTTCAGGGTGTTTTTCGGGGTAAGCAGCTACTGCAATCTCGAAGTCCGCCACATCTTTTAACAATGCCACTAAATCTGATGCGTAAGATTGAGGCTTTTCTACACCAGCGGGTAAATCACCACGCAATGCGACAATTTTTCTGATCCCACTTTGCCAATAATCCTTGGCAATTTCAATAAGCTCTTCACGTGTTGCATCAACACAAGTCAAATGTGGCACAGCCTGAATACCTGTTTCAGCCTGAATGCGTTTGACTACATCATGGGTCCTGTCACGTTCACCGCTGTTGGCACCATAAGTCACAGACATATAAGATGGCTTAAGCGGTGCTAGACGCTCTACAGATTTCCACAACGTTTGTTCCATTGATTCCGTTTTAGGTGGAAAAAATTCAAACGATACATCAATCCCTTTCACCTCTGATAATGATTGATTTAATGCATCTATCCCTTGTGCGTAAGACGCCATGGGTAACTCCCGAAGTATTTAGCCGTTTAGACGTCTAAATTAAACTTTGAACGTAAAGCCGTCAAGATGTTTAGCAGTCTATCATTGACCTTTTGCTCGTATTGGTTAGAATTTCAATGCATAAGAAAGATAAAAGATTGTAACAATGGCAAATTTAACAAAATGGAACGGTGAATATATTCACCCTTACGCAGAACACGGTAAAAAAAGTGAGATGGTGAAAAAAGTCACTGTGTCAATACCACTTAAAGTTTTAAAAGTACTTACTGACGAGCGTACTCGTCGTCAGATAAATAATCTGCGGCATGCGACTAATTCAGAATTATTGTGTGAAGCATTTTTACATGCCTTTACTGGTCAACCCTTACCAGATGACGAGGATTTAGAAAAAGATAATACCCAACTTATCCCAAAAGAGGTCAGGAGGCTCATGCAAGAGATGGGATTATCTAAAGAAACACAAGATGAAGAATAAATACCTTGAATTCGGGTTAAGACGTGCCGCTTGCATTAAAATCATCCTAATAAAAACAATACTTTAGAACGCTACAATTGATCTGCCAGTCCCTTTAATGCAACCAGTGCTGACAATAATGTTTTTATCAAGGCGAGCTTGTAAATTAATAGCAGGCTATGGCGAGCAAATTCAACGAAGATAAGCGTAATAGCACAGTGCTGGAGGGTATGTGGAGTCCCTACATCGAGTTTAGATTAAATACCACGAAACAGATGACTCGTTAGTGACGAGTCATCTTGAGCATTAAAGCTTTACTAATCAGCTTAGCCCTTAGACATAATCGTATTTACCACCTTTTTCTAAGGCGGCTTGATAAGCAGGCCTTGCATGGACTTTTTCAACGAATTTAGAAATGTTTGGGAAGTGTTTACCATTGCCCCTTGCCACTGCAGCTTCAAGTGGGAAGCTCATTTGAATATCAGCCCCAGATAACTCATCACCTGCAAACCAAGCGTTATGAGCTAAGTGACTTTCAATATAATCCATATTCTTGGCAATAATAGGTCCGTAATAAGACGCCATTAATTTATCAACAATCTTGTTAGCAATAATTTTGACAAAAAACGGCTTTGCATTAACCCTTACTTTATCCAGCACCAACTTAGCCACTAAAGGCGGCATTAAAGTGCCTTCTGCAAAGTGTAGCCAATATGTGTATTGCCTATGAACCTCATTACCACGCTTGGGATCAACTAATTGACCGTCGGTTCCCTGCTTGTAATAAGTTCCAATTAAATATTCGATAATGGCACCTGATTCAGCCACAGTGACATCGCCATCGGTGATGATTGGGGATTTACCTAAAGGGTGAATTAACGTCAGCGTGTTAGGCGCTAAATTAGTGACGCTGTCTCTTTGATAAAGCTTAACTTCGTATTCAAGATTAAGCTCTTCAAGCAACCACAATATGCGTTGCGAACGGGAATTATTTAAATGGTGAAGTACAATCATCAAACGCTCCTTATTAATAAATAATTAACTATATACGTGTAGATATTAGCTAAGACCACTTTAGTTTGAATATCAGGGTATATTTATAACGTTTATGTTCAAAATCATTGGGATTGAATGAAGCCAGCCAGGAAATATGACCCAATTAGCTCAGTTCATTAAGTGCAACGACGATTACAAATTGGGGCTAATCAGCCTAACCAACAAACAAGGTTTCCAGGATCCAGAGGATATTAACGTCTTAAACCCACTTGCTTACCTGTATCAATAACTTGTTGCTTTATCCATTGCCATAATTGCGGATTAGCTTTTTCAATAGAAGCATTTTTAAGTAAAATCTGGCTGACGGAAATATCGTGGTCAATCCAACTTTGACAGCCATTATGCAAGTTTTGTATCACAGGCATTAACCTGTCTATTGCCTTAGAAAATTGCGCTTCTGGGGTGTGTGCCTGTTCAAATTCAATCCAGAGTTTGAGATAAGCTTGCTCTTGTTCATTAGGCAAAATAGCAAAAATTCTTTGCGCCGATAACAATTCATTTTCAAAATCATCGTGATTAGCGTCGTAGGCAAACTTATCACCCGTGTCAATTTCTACAATGTCATGCAATAACAACATAGTGACCACAGTTAATGGGTCTGGGTTTTGCTCTGCGTATGGCAAAAGTGTTAGCGCCAACAAAGCAATTTGCCAGCTATGTTCGGCACTATTTTCAAAACGTGACAAACCTACAGGTTTTATTTTGCGCTCAACATTTTTTAATTTTTCAATTTCAACAATAAATCGGGTGATAGCTTGAAAATTTTCAATCATTTATTACTCGCAAAGGCATTTATTACTAACAGACGCATTTATACTTCTAAATTAATATAGGGGACGTATTAAAGAAAACATATTTTATCAGACCGTTTATTTTCCAGCTGGATTTAAACTTGCGTAATACGCCGATATATTTGCAATATCAATATCACTTAAACCTCTAGCCATAGGCGACATCACCATGTTTTTGCGTTGTCCATCACGGAATGCTTTCATCTGTAAAACCAAATACTGTTCTTTTTGGCCCGCTAGGTTAGGATACATTGGTATCATGGAAATTCCGTTATTACCGTGGCACGCTGCACAAACAACAGATTTAGCTTTACCTGCTGCAATATCTGCTGCAAGTATTGGTTGTGAAAGAAGTCCGCCTGCAGCGAAAACTACTGTTAATATACTGATTCTAATTTTTTTCATGTTTGCTCCTTAGTCTTACACCCAAAA
>JBLIGC010000063.1:0-9236 GCA_047636735.1 Glaciecola sp. | reverse complement strand
AAATGGTGGCCCCTCCCTGACTCGAACAGGGGACCTGACGATTATGAGTCGTATGCTCTAACCAACTGAGCTAAGGGGCCACATTTTTGAAACTGGTATGTGCTAGGTATTTTAGCAGTGCTCATTGAGATTATTTAAGCCAGATGCTCTAACAATCTAAACAAGCTAGCCTTGCTCTAAAGCGGGGCGAAGTATAAATAGTTTTTGACTGAAAGTCATTACCATTTATTGCCTTTTTTTATTAATTAATGCCTAGCGAGTTACTTAAGCTAAAGTTTAGCCAATATCGGCCGTCACATAAGTGATATAGTTGAAAAAATTTACTGTGTTTACTTAGTGCTGTGCTAATTAATAAAAGCGCTGTTGGGCAGCAAGCACATCATTATTTACTTAAAGGGTAGTGAAGATATATGAAAGAAGATCCGTACATTCTAAGCGGTCGAAACACAATCATTCATAAACATCGCAAAGTCGACTTGTTAATAATTAACAGTCGTCAAGACCCAGTGCTAGTTGTCATGCATAATGGTCTTGAAGAATATATCGGCGAAGTTCCAGAGAATAAACTCGAGGCTAAGCGCATGGACGTTGCTATGGTTGATATTTCTTCAAGTAACAATTTTGGTGATTACAAAAGCTTACTATTTGTGCAGACTTTGAACAACAAAGAGTTTAAAATAGATTATACAAAGAAAGGGACTAATTATTTCATCACCACCCACCAAGAAAGTACCTTCTAAACGTATACTCGTTAAACTCCTGTGCCAATTTTTGATTGGCCTGTTTTTTTTGAGCGCATTGTTTTTTGTTGCTAAATATCTGCTACTTCACTTTGAAATAAATATTCCCCCCGCATTACTTGGCATAGCCGTATTGTTTTGCAGTTTGTTGCTATACAAGTGCGTGCCAGACGCAATTTCCAAAGCCGCTAATCCTTTGCTGGCACATATGTCGCTATTTTTTATCCCCGCTATTGTCGCCATTGTTAATTTTTTTGATTTAATAGCCTCGTTTCCTTTGGCCTTGTTTTTGTCTGTGGTGGTGTCAACATTGTTTAGTTTGGCTATTACCGCGTGGATTAGTCAGCGCTTAATGCATATGCTTAATCCTAAAGATGGTAATGGCGATGAATCGTCAAGCAAGGCAAAATAATATGCATATCATACTAAACGAGATTAACTGGTTGGCTTCGCTTTTGTGGCTTATTATTACCGTTGCAATCTATTTTGGTGCTTCATATTTGTATAAAATATCCAAGCCTTTATGGTTTATACAGCCTGTTTTACATCCGCTTATAGTTAGTACATTGCTTGTTATACTATTACAAACATTCACCCATACTAGTGTTTCTGAATATCAAGAATACACACATTTATTGTCGGCATTGTTGGGCCCAGCCACAGTTGCTTTAGCGATACCTTTATATAAGCAGCTAAGTATTTTGATGGAAATGAGTTGGCGAGTACTCGTGCCTATTTCAATAGCGGGTATGCTATCTCCGCTCTTATCATGGACATGTTTATATTTGCTGGATACACCGCTTAATCTACAAATGACTATTTTAGTGAAATCTATTACCACACCGCTCGCCATGGACGCAGCTGACGCAATTGGCGGCATTCCCTCATTAGCCGCTATTTTCGTTATTAGCACGGGTATTGTGGGCGCTATTTGCGGTCCAGCTTTGTTTAGGATAATTGGCGTTAACAATCAAGCTGCTCAAGGCACAGCGTTGGGTGCAGTTGCCCATGCTATAGGCACTGCACGCGCAATTTCAATTAGTGAACAGTGCACCGCATTCGCTACTTTGGCGCTTTGTGTAAATGGTATTGCTACATCTTTATTATTGCCCTTATTGTTTGCCTAAAACCCTTTTTTATTGGTCTTGCAAGGGTAATTCAGGCCTAAAGTCACCCTTCGTTTTGCCGATACAGCGATATTGATAAAAAACTCACTTGGTTTATCTATTTATGCTGTCAGTACTCATTTGTGACGACTCATTAGTTGCGCGCAAGCAAGTTGCTAGATGTCTTCCACAAGACCTGGATGGCACCATTCACTTTGCTAAAGACGGTGCCGATGCCATTACCGCAATATTAGGAGGCAAAGTTGACTTATTACTCTTAGATTTAAACATGCCTGTGTTAGACGGTTACGGCACTTTAAAGCAAATAGAAGAACTTGAGTTAGGCACCAAGACTATTGTTATATCAGGCGACATTCAGCCTGAAGCTACAAAAAGAGTGGCTGAGCTTGGCGCTATCGATTTTATTCAAAAGCCCGTTACCAGTGAACAGTTAGTTGCGGTACTGCAAAAACATAAACTTATCCATACAGAAAAACCAGCCGTATCGCGGGCTTTTGAGCTAGATGAAACGGTAAGAGACTGTTATCAGGAAGTTGTTAATGTGGCAATGGGCCAAGCCGCCGATCACTTAGCCAGAATAATGGGCGTGTTTGTTAAGCTTCCCATTCCAAACGTAAACGTAATTGAAGTGTCGGAATTACATATGCTGCTGTCTGATGTGGATAAAGTAGAAACCACTTCGGGTGTGTGCCAAGGGTTTTTAGGCGATGGTATTAGTGGCGAAGCGCTATTTATTTTAAGCGATTCAAGTTTTAACGACGTCGCAAAAATTCTCAATATTAATGGCGATATAGATGACCAACTACAGCTAGAACTCCTCATGGATGTGGCCAGTTTGCTAATTGGAACTTGCTTAACAGGCATAGCTAAACAGCTTGATATGCAGTTTAGACAGGGCCATCCGGTTGTGCTGGGGCAGCATCAAAGCCTACAAGAACTAATAAATACAAATAAAAGCGCTTGGCGCAAAACCTTGGCAATAGAAGTGAGTTATGGACTTGAAGGCTTTGACATTAACTGTGACTTAATTTTGTTATTTACCGAAGAGTCTATGACCATGATGAACGCTAAACTTGCTCACTTAATTGAGGATTAGCATGACCGATATAAACGCAAACGCGACTGTTAAGAGCGACACGCTAGAAGAACTACTTGAATTTCATTGGATGATGAACATGATCCAAACCGTTGACGTTGGCATTGTTGTGTTTAATCGTAAATTTGAAATTAAAGTGTGGAATGGGTTTATGGAAGCCCATTCAGGATTATTGCCTTCAGATGTGCGCGACGCGAATTTGTTTTCATTATTTTCAGATATTAAACCTAGCTGGCTAAAAAGCAAAACTTACCCTGTATTTGAACTTGGCACCCGTGCCTTTATTACATGGGAACAACGCCCCTATTTATTTAAGTTTAGAAACTATAGACCTATTACTAGCAGTGCTCCTTATATGTATCAAAACGTGGTGTTTTCGCCATTAGTGTCGGCAACGGGCAGTATAGATAATGTATGTATGATGATATATGACATGACCGACGCAGCCTCTGCAAAAAAACAGTTGTTGTCATTACAAGTTATTCAAAATGAAATGAAAGAGCGTAGCAATGAGTAAGTATTGTAATTAAAAGTGCACCCGTAATTAACTTCGCATAATTTTGGTACAGCTTTTGCTACATCGTTGTCAATTGTCAGTATTTAATTGCACAAGGCATGGGGCACAGTGATCAGCATATCTCGTTTTATTATAGGTTTACTCGTAACATTCGCAATATTGATTTTAAGTGCCTGTGGTGGCGGTGGCGACGGCGTTACTGCACCACAAGTACAGCCGCTTCCCGCACCTATAAGAGTTAATGCGGGCGCTAATATAAGCGTTGATGAAAATCAATCAGTTAACCTGCTAGGCGGCAGTAGCGGTGGTCAAGGTGCGCCTACTTACGAGTGGCAAAGCGATGCGAGTGTGCAAATAACACACATCGACACCACTATTACTAATGCGACATTAGTGACCCCAAGTGTTACCCAAGCCACAGTTTTTTCAATTACTTTGCTTGCCACCGATACCACCGGTGCCGCACAATCCGACACAATAACGATAACCGTGAATCCTATAAATGTTCTACCTATCGCTATTGTAGAAGTAAACCAGATAAGCGGTTATGCTAATAATACTTTTCCGGTAACGTCGTTAATTATACTCAACGGCAGTGCCAGTAACGATCCTGATCCACAAACAAGTGGCGCGGATATTGTTGCCTATAATTGGCAACAAATTGCCGGACCAAGCCTAATGGCAGGTATCAATTCTTCCTTATCTGCCATTACCCTAGTATCGCCTATAGCGAATGAAAATCAGCAAGCTAGGTTTAGATTAACAGTAACTGACCAAGAGCAAGCAAGCAGTAGCACCGACTACAGTGTAACTTTGCTGGCGCAGCAGTTCTCTAATGTAGAGATAGCAACGACGTCGGTAAGAAGTGTGTTTTCAGGCGAATTAGTTATGCTGTCGGCAACAGCACAAAGTCTTGCTCCAGACGCAAGGCCCTTTACTGCACAATGGTCTCAAAACAATATGCAAAACATAAGCGCCCAGCTAAACGATCCCACGGCTTTCATTACTGTTGCCACAAGTCCACTAGTGGTTACCGACACCACCGTGGCTTACCAAATTACCGCCACCGATAGTTTTCGCAACACCGCCAGCGCTCAAATAAATGGTCAAGTGTATGCACCAGTCACGCGTGTAATAAATGACTCAGGAGTAACATGGTTTGCTAATGAAACTCAGCTTAATATGCAGCACCAAAATGATTATCCCGGGCAAGATGCTAGCTATGGCGCAGACCGACAAACCGCTTCAGGACAAGTTATAAAAGTGGGTGAGGGGGCACAAGGTTTTGACTTTACGCGCCTTGATAATAATGGCGATGCTATTGAAAACCCTAGTTTTGCATTTGCGTGTGTTCGTGACAATGTAACCGGTTTGGTTTGGCAAGTAAAAGAAAACCAAGATGCCAATAGCCTCAACTATGTGGAGCAAACCTTTGCATGGTATATGGAAGGTGAAAATGGCAATTTTGCTGGCGAGCTAAATGCCAATTCCGCTAGCTGCAATGTGCAAAGCCTAGCATGTAATACTAATGCCTATGTAGACGAGGTTAATAATCAAGGCCTGTGTGGCTTTTTCGACTGGCGCTTACCTAAGTTAAATGATCTTCAATCAATTATTCATTATGGAAAATCTACGCCGCCTTTGGTCGACAGCGTGTTTTTCCCATACCTAGGCATTAGCAATGGGCAACCGTTGTGGTACTGGACAAGTCAAAGCAGCGCCGATGGGGTAAATAACGATATTGCAAGAAACGCTTGGGCTTATAATATGAATACAGGCAGTGATGGCTTTTTAGATAAAACAAACAGCCATCGCGTAATATTAGTGAGGGCGGGAAGATGAATTATCGCGATATAACAAACTGGCGTTGTAAATTTTTGTTCGCTATTTGGGTACTTACGTGGCCTATTATAAGCCAAGCGAGCACACAACAAACCGAGGCGACTTGCCCTGCTAATATACCCCAAACAGCTATCAACGATGGCTTTGTTGTTCGTGCAAACGGGGAAGTTTTACACATTGCATCACAGCTAATTTTTATGCGATGTAGTATAGGTCAAACATGGGACGAAACAAGCTGTGCCAATGAGCCTACCGCACTTAATTGGCAACAAGCGCTGCTGGTAAGCGTCCAAACTGACTATAATGGTTCAAAAAACTGGCGGCTGCCAAATGTAAAAGAATTAAATGTGATTACGGAAAGATCATGCGTGCGTCCTTCTATTAACGATGAAATATTCCCTAACACCTCACCAGATGATTACTGGACAAGCACGCCGTCTATGCAAGATACGCAGTCTGCTTGGGCACTTGCTTTTACCAATGCCAGCAACTCGCAGCGGCTAAAAACGCGTAGCCTATTTGTGCGCTTAGTAAGAACTAAATTAGTCAGCGAATAAGCTTATATAATGGGCTAGGTTGTTAGGCAAACTCTTCTAACAAGCTGTTTAAGTAACGTCGTCCTAACTCGGAAACTTGCCACGAGCTTGGCGACTCCTCAAGCAAACCTTTATGCACAAGCTTGGTTAAAATGGCTTCTTCGTTTAGGTTTAACTTACGTCCGGTATGACGTAAAAAAGCGTCTTTTGGGCACGCTTCAACTAACCTAAATCTATTCATGAAAAACTCAAATGCTAAGTCTTCATCAATTACCGTTGTACTTTTGTAAAGATAAGGCTTGGTTAAGTCCATGTAACCTTTTGGATGTTTGACTTTTTCAGTGCGTATAATCGAAAAATCAGTCATGTTGGTAATTTTTCCATGGGCACCGCACCCAATCCCTAAATAATCGCCAAAGCGCCAATAATTAAGATTATGCTCACACCTATGACCGGGTTGTCCATAGGCCGAAATTTCATATTGTTCATAGCCCCTAGATTGCAGCATCGCTTGTCCCTGCAGCTGTATTTCCCAAAGTATGTCGTCGTTGGGTAACACAGGAGGCTTTGAGTGAAATAGGGTGTTAGGTTCTATAGTGAGCTGATACCACGATAAATGCGGTGGGTTATGCGCAATGGCTTGACTCAGATCATCTAGCGCATTGTGCAAGCTTTGCTCGGGTAATCCATGCATTAAGTCTGCATTAAAAGAACTAAGGGGTAATTTTTGTGCAAAAGTAATAGCATTGTGAGACTGCTCGGCGTCATGAATTCGGCCTAAAGCTTGCAAATGCCGTTGCTGAAAACTTTGCACGCCAATAGATATGCGATTAATTCCTGCTTGCGTAAAGCCTAAAAACTTATCCGCTTCAGCGCTGCCAGGGTTAGCTTCCATAGTAATTTCAGCATTTTCATCAATCACGAGTCTTTGTCTTACCCCGTTTAATAATTTGTGCATTGCTGCAATGCTGAGTAAGCTTGGCGTGCCGCCACCAATAAATATACTGCTAATTGAACGAACCTTGCCATTAAGCGTAATAAGCGGCAAATCCTGGTCGAGGTCGGCTAATATATGCGCGATATATTCATCTTCAGGAATACCGCCTTTTAATTGATGTGAATTAAAATCGCAGTAAGGACACGTTTGTACGCACCATGGAATATGAATATAAAGGGCAAGAGGAATACGCATAAAGACTCGGTTAAATAAGTGCTTGAAGCTTGTGCATCAGCTTGATTAGGGCTTTAGCGCGGTGGCTTATTTCGCTTTTTTCGTGCTTTGAAAGTTCCGCAGCGGTATGTTTTAAACAAGGCACATAGAAAATGGGGTCGTATCCAAAACCACCATCACCAAATGGCGTCGTGGCAATTTCGCCACGCCATTCACCCTGGCAAATAATTGGGGTTGGGTCGTTCGCATTTCGCATGAAAACTAATACGCACAAAAACTTTGCTTTGCGATCAGGGTTGCCATTGAGTGCTTTAAGCAGCTTTGTGCAGTTGTCAATGTCGCTTGGGTTGCCGCCATTTTCTTGCGCCGCATATCTAGCCGAATAAATACCAGGCGCACCATTTAGTGCGTCAACTACCAAGCCGCTGTCGTCTGCAATGGCTGGCAAACCGGTCAATTTTGCTGCATGACGAGCCTTTATGATGGCGTTTTCGACAAAGGTGGTGCCGGTTTCAGGCACGTCGGGCACCTGAAAATCGGACTGGGGCAGCACTTTAATTTGATATTGCTTAAACAAATGTGAAAACTCTGCCACTTTGCCTTTATTGCCGGTGGCCAATACTATTTTATCCATCACAAATCCTGTTCGATTGTTGGGTGTCACTAGGCCTAAAAATAATCGGCTATTGGTTTTAATAACCAAACTTTACATTTTACTCTTTAGGCGAAGCAGGGCGAGCACCTTTGCGTTTTTTCTGCGACACTTTTTTGCGCACAGGGCCTGCATTTGCGCCTTTTTTCTTTTTTGGTTTTTTGGTTTTTCTCAGTACCGGCGGCTTGTTCTTAGGCTTTAACTCGGCAACCACACGAGGCTTAAAAGCATCTTGGGTATACCTTGCTACTTTGCCAACCCACATAAAGTCATGGGCTTCTATAAGTGATATAGCAACGCCTTTGGCGCCTGCTCGGCCAGTTCGACCTATTCTGTGTAAGTAAACGTCGGCGCCGCGGGGCATGTCGTAGTTAATTACGTGAGACACATCAGGTACGTCTAGACCGCGTGCGGCTACGTCGGTCGCTATGAGTATTTTAACATCGCCATTCTTAAAACTGCTCAGCGCAGCCATGCGCTTATCTTGTGGCATATCGCCTTGTAAATAAGCAACGTTAAACTCTTTGGAATACAATCTATCTTTCATGTTATGCAAGCGTTCGCGTGTTTTAACGAAAACGATGCAAGATTCAATAGTGTGCTGTAAATGATAGTCTAACAGCGCGTCTTTATGCGAAGGACTGTCGCATAAGTGATACCACTGCAAGGTTTTTGCTTTTTCTTTACGTGAAGGTGAAGCGTTATGTTCTTTGGGGTTTTTCAAAATATCGCGAGCGAAGTTGCGTACTCCTCTGCCTTCTAAGGTAGCTGAAAACAGCATGGTTTGCTTGCGCCACCTAGCTTCTTCACAAATTTGATTAACCACCGCACCAAAACCCATGTCTAACATACGGTCAGCTTCATCTAGTACAAGCGATTCTATATCGCGACAATCGAAGCTTTCAGATTGAATATGTTCTAATAAACGCCCTGGTGTAGCCACTAATATATCGAGCCTGTTGGCAAGCGTTTCGCGGTCAGTACCGTAGTTTATTCCTCCGGTAATAACGCCTACGACTAAATCGGTGTTTTTACAAAGAAGCTCGGCATGCTCGGCCACCTGATACGCTAGTTCACGGGTTGGTACTAACACCAGCGCCCGGGCTGAGCTATTATATTTATTTGGATAGTCGAGTAAAAATTGGCAAATTGGCAGAATAAAAGCCGCTGTTTTACCTGTTCCCGTTGGCGCACAGGCAAGAATGTCGGCCCCGTCCATAGCGTCGGGTATTACCGATGATTGAATGGAGGTGGGTTTTGTAAATCCCAAGGCGTTAACTGCACTGACTAATTCGTCGTCAAGTTCTAGGGAGTAGAAGCTGCTCAATGGTGATGGCCTTTAATAAAATGAAATAGATTTAAATAGTAAAATAGTAATAAGTAACCGTGCAAATCAGCGAGAAACGCCTAAAAAATTTTCACCTAAGTATGGAATACGACCGCGGTAACTTTTGTGTTTCATACCCTTTAAAACGCTATATAATTTGCTGCGCGCAAGTTTACCTTATTCTGTAGGGTTTTAATAATGGCAATATACAAATTGTGGCAATGTTGT
>JBLIGC010000062.1:0-9546 GCA_047636735.1 Glaciecola sp. | reverse complement strand
CCGTCACATTTTGCATTATCAGGGTCGGGATGAGATTCAATAAACAAACCTGCAATGCCCAGCGCCATTCCGCTTCTAGCCAATTGGGCGGCTTGTTGACGTCTACCACCAGCAGAATCGCTTCTGCCTCCAGGCTGCTGCAGGGCATGAGTAGCGTCAAAAATGACAGGCGCCATAGGCTTCATGAGGTCCATTCCCAACATATCAACGACTAGATTATTATAGCCATAGCAGCTACCACGCTCGCACAGGATAATATTTTGATTTCCAGCCTCAGCAAACTTATTGATAATATGCGCCATTTCATGGGGCGCCAAAAATTGCGGTTTCTTAACATTTATAACCGCACCGGTTTTTGCCATTGCAACTACCAGGTCTGTTTGCCGAGCCAAAAACGCGGGTAATTGAATAACATCAACCACCTCAGCAACGGTTGCAGCCTGAAAAGCTTCATGTACATCAGTAATAATAGGAACATCAAATTCCTTTTTTATACGCTCGAAAATACGCAAGCCCTCTTCCATACCAGGCCCTCGATAGGAATGCATAGAAGACCGATTCGCTTTATCAAAAGATGCTTTAAATACATATGGAATGCCGAGTTTGCTGGTCACTTCTTTATATTTTTCAGCAATGCGCATGGCCAAACCTTCAGACTCCAGCACATTCATGCCGCCAAATAAAACAAAGGGGGCATTATTAGCAACGGTAATATCTTGTACTTTTACATGCTCTATCGGGCTCATGGTATTCCTATGTTTGGCTAATGAGTGTTATACGATGTTTGATTTTATATTGATAGTTAGCACATTGCTAATGCGTAGGACTGCGCAACTTCTATATAAGAATTTGTGTTATTACTCGTAATTTTTACCATAAGCGCCTTGGAATAACCCAGCCTAACGGTCATTGCCAACCAAAAAATAGCGCTTATGAGGCCAACAAATCGCCATATATTCTTTTTCGCCCATTTGAGCGCAAGCGCAATAGATAATACATAAAATACAAAACCACCCAGCTTAGAAAATGCCCAACTGTAGGACAGCGGTAAATCATTACCCATTCTGTAACCCACCATATAAATGAAGGTAATAATAAATAAGGTATACAATATATGTGGGCCAATCTTTAACAACTTGTTATTCACCTTATCGGAGCTTTTAATGGTGAGCACAAAACTGATCAAAAAGAGAACCACGGTTAAGAGAATTATTGTAAGGTGAGTGTTTTTTACTATTTCGTACATGATAATTATTCCTTTGTTTTGTTTTATTTTAGTTTTAGCGTTATTTTTAGTCTTCGAAGATTATTTTCTAGTTATTATTTATTACCCCAAAGTCACTGATTTAGATTATTTAAGACCAACAAGCTAGAGTAACTCTTGGAATCTTATTATAATCTTCGAAGGACTTTACCTGACTAAACCCTACTGCGCAAAGCAATGCTTGAACAGCCTCACTTTGAGTATGGCCATGCTCAATTAGCAAATAGCCGTTTATGCGCAAATATTGCGTAGACTGCTCAATTATTGTTCGAATGTCGGCCAAGCCATCATCTGCGGCAACAAGCGCACACAGGGGTTCAAAGCGCAAATCACCTTGCGTAAGATAGTCACTATCGGCTTCGACATAAGGCGGGTTGGTGACAATTAAATCGTAGCTACTCAAGTGCGTCGTTGATAATTGACTGAACCAATCACTTTGTAAAAAGTTAACCTTAAGGTGATTCAAAACAGCATTTTCAGTAGCAAGTTCGACCGCCCCTTGCACTCGGTCAAGCCCCGTTACCGACCAGTTTGGGTTTTCCTTAGCAAGCGCTAATGCTATTGCTCCGGTGCCAGTGCCTAAATCAAGCACATTGGCGCTATCCTTCAATGATAGAGATAAAGCAATTTCAACGAGTAACTCTGTATCTTGACGAGGAATAAGCGTGCAATCGGCTACTTTAAGGCTTAAACTCCAAAAATCTTGTGTGCCTAAAATAAAAGCAATTGGCTTGCCAGTAAGCCTCTCATTTAAAAGCTTATAAAAGCGCATAAACTGCTCTGCCGACAAACACTCATCAGCATGCGCTATGAGCCAAGCGTGGTTTTTATCTACCACAAACTGCAATAAAAAGCGTGATTCTAATGCTGGGTGAGAAAATGTGAGCTCAGCTTGCGCACTAATTTGCTTAGCAGCGTCGGCGAGTATGACCTGTATACTCGCCGCAGCATTTATTGCAACATTAATTAATGAGGCCATTAGTCGTTAGCAAGTGCAGCAAGTAAATCGGCTTGATGTTCTTGTCTTATTGGGCCGAGTAATGCCCCTAAATCACCGGCAATTATATCGTCAAGCTTATACAAAGTGAGGTTGATTCGGTGATCAGATACTCGTCCTTGCGGAAAATTGTAGGTACGAATACGCTCTGAACGATCGCCACTGCCTACGAGGCTTTTACGCGTGCTGGCTTCTTCGGCATCACGCTTATCTTTTTCTATATTGTTAAGCCTTGCTTGCAATACCGACATAGCTCTTGCTCGGTTTTTATGTTGAGAACGCTCGTCTTGGCATTCAACCACCACTCCGGTTGGTATATGCGTTAAACGAATGGCCGAATCGGTTTTGTTAACGTGCTGTCCACCTGCACCCGACGCTCGATAAGTATCAACGCGCAAATCAGACGGGTTAATTTCAATCGCTTCCGATTCAGGCACTACTGGCAATACCGCTACCGTGCAGGCCGATGTATGAATACGTCCTTGAGATTCAGTTTCAGGCACACGTTGTACTCGGTGTCCGCCCGATTCAAACTTCAAAATGCCGTAAGGACCATTACCGGTAATCTGTGCTATCACCTCTTTGTAACCACCATGATCACCTTCATTGGAACTCATCACTTCCAGTCGCCAGCCTTGAGTTTCAGCATAGCGAGAGTACATTCTAAACATATCTCCCGCAAAAATGGCTGCTTCGTCACCGCCCGCGCCTGCTCTGATCTCTAAAAAGCAGTCATTGTCGTCGTCAGGATCTGTTGGCAGTAACAATATTTGTAAATCTGTTTCCAATTGTTCACTATTTTTCTTTGCTTCTTTAAGCTCTTCTTGCGCCATTTCGCGCATTTCAGAATCTTCCTCTTGAATCATTTCAAGTGCAGAAGCAATGTCATTTTGCGACCCTTTAAAGGCCCTAAATTGCGTGACCACCTCTTCTAACTTTGAATACTCTTTTGATAAGGCTCTAAATTTGTCTTGATCTTTGATGATGCTAGATTCGCCTAGAAGCGCCTGCACCTCTTCAAATCGTTCAACTAACGATTCTAGTTTTTGTTCAACCGAGTCTTTCATGTATTTCCTTAATGTGGCTGTCCTTTATTATTGAAGAACACCTCAGTGTGAATGTGGTGACAAAATTGTTAAGCACAATTTTGTATTCACCTAGTATTCATATTGTCTTTTTTTACAATTATTTATTACTTTGGCCAAATATGTCTTCAAGTACATCTAGCGCATTTGCTTTTGGGTCGACAATGGCTCTTTGCATTGCTTTTGTGGGACTGTGCATCATAGCCTGAGACAACTTGTAACTTAATTCTTGCAATACTTTTTCTGGCGCCTCACCTTGCGCAAGTTTTGCAAGGGCTTTATCTTCAAGCTGTTGACGCGTTATTTCAGCTTCATCTCTATATGTCTTTATCAAATCAACTTTTTTGTGCTGTTTTAACAATAGAGCCAACTGTGACACATACTGATGTATAATTTTATTGGCTTCAGTTGCAGCTTGTTCACGATTCGCGACATTTTGCTGCACGATATGCTGCAGGTCGTCTACGGTATACAAGTATACATCATCTATTTCAGAAACCTGCTCTTCAATATCTCGTGGCACTGCTAAATCAATCATTAGCATGGGTTTAAATTTACGTTCTTTCAAGGCACTCGCTACCGTACCTTGACCTAAAATAGGCAAGGCACTAGCGGTAGAACTAATCACAATATCGGCTTTTGATAAGCGCTCTGGAATTTCACTTATCGTAATGGCTTCAGAATCAGTCGGCAAGACATCTGCCAGCACTTGAGCATTGGCAAGGGTTCGGTTTGCAACGGTTATTTTTTTCAAGTCATACTGGGCTAAATGTTTTGCCACCAATTCTATAGTTTCGCCTGCGCCAATAAGCATGACATGAGTGTTAGATAAATCTGAAAATATTTGTTTGGCTAGCTGGACTGCAGCATAAGCTACCGAAACAGCATTTGCACCAATATCGGTTTGCGTGCGCACTTTTTTAGCAACCGTAAAGGTAGTTTGAAAGATTTTCTCAAAATAACCATTAACAGTACCTACATGCTTAGCTTCTGAAAAAGCTTGTTTAACCTGACCGAGTATTTGCGGCTCACCTAAAATTAAAGAATCTAAGCCGCAAGCTACCTGCATCAGATGAATGATGGCTTCTTCATTTTCATAGGTGTATAAATATTGACCTAATAATGCAAGCTCTACTTGATGTATTTGCGCAAGCCAAACTGTTAAGTCTTCAATATTGACTTGTTCGGTGTTGGCAAATACTTCAGTTCTATTGCAAGTAGACAAAATAACAATTTCGGCCTGTTTTTTTCGCCCCGCATAATCTTTTAGCGCACCCACCAGCGTAGTGGGTGTGAAAGCCACTTTTTCGCGAATAGCGATGGGAGCAGTTTGGTGATTTATGCCAATGGCAATAAAACTCATGTATTGTCGTTTCTAGTAGGGTTATTAATTAACAGCGTATTGTAGTCAAAAGTGACCCACATTTAAAGAAATACACATTAAGGTTAGAAAAAAATCGCTTATTCTTGTATGTTTGTGTGTAAAAAACGGTAACTCACGAGTCCAAATGCGAATTAACATGAAATTTCACAGCAAGTATACACCTGGGTTTTTAAAACATAAGCTTTCAAACCATCTTCATATGAAACTAATTACGACGATTTTAATGACCATTGGGCTAATGGCTTGCAACGTTAGGCCTGCCCTTGAAGATCAGGCCGTAATTAATGTAAATAATAATTTAACGCAGCTTACCCAATGGAAGTTAAAAGGTAAAATTGCTTGGATAACACCCACGCAGCGCAGAAGTGCATATATGTATTGGCAACAAGAAGATGCCAACAAGCAGTTTGGTTTATCTAACGTATTGGGAATGACTTTAGTCTCGCTGGCGTTTGATGGACAACTAGCCACCTTGCTTTTTGATGGCAAAGAATATCAAGGCCCATCGCCAGCTATGTTGGTTTACCAAACTACAGGCTTGCAAGTTCCTTTAGAGGCATTAAGCAGTTGGGTAAAAGGTGCCCCTTCAGTAGATGGACGTAGTGAAAAAAATATTGGTGATGATGATACTGACGGTGTTCCTATTGAGCAAAAAATCACTCGTTTTGAAAATGGACTCATCAAACAAATAAAGCCTATTTGCGCCAACATTAGCCAAAAAAACGCTCCTATTAATGATAACTGCAATCAATGGACTATTGACTACACAAGCTACACTAACGCAACCATCAATAATGTTCAGTACCAGTTACCTATGCAAATAAGTATGTTTAATTCAGCCAATCAAACCACCATAAAAATGAAAATAAGTGAATGGAGTCAATGATACCGATGAGCAACTTACATGTTGAATGGTGGCCTAGTCCAGCAAAAATAAACTTATTTTTGCATATTTGTGGTCGCTACGATAACGGATATCATGAATTACAAACACTCTTTCAATTACTTGATTATGGCGACCAAATAGGAATAGAAGTTAACCATTCTTCACAAATTACACTTATCGATAGCATTGAAGGCGTCAATACTGAAGATAATCTAGTGTATAAAGCAGCACAACTGCTGCTAGATTACCGCATAGACCCGACTATGGGGGCCAATATATATCTTCGCAAACATATTCCTATGGGCGGTGGCCTGGGCGGTGGCTCTTCAAACGCAGCCACCGTTCTTGTAGCATTAAATTACCAATGGCATTGCCAATTGGGACAAGCAGCGCTGCTTGCCTTAGGAAAATCTTTGGGTGCCGACGTACCGGTTTTTGTAAATGGACATTCTGCATTTGCAGAAGGCATTGGCGAAAAGCTTACCAACACTCAAATTTCACCTGCGTATTATTTGGTTGCTACACCACCTCAAAATATTTCTACACAAGCCATTTTCACGCATCCTGATTTACCCAGAAACTCCCCCAAACTTGATATAAATCACTATAATTTTGCCTTAACACAAAATGATTGTGAAAAATTAGTGTGTAATCTGCAACCTGAGGTTGCAAATTTACTCAACAGATTGCTACACTACGCTCCGTCAAGAATGACAGGGACAGGTGCGAGTGTTTTTGCCAAATTTGCTACTCTTGAGAGTGCAAAAAGCGTGTTGCAGCATTTACCCGATGGAGTCGCAGCCTTTGTAGCTAAAGGCATTGACCAGTCGCCGCTGCATGCCAAACTAGCTGAATTTAGCTAAGCAACAAGCAATGTCGCCCTTGTACCGAATTATTGGGGTATAGCCAAGTTGGTAAGGCAGCGGGTTTTGATCCCGCCATTCGTAGGTTCAAGTCCTGCTACCCCAGCCAATATAGTTAACATGCACCGAGGAATCACTTGTGCCTGATATGAAGCTTTTTACAGGAAACGCCGTTCCTGAACTTGCCCAGAAAGTCGCTGAACGTTTGTATACTAAATTAGGAAACCTTACCTGTGGTCGTTTCAGTGACGGTGAGATTAGCGTCGAAATTCACGAAAATGTACGTGGTTCTGATGTGTTCATTATTCAATCAACCTGTGCGCCTACCAACGACAATCTAATGGAGCTCATCGTTATGATTGATGCTTTCAGACGAGCATCAGCAGGCCGCATTACTGCAGTAATCCCGTACTTTGGTTATGCCCGACAAGACCGCCGTGTGCGATCCGCTCGCGTTCCAATTACGGCCAAAGTAGTCGCTGACTTTTTATCAAACGTTGGCGTTGACCGAGTGCTTACCGTTGACCTCCACGCTGAACAAATTCAAGGTTTCTTTGATGTGCCTGTAGACAACGCTTTTGGCACCCCCATTTTACTTGACGATATGTTCCAACGAGATTTTGATTCACCAGTGGTAGTATCGCCTGACATTGGTGGTGTTGTTAGAGCAAGAGCAACCGCAAAACTTCTAAATGATACAGACTTGGCCATTATTGACAAACGTCGACCAAAAGCGAATGTTGCACAAGTAATGAATATCATTGGCGACGTGCGAAATCGCGACTGCATAATTGTTGATGACATGATTGATACAGGTGGCACCTTAGCAAAGGCCGCTGAAGCCCTAAAAGCCCATGGCGCAAAGCGCGTATACGCTTATGCAACCCATGCGGTATTCTCAGGTAATGCAGCCAGAAACATACAAGATTCGGTAATAGATGAAATTATTGTTACTGACAGTATTCCATTATCGCTTGAGATGAGGAAAATCAAAAAAGTAAAACAGCTTACTTTGTCTGAAATGCTGGCTGAAACGATTCGTCGTATTAGTAACGAAGAGTCTATTTCGGCTATGTTCGAATACTAGTTTTACTCGCTGATATGTGTAGAAGGCTTATCGAGAGATAAGCCTTTTTTATTGTCCCTCGTTTATTAAAGGTGGGAACTAAAAGCCGCTATACTGATCTAATGCTACTATGCAGTGAGCAATGAATCATGACCACTATTGTAAAGTGACGCAAAGGACAGTAAATGTTGAGCAACTTGAACCAGTATATGGAAAAATTAAAAAAAGTATCCGCCCTGATATTAATCATCACAGGATTGTCGGCGTGCGGAAGTAGTGAGCAAAAAAACGACAGTCCAGAGTTAGCAAAAGACGCTAGTGTAAATATGGAAAACCTTAATAGTAAAACACACATTACCTTGGTAGAAGGAATTGGCTCTAAACTCGAGGATAAAAAACAAATGGTGATAACTGGCCAAATACTCTACCAAAACTTTGAAGGCGGTTTTTACGGCTTCATTGCAAACAACGGCGATAAATATATGCCTTCAGGTTTAAAAAGTGAGCATCGTAAAAACGGTTTAATAGTAGAGATGAAAGTGGAACTTATAACTGACAGAGTCACAACACAACAATTTGGTAAGCTGGTTAAAGTACTAGAAATAAAAGTACTAGATACGACAAAAGTATTCGATACAAACCAAACAATGTAAATATTCGCTCTATTTAGGTAATTTCAGATTGTACCTGTGCGATGTCAATGATAATATACGCCGCCGTTTTAGAACGAGCGGCGTTGCTATTTTCCAGCTTTTTTGTTGTCTTTGTGCTTAGGTTTTTGCTTTACGTTATCTATAAATCAGGTATAAAATCTGCATAACAACGCATTTAACTAAAAAGATTATAGGGACGTATATCACGTAGTTTTTGGTCGCAAAAAACTACTTACTTAATCATATTGGTTACAAAAGCGTAATTAATACAAACCTTGGAGACATATAATGTCTAATGGAATATTTACTTTGGATGCTACAGTCCGCATTGACTCAGGGAAAGGTGCGAGCCGCCGCCTTCGTCATGCAGGAAAAGTACCAGCCATTATTTACGGTGCCGGCAAAGAGCCAGTATCGCTTACACTTGATCACAATAAAGTAATTCAAGCGCAAGATTTTGAAGCTTTTTACTCACACGTGCTTACAATCAACATTGATGGTAAAAAAGAAGAGGCATTGCTCAAAGACATGCAGCGCCACCCTTATAAGCCTAAAGTTACGCACCTTGATTTTTTACGCATAGTGGCTGGTGAGAAATTAACGACTAACGTCCCTCTTCACTTTATTAATGAAGATAAAGCTGAGTCAATCAAATTTGAAGGTGGCCATGCAGAGCACAGCATGAATGAAATAGAAATCACTTGTTTACCAGCTGATTTACCAGAGTATATTGAAGTTGATTTAACGAACGTCGAATTAGGTCAAACTCTGCATATTTCTGACATTACCTTACCAAAAGGTGTTGCTTCAGTTGAGTTATCAAAGGGCGAGAATCACGATTTACCGGTAGTTACTGTGAAACAAGCTAAAGGTCCAGCGGTTGAAGAAGATAGTGCTTCACCAGCAACTCCAGATGCTCCAGGTGTTGCAGGAGACACCAAGGAATAATCGGTGTCGACTATACGTCTAATTGTGGGCCTGGGTAATCCAGGTCTACAATATTATCAAACACGGCATAATGCCGGTGCACAATTTGTAGAAAACTTAGCCTCGAGGTTTGCCATAAATCTAGAACTCGACGCTAAGTTTTTTGGTTTTACTGGCCGCGGCGTAATTGCTGGCCAAGATGTTCGTCTCCTAATCCCTATTACATTTATGAATTTAAGTGGCAAGTCTGTTGCCGCTATTTGTCAATTCTATAAAATAGGTATTGATGAAATCCTGGTAGCGTATGATGAGTTGGATTTTGACCCCGGTATTGCTAAATTTAAAATTGGCGGAAGTTCAAGCCAAAATGGCATAAAAGATATTGTTAGTCGTATGAGCAATCAACGAGATTTTTTGCGCT
>JBLIGC010000061.1:0-9571 GCA_047636735.1 Glaciecola sp. | reverse complement strand
CCATTTCAATGGCCTGTGCTTTTTGAATACCCGGGTGTACCATTAATACAAGTGTGACTAGGCGGTTAAATTGTTCATCATAACTGGCACGTTGCTCATTTACAGCGGGGATATCGGCTGCAGACACTTTTGTAAATCGCGTGCATACGAAATCGCGAAATGCCTTTGATTTTTGATCGAATGCGCGAACATGCCAACGGTGGCCATTATTTATAATGGCATGGGGCACTATAATTCGGGTACTTTCACCAGAGCTGATAGACACGTAATTCACTTGACAGGCTACTTGATTATGAATCGAGCGCATTAATGCCGCAATTATATGAATGTTTGGGTGAATAAGCTGCACTGCTTCAAAACATTGTGCCGAAGGTTGAATGGCTGCGGTAATACCATCACTAAAGCCTTTACTGACTGATTGTAAAATAGCTTCAGCGGAAAATCGAAATATTGGTTCAAAATGACCGGTGCGTAAATATTGTTTAGTTGAGTGATCAAGCTTTAAATTGGCTTGCGCTATCTCGCGGTAGGCGGCGAAGTCGCGTGTGCTGGCTGCCAAACCGGTTTTAAATCGATTAATTAAATCACTGCGGGATATACGGCCAAAAAACTGGAGGTTAAAATCGATAAAAGCTAAACGTTCACGTTGGGCAAGTGAAAGATTTTCAACAAATTCATTTTGGTGTTGGTAAGCAGCACTAAGATGCATATGGTTTGGGCTCTTTAGTCTATGGTAATGTTTAGTATTTTATTCTTGACAGGCTCAAACAATATGACCACTGTATTTATATACAGAGTATAGGGCCAAATAAGCTAGGGTGCAATCAAATTGATTATAGCTAATGATTTACGCTCTTATTTTCAATATTAATGGAAGTAAATAAAAAGCTACGACAACATTCACTCTTAAAAGCTATAGAAAAGTAACAAAAAGCGCTAGTATTGCTTTAGTTAGAAAATAAAACATGGCTTTACAGGAGAGTTTGCACTAATCGTATGACATCACTCGTATTTCACCCCATATACAGCCAGTTAGTATTGCCAAAGAAGCACCGCTTCCCGATTGAAAAATACCAAGGTATTAAAGATAAACTTGTTGCCGGCGGCGTTAAAGAAAATGCTTTTTATACACCATTGCCAATATCCAGCGACGATTTGAAAGTGGCGCATGTTGCTACATATGTCGACAGTTTCATAGACGGTACTATTTCTGCAAAAGCGATTCGTCGCTTGGGCATGCCGTGGTCGGAACAATTTGTAAAACGCACTTTGCATGCTGTTGGCGGTACCGTTTTAACCGGACAACTCGCGTTAGAAAATGGCATTGCCCTAAATTTAACCGGTGGCTACCATCATGCTTTTGCTGATTTTGGCTCTGGGTTTTGTGTTTTTAACGACATTATTATATGCGCAAACCAAATGTTGAAGCAGCCTGCTATAGACAAGGTTCTTGTGTTTGACTGTGATGTTCATCAAGGCGATGGAACCGCACTTTTAGCCAGTGAAAATGACGCTATTTATACCGTTTCTTTACACTGTGAAAAAAACTTCCCAGCACGAAAACAACATTCAGACCTCGATTTCCCATTAAAAAGAGGAATGACAGATGATGAATATTTATATACGGTAGAATGTGCATTACAGCTAGCCTTTAATACATCAGTGCCCGATGCCGTAATATATGACGCGGGTGTCGATATTCATGAGTCGGATGATTTGGGTTATTTGAATATAAGCACCCAAGGTGTTTTTGAGCGTGATAAGTTAGTGTTTGATACTTGCAAGCGTGAAGGGGTGCCGGTGGCTGCGGTAATTGGTGGTGGCTATCAACGAAATATTGACGATTTGGTTAATGTTCATTTACAGTTATACAAAGCCGCGGGTGTTGTGTAAGCAAAAGCGGTTTGCATAATTTGTGATAGTAATAGTTGCTATGGTCTACAAAAGACAGCTGAACCTGGTCAAGGCGCTCGTTTTCTAAGCACAGGTAGGCCTCAATAGCATCACTCAAACAGTATAGGCAATGCAATGACAACTTATTTGGCCAAGCAACTATTCGATGGTTATGCTCTGCATAATAATATGCAGATGAGCGTAGAGAACGGCCATATTTCAAGTATAATCCCAGCTGCTAATAGCAGCATAAAGCCTAATGTTCATTTGAATGGTTTAGTTTGTGCCGGTTTCATTGACACACAAGTTAACGGCGGTGGTGGTGTTCTGTTTAATTATGAACAAACAATAGAATCACTTTATAAAATACTGCAAGGGCATGTGCAGTTTGGCACTACAGCAATGTTGCCTACGTTAATTACCGACAGTAGCGAAAAAATGCAAAAAGCCGCCCATGTAATATCAAATGCCATTGTTGAATCAATGCCTGGCATTGTAGGTATCCATTACGAAGGTCCACATTTAAGTATTGCCAAAAAAGGTATTCATTCAGGCAAACAGGTAAGGCCAGTTAGTGACACCGATTTAGCTACCTTTACGCGAAAAGATATCGGTAAAGTGATGGTGACCGTGGCACCTGAAAATGTGCCTCCCGATGTTATTCGCGACTTGGTCGCACAAGGTGTGGTGGTTTCTTTAGGGCACTCTGGCGCAGATATCGACATTACAATAGCGGCAATTGATGCAGGAGCTCGCGGCTTTACACACCTATTTAATGCTATGTCAGGGCTTAGCGCGCGTGAACCTGGGCTTATAGCTGCGGCGTTAAGCGACCCTCGCGTAAGCTGCGGTATTATTGCTGACTTGCATCATGTGCATCCTCAAAACTGTGCCTTAGCGTATCAATGCATTGGCCCTGAAAGACTGATGTTAGTAACAGATGCAATGGCGCACGTTGGCTCACAAATGCAAACGCTCCCTTGGCTCAATTCAACTATTACCAAAGTGGGCAACAAACTAACCTTAGATGATGGCAGTTTAGCCGGCTCATGTTTAGATATGACGTCTGCGCTTAGAAATATGTTCACGCTGTTAACAAGGCGAGGGCATAAAGATTTGCCGGCTAATGTGCGCGCTGATGTGTTTGGCGATGTGCTAAATATGGCAAGTCGTGCTCCGGCTAACCTATTAAACCTTGATGGACATGGACAACTTCAAGTCGGAAACAGAGCCGACTTTGTTTTGCTTGATGAGGGTATATATACTAAAGCCTGTTGGATTGGGGGCAAGCAAGTATTTGATGCGCAGCAAGAAGAGCCAGACTAAGTAAGCTATTTCGAGCGTTATCTTCCTTCAACTACCAAAACGTTATTTTCTAGTGAAACTCTATTTTCAACCTTAATGTGCATAAAATCAAAAGCGCCTATTTCTTTTAGCATTGGGTTTACTTTTGTCTTTTGTTCTTCGGTAAACGCTTTATAAATATCCAAAACGCGCTGGAGTTTCCACTGGCTGAAGGTGCGAACTATGCGCTTTTCATCAATGTCACCTAAACGATAGGTGTGTTCACCCAGCATGCGAGGAAGCTTTTTTGTATTCGGATTTTCTTGTATCCAGGCCTGCGTGTGTTTGAGGGAGTCAATTTGTACCGGCCAAAAGTCGGCAAATTGCTGCTGTATGATAGGGAATAGTGTTGCCGGAATACGGTCTTTTACGCACCACGTGCCTAACTCAGGCGGTGGTGCATTCATTCGCTCTATCCACTTTACAACATAGGGCGCTGCATGTTTCATCATTTTGCCGGGTGCGGGATCTCTATATAAATGAGCATATAGCGGTCCAATTAAGCCAAAATCGCCAGTACAGGGGCGTGAGCCAAGTAAGTAATCATGTTTGGCAAAATGTGCATTTAATCGCGGTAACACTTGGTTTTCATACCAATTTTCTATTGCAGGAATACTTTTAGGCGTAATACCCAGCATAGGCACAAAACCTTTAAACTTAGCGACTACTGTTTTACCCACTATACGTCGGATAAACTTGGGCATATGCGGCATAACAATTTCGCCGAACTCTTCATAAATAAATGGGAAATTATCGTGATTCCAGCGGTAGTGCATGGCAGGAATTAGCAACCATTCGTCACCCCACATTTCCATAATGGCTGAAATCAAACGCTGTTTGGGTCCCTTTGGTATTACGCTGCGTTGGGGGAAGGTTTGTTCTAGTTTATCGGTAATCACGGAGGTGTCTTGAACAAACTCACCTTGAGGTGTTTTTAGCACTGGAATAAATTGTACGCCAGTATTTGGTATAATAATTTTTTTGTATACCCTAAGTGATGAGAGTACTTCGGTATACGGAATTTGTTTAAACCGAAGATACGCGCGCGTTTTGCCGGTATATAGTGAAACCGGTGCGCCATATAGTGTGTATTGCTGTGACATAAACTATATTCCGTTACTGAACTTACTTTGGTGTGATGTACGTTAAGGGTAATGAAATGGCGGGTCAAATGATTTTGTTACTTACGATTCAGTTGGTCCACCGGATGTACTGTGCGTGTTTTGTATTGTGAGCGTCTATTTAAACATATGCTCTTCAACATAGCGATGGTCAACATGTGTGCAGAGACGCACGCTTTATTGTCAGCTTTTTTTACATTTCTTTATAAACATCAAATATTATTGATATATTTAACATGAAATACAGTAATATATAAGCTTGGCTTGTTTATTGCTAATTAGTCATCGTAATGCGTAATTTTAACGGTTAGTCTGAAAAGCTATTAAAGGTGTTTACCATAATCACTCCCGTGCCCTCAGTAGTAACAAAAGTCTTTTTTGATAGAGTTTGCTGTTCACAAAACCATAGGCCGTATACAAAAGACTAAAGTAATTTTCATTGGTAACGTTAAAAAGATTAACAAGTAACGGTTGTTTATGATTTAGCGGCAGCTTGAAGACCAAACATAGGTGCCACCACTATTTTTTACCAACTTAATTTTTACAAGGGGATAAGTTTATGATGCAACAAAATGGGCTGATCAAAAACAATATTAATAAATTTGCCACATTTTACCGGCTTACCGATTTGATGATTATAAAGGGTGCGCTGATCGTGTCATTGTTAATTTTTGAGGTTGGGTATACTCAAGACTTTTTTGTGCTTTTTCTGATATTTATCGCCGGTTTTTCAATTACCGCTGAAATGGTAGCGCTTTACCGCTCATGGCGAGACGGTTTGTTTAAAGAAATTGTTTTTTATACCTTTTTGTCTTGGTCAGTGTCAGTTGCTCTTATCTTGGCATATATCTTTTGGAATGGAAGTTATCTCGAATTATACAAAGGCTCAATTACTGTTTGGTTTGCAATAACTGCCGCGACACTTATTTTATGGCGCGGCTGCTTTAGTCTGTTTTTACGTCGAATACGAAGTAATGGATTTAATACCCGTCATGTGGCTATTATAGGTTTGTCGACTGAAGGCGCAAACCTAGCAAAAGAAATATTAGCAAATCCTCATACCGGCTACCGCATTAGTGCCATTTATGACGATAGAGACGTAAAACGCCTACCTGAAGACTATCAAGGACTTGTTCAAGGTAGTGTAGCTGACGGCGTAGATGATGCGCGTTTGAATAAATTTGACGTGGTCTTTATAGCATTGCCTCTGTCTGCTGAAAAGCGCATAACGGGAATTTTGGCATTGCTTGGCAATACCACTGCTAATGTTCAACTGGTGCCTAATTTATTTATGTTCAGTATTATGAGCTCTTCAATGGCACACGTTAGTAACATTCAAACTATTAGTGTGTTTTGCAACCCATTGCTCGGTTCATATGCCTTAACTAAGCGCATAGAAGATATTATTCTTTCGAGTATCATTTTATTGTTAATCTCTATTCCATTGGTGATAATTGCCATTGCTGTTAAAATTACATCAAAGGGACCTGTTATTTTTAAGCAGTACCGTTATGGACTGAACGGAAAAGAAATAAAAGTCTATAAATTTCGGACTATGACAGTAACAGAAAATTCTAATGTGGTTACGCAGGCAACTAAAAATGACGCGCGCATTACAAAAGTAGGCGCTTTTTTACGCAGAACATCACTTGATGAACTACCGCAGTTTATGAACGTGTTGCAGGGCAGAATGTCGGTTGTTGGTCCGCGCCCCCATGCTGTTGCGCATAATGAACAGTACCGCAAAGCCGTAGCCTATTACATGCTGCGTCATAAAATTAGACCGGGCATAACCGGATGGGCACAAATTAACGGCTGGCGTGGTGAAACCGATACAATAGAAAAAATGGAAATGCGAATTAGATACGATCTCGATTACATACGCAGATGGTCATTATGGATGGACGCAAAAATAGTCTTATTTACTATCTTCCGTTCGTTCAACGACAAGAACGCATATTAAGTAGTTAGGAAATGCATATTAAATAATTGGGAAACGCATGTTAGCTGAAATAAAAGGAAAACGTTTGCTTACGATTTTTGTTTTGTTTATAGCTGCCGTGGGCTTTTTTAATGCCTTTAGATTTGGTGGCGCTAGCGCACGTTATTATGCCGCCGAAGTTATGATTGAGTCGTGGCAAAGCAACGCTCATATTCAAACCAAATACGAGTATAAGCGAGCCAAAGCAGCCGTTTTTAGCGCAAACGTATTACATGGCTCAAACACCTCTTATATTAATTTAGCAGGCCAAATAGAAGAGTGGGGGTTTCTGTCTGGTTTTGATAAAAAAGCAAGCTTAGAAAATGCCAAAATCAATTACCTACAGGCAACTAAAGTACGTCCACTATGGCCGGTAACATGGGCTAACTTGGCCAGAGTTAAGTGGCGCTTAAAAGAATATGATGAGGAAATGCTGAGGTATTTAAACCTAGCTAACGAACTGGGTCCTTATTCGGTTGAGGTTCATATGCTGTTTACGCGCCTAGGCTTAAGTTTATACAACGCTAAGCATCCTATGTACGAAGATATAAAAGACATTGTGCATGAACGAATAAGGCTGGGTTTACGCAACCGCGATTCAAAAACGTCTATTGTAACGTTTATTGAAACCGCAGACTCACTAGTAGGCGTATGCCAGTGGATAACAATAAAAGACGTAGATACTGCGGTGGAGCACTTAAATTGTGCGTGAGCGCTGTTTTGTTTGTTGTAGCGTCAAAGTGTTGATAACCATACAAAGCGCTAAAAATACCACGAAATAGCTAGCATTAGCATATCCTTGCAGCGGGTAATCTATGCTCATATGCAAAGCCATTCCTATAAGTACCATTAAGCAGGCAAATGCGCTGCCTTTGAATATTGAGTTTCGTCGACTATGCAAAGCCCTTATCGACTTGTAGATACTAAAGCCAAATATTGAAAACAGGATAAAGTAGCCTACCACGCCATATTCGATTAAAAACTGTAAATTGTCATTGTGTAAATGCTCATTAAATGCACCTGCTTCAGACAGTTGATAACTAGGAAAGGTCGAGTGAAAACTACCCCCACCTGAACCGAATATAGGAAAATCTGAAATAATCGGATAGGCCTCTTGAACAATTTCGTCTTGGGTCTCTTGCACCGAGTTCGTTTGTGCCACTCTGTCTTTAACGCGTTCTATCCCAAAGTACACACTGACAACAAACAAGTTTATAATAAAAATACTTAACACCATTATGATAAAGCCTTTACTGCGGTTTTTAATCAGTAAAAATGCTAGTGCAGCGACTATCGTTATGGCGACAAAAAATGCGATGTTGCCCGTTATTGAGCGCGACATTATTATGCCAATGAGCATAATGACAATGCAAATTCGAATTGTCACCATGCTATTTAATAGAGAGTTTGCTGCGTTTTGCAGAAGGTTTTTCGGGTTGCTAATGCTCGATTTTTCAAGAGATGTGACCAACAATCCTACCGCGGCAGCTAGTGATAACATCAGAAAATTGGCATAGTGGTTATTATTTATAAAACTGCCGGTGGCGAATACTTCAACAGGCAGTCCCAAAATTAGACTTGTCGAAAAGCCAAGTATAATCTCTAAGCTACCATACAGCGCTTGAAAAGTACCGGCAGCCATAATGGTGAGTAATAGCATTCGAATTCTCTGTTCGGTATTAACTAAGCATAAAACACAAATGAACAAACAAAAGAAACTAAGCGTCTTAATAAAGCTAACCATGGACTGGCCGGGGTCAACCGAAATAAAATAACTACTAGCAGATACTAAATGGTATAAGTCAAATGAGGTAGGCGAGAGTAATGCGACAACAAAATTGGGTAATGGTATGATTTGAATAGCGCATAGCGCTATGAAAGCAAGCCAAAAATACACCGCGCTGATGTAATTGGTAATGCCTAAATTATCAAATTTCGAGTTTTTAATGACAACAATAGCGGTGAGTCCAAAAATTGCCATCTCGAAGAAACTCCACGCCAACGAAGTATTTGCACCAACAGCAATGGGCAGCAAAAGCAGTATGGCTAGCAGATAATAAAAGCACTGCTTAGAATCTTGTTTTTCTGAAATGTTAATACCTACTCTTGTTGCGGTTTAGCGTCATTACTGAGCGTTTTGTCGATTATTGCACGATAGGTGTTTCCTATACCTTATCTCATTGTACAATAACTAAGCAAATTGTATTAAGCCGTAAGTTATAATGTATTTTTTGACCAAAGCGTTTTATATGGCTTTTTACTAATACTTGTTTCCTATATTGAATTAGTATAAGTATAAAAAAAGCCAATGAAACATTGGCTTTTTTTGATTATTTGGGCCTTATAAGGCTATTTAACTCGCCCGTACCTATCTGAGAAACGTACAATGTCATCTTCACCTAAGTAGCTACCCGATTGAACTTCAATAAGCTCTAATGGAATTTTACCTGGGTTTTCAAGAGCATGTACTTCGCCTATAGGGATATAGACCGACTCATTTTCGGTGACCAAATGAGTTTCCTCACCAACAGTCACGTTAGCTGTGCCCGACACTACAATCCAATGTTCGGCGCGGTGATGATGCATTTGAACTGATAATTTTTCGCCTGGCTTAACACTTATACGTTTTACTTGATAGCGCTCACCATGGTCAATCGCATCGTAGCTACCCCAAGGCCTCAACACTTCACGGTGAAACTCAAATTCACTTCTATGCGCTGCTTTGAGCTTGTTCACAACACTTTTTATGTCTTGTACTTTATGACGGTTAGCAACCAAAACTGCGTCTTTTGTTTCTACTACTATAACGTCGTCTAGCCCAATGACTGCGATTAGGCGTTGCTCAGCGTTAATATAGCTGTTATTCACGCCTTCTAACATTACATCGCCTATACACGCGTTGCCTTGTGCATCTTTTTGTTCGTTGGTTTCCCATAATGAGCTCCACGACCCTACATCACTCCAACCAGCATCTAATGGCACCATGCAAGCGCTGTGGGTTTTTTCCATTACGGCGTAGTCGATCGAATCGTCGGGGCATGATTCAAACGCTTCTTTATCAATTCTAATAAAGTCGAGATCGGCTTCGGTGTGCGCAATTGAGCGCTCGCAGGCACTAAATATTGTAGGATTGTATTTTTTTAGTTCTTGTAAATACACGCTTGCTTTGAATAAAAACATACCGCTGTTCCAAAAATGCTGCTTGTTGTCTAAGTATGTTTGCGCGGTGCTT
>JBLIGC010000060.1:0-9602 GCA_047636735.1 Glaciecola sp. | reverse complement strand
GGGCTGACTGAGGGTCAAGTTGTTTTTCTTGTAATTCTGGTGCTTGCGTTGCTTTTTGTCTTACTTTGTGTGAACGATATTCGTCAATCCAAACGTTTCGACAAATTTTGAATGCCCATTTCACCGCTTCTACATTTTCAGGAATACCTTTTTTTAAGATTTTCTCAAATGTGGCCTGAACTAAATCGTCAGCGTCTGGGGCACTCCCAGTTAGGGAATAGGCAAAACGACGTAACATTGGTATGATATTTTCATACGATACATTTGCAGCTGATTCACTCATATTTTTTCTCTTATTGCTCAATTGTTATTAGGATAACGCGCCAAGATTAATTTTATTCCAAAAAAGGAAATTTATTTTTAACTGAAACGTTTAGTCATAAACTACATTTTGTATTAAAGAGGACCGCATGACCTTTATAAAAACGACTCGGTGGGTGTTTATAGCACTAATAACCACCCTTATGAGCCCACCAGCAGGTGCAAAAGGGCTTGAGCAAACCATTGGAAGCACCCAGCAAGTTATTAAAATTGATTCTGCTTTATCAACATTGCGCCTACCAGTAGATAAGCGGCTACCAGAATCGGCATTTAACGACAGCTTAATGCCGCCAATTGAGTCGCTGGTAACTTCTCCATTGAGTTCACTTCCTGATACCTTAGGGATAGGCAGTGATATTTTAAATCCGGCTTGGACAGAAGTGAAAGTGGAGAATAATTGGCGTGCGGTAAAAAACCAATGGATAGTGATAGCCGATGAAAATACCAAAAGCAAACTATTGGCTGTGGGTGCCAGCATTCAATCAAGTAGATCTTACGAAGGCTTAAAGTTGTCTTTACTGCGCTTTACTGTGCCTGACAATTTAGATTCAAAACAAGCATTGGCGAACTATTTAACGGCAGTTGCATTGGCTACACTCGACCGAAATCACATATATCAAGCACAATCGCAACCACCTATAAGTAAAGTAAATGAAGCTGAAAAGGTTCAAGTGCAAGTAAACCAAAGACCATTAAATGCTTTATTTTGCGCAACCGCGCTGCGAATTGGTATGATAGATAGTGCTGTGGATCAAGCTCACCCGGTGTTTATTAATGCCAAAATTACCGCTAAATCATTTCTTTCTGGCAACCTAAAATCCCCCACATTACACGGTACTGCAGTAGCTAGCGTGTTGTTGGGTAAAATACATAACCAACCACCTTTACTCAAAGGAGCGCATTTGTACTCTGCTGAAGTATTCTATCGTCAGTCAGATTATGCTCAAGGCGCTACTCTACATGCCATAATTGAGGCAATCAATTGGTTAATAGAAGAGAATGTTACGGTTATTAATATGAGTCTGGCCGGGCCTGACAACGTTGTATTAAACGCGGTTATTAATGCTGCGCATAGGCAAGGAGCTTTTATAGTCGCAGCGGCAGGAAATGAAGGACCCGCAGCAGATGCTGTTTTTCCCGCTGGGTACAAAGAGGTTATTGCCGTGAGCGCTGTTGATCACCATCAGCAGCCATATCGTTGGTCAAATCAGGGTACTTATATCGACTTCGCTGCATTGGGCGTAGATGTATTAACAGCACAATCGCAACAGCGCACAGGCCTTGAGTCAGGAACTTCCATGGCAGCTCCCGTCGTGTCAGCGGCGCTGGCGTGTATGTTAGCTTCTATAGACGACTCAACTACTGTTAATAGAATAGCTTTATTAAATAGCTTTGCTGAAAAGGCGATTGATTTAGGCCCTGAAGGTAAAGATCCTGTTTTTGGTTTCGGACTTATTCAACCTGAGTAATTAAAAGTACCGCCTACCCTTTTATCACACTAGATGTTTACCGCTTGGGAAAGACTGTCACAGTTGTGTCTTTTTAAATAGTCAATTTTATTTATTATATTTTTTAAAAAATGGGGAATAAAGGAGTTTTTGATTCGTTATCTAAGTGTCATCTAAGTCAAACACGAGGAAACCGAAAATGACTACATTAAATAAAATAGTACAAGTAATGTTAATTGCAGGCGTTGCACAACTTTCATCGGCCGCGCTTGCTTCTGGCACAGCCGTAAACCAATCAAATTCTGCTTTTAATAAATCTGAACTATCACAATCATCTAGTGCCAGGTCAGGTCAAACGAGCACCAATATAAACAATGATGCTTCTGCAGGTTCGTCAACTCAAATTAATACTCAGGCTGACGATGCATCATTGACAGGCTCAGACAAGTCTGCAGATGATAAAAGTAAGATTGATGATATTGATGAGGGCAGCTTAGTTGATAAAGATGAACAGCGCTCAAGTGCTAATAGTTTAAATGTGAACAATTTAGTTAAAGGTGAAATTGTTCAAACGGGAACGGGTGAAGCCCTTAATAACTTTTTTGAAGTGAGTAACGATTCAGTAACGCAAACATCTAATAACGCAGGAGGCAAGCTAACAAATACATCTGCATTAACAAACAATACGGCGCTAAAGTCAGTTGCACTGTTAAACGATGATAATAGTTTGTCTAGCAAGTCAATGAGTAATGCTGACACTGCATTAACACAAAGCCTCAGCAGTAATGCTTTAGCAAAAAACACCGATGACGACGTTTTAAGACAAGACGCAACTCAAGACGCATTAGTAAAAGACGAAGCCAATAGCGAATTATCATCCGCTTTGGATACGGCCTTAATCGTTCAAACCACCGCTAGTATGACGAGCGATATTGCGACCCTACTGGCACAAGATACCGCCTTAAATACTGCAACAAATATCTCTGCTGTCGTAGAGCAAACTATTCACAAAAACGTGGCTGATTCAATTACCAGCAGTACTCAAAACTCCGTATCTGACTCGGTAAATAGCCAAATTAGTACATTGGTGTCTGAGCAAGTAAATAATGAAATAGCTACCGCTACAGCAGCTGAAGTAGTCAACACTATAAGTAATGACTTAAGTCTAGGGCTTTAAATAGTTCCCTTACTTATTTTTGCCGGCACCGCGCCGGCGATTTTCTTTTTGTTAAAAGGATTCTAAAATGAAATTAATTATTTGTAGCCTTATTGGCATATTGGCAGCGTCTGTCAGTACCATTGTTTTGGCTGATTCACACAGTAGCGTAAGCGTTAGTGGTAACGCTAGTGCTGGAGTCATGCATAATTCAGCATTGAGTGTTGATGAAATTGATGATGTGTCAAACGACAGTGACAGTGGTAATGAAGTGGCTATAAAGCTTAATCTTAAATGGTTACCAAGTGAAAAAATAAAGATCGTTAGCGGTTATGCTTATCAACAACAAAGTTACAAAACGTTTAGTCAATATGACTTGGCACTTCATCAAGTCAACATAGATGCTAGTTACCAACTAAACCAGGGCGAAATTGGCTTTAGATTTGATGCAGCAACAGCAAGCTTAGCTAAAAATACATTTTTAGATTTTCAGCAGGCTAATGTTTATTACGGATTATTTGTTCGGCCACAAACTTATATACGCACAAGCTTAAAGATCAAAAATAAATCGTTCGCGGAATTAAGTACTAGAAATGCTGAGAGTATAGCTGCGTCGGCGGATATATATCATTTTACCAACAGTGCAAATACAATGCTAATGCTTGGGTTCAATATTGAAAAGGAAAATGCTATTAATCAGGAGTTTACATTCAAAGGACTAGGGTTTGGCACTAAAATTTCACATAAGTTTACACTGTTCGGATTGGGTTCTCAGGCAGGTCTAGACTGGCGCTATCAAATTAAAGACTATCAAAGCGTCGAACCAATAGATTCAGCTCCTCAAGCACAAAGAAATGAGAATAGACAAATACTTACCGCTAGTTGGTCGCTTAACATATTGAATAATTTAGCCATCAAAACACAAATAAAACGTGGAAACTATGATTCTAACCTTGATAGCCTGAGTTATAAGCAAAATATTGCTAGTATGGGGCTTAGTTATAAATGGTAGGTTTAGCCCAGCGTTCAAGTAAAAATAACGGTGTAGCAGTTTAGATTAAGGCTATGTAGTTTCTAGCTGTCGGTTTCGAAGTGAATTAATTTTTGTGCTTGCGCCAATTTAACAAATTCTTCAGCGGGTATGGGCTTTGACCAATAATAGCCTTGTCCATAAACGCAACCTTGAGCTTTGAGTATTGCAGCGGTCTGTGCGTCCTCAACGCCCTCTGCTACATTTTCTAATTCCATTACATGACTCATTTTAATTATCGCATTTACGATGTGTTGTAACTGTGAATTACCCACCATATCGCGAACGAAAGACATATCTATTTTTAAGGTAGAAGCATTGAATTTTGACAAATAATTAAGATTTGAATATCCCGTTCCAAAATCGTCGATTGCAAAATATACACCGCGCTCAACCATTAAATAAATTTGTTGTTCAATATGCGTAGTATCGTCAATAAACAGTGATTCTGTAATTTCTAATTCTAGTAAACTTGGGTCTAGATCGACTTTTTGCAGGGCCCTAAAAACGTGATTAGGTAAATTTCCCCGCTTAAACTGAACCGGTGATAAGTTGACTGCAACCGTCATTCCTTTAAGGCCGATTTCCTGCCATTTTGCGCATTCTGCACAAGCAGTTTCAAGCGCCCATCGACCAATTTCAACTATTAACCCTGTTTCTTCGGCAACGGGAATAAATTCCAAAGGAGAAATAAGGGTATCACCTTTTCGCCAACGAATGAGTGCTTCAGCACCCACAAACTGGTTAGTAGCCAAGTGGACCTTTGGCTGGTAATACAATTCAAATTGATTTTTTTCTATGGCCACTTTAAGTTCATGGCTCATATTCAGACGTTTATTAATGGATACTTCCATTTCACTTTCATAAAAGTGAAAGAAGTTTGGTTCTTCTTCTTTGGCTTTATACACTGCAAAGCTGGCTTTTCTATTGAGCTCTTCAAAGGTTTGTCCATCGAATGGCGCAACGGCGACCCCTAACGCACAATTTAATTCGAAGTCATATTCAGAAATTGACAACGGTAATATGGTGACACGAATAGCGTGATTACAAAAATCTTGTAAAGCGGCAAAGTCTGGTACTCGTTTTAAAAAGGTAAACTCTATACCAGACGTTCGGTATACATAAGTTTGCTCATCTTGTAGTTTCACAAAGCGACTTGCCAACTCTCTTAATACTTGATCACCAAACTTATGCCCGAGGGTGGCATTTATCCAATTAAAATTATTCATATGCAAGGTAACAAAACCGAGCATATCGGTGTCCTTTGGTGTATCTCTAAATATTTCTATAATGTCTAGCTTGCATTTTTCGGCATTGGGTAAATTGCTTAACTCGTCAAATAAAATACGTTTGTCGGCATTTTCTTTAACCATATTATAACGTTGTTTTTCCTTAGCTAATCTTAATATAAGCGCTTTAATATAGGCTGAAATGAGTATAATGCCTATGCCATAAACCGCTAACACGAGGGTCATATCAGTCGCTTTTGCCCAGCTCGAATACTCAGTAAGTACATTAGGTTTAATCAAATTAATTGAGATTGCATAAGCGAAAAAATAAAAACTAACAAGCATATAGCAAGTCAAAGGAATGAGCATGGCCTTGCCTCCTAAAAAGGACGCAAATATCAATACGCATGGATAAAGCAGCAAAGAGGTATCATACAATCCGTCATAATAGAAGGCTTTTGACGATGCAAAGATAATCACTGTCCAAAGCGTCATGCCCGCAACAATATTACAAGTGTCTCCCGTTAAAAACCTCAACAAAGCGATAAAAAAAACTACTATCACCAAGCCGTCAATCAACCATTCAGTATCGCCTTGCCAATAAGCGTTTGCCGACATAATTAAAAACAAACCGATAAATACATAAATAACAGACTGGACTTGTCCAACACGCGACTTTATATCTTGTAAAATAAGCACCGAAGAACTAATGGGTTGTAGCAGATTATTATTTATTTCAACCACGGATTGGTTCTCTAGCATCAAGTTCATGGGAGAACTTTAGTGCCTTTTCAGGATCGGTATTTTTTGTATTTTTGATATCATACATAGCTTGGTCAGCAAGATTAATAATATCTTGTAATACTCTACCATCTTGTGGGTAGAAAGCGGCACCGACACTGGCTCCAATAGTGGCATTTTGATTAAATTTACGTAAAAAATAGGGTTTGGAAATTCTCTGAACTAAACGTGCAACAATACTTTTGGTAGTTGCTTCGTCGGCACCATCAAGTAATAAAACAAATTCGTCACCTCCCCAGCGCCCCCCAAAATCTTGCGTTCTGAGCGATTTTTTGATTCGATCAGCAACGAAAACTAATATTTCGTCACCCGATTCATGGCCATAAATATCATTTATCCTCTTAAACCAATTTAAGTCAATTAAGGCCAAACAAAAGGGACGTTCCTGCTCAACAAAGGCTTCAATCTTTTTCTCTAACCCTTGGCGATTATAAAGTTTGGTAAGTTTATCAAAATCAGCTTGGTAGGCTAAAGACTCTAATTCCTTTTTACGTTTTGAAATGTCATGTAAGGTAATTTGATAATATTCACGTAAGTCTTCGTTAATAATAGAGGTGACTACCACTTGTACCCAAACCGAAGCTGAATTCTTTGACGTTTGTAGCTTAAATTCACCCGTCGCAATTTCATCATTAGTAAAAGCTAATTCCACGGTACCTAAAAGCTTTTGAGGCTCGGCAAAAAGGTTCTCTAATAATGGCCCATAGCTCTTTTTCGATTGAAGGCCAAGTTTCTCGATGATTGTCTCAAAAGCAACATTAAATAATATAATATTGCCACGTGGTTCCATTAATATAATTGGCGACACAGAGTTTTCAAACAACATCCTGAAACGTTTTTCCAATGCTTCAATTTCTTGTCTTAGCTTTCTTTCTTTTGTGAATTGTTCTTCGGTTTTATCCAGTAAAATATTTACATCTCTTACCAATTCACCCAGTTCACTGTTTTGATGATAATCAGGCACAGACAAACGATTGCCTTTACCCGGAACCGTAAGATGTAAAGCACGGGCAATGTGTATCATGGGTCGAGTAATCAGAAAAAAGGCGACACATATTGCGACAACCGTAACCACGAATGATTGAAAAATCATGGCTTTGGAATTGTCTAACGCTAACTGTTTAGCTTTTTTTTCAATGTATTGAATGTTGGGGGCTATTACCAAAGTACCAATTGATTTATCTGCATCAAATAAAGATTGAATTGGGAAAACTACCGGATTGATAAACGTATTTACATTATTGACCACTTCAACATTTTCAAACGTCATTTTAGCATTCAGCACAACTTCGTTCGTGGCAAGGCCATCGACCACTTCTTGCGCTAAGTCTTTTTCAACTAAATATGCGGCCGTTGCCGCAGTCGCAGAAATAGTCTTATATAGGCTTCCAATACTTTGCTGAGCAATTGCAACTTCTTGATTGAAAGTCATTTTGTAAAACAACTTTGTCGAAAGAAAACCAATGGCAATAGATGCAAACCCAATAACTATGGCCAGTCGAACCAACAATCCACTTTTATTCATCGAATCTATACACCACTTTAACATCACTTGTCACACTACTTTCGTGGATATAAGCGATAGCATCTTTAGTTCCCGAAATAAAATCCAAAATGGCTTGTTCATCAGATTGTTCTATGGGCGGTCTGGCGCGGCCGGAAAATTTCACTTTTGACCAATATGCATTTATACGTGGCAAGGACATACCTACTAAAGAATCATAAAATTTGGTTCTGGTCTCAAGGTTATCTTTTATATCTACCGGCACTGCTTTGGTGCCATCAGGAAAAGCCACATATTTACCCATATACAGGTCGATAACTTGAGAGCGAGACAAAACAGAGGTTGGGTTGTGTTTGTTTACAACTAGCACTAATTCATTGCTGGTGACAAAGCTTGTGAAGCTAAGTCCTCCCATTAAAATCATTGCTTTTACTAAGATTATGTTAGCCATTAGAAAAAGAAGCTCAGGTTGGCAAACACTGCGTTAACATGACCTGAGCGATTGTATGTCATATCATTTTCTATTGGAGGTTGCCAAAAAGTACTGCCCCCGTTATCTATTCGCGTATGGTCTAGCTGTACTTTAAATGACACGTTTTCGTCGAAGTCCCATCGCCAACCAACAGATATGGTTTTTTGATTAATACTATAATAATTGAGTACAAACTTAGACCCAGCATAAGCCTCTAAACCGCCGGGCACCTGCGAAAGTGCCGGCAAATTGATACCTATAGAATCTAAGTCAAATTTTTCTGACTGACTAAACGCAACAGAGGCAAAAAAGTTATGTGTACCGGTGTGATAAATACCACTTAAATAACCACTTTTAACGCCTTGAATAGACAAGCTATCGGTTTTATTTTTTGCTAATTCAGAAATGACCGTGAATTTTTCGAAACGATACTGAGCACTTAAAGAGGTATAAGCACCTTTTCGGTTATCTAAGTCAGCAGCATTTATAAAATCGACTGCATTAGGCCAAATGGCTGAAAAATTAGGAACAAAGACACTGAGCTGTTCTATACCAATAACAAGCGGCTTTATTGCTTGAGAATCTAATTTTAATTGAGTGTAATTGACCGCTATATCCCAATTAATCGATTGCAGATCTAACGCTAGCCCAATAATATTGTCGAAGCGAAACGCAGGTGCATCAGGCGCACTAAAAGCCGTCACGGCAAACTCATTTTTACCATAAAATAGCTTTGCTGAAAATGTTAAATCGCCCAAAGGCTGACTGTAAGTTAGGTCAATTCCATCAAGGTAACGATGTGGGATAACGCCATAAATTTCACTTGGCACATGTGCCCACGCGAAGGCATATCCTATATCTCGATACTCGGTTAATAAAAACAAATCAAACGCAGTGCGGCCCAACCTAAATGACCAATTAGGATTAGGGGCGTATCTTACAAAGGCTAAGCTTAGCGCGGTATCGAAATTGAGATCTTCTTGATCTCTGTAAACAGTTTGCACAACAATATCGATTTCATCTGTAGTAATAATATCGAATTGAATACCCAATTTTGTGCTTTCAGCCAAGTCAAATTTATTTTTAAATACCCCACCAGTTTTAGAAAAATCTGCGCGATAACCAAACTCATCCGAATCTATTGTTACAATGCCCACAGCGCCAAATCCAGATACATGTACCTCAGGCGCTGCTAGAACCAAGTTTGACATTAGTACTAGTAGAAAAACACACTTTGACATAGTTGGCCTGGCCTTAAAATGTTTAGAAGCGGACTAATTGCTTCGAATATTCCTCCTATCGACCAAACGCAGTAAATAATTAGAAAAGATCAAGGGAAAGCATAACTATCAAAACTGCTTTAGCCTTACATCTTTTTTGCAGTAATAAATCTTCATTGGTGAGTTTAATGCGATCGTAGTAACTAATATTGTTTTACAGACTAATTGTTTAGGCGCTATTGGTTTGATGGATTCGTTGTGGTTTTTTAAAACCTCGAAAAAGCCTCTGCCGCAGATGCCTATTAAATAGTATCAAAAAAGAACCACTAAAAACGCCAATCACTGAAAAGAGGATCTTTGTTTACATCCATAAACCATATTGCGGCAACTAAACCGGTTGTATCGTTGGTAACGGTAATGA
>JBLIGC010000059.1:0-10157 GCA_047636735.1 Glaciecola sp. | reverse complement strand
ACTGTTGCGGTAACGCCGCACCTGGGCAATGCAGCAAAATAAGCTTTAAAGCTTGACGCATTTTGCAATGCTGCTAAGTATAGTAAGTTATTCGCGTCATTTTGCGCAGTGTTTTGAATAACAGTCTCAGCCGCAAAATTTTCATTATTTGACGGCAAAAGTGTACGTTTAAATACAATCAGTTCAACATTAAACCACCACTGTGGCTCGCTACTATTTTGCGCACGTACTGAAAAACTACCTAGCACTGCCAGTAGTATTAGCGTTGACGATGTCATATATACAATGAGTTTTTTGGTCATTACAATCCACAATATTTGGTTACGCATAACAGCTTTTGGCCAGTGTTTCTAGAAGGTTCAATGTGTAATCAAGTCTTTCGTTATTCGCCGGTGTTTTACGCATAAAGCGTATCTTTGTAGGGCCGTCGAACTTAAACTGAGAAGATCTTTTTTGCACCAGCTGTATTAATGCACCTGGGTCTACTTTTGCATCTTGCTCAAATTCAATAGTACCACCTTGGTCATTGGCTTCAATTTTATTTATACCCAAACTAGCCGCAGTTAACTTTATTGCCGTTTGTTGCACTAAATTTTTAGCCTGTTGAGGCAGTAATCCAAACCGATCAATCATCTCTATTTGCAGATTATCAATTTCGTCCATATCGTTACAATTAGCCAGCTTTTTGTACATAGATAAACGCATATTCACATCGCCAATATAAGCTTCTGGTAGCAATGCAGGAATCCTTAAGTCGACCTCTGTTTGCTTACCTAGTGTATCTGTTAAGCTAGGTTCTCTGCCTTCTTTTAAGGCCTCTACCGCTTTTTCAAGCATTTCCATATATAAATTAAAGCCAATTGAATTTATTTGTCCTGACTGACCATCACCTAATAACTCACCCGCACCTCTAATTTCAAGATCATGAGTGGCTAACGCAAAACCAGCGCCCAAGTTTTCTAATGATGCAATGGCTTCTAAACGCTTAGTGGCGTCTTTCGTCATCCTTCTTGCGTGAGGCGTTAATAAATAAGCATAGGCTTGATGGTGTGAACGGCCTACGCGGCCGCGCAACTGATGCAACTGCGCCAAACCTAAATGGTCTGCTCGGTCTATAATAATAGTATTAGCGGTGGCAACATCTATGCCTGTCTCTATAATAGTAGAGCACACCAATACATTATAACGCTGATGATAAAAGTCATTCATGACGTTTTCTAATTCGCGCTCACGCATTTGCCCATGACCAATTGCGATGCGGGCTTCGGGGACTATTTCGGCTATATCGGCTGCGGTTTTCTCAATAGTCTTAACTTCATTATGTAAAAAATATACCTGACCACCGCGTAATATTTCTCGCATTATTGCTTCACGAATAATGTCGGTGTGTCGTTGCTGTACAAATGTTTTTACCGCTAGTCTGCGTGCAGGAGGCGTAGCAATAATAGATAAATCACGCATACCGCTAAGCGCCATATTCAAGGTACGGGGAATAGGTGTAGCGGTAAGCGTCAAAATATCTACGTCTGCGCGCAGGGCCTTGAATTTTTCCTTTTGTCTAACCCCAAATCTGTGTTCTTCATCTATGATTACCAAGCCAAGATCTTTAAATTTAACACCATTTTGTAATAATTTATGTGTGCCTACGACAATATCTATTTGACCATCTTCTAACTTTTGCATTACCACTTTTTGGTCTTTTTGACTTACAAAGCGTGAAACAACCTCAATAATGAAGGGGAATTGGGAAAATCTGTTTTTGAAGTTCTCAAAATGTTGTTGCGCAAGTAATGTTGTTGGCACTAGTATTGCGACCTGTTTACCATGCATAGCGCTTACATAGGCCGCTCGCATAGCCACCTCAGTTTTACCAAAACCAACATCGCCGCAAACTAATCTGTCCATGGCGTTGTTACTGCCCATATCTTGCAGCACAGCATTTATTGCTGTTTCCTGATCGGGCGTTTCGTCAAACGGAAAACTATCTGCAAAGCGCTTGTATTCTAACCAATCAATAGGGTAAGCAAAACCGGGTTTTGCTGCTCTTTTTGCATATATATCAAGCAGGTGTGCAGCTACATCGCGTACCTTCTCAGCTGCCTTTTGTCGTGCTTTTGACCAAGTGTCACTACCAAGAAGATGTAACGGCGCATTTTCAGCTTCGCCGCCACTGTAACGACTAATTAAATGTAAAGACGACACCGGTACATAAAGTTTCGCTTGTTTTGCATATTCTATGCTTAGATACTCTGTGGTAACGCCGCCTACATCGAGTGTTTGTAAGCCTAAAAAACGACCTACGCCGTGTTCAATATGAACTACTGGTGAACCCTCCGATAATTCAGCTAAATTCCTAATAATGGCGCTTTGGTCTACAGATGTAGCTTTACTGCGCTGTTTACGGCGACTTACTTTATGTCCTAGTAGCTGTTTTTCAGTAATAAGCAGTAAAAGGTTGGACTTATCATCGCAATTGAAGCTGTCTTCTACTTGACCAACAACAATGTTAAGGACATTTTTTTTAGTGAGTGCTTGGGTAAATGAATCTGCAGAAACTACCTTAATAGATGCTTTGCTTAATATATTGATTAAGCTTTCTCGATGCCCCGTAGACTCAGCCACAAAAATTACTTTTTTACCAACTTCATTGGCCCGTTTAACTTCGGCTTGAATAGCTGAGTAAGGATTAGTTGCTAGTGTATCAATCCCTATATTCGCCAAGGGCTGCGTGAAAAATGGAATGTTTACAGCTGACTTATTCATTGCTTCAGCGGTAACTTTAGCACTAGGCCATTGTTTTAGTTGAGTGTTTAGTTCTTGCTCAGTTAAGAATAATTGCTCAGGTGGTAATAGTGGACGGGCTAAATTAAATTGGTACTGTTCGTATCTATTTTGTAGGTCAACCCAAAATTGATGGCTAGCAGCTGGAATATCATCAGCAAAAACTAACAGTGTATCTTCATGTAAATAATCAAATAAGCTTGCAGTTTGTTCAAAGAATAAAGGTAAATAGTACTCAATGCCGCCGGGCATTGTGCCTTTACTCACTTGATACAGAACAGATTCATGATCGTTGTTGGCCGACTGAGTGAACTGGTCTAAATAACGAGTACGAAAACCACTAATTGCTTGTTTGTCAGTTGGAAACTCACGTGCGGGAAGCAAACGTATCGCATTTTTCTGTTCTAAACTGCGCTGTGTTGAGGGGTCGAAATAATGTATAGAATCTATTTCGTCATCGAATAAATCTATTCGAAAAGGTTTGTCGCTGCCCATTGGGAATAAATCGATAATAGAACCACGCACACTAAATTCGCTATGTGACATAACCTGTCCCACATGCAGATACCCTGCTTTTTCAAGATTTCGTCTGAATTCAGTAGGGTCCAGTGTTTGATTTTTTTCTAAGTATAATAAATGCTGGCCAACATATGTAACAGGAGCAAGCCTTTGCAGCAGAGTACTAACAGGAATTAAATATACGCCTGCTTTCTTTTTACTCAGTAAATAAAGTGTCTCTAGCCTTTTAGAAACAATATCTTGATGCGGTGAAAAGTGGTCATAAGGCAACGTTTCCCAATGAGGGAACAAATTAACGCTCAAATTTTTGTCATCACTGAAAAAACGGATTTCTTTTTCTAGTTGATAAGCTTGGGCAGTGTCGGTGGTAATTACAATTAATGGACCCGAGTGGGCCTGCGCCGCTTTCGCTATAGCTAAAGATTGTGCACTACCAGTTAAACCTGTCCATTTTATGCGATCTGTAATGTTACGTTCTTTTTTAGTCTTGGGTAATCGCGGTTCAATAAGTGACGACATATCTTAAAGGATACTCTTTGTTTTAAATAAATTTACAGTAGTAGATTATACTGCAGGCAATCATATCAATGGCAGTACTATGGCTGCTAAATGCGCTAAATGTTATCATAAAGATACTCTATAGCATTCACTCAGTATTGTTTTGTTTGTTTTACCTTCAGGCACCGCTTTTATACATCATCTTTATTAGCGTGAATGTTTCGTAAAGCCTGTGTTTGAAGATGCAAGCTTGCACGTACAAGCAACTCTTGATCCTGCTCTCTAATGTGGGTAAACACGTAGCTTAGTTCATATCCATTGTCAGTACTTATCGACTCAATGGCTTCGCCATAGGCATAGATGGCAGCCGACTCAGTTTCTAAAAAAAGTTTGATTGCTTTCACATCACCTACATTTACAGCTTTCGTATGGGAAATAACACATCCACCACCGCCAAACTTTATGGCATCGGCCCTATATTCTGGTTCGTCTTGTTGTTGCAAGATAAAAGACATCATAAGGTCAATTTTTTTTGTCTGAAATTGCAAATATGCGACTAAATCTTCAAGTTTTTCTCCCAATCCTCTGAGAGGTTTGAGAGCTTTTGATTGAATATCGGCCATTTCACCCGCAATTTTGAAGGCATAGGGCATGTGTTTTTCAAACTCAAGTGCGGACTGCGAAAATTGCTGTTGGGTAATATCAACAATGTTGGCTTTAATAGGATACGCAATTAAATAAAATGCAGAAAACTGTTCTTTTTTAGAATCTAGTGAAGACAAGGGTCATTCCTTTACTTTCATGCTTATGTTAAAAGCAGCATCAGTGTTAATCAATTGTGCGTTAGCGGCAGTCAATGTATTGATATAAACGCACAATCACCTTAAGGGATCATATACAGCTTATGGTAAATAATAGTAAACTTACAAGCAAATAGCATTCATTTTTCATTAGGTTACTGATTTTAGATGTCAATTTCAGCTTTGGTCGCATTTAGGTATTCACAATCAGGCACAAAACAAAGTTTTGTAGCTTTTATTAATCGTTTTTCGATTATTGGAATAACCTTAGGTATTGCCGCTTTAATTGTCGTTTTGTCAGTAATGAATGGCCTAGAAGGACAATTGAAAAAACGCATTTTAGGTATTCTACCGCATATAGTAATTGCAAGCGAAACACCGGTGCAATTCCCGCCCCATTTACGTGGAAAAATTTTAGCACAAGTGCCTTATAGTGAACGTGAGGTAATTGTGCAATCGCGTTCTAAGGTCGCTGGATTGTTTTTACAGGGCACTGAAACTTCAGCCGCTAAGCCTTTTTCTATTGTTGCTAAGAGCATTGTGTCAGGCCAGTGGGATAGTTTAACATCAGGCAGTTTTAACGTCGGTATTAGCCGTATACTAGCGGCTAGCTTAGATGTCGATTTAGGCCATCAGTTGAGGCTTATTAATCCTGACAGCAGTATTTATTCGCCACTTGGGCGCATTCCAAGCCAACGATTGGTAACAATCTCTTTTATTTTTGATATAAACTCCGAGATGGACGATAAAGTGATGTTTATTCATCTTGATGACTTGGCTCGTCTATCTAGGAAAAAAACTGTTCAAATACAACAGCAGCGATTGTTTTTGTTTGATGCATTTGAATACCTACCCATTGTTGAATATTTACAAGCAAATAACTACCGCGTGACCAACTGGCGCGAGCGGCAGGGCCCTTTATTTGATGCGGTAAAAATGGAAAAAAACATGATGTCACTTATGTTGCTGTTAGTTATTGCGGTGGCTGCATTTAATGTGGTGTCAGCTTTGGTCATGGTAGTGTCGGAAAAAAAATCAGATATTGCCATTTTACAAACTCAAGGCATGTTGCCTGCGGATATTATGAAAATATTTTTGTTTAATGGTGTTTTAAACGGATTGAAAGGTCTTGTTGCTGGCATTTTACTTGGCTTAATAGGATGCTGGGGTCTAAATGATATATTAAATCTGCTAGGTTCAAATTTAGCGTTTGGTGAAAATGGACAAGGCTTGCCTATCGATATTCAGCAAACTCAGCTAATTTATATTGCGGCGGGATCACTTGCATTATGCATTTTAGCAAGTTGGTATCCTGCGTATAAAGCACAATCAATTACACCAGCAAATAGCCTACGCAGCGAATAGTTGTTACTATTGTGCAGCATAATTAAAACACTCTTTTAAATGTTAGGGTGCAATATCTAGGGAAACAATGTGAGTAAAGTCTTTATAAGTTCATCGTCGTTATTAGAAGATTCGTTCAGAGTCGCTTCACAAGTCTATGAAGACGGGTTTCGACCAGATTTTATTGTTGGTATTTGGCGAGGTGGCGCTCCAATTGGTATTGCGGTACAAGAGTTTTTTGAATATAAAGACGCACCTACCGATCATATTGCGGTGCGCACATCTTCTTACTACGGTATTAATCAACAGTCGAAAGAAATAAAGGTGCACGGATTACATTATCTTGTCGAAAATGCTAATGCAGGTGATAAATTATTAATAGTCGACGACGTATTTGACTCAGGCCGCAGTATTGAAGCGCTTATTAACCAAATTCACGCACTTATGCGCCTAAATGCACCAAAAGAAATACGCATTGCCACACCTTATTACAAACCTAAAAATAACAAAACGCAGACCAATTTAGTTCCAGACTACTTTGTACACGAAAGCGAGGAGTGGTTAGTGTTTCCACATGAATTATCGGGCTTAACGAAAGCCGAAATTATTGCAGGGAAAACAGAATTAGCAGGTCTACATGATATTTTATTTACGCAGTAGTTTACGGGTGCTATTTCCCGTCTATATAAAACTTATCGTGGAAAGTATGCACCAAATCAGGTTTGTAAATAACTAAACAGGTAATACTGAAGCCATTAAAAAAGGCTTCAGGAAACATCATGAGAAGTGTCATGTAGGTATAGTTATATTGTATGATATCCCACGTATAAACCCCATCAAGAAAATAATACCCGCTAAAGGCTAACATTTTCACGCCCATTGTTATGGCGCCGGGGAAAAATGCGCATAAAAAAATGTAGACGAATAAGTGTCTTGGCATGCGATGAAACGAAAATGCGAATATTCCATAGGTAATTAAGATAGGCAAAAACACCCCAATTAGACCATTAACACCCAACATGCTCCATTGCTCATTGCCAAGAATAGTCATAATGATTAGCACAGTTGACGCGACCAACACAGCCCAACGAAACCCAAGTACTAACGTGAGCGTAGTTAGCCATAAAAAATGGATAACTAAACCGTCATAAATACTGACCCTAAAGGACCATAAAAATAATATAGCAACGGTTGAACCAAAAATAATATGCTGCCATTTACGTTCTTTTATAATACGAATAAAGTCAGTTTTACTGGCAACATAGAAAAACCCTAGTGCATAAATAAGTAAACTGATTGTTTGAATAGTGCTCACTAATTACTACCGAATATGGCCCACAAGAGGGCGTTAAAGAAATATCTACAAGTAATATTACATTTTTTAGTTAACTGTGCCTACCTAACGAGTATAACAAAAGTGAGCGGTCTTGAACGACAAAAAAAACGCGATAGCAAATCTTAAACTTAAATTAATGCCTACATAAACATATTGCAACAAAAGCTAATGCGTTTTCGCTAGCCACTGATGTATAATACCGTGTAATGAGGACCTAAAGTATAAGGCTTAGTATATTCATGTCATTGTTTAGGGCATTATTTCCATTTTTTAATTCGTCCAATGAAGTTTACTTAGATACCGCAGCAACCAGCCAGCGTATTGATTCGAGCCTGGTAGCTATGCAGCAGTATTATTGTGAATATAACGCAAATGTTCACCGCGGAAGCTACGCCAGCGCAAGACTTGCTTCAAATAAGTATGAGCAGTCACGAGAAGTCATCGCCGATTTTTTAGGCGCTAAAAGCTCTTCTGAAATTATATTCACGAGTGGCACTACCGACGCCATCAATATGATTGCAAATGGCCTTAATATAAGTGACCTGCAAGGCAGTGAAATACTTTTACTTGAAAGTGAACATCATGCCAATTTGTTGCCATGGCAAAGGTTTGCAGCAAGACATAATTTGACTCTCAAAAAAATCACTCTAGGGAGTAATGGTACCTTCGGACACGAAGAACTCAACGGTGCCTTAGCAAGCCTCACCAGCAATGTGGTTATACTGGCAATTGCTCACGTGTCGAATGCACTGGGTAATATTTATCCTATCCAAGAGTTGTGTGCAAAAGCAAGCGAGGTGGGTGCACTGAGCGTTGTTGACGGTACCCAAGCAGCCGCACATATTGCCATTAATGTATCAACTATTAATTGTGATTTTTATGCTATTAGTGGCCATAAAATGTACGCCGGTACGGGCATTGGAGCCTTATATGGTAAAATGACTTGGTTAGAAAAACTCTCCCCTATTCAGCTTGGCGGTGAAATGATTACTCACGTTACTTGGGATTCGTATGCGCTACAGGCGCCTCCAGGCAAGTTTGAAGCGGGCACACCAAATATTGCGGGCGCAATAGGAATGGCGGCTGCAGCTGAATTTATTAAAACAAATATCAAACAAATTCAGGATCATGAACTAGCACTTGCAAAATATTTAGTAAATGAGCTGAATCCCTTAGTTGAAAGCAATAAGCTTGTTTTGCTGGGTAACATTGGTAATGCATTAAGTGGACATCGACACGGTGGTTTTTGCCCTTATGATGCAAGTAAGGCAATAGCGCTGCTATCATTTTATGCTCCTTTAATACATGCAAATGATATAGCTGCTCAATTAGCTACCCAAAATATTGCGTTAAGATCGGGTCATCATTGTGCTATGCCTCTTATGCAAAGCTTGGGTTTAGAAGGGTGTGCTAGAGTATCAGTAGGTTGCTATACAACGCTTAAAGAAATTGATGTGTTTGTTGCGAGTCTTAATCAATTATTCCAAGAAGGCCTTTGCATTGGCGCAAATAATTCATTAAGTACACAACAGCAGCAAAACTTTCAGATTATTAGTCCTTCGCAATGCACTATTGGTATGGCTGTTAGTGAAGCATCTGACTGGAATGCCAAGCATCGTTTGCTACTGCTGCACAGCAAAAGTTTACCAACGCTGCCAGTATCCGCGCGAACAAAAAGAACAGAAGTAGCGGGCTGTGAAGCAAGAGTATGGTTAACACTTATTACTGAGCAAAATGGCAGTGAGCAGTTTTATGCTTACTCTGAAAGCAAAGTGGTTAGAGGTATCCTTGCTTTGATTATTGAAAAAGTAAGCCAGTTTCGAAAAACAGATGTTCAACTTTTAGATATTAAGAGGTACTTAAGCCAAGTGGGTCTTTCTCATTATTTTAGTGAAGGCAGGCGCGATGGGATTGGACATATTATTCAACGCATCCATACAGAATATTTACAGACATAATTTGTTCTTTTACTTATTTTTAGCTTCAATCCATTGGCTCATGTATTTGCTCGTTTGAAATTGATGGTGACTTAACATGCTTTGTAGAAAGTTTTTTGATCTGTCAGTGTTTATATTGGTAACTTTAGCTTCTATCGTATTTATAAATTGTGCTTGATTATGCGCTATGTCGTATTCTTCTTGCAATATTTTGTAGCCGTTTTGACAACTTTCTTGCCAAGTGTCTTTATTGGTATATAGGATCACTGAAGCAGTAATAAATTCATCAATTGTATTGGCGACTTGGCCAGCCCATGGGTTATTAGTAATTCCTTCAATACCCAGCGGCGTTGTTACCGAGGGCGTGCTGCACTGCATCGCATCAAGTAATTTGCCCTTTACTCCAGCACCAAATGAAATAGGCGCAAGCATCACTCGGGCTTGTTTAATAACGGCAAACTGGTCTTCAACAAAGCCATGAACGAAAAACCCTATTTTTTTATTTTCTAGCTGCTTAACTTTTGGAGATATATACGCACCGTAAACATGACAACAAATTTTTGGGTGCTGCTTGTGAAGCGCTTGGTGAATTTTTGGCCAACATTGTTCAGCCAGTATTTTAACTGCATGATAATTAGGTGCGTGCCTAAAATTTCCAATAAATACGAAATCAAGCTTTTGCTCATAAGATAGCTTTTGCTTAAGTAGACTGGCCATGGTTTGCGACAAAATAAAAGGTATATGTATTATTTGATTGTTGGGTACACTCAAATGATTGTTTAAGAGGTCTCTTTCAAAGTCTGATAGTACAACAGTGACATCAGCTTGCAAAATACAGGCAATTTCTCGTAGCGCAATATCATTGTGTAGTAACGCTGTGTTGACTGTTTTTGTAATGTCACTACTTTGCATAAATACCGTACTGTAGTCTTTGTTTTGGTG
>JBLIGC010000058.1:0-10341 GCA_047636735.1 Glaciecola sp. | reverse complement strand
ACCAACCACAAAATATTTATCTATAAATACTTTCATTATACTCATGTCATGTAGTCAATAGCGCTTAGTTAACGCACTACTTATTTATGCAATTGTCACTTCATTTTTAGCAAATAAACAAGCAGACACAAAAAAGCCAGAACATAGTTCTGGCTTTTGATGCGCTAGCATACGCTATCTAGTCATCTAAGAAACTTTTAAGCTGCTCAGAGCGACTGGGGTGGCGAAGTTTCCGCAGGGCTTTAGCTTCAATTTGACGAATTCTTTCACGAGTTACATCGAACTGTTTACCTACTTCTTCTAAGGTATGGTCGGTGTTCATGTCTATACCAAAACGCATTCTTAGTACTTTTGCTTCACGTGCGGTCAATCCAGCCAATACTTCTTGAGTCGCGTCTTTTAGGCTACCGCCGGTGGCAGAATCTAAGGGCTGCGTTATGGTCACATCTTCAATGAAATCACCCAAGTGTGAATCTTCATCATCACCAATGGGGGTTTCCATTGAAATAGGCTCTTTAGCAATTTTAAGAACTTTACGTATTTTGTCCTCAGGCATTACCATGCGCTCAGATAATTCTTCTGGCGTTGGTTCACGGCCCATTTCCTGTAGCATTTGACGAGAGATTCTATTAAGCTTGTTAATAGTTTCAATCATGTGCACCGGAATCCGTATTGTTCTTGCTTGGTCGGCAATAGAACGGGTAATCGCCTGGCGAATCCACCAAGTAGCGTAAGTTGAAAACTTATAACCTCGGCGATACTCAAACTTATCAACCGCTTTCATCAAGCCAATGTTACCCTCTTGAATTAGGTCCAAAAACTGTAAGCCACGGTTGGTATACTTTTTGGCGATCGATATTACCAAACGCAAGTTAGCTTCGACCATTTCTTTTTTCGCACGGCGAGCTTTAGCTTCACCGATGGACATTCTGCGGTTGATATCTTTAATATCTGGTATAATTAACCCGGTTTCTTTCTCAACCGCGTTCATCTTACTAACACACCGTTCTATTTCTTCTTTAAACTCAAGTACTCTTACAACATATTCTTGTTTACCTTCAAGTAACTTGTGCAACCATGCAGTAGATGTTTCGTTACCTGCAAAGGCTTTGATAAAGTCTTTTCTTGGCATTTTCGCGTTGATCACACAAAACTTCATAACCAAACGTTCTTGAATACGGACTCTGTCCATCATGCCGCGCATGTTTTTAACCATACGGTCAAACTGTTTTGGTATTAAGCGAAACTCTTTAAATACATCACTTAATGCAGCAATTTCTTTTCTTGCGGCTTTGTGTGAACGACCCTTTGACTCAATTACATCACGGGCTTTACCATACTGAATACGTAATGCAGAAAACTTTTCGCGAGCAAGCTCAGGGTCAACAGAGTTGTCGACTTCCTCGTCTTCATCATCGTCATCGTCGTCTTCATCTAAATCGTCGTCGGCTAACTCAGATCCTACATGGGTAGCAGTGGGTGCTACGTCGTCTTCATCAGGGTTAACAAAACCAATGATGATATCACTTATCCTAATTTCTTCCGCTTCAAACAAATCCCATTGGTCGAGCAAGTACGTTATAGCTTCAGGATATTCTGCAACAGAACATTGAACCTGATTAATACCTTCTTCAATACGTTTGGCTATTTCTATCTCGCCTTCGCGCGTTAAAAGTTCAACCGTACCCATTTCTCGCATGTACATACGCACGGGGTCGGTTGTGCGACCAATTTCACTCTCTACTGTAGCTAGCGCTTGCGCTGCTGCTTCGGCGGCATCTTCGTCGGTTGTAGTTTCTTGCATTAACAATTCATCGGCATCAGGTGCTTGTTCAAACACTTTAATGCCCATGTCGTTTATCATGCGAATGATGTCTTCAATTTGATCCGAATCCACTATGTTAGCGGGAAGATGGTCATTGACTTCGGCAAAGGTTAAGTAACCTTGTTCTTTACCCTTTGCAATCAGGAGTTTTATCTGGGACTGCTTGCTTTGCACATTATACCTTACACGTAGTTGATCTGGAGCACTGTGGAGTGCTGCGACCTTGTTAACTTAGGCCTGTTTTGCTTATTTTTTCGCAAAATATCACACGTTTATAACGCTATGTGGGACTTTGTAATTTGTAGCAAAACAAACTTTCTATATTGACTCAAATTCTAACGCGATAGTATAGCATATATTAGGCTAATAATTCCACTACAAATAAATACTTAGAAGAGCATCTAAAGTTCATAATAAGTATGATTTTGGTAATATTTTCTTAGATTAACAATGTATAGAACACTTATGGGCTAATATGCTTATAAATAAGCTATTTAATAACGACTATATTGATTCACCGCTACATTAGCTGTCAGTGGCCAAAAGCAGAGCTTTTAGTTCCTCAGTTTCATCTATTGTTAAGGGGTCAAACTCTTGCTTAGCCATAAGCTCATCTAATCTTGCGTTTACTTGCCACCTAACTAAGGTCGCGAAACAAGCAATATATTCAGCTTCCAAATCAATGTTGTCTTCAATTGGCGCTGCAAATAACTTGCTTAAATGATGAATATGAGGATGTGCTCGAAACGCTTCAAAAAGCGTGGCTGTGTTTGCGTGAGGAACTTGCAGGCAATAGTTATGAATTTCAATTAACATCGTCAGCCCCGAAATTTTGTCTGGACTCAAAGTGTTAGGGTTAACAATTGTCACTGTGCTGGCAAGGCTTGGAGATTCTAACAACAGCCTAATTATCATGCGTAAAGGCGAAAGGGCAATATCGGCTGGCGATTTGTAATCGGTATGCTTAATTTTGCGATGTTTATTTGCTTGCTTGGTATCTGCATCGTAATCGTGGCCGTCGCCTTCTTTGCAGATTTTTTTCAATTGCGCTAGCATCATAGTGCGCTGGTTTTCACCTAGAATTTGTTGAATAAGTGGCACGGCTTCTGCTTTTAAGGCGGCTTTTGCTTCAATAGACGCAATGGAATGCTTCTTAAGCAAAACATCAAAAAAGAAGCCAGACAATGGCTTTGCCTCACTTATAAGAGTTTCAAATGCTTCTTTACCAATTTTCCTAACCATGGAGTCGGGGTCTTCACCGTCTGGTAAAAATAAAAATTTCATTACTTTACCATCTTGCAAAAAGGCCAGGGCGTTTTCAAGCGCGCGCCATGCAGCAGCGCGTCCCGCGCGATCGCCGTCGTAACAGCAGACAACTTCAGATGTTGATTTAAAGAGCGTTTGTATATGATCAGGGGTGGTGGCTGTGCCCAGCGCGGCTACCGAATAATTGATATCAAACTGTGATAAAGCCACCACATCCATGTAACCTTCAACCACCAGCAAGCGTGCAAGCTTGCGATTAGCTTGTCGGCTTTGATATAAGCCATATAACTCATAGCTTTTGTGGAAAATGTTAGTTTCAGGTGAGTTTAGGTATTTTGGTCCATCATCATCAATAATACGCCCACCAAAAGCAACAACTCGGCCTCTTTTATCATGGATAGGAAACATTACGCGATGGCGAAAAAAATCGTAGCGACGCTTGTTATCATTTTCATTTACCAATTTAAGGGCTAGCAAACGTTCTATGGCAGATGAATCGTTGCCGAACTTGGCGAACACACCATCCCACTCTTGTGGCGCATAGCCAATGCCCCAATGCTTGACTATTTTGCCATTTAATCCACGATTTTTAAGATAATCAATAATTTGTGGTGCATTTTTATGGTGCTTGAGTTGATATTCAAAATATCGTGCAACCTGGCCCATAAGGATATAGTCTTTTTCACGGTCATTACGTTCTTCTTGAGATTTTAGAGGTGTACCGCCTTTTTCGCGAGGTACATCTAAGCCATATTGTTTGGCTAAATCTTCAACCGCTTCTACAAAATCTAAACGCTCATATTCCATAATAAAACTAATCGCATTGCCTTTGGCGCCGCAGCCAAAACAATAATAAAACTGTTTTTCTTGAGAAACGGAGAATGAAGGGGTTTTCTCATTGTGGAAGGGACAGCAGGCCTGATAATTACGACCCGCTTTTTTTAGCTTAACGCGACTGTCAACAATATCAACAATATCACTTCGTGCAATAAGATCATCGATAAAACTAGATGGAATGCGCCCTGCCATAATAAGCGATGTGCCTGTTTTGTTAGTTGAGTTTAGATTTAATGATACCGCTAACCGCGCCCATGTCGGCTCTGCCTTGTAATTGGTTTTTCACTGCTCCCATTACCTTGCCCATATCTTTGATGCTATCTGCGCCGGTGCCTGCAATGGCGGCGTCAACAATTGCATTTACTTCATCTGGTGTTAGGGGGGTAGGCAAAAAGCGTTGAACTACTTCTATTTCTTTTCTTTCCACCTGCGCTAAGTCTTCTCGATTGCCTTTTACAAATAAACCAATTGACTCATGGCGTTGTTTCACCATTTTGGTCAATATTTGCAATACATCGGTATCGGTTAGTTCTATGCGTTCATCTACTTCGCGTTGCTTCACCGCCGCTAGTGCCATTCTAATGGTCCCTAATGAGAGCTTGTCTTTACTGCGCATAGCATCTTTTTGCGCTTCTTTTAATTCGGTAAGTAGTGACATGGTGTCATCCTTTTATTGACTTACATAGTTTACACAATTATTGCTGTATAACGCTTGTACGTGGATTGAGGCTTGTAAGTTCTTTGAAAAAGCAGTGTGTTGCAATTGTGCATACGTAATATGACACTGGAAACTAAAACGGGCGCCTATAGAGACGCCCGTTTTCAATCACTTCTTGCTTGTATTAATTAATACAATTTGATGCGACGTGCATTCTCACGAGCCAATTTTTTCATGTGACGTTTCTTGGCAGCAGCCTTTTTACGCTTGCGTTCCCAAGTAGGTTTTTCAAAATATTCACGGCGACGCACTTCAGATAGTACACCAGCTTTTTCACATGAACGCTTGAATCGTCTTAATGCGATGTCAAACGGTTCGTTATCTCTTACTTTCACAATTGGCATTTTAAATGTTCACCTTTGAAATTAAATCAACCGGGCGCATGTGGTGGACACTAAAATGACCACTCTTCAATTGATAGGCCCGGGCTAAAAATTGGTGCGAAATAGTACTGTTTATTTGAAAGTTTGTAAACCCTAAATGCCAAATTATATATAAAAACAGCATTTTTGCAAACATACTCAAGCAATCGCGCGAGTAATCCCTTACGTAAATCAAAAGGTGAGTGGGCGTCGGTCTAAATAAGGCATTAACTATCACGGGTAATAAGCATTAATAAAAGGCTTAAGCTTATTCGTCAACTTAGTTTACACTACAGCGCTATTAATATCTCTAGCTCTTAACATTGGAAAACGTTTCTTCTTATGAAAGTACTTGGCATTGAAACCTCTTGTGATGAAACTGGCATTGCAATATACGACAAGAATAATGGTTTGCTGGCGCACAAACTTTATAGTCAAGTTAAGCTGCATGCAGACTATGGCGGTGTTGTGCCTGAATTAGCCTCGCGTGATCACGTGCGTAAAATTGTTTCTTTGGTCAAAAAAACTTTAGACCAAGCTAACTTAAGTGCTAAAGATATAGACGGCATTGCCTACACTAGAGGCCCAGGTTTAATTGGCGCTCTACTAGTAGGTTCGTCTATGGCTAAATCACTGGCTTATGCTTGGCAAATACCTGCATTAGGGGTGCATCATATGGAAGGCCATTTATTGGCTCCTATGCTAGACGAACCTAAACCGGGCTTCCCATTCTTGTCACTATTGGTATCGGGTGGTCATAGTATGTTGGTAAATGTGCAAGGAATTGGTCGCTATGAAGTAGTGGGTGAGTCGGTAGATGACGCTGCAGGAGAAGCATTTGACAAAACAGCTAAGCTACTGGGCCTTGATTACCCAGGAGGTCCTTTGCTGGCCAAACTAGCTGAACAAGGACATGCTGGAATGTATAAGTTTCCACGACCAATGACCGATAAACCAGGCCTTAATATGAGTTTTAGCGGCTTAAAAACGTTTGTTGCCAATACCATTAAAAGCGAACCTTCAGATATTCAAACGCAAGCTAATATAGCTTATGCGTTTCAAGAAGCGGTGGTTGATACTTTATTGATTAAATGTCGTCGCGCCCTTAAACAAACTGGACTTAATCGTATTGTAATGGCAGGCGGCGTAGCGGCTAACAAAATGTTACGTGATGAATTTGCAAAAGCTAGTAAAACAGACGGTTTTGAGATGTTTTATCCACGTTTTGAATATTGTACTGACAACGGTGCTATGATTGCTTACGCTGGCTGTATGCGATTGTGCGCTGGTGAAACTACACCTATCGACAGTAAAGTAATGCCGCGCTGGTCATTGGAAACGTTATCGGCGTTATAGCTTTTGAGAAGCGCTTTATTTTTTGTCAGTGGTTTTTTTTATTTTGTTTTCCTGCTTGTTTAACAAACGGCTTATATTACTTTTGTGTTTAATGATGATTAACCCACATAGTATTGAGACTGCTAAGGTGTATTCAGGTTTAAAAAGGTAGGCATAAACAGGGGCGAGTAGCAATGTAGCAATTGCCGCCAGCGATGAAACTCGAGTTATGGCAAAGAAAACTACCCATGTTCCAAGCAAGCACAGCGCTAGCCAGCCATTTAATGGCATTATAGCACCTAAGGCTGTGGCAACAGCTTTGCCGCCTTTAAATGCAAAAAAGATAGGATACATGTGGCCGATACAAGCACTAACGGCAATAATGCTCAAAACAATTGGTTCATAACCTAGTAAAAATCCCGTGTATACGGGTATTGCGCCTTTGAAAACATCAAAAATGAATACTGCGGCTGCGGCTTTCTTACCAGCCACTCTAAGTACATTGGTCGCGCCTGGGTTGCCAGAGCCTTGGTCTCTTATATCTTCATTCACAAATATGCGCGTGATCAGCACTGCACTTGAAATTGAACCAAGCAGATACGAGCCAATAATATGAAAAACCACCCATGTAGTCATGTACTTAACCTATGAGTTCGCGATACACTATAAATCATTACAAAAGCAACAAAGGTTGCGCCCAGCGCAACCCAATAAAGTGTTTGAATGGACAAAGTGTATATAAACGGGCTTCAACTGTATACCCTCATTGGGGTATATGACTTTGAACGTCATGCAAAACAGCGAGTCATTGTTGACATCGAACTACACACTAACCTGCAGCAAGCAGGCCGGTCTGACAACGTTGCCGACACGCTCGATTATGGCAAAATTGCCCAAAGGCTAGCAGATATAGCCGACAATGCCAGTTACCAATTACTAGAAGCCCTTGGCGAACATATGGCCAAGGTATTGCTTGACGAGTTTGCTGCTGAATCGGTCAACTTAACCATCAATAAACCCGATATTCTTGACAATGTTACCGCAGTTGGCATTAAAATTGTGCGCAGTCGAGCACAAGCAGCGCAACAATGACGCATCAAATTCTGATTAGTGTAGGCTCTAATATTGATAAAGAGCGTAATACTGAACGTGGATTGCAAGCTTTGTACAATAGTTTTGGTGAGCTTGTGCTCTCGACTATCTTTGAGAGTGAATCAGTCGGGTTTGCTGGCAATAACTTTTTAAACCTAGTCGTGCTTGCGCGCACAACTTGGTCTATACAAGATGTTTGTGCGCGCCTAAAAGCCATTGAAGATGACCAAGGCAGGACGCGCGACAAAAAGTTTGGAAACCGAACGCTAGACTTAGACCTACTTACCTTCAATGATGTCATTACCAGTACACCAATAGTGCTTCCTCGAGATGAAATTGAATATAATGCTTTTGTTTTAAGGCCCATGGCCGAAATAATACCCGAGCAAATTCACCCTTGTACGCAAAAAACCTATGGCGTTTTGTGGCAAGAATTTTTGTCTGATAGCAAAAATAAACAGCAGAGACTGTGGCCGTCAAACTTTATATGGAGTGTGCAACGGTAATGACCATTTTTGAAATTATTATTTTGGCAATCATTCAAGGACTAACTGAGTTTTTGCCTATATCAAGTTCTGCTCACCTTATTTTACCCGCGGAAATTTTGGGTTGGCGCAATCAAGGTCTTGCATTTGACGTAGCGGTTCATGTAGGTAGTTTACTAGCTGTCATGATTTATTTTCGTGACGATATCTGGCGTTTGGCCTTGGCATGGCTTGGGCACGGTTTTAGTAAAAAGCAAAGCACTGACTCACGTCTTGCGTGGTGGGTTATTATAGGCACCATTCCAGCCGGAATCTTTGGCTTTGTAATGAAAGATTGGATTGAACTAAACGCGCGCTCTGCGCTTGTTATTGCCATTACTACCATCGTTTTTGGTTTGTTACTTTGGTATGCAGACGTTAAAGGCAAGCAAACAAAGACAACTGACCACATTACTTTCAAAGATACTGTGCTGATTGGTATTGCTCAAGCGCTTGCAATTATTCCTGGTACGTCTCGTTCTGGTATAACCATGACGGCGGGACTTTTGCTTGGCTTAAATCGTGAGAGTGCAGCTCGATTTTCGTTTCTGTTGTCTATTCCTATAATCTTAGCTGCAGGCTTGTTCGCCACGTTCGATTTACTGTCGCTTAACACCCAAGTTGATTGGGCTGCGCTTATTTACGGGGCGGGATTTTCGTTCGTTGCTGCCTATTTATGTATCTATTTATTTTTAAGTTGGATTTCAAAAATTGGTATGTTGCCTTTTGTCATATACCGATTAATTTTAGGCGTAGTTTTGTTATATATTGTGTATAGCTAAATTGATTCTAATTAGCCCAGTACTGCAAATTAGTTTTGTATGTGTAGTCAGCGCGAGTGTAGCGTAAACTCAGCGCGCAATAATAGGTAAAAGCATGACAACTATCTTCACAAAAATTATTGAAAAACAAATTCCAGCCGATATTTTGTTTGAAGACGAACGTGTGCTGGCTTTTCGCGATATTAATCCACAAGCACCTGTTCATTTTTTAGTTATACCAAAAAAAGCTATTCCGACTACCAATGATATTGGCGAAGAGGATGAGGCTGTTGTTGGCTATATGCACCGTATTGCAGCAAAAATAGCGAGTGACCTTGGGGTAGCGAAAGAAGGTTTTAGAACCGTTATGAATTGTAACGAGCATGGTGGCCAAACTGTCTACCATATTCATTTACATGTGTTGGCAGGTAAGCCATTAGGCTGGCCTCCTTACACAGATAATCTAAAAATTAAATGAAATACTAATCAAACATTGTCAACTGCCTTTATATTGGCAAATATATCGATAAAACAATGCTATTGAAAGTAGCGGGTCATGAAACGGCGTTTGTATGACTCAAAAAAAATAGGGCTTCACACATGTCAACTCAAAATGCATTATCAACGATATTGGTTGAGAAAATAAACAACGATACGTTGGTTCTTCCTACGCTGCCGGCGATAGCTTTGAAAGTTAGAAAATCTTCAGACGATCCTAACATTGACTTAAACGGTATTGCCGATGTTATTGGTCAAGATCCTTCGTTGAGTGCGCGTATGGTCAAAATAGCCAACAGCGCTTACTTAGGGCGCACGATTAAAGTTGCTTCAACTACCCAAGCAGTTACTAGAATAGGCCTGTTTCAAGTCAAAAATATTGCGACTGCATTGGCAATGGAACAATTGTTTGTGTCTAAAAATCCAGTAGTTAAAGCATATATGGCAAATAAATGGCTAACTACCGTAGACATGGTAGGTAACGCAATGGCGGCTATGACGCATTATAAAAACAATCACAAAGGCAATCCGCTTAGTTTTGATACTATGACCCTATCAGGTTTAGTTGCTGATATTGGCGCGTTACCTGTTTTAACCGAAGCCGAGCGCCATAATGGCGTATTTGCCAACCCAGCCTTTTTAGATGTGGCGATTGAGAAGTTGTCAGGACGCATTGGTGGCAGCATTATGCGTGAATGGCAGTTTAATGAAATATTTATTGAAGTAGCAGAGCATTGGCGTAACTTAGATTTTACAACGCCAGCGGTCAGTTATATCGATTTTGTGCGCGTGGGTGCGGCGCTAACGAATAATATCGATGATGCTGAAAATGTATTAGCAGCAGCTCAAGAACGTGGCTTGTTTGTTGATATAGCTGAATTGCAAACGCCAGCGTTTATTCAACTCAGAGATACCGCCAAAGCTATATTTGCTTAATGTAGAAGATGTGAAATACACATTAGTGTGCATAGTATAATGAATGAAAAAGGCTAATTTTAGGCAGTTATTGTGTCTTTGCCAATATTTGACAGCTGCAGCAAAATGACCAGACAATAAAATACCGGTGGAAGTTTCTATGCTAATTTTATAGCTCTTTTATTTAACGCAGTTTGAAATAGCGAAT
>JBLIGC010000057.1:0-10889 GCA_047636735.1 Glaciecola sp. | reverse complement strand
CAGTTTTCTCGAATTTTTACTAATTTGCCACGACGCTCGGCAATCAACTTGTTTTCGTCTTGGTTTGCTTGATCAGTCATTTTATTTCTCGTGTTTAACGTAATATTGCTATTTAAATTAATGAAATGGTTATTATAAGCCAGATTTTAAACTAGCTTCTAGAAATTTGTTTAAGTCACCATCCAATACGGCTTGCGTATTTCGATTTTCGACTCCGGTACGTAAATCTTTAATACGACTATCATCTAATACGTAAGAGCGTATTTGGCTGCCCCATCCGATATCAGACTTTCCGTCTTCTAACTCTTGTTTACCTTCGTTCTTTTTTTGCATTTCCATTTCATACAACTTAGCTTTTAAAAGCTTCATCGCTGTTGCACGGTTTTTATGCTGAGAGCGATCCGCCTGACAAGCCACTACTGCACCTGTTGGCTCATGGGTAATACGTATGGCAGAATCTGTTTTGTTAACATGTTGACCACCCGCACCAGAAGCACGAAAGGTATCTATGCGAAGATCTGCTGGGTTAATATCAATTTCGATATTGTCGTCAATTTCTGGATAGATAAACGCAGAAGCAAACGAGGTATGTCGACGGCCACTAGAGTCAAACGGTGATTTGCGTACTAAACGATGTACGCCGGTTTCTGTTCGCAGCCAACCAAAAGCATATTCGCCGGTGTATTTAATAGTACAACCTTTAATGCCGGCGACATCTCCGCCGGTCACTTCAATCGCTTCGGTTTTATAACCGTTGGCTTCACCCCAGCGTAAATACATACGCATGAGCATTTCAGCCCAATCTTGTGCTTCTGTACCGCCTGAGCCTGACTGAATATCTAAGTAACAGTTATTCGCATCGTGCTCGCCAGAGAACATACGGCGAAACTCTAACTTTTCAAGACTAGTTTCTAACGCTTTTGTTTCCGCCTGAGCATCGTTAAAAGTTTCTTCGTCTTCAGCTTCAACAGCAAGCTCCACTAAGCCTTCGATATCTTCACAACCTGAATCCATCTCGTCAATGGTTTCGACAACGGCTTCTAATGCTGCGCGCTCACGACCCAATGCTTGTGCACGCTCTGGATCATTCCATACATCTGCTGATTCTAACTCGCGTGAAACTTCAACCAAACGTTCTGACTTTTGGTCGTAGTCAAAGGTACCCCCGAAGTAAATTGGTGCGTTCGCGAATTTCTTTAACTTTATTGAGTACTGGGTTAACTTCTAACATACTTTTTACTGATACGCCGTCATGGATGAATATAATTGGTGAATATAGTTGCTAAATATAACAAAAAAAACAGTCGCGCATTGTAGCTTAATTATACGACTAAATAAACGCTTCCTTATGCTTTGAAATATCATTTTTATTATATTATTGTGTCCAAATAATGTCACTAATGCTCTATAAGGTTTTGTTGATCTTTGTGTGCCCAAAATTCAGTCTAATTGCTCTACCATTAATTGTACTGTTTGCTTGCCACGAAACTCATTTATATCTAACCGATACGCTAACTTAACTTGCTTTGCTTGATTGTCTGGCCAGCGTTTGATATCAACATTGAACGCAATAGCATCAAAAATTTGTTGATCTTTTTCTACTACTAACTTTAAATGTTTTTCGCCAACAATACGTTGTTGCACTAAGTTAAAAACATCATCAAATACCGGTTCTGGAAAATTTTGTCCCCATGGGCCAGCTTCACGTAATATTTCTGCAAAGGCTAGGGTCATATCGTTGGTTAATAGCTCACCATCTGAAGAGATTATGCCTGTAAGTGCTTCTTCACTTAGCCATTGCTGAGCATATTTTTCAAATAGAATTGAAAATTGTTGAAACTGATCAGCTTCTATCGATAAGCCCGCAGCCATAGCATGCCCGCCAAACTTTATAATAATTCCGGGGTGCTGACTGTCAATGTACTCTAATAAATCACGTATATGTAAGCCAGGAATGGATCGTGCAGAGCCCTTAATCTCGGTATTGTTAGTTTCAATGCTATTACTATCAAGGTCATCATTACCCTTAGCAAAAACAATACTAGGACGATGATATTTTTCTTTTAACCGCCCGGCAACAATGCCAATTACACCCTGATGCCAATCGCTATGAAACAAACTTATACCATTGGGTAAATTGTCTTCACTAAACTTTAGGCTAGCCAAAACTTGCTCTGCCTCAATTTGCATACCTTGTTCTATTTCTCTGCGCGCTTTATTTAAATCATCCAAATCGGCTGCCATAGCTCTTGCAGTAGACAAGTCATTTGCTAGTAAACAATTAATACCAAAAGCCATATCATCTAAACGCCCTGCTGCATTTATTCGCGGTCCTAAGGCAAAACCAAAATCACTCGCTACTAATTTTTGCTGATTTTTACCAGCAATTTCAATTAGCGCCTGTATGCCTGGTCGAGTAGCACCAGCGCGAATTCGTTTTAATCCTTGTTCAACTAGAATGCGATTATTAGCATCAAGTGACACCACATCAGCGACTGTGCCTAAGGCAACTAAATCAAGTAATTGCGCTATATTAGGTTCTTTAATACCTTGTTGCTCAAACCAGTTTTGTTCACGCAAATATTTTCTTAATGCCAACATAAAGTAGAACGCCACACCCACTCCGGCTAACGATTTACTGGCAAAATTACAACCGCGTTGGTTAGGGTTAACAATGGCATCGGCAGGGGGTGTTTCTGCACCGGGTAAATGGTGATCAGTAACCACGACTTGTAGCCCTAATTCTTTTGCTCTTTTAACGCCAGCGATACAACTAATGCCATTATCAACGGTGACTAATACTTGCGCGCCTTGTGAAGCCGCAATATCAACTATTTCAGGGGTTAGGCCATAACCATATTTAAACCGATTAGGCACTAAAAAATGATGATTTGTAGAGCCTAACATTCGTAATGCTTCCATCATTAGCGCGGTACTAGTAGCGCCATCAGCATCAAAGTCACCTATTACGGTAATATTTTTTTTATCTTTGAGCGCTTGATATAAAAGCTCACAAGCCTCTGGCAAACCTTTTAAAGTATCAACAGCACATAAATGAGACGCGGTTAATTCAAGTTGATCTTTACTGGTAACACCACGACGTGCATATATTTGTCGAACAATAGGATGCAAGGTAGCAGGTAAATGCTCATCGTTTACCTGATCTCGACGTATGATCTCTTTATGCATGATGCACCTTATTATGTGAAACGCTAGAAACAAAAATGGCAAGTGATTACTTGCCATTTTCTGATAGAAATACTGTTAGACCAAACTAAAAAGTTGCTTAATCGTTTAGCTATTAACCACCTTGTTGAGTGGTTTCTAGTAACGTAAATAGTTTGTCTGGGTCTTGATAGCCTGGCACCATCATGCCATTTTCAAGTATAATTGCAGGTGTACCCGTTACGCCAACTTGACGGCCAAAATTGAACTCTTCTTCAATAGGCATTTCACAAATACGTGCAGCAACTGATGAGCCACTTTTAGCTTTAGTTAACGCTGACCCAGCATCTTCATGACACCAAATTGAGCGTAAATCTTTAAAACCTTGTGAATAGCCACCGTTTCTATCTTTAACACCAGCACGAGGATAAGCTAAATAACGTACGGTTATGCCTTTATCGTTGTAAGCATCCATTTGCTCATGCATTTTTCGACAGTAACCACAGGTGATATCAGTAAATACTGTTACTACATGCTTTTCGTTTTTTGCCGGGTAAACAATCATAGAGTCGGTAAATTTAACCATACCATCAACACGAACTTGCGCTAAGCTTTCTTCAGTTAAATTACTCACGGTATCGCCTAAACCATACATTTTACCATGCAATAAAAAATTACCATCAGCGCTTGCATAAAACAAACCTTGATCTGTTAACACTTCTACCATGCCTGCCATCTTTGATGGCTTAATGCTCGCAACATTAAAGCCTAAAGATTGTGTAAGCTTTGCTTTAACCGCTGCAATCTCTGGTGACTGTGTCTGAGCTAACATTACACTATTATTTGATGGCGAAGCCGGCTCTGCATAAGCAGCCACATTATGAGTTAAACTCAGCACACCAAGTGCTGCAACCAATAAAAATTTCTGATACATAAGTAAATCCATACCTTAATGAATAAGCGGAAACTAGCGGAAAATTACAATTGCAATTTTAGTTAAATACAAAGACCGCTCTAATGCCGCTAAAATTACAGTGAAAACAGCATAATTGCAATAACACTGAGTCCATCGATAACGAATATTTACAATAAAGGTTTTAATTCTCTGGTCATGCAAAGCTTCTTATTTACTGAGATTTTGTTAAAATCTTGGCATTAGCTCACCAACCATCGAAAGTGGTTTGTATAAAACTCGGTAACTTATCAATGAACATCGCATTATTTTACGGCTCAACCACGTGTTATACCGAAATAGCAGCAGAAAAAATTCAAGCAGAACTCGGTGCTGATATTGTCAGTTTATTTAATATTAAAGATACGCCATTAGCTGAAATGGAAAATCACGATATTTTAATTTTAGGTATTTCTACTTGGGACTATGGTGAAATTCAAGAAGATTGGGAGTCACACTGGCCTGAAATTGCCAATATAGATCTCGAAGGTAAAATAATTGCCTTATATGGCATGGGCGATCAAATTGGCTACACCGATTGGTTTCAAGATGCATTAGGCATGTTACATGAACAAGTACTGGCTCAAGGCGGTTATGTTATCGGTTATTGGCCAAATGAAGGTTATGAATTTGCAGAATCGAAAGCGTTAACCGAAAACAAACAACAGTTTGTTGGTTTAGCTCTAGATGAAGACAATCAATACAATGCCAGTGAAGAGCGTATTACACTTTGGTGCCAACAAATTAACCTTGAAATTGCAGATATTCTAGCGGATTAAGCTAAATATCATAATAAATAGACAAATTTGGCAAGATCTTTAGGATAAATTTGATTTTGCCATTATAATCCGCGTTATTAATCCCCAAAGAAAATTATTACATGTTTGAGCAGTTTGACCTAGATTCCGCATTATTAGGCGGCGTTGAAAATGCAGGCTTTAAAAAGCCAACGTCTATCCAAGAATTAGTACTTCCAGTCGCTATGACAGGTAAAGACGTATTAGCTTCAGCCCCAACAGGAACCGGAAAAACAGCGGCTTTCCTTTTACCCGCTGCTCAGCACTTACTCGACTATCCTCGTCGTGGATCCGGCTTTCCGCGTGTACTAATTTTGTCACCAACACGCGAACTTGCCATACAAACTCATGAACAATGTGAGAAATTAACCGCACTAACCAGCATTAAATCTGCAGTTATTACCGGTGGTGTTAATTATGGCAGCCATAAAGAAGTGCTAACAGGTAACACCGATATTTTAGTTGCTACACCTGGCCGTTTAATGGAATACATTGAAAGCGAACAGTTTGATAGCCGTGAAATTGAAATTTTGATTTTAGATGAAGCTGACCGCATGCTTGCAATGGGCTTTGCTGAAACCATTAATCGTATTGTTGGCGAAGCACGCTGGCGTAAACAAACCATGCTATTTTCTGCAACACTCGAAGGTGCTGCTGTGGTTCGTTTTTCTCGTGAACTTTTAAACGACCCGGTATTTTTAGAAGCAAACCCTTCTCGTAAAGAAAAAGCAAAAATACACCAGTGGATGCACTTAGCTGACGACAAAGATCATAAGTTCGCCTTATTGATGAACATATTGCAGCAAGAAGAAGTTGAACGTGTGCTTGTTTTTGCTAATAAGCGCGAAACCGTACAGTATCTTTCAGGCAAACTTTATGCTGAAAACATGCCTTGCGTATGGCTTGAAGGCAAAATGCAACAAGACAAACGTAACACTTCAGTAGAACGTTTACGCAATGGTACGGTTAATGTTTTAGTGGCAACCGATGTTGCTGAACGTGGTCTAGATATTGACGATATAACCCATGTAATAAATTTTGATATGCCACGCACTGCTGATATATATTTGCATCGCATTGGTCGTACAGGCCGTGCTGGCAACAAAGGTACCGCTATTTCATTAGTTGAAGCACATGATATGACTGTTATAGGTAAAATCGAACGCTACATTAAAGAGCGCTTACCAAGACGAGTTATTGAAACGTTAAGACCGAAATACAAAGAAGCACGTGTTGCCACTAAAAAGACCAAAGTGAAAAGAACCGTGGCACAAAAGAAAGCGAAAGCGAAAAAAATGGCGAAACGAACAAAAAGTTAAAGCTCACTTATAAACCACGCTTTAAACACCAAAAACCTAAACGTACTCGTTTAGGTTTTTTTGTATTTAAAACACTAGAACAATTCAGTATTGTTGAGATTTTCAATTATGTTCATGAGTAGATTCCAAGACTAATGTCAACAGAAATAATTACTTGTATAGGGTGAGATGAATCTTTACTATAAATTTTAAAGAATTAAGTGTTCTACTTTTTCATGAGGATAAATGGATAAACCCATGACATAAAATTTAAGCAGTAAAGATGTTAACGATAAATTTTATAGTACTGTCTTTTTTCATTCTAACCATCAAAAATGAGTAAAAATCAATCGACTTAAAACGGATATATATCCGTTTATCCTATTTACTGTTAAGGAGTTTCACATGAAGTGTTCATCAATGAGTTTGGCTTTTCTACTGGGTATTGCTACTTTCAGTAGTGTGCAGGCGCAACAACCCGTCGCCATTTCAGCTCAACTTGAGCAAAAGGTCATAGAATGGCGTCGTGATTTACATCAACATCCCGAACTAAGTAATCGCGAATTTCGCACAGCTAAAGTTATAGCTAAACATCTGAAAGACTTAGGTTTAGAAGTGCAAACCGGCATTGCACATACTGGCGTTGTAGGCGTGCTAGTAGGTGGCAAACCTGGCCCTACAATAGCAATGCGCGCCGATATGGACGCGCTACCTGTTATAGAACAAACTGACCTGCCATTTAAATCCACTGCGAAATCAGAATATAGAGGCAAAGAGGTGGGTGTAATGCATGCTTGCGGTCATGACTTGCACATGGCAATGCTAATGGGGGCAGCAGAAAAGCTCACATCAATGAAAGATGAGGTTGCAGGTACTATCGTATTTATTTTCCAGCCTGCCGAAGAAGGCGCACCCAATGATGAAGAAGGCGGCGCTGAACTTATGCTAAAAGAAGGTTTATTTACTAAGCATAAGCCAGAAGTTGTGTTTGGTATACACGTATGGTCTGCTGGAAATACTGGTCACATTGGCTATCGCGAAGGGCCGCTTATGGCCTCCTCAGATCGTTTTGAAATTACCGTAAAAGGTCGCCAAACTCATGGTTCTCGTCCATGGGGTGGTGTTGACCCTATCGTTGCAGCAGGACAAATCATTGGTAGCACACAAACAATTGTCAGCCGCCAGGTCAATATCACTAAAGCACCCGCTGTTATTAGCTTTGGTATTATAGAAGGTGGCGTACGTAATAATATTATTCCAGATGAAGTTTATCTTGAAGGAACTATTCGTAATTTTGATATGGACAATCGTGCGCAAATATTTAAAAACTTAAAGACCACGGCTGAAATGACTGCTAAAGCAACCGGCGCTGAAGCACATGTACACATTGACGAAGGCTACCCTGTTACCATTAATGATATAGATCTGACACGAAACATGCTGCCCACTATTGAGCGCGTTGCAGGTAAAGACAAAGTTCATGTTAACGACTTAGTTACCGGCGCAGAAGACTTCTCATTTTTCGCTCTTGAAGTTCCAGGGCTCTTTGTATTTTTGGGCGTAACACCAGAAGGTGAAAATGCGGTAAGTGCACCAAGCAATCATTCACCGTTTTTCTATGCAGACGAAAAATCATTAAAAACGGGTACTGAGCTTTATGTCAATTGGGTATTAGATTATAACAAGCTGTAACCCTGCTCTTAATTGCTCTTAATTCCCCCCTTCAAATGAATAGTAAGTGCTTAGTTAACCAAGCACTTACTATTCATTTTTTTCTTTACATTTAACTTGTATAAACTCCTACGTACACGTTTTTTAAAAATAATTTTAGATAATCCCCCTACCCTATTAAAGCTATCGTTAACTTCAAATTTATAAGTGCAAATTTCATAACTTAGTGAGCGTTAAGTAGCTCAGGCAGCAAGAGTCACCTAGCTGCACCATAGACAAGTTTTATTATTTAAAGTTTAAGTACCTACTCTAGTATTCCAAACTGGAAAATCTCCAATTTATGCACTACGTTTTAAACAGCCACATTATTGGGCTCTCTCCTGTGAATTGGCTAACCTCAACTACTTTAACTAACTGCGTGCCTTATTGAAAAAAAATATTGGTATGGCTCACAAGAGGGTAATCACATGCTAAGACGGAAATTTTTGGCTGGTTTAGGGATCAGTGTTGGTGCAAGTTTATTGGCTTCAAAACAACTACTGGCAGAAACCCAATTGCCGGTGAATAAAATAAACACTATCGCACCAGCAGATTGGACAGCATTACGTGACTTGTTTCCATTAACCAAAAAATACATTCAGTTATCTACATTTTTATTAACGTCCCACCCTAAACCTGTTTCTGATGCTATAGAAATGCACAGACGTGGTTTAGATGAAAATCCTGCTGATTATTGGCACCATCGATTTGAAACAATTGATAATGATATCGCTGAGGTAGCAGCAGAATATATGGGCGGTAAAGCTAAAAATATAGCATTAACAGACAGCACAACCATGGGGCTTGCCTTGATTTACAGTGGTTTAAAGTTGGCACCAGGAACAGAAATTTTACAAACAGTCCATGATCACTACTCAACAGATATGTCATTAGCATACCGTGCAAGGCGCACTGGTGCGAAAGTTCGTCGGATAGCACTTTACGAAAACCCATCAACCGTTAGCATAGCCGATGTAATTAAACGATTAAAAGAAGGAATTAACAAAAATACTCGTGTGGTTGCAGCGACATGGGTGCATTCGTCAACCGGTGTAAAACTGCCCATTAGATCGATGGCAAATGCTATTAATTTAATTAACCAAGACCGAAGCAAAGATCAACAGATACTATTTTGTGTCGACGGAGTCCACGGTTTTGGCATTGAAAATGAAGATATTACCACTTTAGGATGCGATTTTTTTGTCGCTGGCACACACAAATGGCTGTTTGGACCACGTGGGACCGGGGTTATTTGGGGAAACGATCGTGCTTGGGCAAACACTGAGCCGGTTATTCCTAGTTTTAGTGCCTCATATGATGTGTGGTTAGGCAATAGTGTTCAAGAGCAAGTCCCTATGGGGGAGCATATGTCGCCAGGTGGGTTTCACTCTTTTGAACACCGCTGGGCCTTACCAGAGGCTTTTAAGCTCCATATGCAACTGGGCAAAGCCAATGTGCAAAAACGCATTCATCAATTGAATACTCAAACAAAAGAAGGCTTGGCAAAAATGCGCCATGTAACGCTATACACGCCACAATCCAGTGAACTTTCTTCAGGCTTAGTGTGCTTCGACGTTGCAGGCATGAGTGCGGGTAATGTAGTGAAGAAGTTACACAGCAAAGGAATTATTATGAGTAGCACGCCTTATAGGAATAGCTACGCGCGATTTGCTCCGTCACTAATAAACAATGAGCAGGAAATTGAAAAAGCATTAAGCGAAATACGAGCATTAGCTTAAGCATTGATAGTTATTTGATTTTGTTAAATAAAAATCCTGAAAGAAGCTATTTTTACTAAAAAAACATGAAGTAGGTATGGTGTAATTAACCGTTCAACGGTCTATTCTCTAAAAGCTATAAAGGGCTACTTTTGCCTTTATAGCTTTTATATTCAGTTCAATGGACTCAAGGTAATCGGCTTAAGGTAATCGATTTAACTTAATCGGCTTCTTTGCGCAAAAACACCCAGTCATTTCCTTTACTTAAATCACTAGAATATTGATATCCTGCCACATCAAAGCCTTTTAACTTTTCAACATTTGTAATTTGATTTTCAATGATATAGCGCGCCATTAATCCGCGGGCTTTTTTAGCAAAAAAACTGATCATTTTATATTGACCATTTTTCCAATCTTTAAATGCGGGTGTAATAATTTCAGCTTTTAATACTTTCTTGTTAACCGATTTAAAATATTCATTTGAGGCTAAGTTAATTAAAACATTGTCGCCTTGAGCAGTTAACGCTGTATTTAAATGTTCGGTAATAATATCACCCCAAAATTGATACAAATTAGTGCCGCGATCATTATCTAATTTTTTACCCATTTCTAAGCGATAAGCTTGCATTAAATCTAGCGGCTTTAATAGCCCGTATAAGCCAGATAGTATTCGCAAATGCTGCTGTGCAAAGGCAAAATCTTTCTCGCTGAACGATGGAGCGTCTATACCGGTATAAACATCTCCATTAAAAGCTAATATCGCTTGGCGTGCATTTTCTGGCGTAAAAGGGGTTGCCCACTCACCAAAGCGCGCTGCATTTAAACCAGCTAATTTATCGCTGATACCCATTAATGAACTGATATCCGCTGGCGTTAATGTTTTACACTTTTTCATTAACACTTTGCTGTGTTCTAACAGTTCAGGCTGCGTAAATTTTTCAGTAGCAACCGGGGATTCATAATCAAGATTCTTAGCGGGAGAAACAACAAGCAACATTATATATCTACTCTACTTTAAAAAGTTTTTGCCACTATAACACAGGAAAAAACGAATATAATTACCTGCATTATTAATTAATCATCTAGCGAATAGCTATTACCCTATCCAATAGCGTTTTTATATCATTTATTTCGTCCTCATACTTGATAAATTATGAAAATTTGATACAAATAGAAGCGAATAAAACAGATACCTAGCAATGTCATCCTATCTTGCTCGAAAAACGTTGTAATATTTCATCAAATTTTA
>JBLIGC010000056.1:0-11142 GCA_047636735.1 Glaciecola sp. | reverse complement strand
TGCTCTATACTTAAACCTAATTCGCTTAAGTTAACCGTAATTAAGGTGGCTATGTCAAAATCATCTTCAAGCACTAATACTCTGTCCATGTTTTTGTTTAGTGCTTCATAACTGCTGCCTTGACTGTTGGGGTAAAGCGTTTTTATATCTAGCATAAGAAAAAACCTTAGCGTGGACTGATAAATTTCAAACAGTGGCATGTTAGATAAGTATCACGAAACACAGAAAACCCATGCTTTTTGTACTTACTGTGAATTTTAGCGATAATCGCTAGTATTCAACAAATGCGTACTATACTATTTGGCGCTTGCATTTAATTAGTGTCATGGATTTTGTTTGCATTATGCTTTTTAATTGCTTCGCACATTGCTCGTTAAAAATCGGAATCGGAACTCATAGTGAAAAATAAAAATCTAATCAGTAGTCTTGTCTTTACCATAAGTATTTTATTTGTTTCGACTGCGGCAAATGCAACGGTTGTAGAAGTGCGTACCAGTGTAGGCAACTTTCAAGTTAACTTGTTTGACAATGCTACCCCGCGCACTGTTGAAAACTTTTTGTTATATGTAAACGCCGGCACTTATGCTAGAAATACCGTTCATAGAAGTGATGACAACTTTGTCATTCAAATGGGTGGGTTTCAATATAACAACAGCTTTCCAGCCGACGCTATTACCACAAACCCTCCGGTTATAAACGAACCTGAACTATCAAACATACGCGGCACCGTGGCTATGGCAAAATTGGGCAATCAGCCTAATAGCGCTACGTCTCAATTTTTTGTTAATTTATCGGACAACACATTAAGCCCATATTTTTTAGATCAACAAAACGGCGGATTCACAGTTTTTGGACAAGTAATAGGAAATGGAATGGAAATAGTTGATCAAATAGCCAGTTTACCAACATTTCCTTTTGCTACGCCCTTTGGACAACTTCCGCTCACCGGTTATACCAGCGCCGATTTTACAAATAACGTAACGCCCACCGACAGCAATTTAGTGGTTATTTTCGATATAGTAGTGATTGATGCTGCAGTATCAACTAATCCAAATTTGAACCCCGCAGTAAATACACTTATCAACAGCGATGACGGTCCCCAGCAACCAATTGATGATGGCGGCAGTGGCGGTAGCTTAGGAATAATGATGATGTTAGGTTTAGCGGTATTAGTAGCCATGCGCAGACGCGTATTTAGCCAGTTTAAGAATTGAGTTATAATTTAATAAGAACGGAAAAAAAATAAAAATCCACGCAAAGCCTGAGGGAAAATTACCTCAGGCAATTTGTGTCAATGTTTGCTGACTCAGTTGTTGCCAAATAGCATGAGATTCTGCAAAGGCGACCTGCTCATTTAAAATATTCACCAAATCTTTTTCGGTGGTAAGTGGATTTGCCAATACCACTCTAAATACAGTTATAGATGCTCCATGGTATTGCGGAACCTCGATACGAGTTCTAGACACAAAAGATTTGCCTGCTTCACGTTGCTGTTTTTGTATCGACACCGTAAGTTTATCTAATTCGTCGTTAATCGTTTGTAACTGACTTGCCGGCGCCTCTCCCAACGCGGATAAATGCGCCGGACGCAACCTATAAGTAAGAATCGACAAAACAGGCTCGGTGATAAGTTCAAAATGACTATGCTTGTTAATCATTCGCGCGAAGGTCTGTGCCAAGCTTATCGCTTTATCTATCAGTAACTGATAACCATTTCGGCCCAAAATATGTAAGGACGAATACACGGTTAGCGCCATACCGTTACGAGACCCTTCTAAGGTTGTTGCCCCTAAATCTTTAGAACCCTCGCGTAAGATATACTGCGCGTGATGGCGCACTGCATTAGCATCGTGGGGATTTTTGAATAAAGCCATGCCCGCGCCCACCGGCACATACATTTGTTTGTGCGCATCTATAGTGACGGAGTCGGCCCGCTCTACGCCTTTCAATTTATGCTTGTGGGTATTTGAAAATAAGGTAGCTCCGCCCCACGCCGCGTCAACATGAAACCAAGTATCTAATTCTTTGGCAACGTCGGCAAGCTCGTCCAATTGGTCTATATGACCGGTTTCGGTGGTACCAGCAATACCTACAATAGCCAATAGTTTGTTGCCTTCACTTTGGTACTGCCTGCCTAGCTTGAGAACACTTTCAGGCGATAAGCGAAGGTCGCTGTTGTCGACTTTCAACATATTGTTGCGACCAATGCCCAGCACGTCAGCCGCTTTACCCAAAGAGTAATGTCCCCGCTTAGAACATATAAGGCCTAAATTATTAATGCAATTGTGCTTATATGCTGCGATTAAACCCACTTTAGCAACGCCTGCAAAGCTTTTTGTTGGGCCTAACAGCTTATTTCGAGCCACCCAAAGGGCGGTGATATTCGCTATAGTACCGCCAGAACAAAAAGCCCCTAAAGAATGCTTGGCACTATGCAAATACTGGTTATAAAACGCTTTATCACAACCGTAAACTAGGTTGTGCATCATGCCTAAAGTTTGTCTTTCAAGTGGAGTAAACGCTTTAGATGTTTCAATTTTAACCAAATTTTGGTTAAGCCCAACCAAAAGCTTAGCCAAAGACAACTGAAAATACGGCAGTGCTGAGGTCATATGCCCTATAAATGTAGGCGAATATGTATTTACCGACTGACTCACTAGTTTTTTTAGCAAGACTTCTGCATGGCTAGACACAAAATCAGGCTGATCGGGCACTAAGTGCTCCATAAAATCTTGCTCAATTTCTTCTAGTGAGGTGTTTTGCGCCACTACGTGTTGAGACAAAAAATCAGACACATTGTCTGATAAATGGCGCTCAATTTTGGCCAACGTAGAATCGTTATGCTCAGGTTTAGTAAACACTTTGAACAAATGCTCTAAGCTAACTTCTGCTTTTGACAATTCCAAAACCTCTATAGTTCTTAAAAAGAGAGAAATGTTACCCCATTATTATTAAATTAACAATTTTCATCGGACGGAAAGTTATAGGTTCTTAAGTAAAGTTCTTTAAAAAAGTACATAAAAAGGTGTATTAAGCGACTAAAAAGCTAAAGCTATATACAAATTAACGGATAACTAGTAACAGGCAACAATCAATTAGGAATAACCGTGCAAGCAAAAGCCGTGGTCGAAGAGTTTTCGATTGAACAAATAGTGCCCTACTTTCAACCCATATTTGATCTAAAAAATCATAAAGTAGTGCGCTTTGAATGTTTGTCTAGGCTAATTACTAAAGATGATAATATTTATTTACCAAGCGAATTTTTGTACATCATTAGTCGATCCCAACTTAGTGCACAGTTAACACAACGTATGTGTGAAATAAGCAGCGCTTACTGCATGCCAAAAAATATGCGTTGGAGCATTAATATTTTTCCAAGTGATTTACGCGATGCTGAGTTGGTGAAATGGATGCAAAGTTTACTAGGTAAGCTTAATTCAAATTTAGTGGGGGTTGAGTTTCGATATGACAGCGTCAAAAACCATCCGCATTTGTTACACAACCTAATCGAAAAACTACCAAATGTGCACGTAACTATAAACGATGTGCATTCATTCGAAGACAACCTCTTAGAAGTAATAGCAACAGGGGTTAATGCTATTAAAATTAGAGGCGAAATGGTGAAGCGTTTTGCACGCACCGGTGAGAATAAAACCACAGTTGAAAATATGGTTAGTCATTGTAACACTACAAATTGTGATTTAATTGCTGAGCATATTGAAGACGACAACACCTTAAATGCCGTTAATAGCTTAGGCATACACTATGGCCAAGGTTACTATTTATCTCAGGCTCAAGGTCGCAGGACTAATTTAAAACAGGCCTGATTTGAGCTTAAATATTTACGCTCAAATGGAGTGTAAGGGATGTTATTAGAATCATTTACGACAGCTTCTATACTACCAACTAAGCCATAATATTGTGCTGCTATTAAACACTCTTCTAAATACAATCGCCAATTTGAGCGTACCTCAATATTAGGCGAAACCTTCACAATAAAAGGAAATAAAGCCGACCCGTGCCAACGTTTGCCTAGCTGGGTTTTCTTCGGATATGGATTTGGATACAAAATAAACTGCCTAGTTATATACCACCGTGGTTTATTTACTTCAATGTACTGGGCTAGTAAGCGCCAAAAATCATTTAAATCTGCCTGTAATAATACGTAATTATTTACCCTGTCAAATGTAACTGTACTTTGCTGCATGTGGGTCTCAATATTCGATTGCCCGGCATAACTTTTATGCTTATCAAGACGCGCTACTGACTTGTCTACACCAACAACTTTAGCATGTGGATACTGAGCAGAAATATTAAGAGAGCTCTCGCCTACCCCACAACCTGCATCTACAATAACTTCACCTTGCCATGCACCCAACCAATTAATCATGTTAGTAAACGCCAGTGCGGTGTGGGCTGCAATTGGACGCTTAAAATGACTGGTTTTATGTTTGGCCAGTGTCTTAATTAAATCTTCATGCACATCAATTTGATTGGTCGTTATGCTGCGAGCCTGTGAGGCGCTCATGTCATTGCTTCTTGGCTATTTATGAGCGAATACCTACGCCCTTTTTCAGCAAACGGTAAGCCAAACTTAAGAGTACAAAATTAAACACTATTAGCAAAACTATTGATGTCCAATGATTCACATCCGACACTCCCAAAAATCCATATCTAAAGCCATTTACCATATACACAATTGGATTAGCTTGACTTACCATTTGCCAAAATTCAGGCAATAAGGTAAGTGAGTAAAATACGCCGCCAAGGTAAGTGAGTGGGGTTAATACAAAGGTAGGAATAACGCTAATATCATCAAAACTTTTAGCATAAATACCATTAATGAGCCCAGCAGTAGCAAACAATATAGAGGTGAGCACCAAAGTCACCACAATCACAAAAAAGTTATGAATTTTAACATCAACAAAAAACATCGACACGCAGGTCACGATAACGCCTATTATAAGAGCACGAGCAACACCGCCGCCCACAAACCCCATAATGACAACCCAAGTAGGAACGGGGGCCACGAGTAGCTCCTCAACATTGCGCTGAAATTTAGCACTAAAAAATGACGAGGACACATTCGAATACGAACTGGTAATAATAGACATCATTATTAAGCCAGGCACAATAAATTCCATGTAAGTGAAACCACCCATTTCACCAATTCGTTTACCAATCAAATTGCCAAATATTACAAAATATAAAGACATCGTAATAGCTGGTGGTACGAGTGTTTGTATCCAAATGCGTAAAAATCGAGTGCACTCTTTAATCCAAATCGTTTTTAGCGCCACAAAATTACGGTTAATTACAATACTCATCAAGCAGGCCCTCCTTTTACTTGTTGATCTGTGCCAGAAGGATTATTTGACTTAACTAAGCGTACAAAAAGTTCTTCAAGGCGATTGGCCTTGTTACGCATGCTTAATACCTTTACATTTTGTGCTGAAAATTCTTCAAACACAGTATTCAGCATACTTTCTTTTGGCACATCTACCTCAAGCGTTTGGTCATCTATGGGCCTGCATTCAAATTCTGGAATCAGAATACTGTTTGCATCAGAGGCCAAATCAAAAACAAAGGTTTCAACATTTAAGGTCGACAACAAAGATTTCATACTGGTGTTCTCTACAATAACGCCTTTATCGATAATAGCGATATTTCTGCACAACATCTCTGCTTCTTCAAGATAATGAGTGGTTAAAATAATGGTAACGCCTTGCGCATTTATCTCTTTTAAAAATGCCCACATAGATCGGCGTACTTCAATATCGACGCCTGCTGTGGGTTCATCTAGGATCAGCATTTTAGGTTCGTGCATTAGCGCACGAGCTATCATAAGCCTGCGCTTCATGCCTCCTGACAACTCGCGGGCATTGGCATTTCGCTTATCCCACAGTTCTAATTTTTTCAAATATTTTTCAGCACGCTCTTTGGCAATGCTTCTGGGTACGCCATAATAACCCGCCTGATTAACCACAATTTGTAAAAGGGTTTCAAATTGATTAAAGTTAAATTCTTGTGGTACCAAGCCAATACACGTTTTGGCATCTACTTCTTGGTCTACAGAATCGTGACCAAATACACTAATACTGCCTGATGATTTATTTACCAGCGAGCAAATAATACCAATAGTAGTCGATTTACCCGCACCATTTGGGCCAAGCAAAGCGAAAAAATCACCTTGCTCAACTTGTAAATCGATTCCTTTTAGCGCTTGCACGCCCCCAGCATATGTTTTTTGCAAGCCTTGAATATCAAGCGCTTTTTCAATCGTAGACATACTTACCTTTATTTAATCATAATCAATAATGTTAACAAAATTTCATTTACACGATACTTTTTTATAGTGCAAGCATACTAACAGCATGCGCCTGTGTTGTAAGCAACTGAAGCCATAACAAGGCAACTGAAACCGAATATATTAGATGACTTACACAACATATTTCAAAGCACACAAATAACGTTGTGAACTAAGCTGTACATATATTGCCTTTATGTTAAAGGCAATATCCATTGCGAGCGGTCCAGCACTGCCACTTAAAACATAATTACACTATACTATACGCTGGTTGTTGATATTGAAGAGTGCGCCGTTAGTTGTCTTTCTCCCGGTCGCTTTCATGGAGCTTATTAATGTTTGATACAAAATTTGTTGATCCTAGGTTGCAAGCCAGAGAAGGTTTGTTTCAACAACTTCATCTAAGTATTTTTGAAACGATGGGATACGCACGCACCATCCAAACGTATGTAGAAGAAACTGGGCATGATATTGAACCAAACAACACAGAATTTATTCAACTACTGCGAGACTATGAGGTAACAAAAAACCTCTCCCCTATAGATCAATCTCAGCTTGAGCCCCTATGTGAGAAAACAGACAATATTCTTAAAAATCGTTCCAATGCTTTAGCAAACTGTGCCCAATTATGTGCAGCGGCAGTTAGTGCTTTAAATCATTGGCGAATTCTTTACGAAATACCAGCTGATTTGCGCGACAACGATATTGTTACCAAAGCCCTTAAAGAAAAGTTTCATCATAATATGCGTACTTGGGAACATATTGTTGCAGACTTAAGCGGCATGAAAAATGAGCACGAAAGTTGCTAGGGTAAATTGGCTATACCCATCAGTCTGGTTTTATTTTTTAACATCATCTTGAGTATTGTATTGAGCTATCATTTTCTTCTCACGTCGTTTCCACATGATTTTAGCCAATTTTTTCATACTTACGGTAGTATCTTGCTCATCGACTATTTCAATTCCAAGTAAGCTTTCTAACAAGTCTTCAAGTGTCAGAATACCTTCTAAACCTCCATATTCATCAACAACCAACAACATGTGCACACGTGAATTTAAAAAATGGTCAAATGTAGTTGAAAGCGGCATATCGCCCAATAAGGTGACTAGAGGTTTGGCAAAATCAGCTAATGGTTGGTCTTTTTTGCCTGACGCCATCGCCAACAAAATTTCGGTGCGCATAATATACCCAGTAATACTTTCACTTTCATTATTTTCATAAACAGGAACGCGTGAAAATGCTATATTTGAATGTTGCTCAACAAATTCTTTTACCATCATCTTTTCAGGTAAAGAAAACACCACTGTTCTATGGGTCATTGCGTCTTTAACTTTACGTTCGTGAAGTAACAGCAAGTTTTGCAAAAATAGTGCTTCTTGCTCTGCAAGCTGACCTTCTTTTTCAGATAATTCGGCCATTACCAGCAATTCATTTCTACTTAGCCCTTTTAATGAGCTCTCATCGGTAAAACCACTGGTTAGCTTTTTTGACATCAACACAAATGGATACAAAGCAAAAATGAGATATTTAAGAAAAAATGCGGTGCCTGGAGCAAGCACTTTCCAATACGTAGCACCTAATGTTTTGGGAATAATTTCTGAAAACACTAATATTAATAGTGTGAGTACCGCAGAAATAAGACCAATATAAGCATCTCCGAACACTTGAACAGCTTGCGCACCCGCGCCTGCCGCCCCCATAGTATGAGCAACAGTGTTTAAAGTAAGAATAGCGGAAAGCGGTTTGTTAATATCGGTCGTGAGATTGTTCAACAACTTACCAGATGATTTACCGTCTTTTTCCAATACTGAAATATAAGCCTGAGATACCTTAAGGATCACCGCTTCTGCAACAGAGCAGACAAACGAAAAAATTAACGCAATAAGTACATAAATGACTAGCAGTAGCATAATGGGGGAAACAGGTTCTATTATGGAGATAGTGAACTAGTTTAGCACTTTTTTTTGGCAATGAGCGGCTTATTATTGTGACCAAAGTAAAAAATAATATGCCATGAAAAAAAAACGAAGAGATCAATATATATGGGCAAGTTGACCAATGCGTTACTTAACAAGTATCCTTTATGTAACTGGCACTAAATTGCATAAACTGGTCAAGCGAAGAATTGTTATACTAACGTTTTACTATGCATCATTAGGAGGACTTTATTTTGCAGGAACAGCTTACCGCTATACTACTAATACAACAAGCACTCACACCTGTGTTTTTGATTGTAGGCATGGGTACCTTTTTAAACTCATTAACAAGTCGATTAGCGCGAATAGTAGATAGAGTGCGCTGGTTTGATTTACCCGATGCCGTAAACTGCTGCCAACAGAAACGCCAACAAGAACTCAAAGCCTTAGCACGCAGAATGCGATGGGCGAATTGGGCAATTAACTTATTATGCGGCGCCGCGGTCGTGGTGTGTATTAATATATTCTTAATCGTTATTCAAGGATACTTTGCCACCATATTAACCAGTTGGATTGTTGGTAGTTTCGTTTCTACCTTAGCTTTACTTGCACTGGGGTTAATATGCTTTTTTATAGAAGTTAGCATAGCCACAACTTCACTTCGTGTATCTGAACCTTTAATAAGAGGTGATCAAACATGAACGGTAATGTATTAGTGTTTATACCCAGTACTTCGAGTCAATATTCGCTACAAAAGGCATTCGCATAGTGTGCAAATTTCTTTACAGTAATAATATTCAGCATTTCTAGCCCTTGTGGTTAAAGGGCAGTTAATCCGGCCTTTAAATCTTGTATGCCTTCAATTTTTTATTATCAATCGTTAGCTAATATCGTGTACGACATAGTTAATTTACAATCAATAAATCTTAGCATTTGATTGACTAACCTAGGCACTTCCGTTGTGGTTGTTTGCATATTCGAAAATAACGATATTAAAAGGTCACACTGTTCAACTGTGATTCGCTGCCGTATAAAAAAATTGAATATTTCCGCTAAATTATCCTCTAGTAGAGTAACGCAACCAACATAACATTCCTTTTCACAATCCAGGCGCTTTGTGGCTCCCAAGACTTCTCTTTCTAAGGTATAAGCCTGAAGCTTATTTAAATTTAGAAATCGAAAACATGAGACTAATTCTGTATCTAATTTTTTCACTGTGGGCTTTACACTCAATTTGAGCACTCTCTATCTGTCACTTACATAGATGTCAATAATACATCTGGTATACCTAAAATCCCGCATACTTTTGAAACAATTTTATTGACTGCTAAATGGTTGCTGCGCGCAAAGCGAGTGAATTAATGTGTTTATAAGATTCATAATTACAATAACCAAGCCCATTATTTAAGAAATTTAATACTAAGGGGATAGACCCACACTTGGCCGTCATTGGCCTTGATTGCTGCAATAATAGCAAAAATAAAATTAAGTAACGCTAAGAGAATAAGGCCGAAAATACCGATAACTAAAAATACCAAAACGCCACAAACGATAGAATAAATGAAAAAACTAATAAGCCAATTAACGGTGACTTTTCCATGCTTGTCAATTGCGTCATTTTTATCTTTATTGGCAGCCCACATAACAATAGGCAAAATAAAGCCTAATCCGGGAATAAGAATACTAGTAAGCTGGCTTAAATGAATTAGCATGCAGTAAGTATTTAAGGGCATACCCCAATATTCTCCACTATTTCTATTCACATAACTCTCCTTTTATCAATTAACAACATTCCAACATCAAATTAAGCGGCGGAAGTGGATATTTATTTTTGTCCGCTTCAAGCGTTTGTTATGTTTCATTTCCAGTTCCCTCTTAAATGTATAGCATGCACTTAGGCATTATAGTCGACACTCCTAGGGAACATCGGTCTTCTCGACTTTTGCTAGATTTAAGAAAAGGTTGCTTTAATAACTTTTTTATTTTTATCTATCTCAATTAAACATTGATAAAACGAAAAATTCACGTTACTACTAAAATTAATGTTAACGCCAAGTTTATCATCTGTTTTTACATAGCTTGATAATTTTGCAGTTTCTAACTGCCTAATAACACTTGTTTGTTTGACACCTTTGCCAAAATTGCTACAAAGATAATAAACTTCTTTTCTAGCAATATTCCAAAAAACAGCATACACAGTTAAACAGGAAATTAATAAAAAAATAGTAGAATATTGATATATCCTTTTTCGATTCACCTTTACATGACCTCTTATAATGACTAAAAATCTAACGCCAAATCAAGCGCCAGCTCATTGTTTTTTTGAGATGTCGAGCCTCAATTTCCTTATTAGCTTAGTTACTTCGATATATAAATAACCCAAGCCATGTTACTCACCTCACAAGCCGAAAAGTCTATTTTTTTGCCGTTTAGTTCAATGTAGTAAGTGCGCATTAAATGCATTTGGCCTACATGTTGTGGATGAGGGGCATAAAAGCTTTTATAGACTGTTTTCCAATCATGTGTCCAAATATCCAAGCCTTCGATTGTCTTTGTCTGACCTTCAAAATTTATATCATGGAACGTCCAGTTTTTCATAATCACCTGATGCTTTGCATAAATTGTAGATTTGAAATGCAACGGAAAACCACAACTTATGTATTGGATAGACAGCGATTTCACAAGAGCTATTCTTTATTCTTATTTTGTTCATGCAACATAGCGCCTATAACAACATCCACGGCCGTGACGATTATTCATAACTAGTGTACAAGGGAAGCAATTACAAGGCAAAAAAAGGCCGCTTAATAAAGCGGCCTTTTTATATTTTATATATGCTTACTCAAATATCTTAGCAACAACACCAGCGCCTACAGTACGGCCACCTTCACGAATTGCAAAGCGTAAACCTTCATCCAT
>JBLIGC010000055.1:0-11155 GCA_047636735.1 Glaciecola sp. | reverse complement strand
TTAGCGAAACAATACATAGCGCCTTTTGGCGTTACGCACGATATGCCCGGAATATTATTTAAGCCTTCAACGGCTATATTGCGTTGCGCTAGCAGGCGACCGCTACCATTTACTAAGTCGTTTATACTTTGATAGCCACCTAGGGCAGTTTGAATTGCGTTTTGAGACGGTACATTAGAGCACATGCGCATGGATGCCAATATGGTCAGCCCTTCAATATAGCTAGAGGCAATGGCTTTATTACCACTTACTAACAACCAACCGGCGCGAAAACCAGCCACTCTATAGTTTTTAGACAAACCACTAAAAGTCACGCAGAATAAATCCGGTGCTAAAGCGGCAATACAGTTATGCTGGTTTTGGTCATATAACACTTTGTCGTAAATTTCATCACTAAAAATAATGAGTTCATGTTGGCGTGCAATCTCAACTATTTGCTGCAGTAACGCTACCGAATATACAGCGCCGGTTGGGTTATTAGGGTTAATTAACACAATGGCTTTGGTACGAGGGCTTATTTTTGCCGTAATATCGTTAATATCTGGAAACCAATCAGCTTGTTCATCGCATCGATAATGTACCGCATTACCCGATGACAAGTTAACGGCGGCTGTCCAAAGCGGATAATCTGGCGCAGGAATAAGCACTTCATCACCTGTATCTAAGAGTGCTTGCATAGAAAGGGTAATCAATTCGCTAACACCGTTGCCTAAATAAACGTCATCTATTTGGATGTTGCCTATCCCTTTTTGCTGATAGTACTGCATTACGGCTACACGGGCACTGTATATTCCCTGAGCGTCTGAATATCCTTGCGCATTAGGCAACTGTCGTATTACGTCTTTTAAAATATCGTCGGGTGCTGCAAAACCAAAAGGCGCAGGGTTGCCAATATTTAACTTTAAAATACGATCACCCGCTTCTTCCATTTTATTGGCATGCGCTAAAATAGGGCCACGTATGTCGTAACAAACATTTTGCAATTTTTTTGATTGTGTGATTTTTTGCATTATTGTTATCAGCGCCTTGTTATTACTGTAATTAATGTTCCCACAGCAATCTGTAAAGTGACAAACTTGTTGGGACGTTAAGAGTAAACCAATGCGTAAGTTGTGTTAAGTAAAGTTTTGAAACAATTTAATTATTCTTGAACTATTTCGTCTATTGTATAGTCGATTAATTAAATTAAGGAAAAATTATGCCTGTTCCTCTTATTTGGTTAGGTGCTGCAGTACTTGGGTTGTACACCGCTAACGAAGCTAATACTGCTTACCTAAAGCGCAAAATGGTTATTGATGCAATGCCAGGAGAAAGTCCGCATTACACTGCGCCGGTTAACGGTAGCATAGTAACATGCGGTGTTTATGGCGTGCTCGATCATACAGGCATTTGGGTAAACGGTAATATATACGAACTTGCAGGAAGCGGTTTAGTGCGTTGTGTGTCTCCTGAACGATTTGTGGGAGACAGGTCGGGCAGCCAAGTATATATTGCTTGTGACACTTCAAATAATGCTTTATTTGATATAGATGCCGCCGAGCGGGCACAGTATCTGCTATTTTCAAATATTGATTATCATTTACTTAGCGAGAACTGTCATAAATTTGTGGCTGAAGTATTAGCGAATCAAGACGTTGATATTACCAGTTTTAGTGATTTGAATACGTTTTTGAATGTGTTTTTTAGTTCATCAATTCGCTGGAACTTGAGTAAAATCAACTTTCGTTGATATTATTTTGACCTTACTCAGTAAGTTGCATAGTATATACGACTGATAGTACGATGTTTATCGCTTATCAAACGGCGACGTTTCTGTTTGTATACGTCCTTTATCCATGACCTACCGAATATTGTAGAGAAGTTACCCTTAGGGAGATAAGCATGTCTCAGAATGTTGAACAAGCTTCCGAAACCAAAATTGAAAAATCAAAAGAAAACGCAATTGAAAATAGCGGAATAGCTCGCGTAATACCTAGCGCTAAGCTTGATAAATTTGCATGCTTTAATTGGATTGCACTGGGTATTAAAGACTTTAAGCGCGCTAAAGTAATTAGTCTTTTCTACGGCTTCATTTTCACCTTAATTCCTGTTGGAATTTATTTTTTAGTAAAAGCAGCATCTGGCTTCTACCTAGTTATTTTCCCGGCAATGATTTGTTTCATGTTACTAGGCCCTTACTTGGCGGCAGGTTTGTATGATGTGTCGTGGCAGTTTGAAAAACAGCGTAAGCCTTCTTTACGCCATTCACTTAAGGCAATGTCGAGAAACGCCGTAAATGAATGGGCCTTTGGGATTATGCTTATGGTGCTCATGATATTTTGGTTGCGAGTTGCCAGTATAATTCATGCCTTATACCCTTCATACCTAGATCCAACGTTCTTCAATATTTGGCCATTCTTAACATTGGGAACTTTAGTGGGCGCTGGCTTTGCCACATTAGTGTTTTTTATAAGTGCATTTACGCAACCTATATTATTAGAGCGTAAAGTCGACCTAGCTACCGCGGTACTCACTAGTATGAACGCGGTATGGCGCAATAAAAAACCTATGTTTGTTTGGGCTTGCGTTATCTTATTCGCTGTATTTCTGGGATTTGTTACGTTCTTTGCGGCGTTTATAGTGATTATGCCAGTGTTGGGCTATGCTACCTGGCACGGGTATATAGAAGCTATTGAAACAAAACGTGAACGTAAGTTTGTATAACAAAACACAAAAAATTAAAAAGGGCGCTTTTAAGCGCCCTTTTTTTTACAGCAAATTTACCCCTACTAAAATCGATTTGTAATCCATGCGCTTTGATAAGGCGCTAGGGTAATGTTTTGCATTTGAGTGTGCAGCGATGTTTGGGTCAACAAATCTACCCATTCATCGGTACCAATAAGATTAATATCGGAAAGGTGAATAGCCTGCGGTTCTTTTGATACATTAGAAATACAAAAAACACTTTGTTTTCTATCAATACTTTGGCGCCAATATCCAAATATTTGATTACCTAACTGCAAAGTAAACTGAGTTGCATTAGGATGAAACGCGCTTTGTGAGTTGCGAATAGCAATTAATTGCGTCATTTGTGTTAATACTTGGTGGTGTAACGAATATGCATCGTCCAACTCGTGACTTAACGCATTATAGTCCCAACGATGCCTATTGATTGAACGACTTTGGCCTGTATTTGTCACCTTTTCATAGTCGTTTGTGGTGCCTAATAATGAATGAATATAAACACCAGGTATACCTTCAAGCCCAAGCATAATAGTATGCGCACACAAAAACCGCTGAATTTGAAACTCATCAGGCCCGTGCATATCGCCTTGAAGTGCGTCGATTAAGGCTATATTTAGCTCGTAGGGTTTCTGCTGCCCCTTATCACCTGTACGCCAAGAAACTTTACCACCAAATTTTTGCATACAATCGGCTAGATCTTTTATTTCATCATCACTTAGCAAGCCTTCAGCTGGACGGAGGCCTATGCCGTCGTGTGATGCAATAAAGTTAAAATAAAAAGTACCGTTTTGAGCGGGCGGCATACTCATTAACCAATTCTTTAAGTAGGCACAATCACCGGTAATTAATGTGTTTAATAATAACGGAGGTAAAGAAAAGTTATAAATTGCATGTGCTTCATTAGCATTACCTAAATATGTTAAATTTTCTCTATTTGGAATATTAGTTTCGGTAATAATAATAGTATTAGGCGAAGCGTGCTCAATTAAAGTCCTCATTAACCTCACAACTTCATGGGTTTGCGGCAGATTTATGCAATTTGTGCCAAACTCTTTCCATAAAAACGCAATCGCATCCAATCTGAAAATACGTGTACCTTTGTCTAAGTACAAGCGAATAATATCGACGAAGGCAAGGAGTACTTCTGGGTTCTTAAAGTCGAAGTCTACTTGATCATGGCTAAATGTGCACCACACGTGCTTTGTGCCCAGGGAAGTTTTGGTTTCGCGTAATAATTCGTTTGTACGAGGCCTTGTAACCGCCGATGTATCTGTGTATTTGTCTACTGTATAAAAAAAATCTTTACCCGGTGATTTATGTTTAGTGAAGTTTTCGAACCACAAACTGCGTGAACTGCAATGGTTGATTACTAAATCGACCATTAGGCCAAATTCGTTGGCAATCTTAGTAATATCGTCCCAACTGCCCAGCGCTTGATTAACGCTTGAGTAATCAATTACCGAAAACCCGTCATCAGAGCTATAAGGGAAAAAGGGCAGAATATGCACATGATTAATTGCATGTGTACAATATTTGTGCAAAAAAGTGTGTAATGTTTGAAGCGGCGGTCTGCGCATTCCTGCTGATAATTCATTAGAGGGTTCAATAATGGAATCACCATACGTAATCAACACGATATCTTTTTCGTTCCATAAATTAGTGTGAGGCTCGGGCGAATAAATATCGTGTTCATTGCTAATACGCATTCGAGTTAATAGTTCTGTGCATACTGAGCTTAATTCTACATTTAAAGCTATGCCTTTATAAATAGTCTCTAGATGGTGATTTACCTTCTGGGTAACTACGTTAACTTTATCCATGTGTTACCTCGAATATTCTGTAAAGTCATCTTCAACAGCCGCTTTTAAACATTCCAACACATCTGGTTTTGCACTTACCACACGATTCCAACTGGGAATAAAGGGTGTTTCCATAGGGTTATCTAAAAAGCTGGTGCCGGCTTTCATAATATTATGCGCAAACAATTCAACCGCTTTTTCTTCGGCATGAATATCTAACCTCAAACCGTTCATTATTGCGTCATTATGATAAGTTTCCACAAAATCTAAGGCAATTCTATAATAGGTTGCTTTGATTGTTCGAAAGGTTTCATTACTGAAAACAGTACCTTGCGTGGCTAGCTTTCTAAATAAAGCTTTGGTTATATCAATCGACATTTTAGACAAACCACCTTGATCGTTGTTTAACGACAAATCTTGGTGTTTATGATCGTATGTATGCGCTATATCTGATTGACACAATCTATTATGTGAATAGTTACGATGCATTTCAGACAGTACGCCTATTTCTAAACCCCAATCACTAGGAATACGGATGTCGTTGAGCACATCTCTCCTAAATGAAAATTCACCGGCTAAGGGATATCTAAAGCTATCCATGAACTCCAAATAATCATTAGGTCCTAAAGTGTTTTTTAACGCTCTTAAAAGGGGGGTTACCAATAATCTTGACACTCTGCCATTAATTTTGCCTTCTGCGACGCGGGCATAAAAACCTTTACAAAATTCGTAATTAAACTGCGGATTGGCAACTGGATAAATGAGCCTTGCAAGCAATGATCTGTCGTAGGTAAGAATATCACAGTCGTGTAAGGCTACACTTTCTACTTTATTCGAAGCTAATACAAATCCCATGCAATACCATACATTGCGGCCTTTCCCCATTTCTTTGGGTGCTAATCCTAATGCTTGAAGCTCATTATCCAAAGCCTTTAATCTGGGACCATCGTTCCATAGTACACGGTGATTTTGCGGCAAACCTGAAAAAAATTGTAAAGCATGCTTAAATTGAGATTGATCGGCCCTATCAAGTCCAATAACAATTTGGTGTAAATAAGGTACTTTTTTAATATGCTCAATGGTGGCAGGAAGCGCTTTACCCTCTAACTCTGAAAATAAGCTTGGTAAAATAAGACCCATTGGCCTGCTCTTAGAAAATCCCATTAATTCCTTTTCTAAATCTTCAACGGGCCTATCTACTAAATTATGTAGCGTAGTTACTATGCCATTTTGATAAAAATCAGCCATAAATAATCCTATTGTTATATATCAGGAATAAGTTGGTCCATTACTTCGCACCACCCCTGCGGTCCTGTAGCCACACTTGTATACACCTTATGTGTACGTTCAAGTTCTGGGGGTGAATGGACTGGCGATGCAATGCGTATAGCGGTATCTGCCACTTCTAACATATCAATATCGTTCTTTGAGTCACCTATAGCGACACTCGATACCTCTTGTGTAGGATGTTGCCTTTTATATTCTTTTAACAACCACAACAGTGCTTTACCTTTGTTGCTATCACCACAAATGTGCATAAAGCGACCACCTAACAAAGGGAAAGCACCCAGCTTAATTGCTTTTTCAATAAAGCGTGAGCGTTGCTCATTAGAGCCTAACCACAAAATAGGTTCGCCAAACTGGCGCTGAGATGCTAACAATGCACTTTTGGCATCTAAACCTGTTACTTCAGAAATTCGCTCAATACCCATGTTCCCGAACGTTTCTAACTGGCCCACATGTTCAGCTTGAATCTTTTTAACAATACCTTGCCAATATTGTCGTTTTTGTGCAAAAGACTTTATCCAATAGCCATCCTTCCATACGGCACCCCGAGGTTTTCGCGGTAGAAACTGTTTTGGAATATAGATAGCCGCGCCGTTTTCTACAATTAGCGGTGTGCTCAAATCCATTTTCTTTTGTAAGAAACTTACCTCAGCAAGAGTTTTACTCGTATTAGGTATAATAGGTATACCCAAATCCGACAGTCTTTTAAGGCATGGTTTTGCGGCTTCAAAACTATAGGTGTAATGGTCAAGTAAAGAACCGTCAAAATCGGTAAATACAAGAATTTGTTTATTGTGTGTTAATTCTGGCGACATTGTCTGATACTACGAGTTGAATCTAAGATAAAAAGACTGTCGCACTTTGCCGGCATACTCGTCAAGGCATGTTGCGTTAAGCGTTGATAAAACTGAATAAAATGTAATATTTCTTGGTCGTTCATTATGTTTTTAGTCGCCTTATTTGCTACAGATTCTGTACCTGCTGTTGTATCATGATCAACATTTTGCGATGTAAGTGAAGCTATTAATTTGTGTTCTTGTTCACAACGCCAAGCATAAACATGGTCAAAAGAGGGAGCTTGAAGCATAATTAAATAATCAATTGAAGAAAACACACGCTCATAATCAACCGACAAAACATCGTTTACATATTGGCGCCACTCACCACCGGAGTCTTGTGTTGCCTCTAATTCATTTACAGGCGCAACAAGTTCATTTGGGTGTTGACTGCTCAAACCAACACACCAGCCTTCTAATATAATAATGTTGTGAGCTTGCGTAACGTTAACCCATTCGTTAACGGGTTTTAGATCATCGATTGATTTGTCAAACACCGGAATGTTTACTGGGTTTCCTTGGGCTAAATTTTTAAGTACTTTTTCTAACAGGGAGATGTCGTGTGTACCAGGTACTCCACGAGTCGCAAGCATCGGATTAATTGTTCTTGCCAGTGATTTTCGAGATTGTTTGGATAAATATAAGTCATCTATTGAAAAGCCAATACTTGGCACGTCATAAACTTCGTTTAACAAAACAATTAGTAAAGCTGATAGCGTCGATTTTCCAGACCCCTGACAGCCGTTTATGCCTACTATAATGGGACGCTCCGCACTGTTTTGGTGCTTGATTAGTGAGACTGCCAAAGGAATGAACCATTTTTGTGCAATCTTACTATATCCTTTGGGTAGTTTTCGCTCGCTTATAAAGCGTTCTACAGTGCTCAGTAAATGCTTATTCTGGGTCTCAAGCTTTGTCACAAGTACCTCTAGTAAGACATTATTTTTACATATGGCTAAAGCATAGACATAAAAATAAAAGGCTAATAATGAGTTTGCGTATTCAAATTTAATGCCAATAGGTAATAATTTGCTTATGCGTGTATCAATTTAGCCCAATGTATATTGTATTCCTGATAAATAGTGGTGATGGATACTCCACCGCTATTCACTAATTCACAGAGGCAATGAGCACTGCTCGCTTTGGAGCAGGGTATCCTTCAATTGTTTTGTTTGTATTATGAGGGTCGAGAAAGTCAACCAAAGAATGACTTTGCATCCAAGGCGTTGTGCGTTGTTCTTGTGTGCTTGTTAAGTCTACATCAACGCATATAATATTTTTAAAGCCAACACGCTGCATCCAAATTATAAGTGCATCTATTGATGGTAAATACCATACATTACGCATTTGCGCATAGCGGTCTTTTGGCATTAGCACGGTATTTTCATCACCATCGACTACCAGTGTTTCAAGCACTAATTGGCCACCTGCGCATAACTGTTCTTTTAGTTCACGCAAAAATTTAATAGGGTCGGGACGGTGATACAAAACCCCCATAGAAAAAACAGTGTCAAAGTAATTGGTTTTTGGCATTACCTCTATACCCACCGGTAAATAATGGATATTAACGCTGTCAAGGTAGCGTTTAAAACAATGAAACTGAAAAAAGAATAGTGGGGTAGGGTCAATACCGATGACCTGTGTCGCGCCAGCCTCATGCATTCTAAATAGATGATAGCCACTACCACAGCCTACATCTAATACTTTTTTGTTAGTAAGACTATTAATATGAGGCACTACTCGATTCCACTTCCAATCAGAGCGCCACTCTGTGTTAATGTCAATTGACAAAAAGTTAAACGGACCTTTTCGCCAGGGCATAAAGTTTTTAAGTACCGCGTTTGTTTTAGCAATTTCAGCGCTGCTTAAAGCGTCTCTCGCGATGAGTTGCACGCAATCATCAACCAGCAAGTTAAGTTGCTCAATATTGGGAAGTTGAGCGAGTTGACGTTGCCAACGGTTTAAGTCTTTTGCGGGTAAGCTCAACTCCCAATTTTTAAGAATATTTACAAATTCACCTAAATATAATTCAAGATCTGTTTGCAAAATGCTATCAAAAAAAGCGCTGCGCCACGATGTGATTTGCATGTATGTCCCTTGATTATTTAATTGCTATAATTGACACAAAATTAAAATGTTGGTACCAAACACATATTTCTGTAAAACCAGCCTGGCGAAGCCTCTCACTATGCTGTTCAATTGTGTCAAGCTTCATTACGTCTTCAAGTGCAGAACGTTTTTGACTTATTTCTAAGTCGGAATAACCATTTTCTCTTTTGAACTCATGATGCAGTTCTATTAACACATTATCTAATATGTTTTTGCAGCCTTTGATTTTTTCACTTAATACAAAAATGCCATTTGGTTCGAGGGCCTTATATACCTTGTCTATTATACCTTGTCGCTGGGAGGGTTTAATAAATTGCAAGGTAAAGTTGACCACAGCCATGTTGCAAGGGCCCAGTGATATGGTGACTAAATCTGCCTTTTGAAGACTAATGCTACTGCCAAAACTGAATGCACCTATGTGTTGCTGGCAACGATCTATCATAGCTTGGGAGTAGTCTATCCCTTTAATTGAGGGGCTTTTAGATTGTGCATGTTTAGCTATAGATAAGCTTACACTGCCTAAAGAACACCCTAAATCGTAAATAACAGGGTCTACAGGACATAATAAATTAGCAATTTTACCTATACCATCAATTATATTTTGATAACTAGGAACCGACCGATTTATCATATCTGGAAAAACATCTACGACCTGTTGATTAAAACTAAATTTGCCGATAGTACTTTGCTCAGCCGCGTATAAAGTGTCTTGAGTAAATTGTTTCTTGCTTTTCTTCATTTTAAAAAATAGACTTTACTGTAAATGTTTAAGGTAAATTTCAAGTGTTGCGCGCACATGAATACACGAACAAGACTAAATGAAATAAAATTTCTTATATGCGCTATCATATAGGCGCACAATCAACGTGTATATAAGTTCCTACATTAGTGCCTTTGGGAATATTATGCGCAGATTCTTTTTTACCTTAGAATGTGTCGCTTAGTCGTTGTTTAGCCATAAGTTTAGATTAAATAAAAACAAAAATAATAAAAATAAAAAGGAAAATAGTCACACATGCTAAAGTTCTTAATTGCAGATGACCATCCTCTGTTTCGTGAAGCACTAAAAACTGCTTTGGAAATTGCCTTTAAAGGTGTTTGTTACGCAGAATCTGATTCTTTTGCGACTACTCTTACTACATTACGCCGCCATCGCAATGTAGACTTATTATTGTTAGATTTAAATATGCCTGGGTGTGACAATTACTATGGCCTGTTAAGAATAAGACAAAACTTTCCAGATTTACCCATTGCTATTGTGTCAGGCACCGAAGACATAGAAACAATCGCTGAAACTATTGAATTCGGCGCAAATGCGTTTATTCCTAAAACCTCAGCCACGCTTGATATAGTAGCGGCCCTAAAAATAGTATTGTCCGGCGGCTCTTGGGTGCCTCCATCTATTAGCGGTGACTTAAAAAAGGTAAGCAGTGATAAAGTAGCAATTGCAGAGAAAGTACGCAAACTTACTCCCAAGCAATTCATGGTCTTACGCCTAGTGAAACAAGGCTTAACGAACAAAGATATTGCCGAACATTTGAATGTAACTGAAGCCACCGTTAAGGCTCATGTGAGCATGCTGTTTAAACGATTAGGCGTAAAGTCACGTACTCAAGTTGTGGTGGCGATTGAAAAGCTAAAATTAGACTGATGATGCTCTTGAAAAGGCATACCGTTACATATGCTAAAAACTGAGTTACCAAATAATCCATCCAAACATGATGTGCCCTTAATCGATTTACATCGCCATTTAGACGGTAACGTTCGCATCTCAACCATATTAGCCTTAGCGGCCAAAAATGCTTGTAAACTCTTATATAATGATGAAAAATCATTAGCTGAACATGTTTTCATTAAAGATAAAACCACAGATTTAATAGCTTTTTTACAAAAGCTAGACGTGGGTGTATCTGTATTAGGTCATGTAGAAGACTGCGAACAAATTGCATATGAAAATGTCATTGATGCCATTCAAGAAGGGCTTAGTCATGTAGAATTAAGGTTTTCTCCGTATTATATGGCGCAAGCTCATAGTTTGCCTCTGGCAGGCGTTGTTGAGGCGGTAACTTGCGGCGTTGCGCGGGCTAACAAAGAGTACCAGTATAACGCTAAACTCATTGGGATATTAAGCAGAACCTTTGGTATTGAAGCTTGTTTTGAAGAGCTTTTTGCCATAATTAGCGCTAAGTCAAATATAGTCGCTCTTGACTTAGCGGGCGATGAAAAAAACTATCCAGCTCGTCTTTTTACTGAGCACTTCAAACTTGCTCGAGAACAGGACTTTCACATTACAGTTCATGCAGGAGAAGCTGATGGTGCGACTAGTATTTGGGATGCAATTAATTTGCTTGGCGCTACGCGAATAGGTCATGGCGTGAGTGCCATTGAAGATAAGAGCCT
>JBLIGC010000054.1:0-12769 GCA_047636735.1 Glaciecola sp. | reverse complement strand
TATTAATTGTGATACCGCGCTCGCGCTCTTCCGGAGCATTATCGATTTTATCGAATGCCTGGGCAGAGCCGCCATAAGTTTTTGCTAGAACGGCACTGATTGCCGCTGTTAGCGTTGTTTTACCATGGTCGACGTGGCCAATAGTACCAACGTTAACATGCGGTTTTGTTCGTTCAAATTTTGCTTTTGCCATTGTCTTTTCCTAGCAAGGTAATTGTAAAAAATAAAATCAAAGAATGGTGCTGATAGGCAGATTCGAACTGCCGACCTCACCCTTACCAAGGGTGCGCTCTACCAACTGAGCCATATCAGCAGCTTGGAGCGAGCAGCGGGAATCGAACCCGCATCATCAGCTTGGAAGGCTGAGGTAATAGCCATTATACGATGCTCGCATTCCCGAAAATTCTCTGACCAACTTTCTTTCAAAAAGGTGGTGGAGGGGGCAGGATTCGAACCTGCGAAGGCTGAGCCGTCAGATTTACAGTCTGATCCCGTTGACCGCTTGGGTACCCCTCCAGAGATTGATGGTGCCGACTACCGGAATCGAACTGGTGACCTACTGATTACAAGTCAGTTGCTCTACCAACTGAGCTAAGTCGGCACTACATCAAGTGGGTGCGGATATTAGAGTAATGATTGATGATGCGCAAGTGTCTTTTAGCAAAAAATAAGGTTTTTTTGCGATTAATTTTTGGTTGCCCACAAAAGCGCCAAAAAATGACATAAAATCAGTCATTTCCAGCTATATTTTCGTGCGCTATTTTAGCAAGGCCTATTAGTACCAAGTTTTCGACATAATTAATACTTACACGCTTTTTGTCATTTTTTAATTGTGTAAATATGTTGATAAGTAATGGCGCATCACCGCCACTCATAAATATTTCATATTTGGTACATTTAGACTGCATCAATTTACATGCTTGCGACAACATTCCTGACAGTTGTGCTAGCGCGCCTTGAGCAACGCATTGTGGAGTATCAATGCCCATTGTTAACTCATGTAATGTTTGCTGCTCGTCGAATACTTTTTTAGTCTGACTAACTACTGCATTGCGTGCCATTGTTAAGCCTGGTGCAATCCATCCGCCTAAATGGTTATTGCCCACAATAAAGTCACACGTAATAGCTGTGCCGGCGTCAATCACAATAAAATTACTCGCTTCTCCTTTATCGCAAAGCGCACTTCCAGCGATAATAGCCATCCATCGATCAACGCCCATATTGTGAGGCTTGGCATAAGCGTTTGCGATGCCAAATTGCGAAACCAATGTACTGGCTTGATGAAACAAAACATTCGCTTCGTTACAAAAATCACTAACATAGTGGTTAGTTTCATCACTTACAACACTACAAAGCCAACAGCTTGATGATTGCTCAAGTAATGTTGGTATGCTTTCCAGCGACGTTCTCAATATGTGTAAATCGGCAATAGCATTGGGGAAAGTATACCAAGCATATTTTATGCTGGTGTTGCCAATATCGAGTAATAAATTAGGTCGGTCTAACACTTATTTCTCCGCCATGGAATGCCTGAATGTTACCCTTTATATCTAGTAACAGAGCACCCGTTTGATCAATGCCTTTGCTTATGCCAGTAACAGACTTATCTCCTGTTAATAATTTAATCTCTTTTTGATAATACAAATCGGCCGCTTTCCATTTTGCAATAAACGGAGCCATGCCTTTTTCTTCAAATATAGGCAGTGCTTTCCATAAGTTATGAATAAGTACTGCGGCAAATTCATTTCTGCTAATGGGTCTTTCACTTACGCTATGCAAATCAGTAAATGCTTGCTCTATTCCTTGCACATTTTTGGGTAAATGCATATTGACACCTATTCCAATAATGGCAGATGTGCTTGCGCCTATTTGCCCTTCAACTTCAATTAAAACACCGGCTAATTTTTGATGTTCATAATAGATATCATTGGGCCATTTTAACTGACAATCTTGTATACCTAATCCTTTCAGCGTCTCATTTACAATTACACCTACCATTAGGCTCAATCCAGCCATTGCCTGATATCCACTTGAGAAACGCCATAACATACTAAGATATAAGCTACTTGCGTAAGGCGAAACCCAGGTGCGCCCCCTCCTGCCTCTGCCAGCGCTTTGCGCCTCGGCTAAACAACAATAACCCGACCCTACGACCTGCGCATCTTGCGAATGTGCTTTTACAACATCGTTGGTCGAGGTAACTAGGTTTTCTACTTTAATAAGACAGGCATTAGCTTTACTTGAAGTTGGTAATGCTGACAAAATTTTGCTCTGTGACAGTAGTTCAATGCTCGTAGCTAATTTGTATCCTCGCCCTTTCACGCTATATATATCAACGCCTAATTTATTCAAGGCTTTAATATGATTTGAAATCGCGCTGCGACTCAATTGAAACTCGTTTGCAAGCGCTTCGCCAGAATGAAAACTCCCATGTTCAAGCTTTTTTAACAGTTGAGTACGAAGGGCTTGTGTGTTTTTGGCCGGTATATTTTTCATAGTAAAACAAATCCTTTTTTACCCATAAGCCGCACCTCATTTTCTAATCGAATCGCGAACTTGTTTTGCACGCTGTCGCGTATCTCACGTGCCAAAGTTAGTAAGTCCTTACCCAATCCGTCTCCTATATTGACCAACACAAGGGGCTGAATTTCATGGCACACAATGTCACCAATACGCCGACCCTTAAAGCCTAACTTATCGATTAGCCATGCGGCTGGAATCTTAACTTGCTGTTCGTTCACACGATAACTCGGTATATCGCTGTGCATATCTAAGAGCGTTTTAAAATGTGCTTCTTCTATTACTGGGTTTTTAAAAAAACTACCTGCATTGCCGAATATGGTGGGGTCTGGTAGCTTGCTTTTTCTAATAGCTATTACTTCGTTAAACACCTCTTCAACGCTTGGCGATATTAGGTGTGCAAGAGGACCATAGCTAGTTTCAATATGATACTGCTTGGGCAGACGGTAGAATACACGCGTAATAATACGATGATTTTTAGCTTGTTGCTTAAACACACTATCGCGATAAGCAAAATTACATTGTGCTTTTGACAATATACTAAGCACTAAAGAATTGCTGTCTAGAAACTCAACCTTCTCAATAAACCTATCTATTTCAACACCATAAGCACCAATATTTTGAATCGGGGACGCACCAACAGTACCCGGAATTAACGCTAAGTTTTCAAAACCACCAATACCTTTTTGTACACAAAGTGACACTAAATCATGCCAGTTTTCTCCCGCACCAACAGTCACTAAATAATCATTTTTAGTCTCGTCTATAACAATACCTTTTAGCCGATTTAGCAACACTGGGTACGGATAATCTTCAACAAATACGGTGTTGCTACCCTCTCCCATTATTAAATATTCAGGTTCAACGCCAGCCCTTTTTAAATTGCTGATGCTTGCAATTAAAGCATCGACCGACTCAATGGTCTCAACTCGACTACAATACGCAAGCAACGAAAATGTGTGTAAAGACCTTAAAGAGTCCACTAGTGAGCGCTTATTGTTAATTTACTTATCTATATTGTTACAGAAATTACGACAAGTGTATAAACATAAATTAAGACGAGGCGTAAAGTATCTAATAACACTAATTTTAGTCTTGGTTCCACCAGTACCAATGGTAAAGCGTGTATTAATTAGAGTAACACTCAGATGAGGTGTATACTAACTTTGCGTCTTTACAATGCTTGTAGACTAGGTTTACTTAGGCTAACCCCAAACATATTTACAGGATTTTTGCTTTGTCTGAAATTATTTCTAACCATAATGCTAGCCCTGAATTTACCAACAACGCAATATCTACTGCGACTATTAGCACAGAAAATATGACATTGGTGTCGTTGTCACCTAAGTATCGACAAATAAACCTTATATGGGGTGCGTGCTTTGGTATATTGCTGGCGCTAATATTAACAGTAGTCACAAGCGGCTTGTTGTTTGAACTACCCGAGGAGATTCAGCCCTTCGTTATTTGGGGATATGTTTTCATAGGCTTTATTACACTCAAAGACCTTATTTATCATTTCCTGGCCGATCCGCTTATGCAATATTCACTACGTGAACATGATCTTAATTATCAATCAGGCCTGATATTTCGAAGTTTGGTCAGCCAGCCTATTTTACGTATTCAACATATTGAGATAAAACGCGGCCCAATTGAGCGAAAAGCTGGGCTAGCTACTTTACAAGTATTTAGTGCCGGCGGCATGTCCCATACCTTTCATATCCCAGGGCTCGAATATGCAGACGCTATAGCGCTACGTCAGTTTATTCTTGCACATAAGGATTTAGCTGCCGATGTCTGAAACTAGACAACATGAACCTATCGATACGCCAATTGTTGTCAACAGCGCCGCCACTTTGGAAAGTGTGGAAAATATAATAGATCCAAGTTTAGCAAACATGCAAACCAGCGAGTGGTCTCGTGTATCGCCTTTGGCTATTTTGTACTTTTTTTCTAAAACAATATATGAATTGGTGAGCAGTGTTCTTATCTTCTCCTTGCCTGCTTTTGCCGCCAGTTATTCGACTATAAAAGAGCATCCTGTTTACTTCGTTTTTGGCTTGCTCATGTTTTTTTCATTGATTTTGCTTAATAGCGTCGCAAAATATTGGTTTTATTATTATAAATTCACTAACGATCGTGTTGAAATTAAGCAAGGCGTCTTTAAAAAGTCACATTTGGACTTACCGTTTGGCAAAATTCAAAACGTAAAAATTGTTCAACCCATTTATTACCGTTTTAATAAGTATTCGTTTATTGAGTTAGACACGGCAGGTTCAGCCCGACAAGAAGCTAAGATAGTAGCACTGCCGCTGGCGCTTGCTGAAAGCTTTAAACAAATGATCCTACAAATAAAACGATATGAACCCCTATCCAGCCAGGACGACAGCCCAGCCTCCACAAAAACCCAAGCTGATCAAGAAACGCTTTTAAACGAGCGTTCATTAATGGACTTAGTTATTCACGGTATTTCCAATAATAGGGTGTGGATATTCTTAGGCTTTTTGGCACCGTTTTATAATACTATTGGGGAAAACATAGGGGCGGTATTAGAAGGCGTAGGCATAGATATAATTGCTTACTTGGACTACCAAAGCCAAAGCATTGGGTTATTTGTTTTGCATGTATTGTCATTAGTAATGCTAATTATGTTGGTCATTGTTACTTTTTCTGTTGTCGGCTCTATATTCGTATTTTATAACTACAAATTGAGTCGACTTGGCGATCGCTACATACGCAGAAGCGGACTGTTGACTAAGCATGAAATTAGTATGCGACTCAGTAGAATACAAATAGCAGTACAGCAACAAGACTGGCTCGATCTTATTATTGGGCGCATTAATCTGAGATTTGAACAAAACACGAGTCTACCTGCAGGCGGCCGCCAAGCAGGCAGCATCAACAACGCCAGCAAGCTTATTGTGCCGTCTGTAACGCCGACCCAGTCGGCAATGCTAATTCAGGATGCATTTGACGTAAAAGCCTTCAGCAGCATCGTATTTCAGCGTATTTCAAAGCGCTTTATTTTTCGCGTGTTAGCATTTCCAATCTTGCCCATACTATTTATGATCAATACGCTTGTGCTAAAAACAAGTGAGTTAGATGTACCTGTTTGGTCTTTTTTATTAGCGCTTAATATTATATTAATTAGCCTTGTGTATTTGCGATGGTGGCGATGGGGTTATTATTTTGAAGATGGCTTTGTTTATATTCGTAAGGGATTACTAGGGGTTAATTACTATGTGTTTCCTATCGGTAAAACCCAACAGGTCACATACAAACAAAGTGTGTTTATGCGCCCACGAAAACTAGCTGATATAAGCTATGTTTTAGCTTCAGGAGCCCATAAAGTGCCTTTAATTCCTCAATCGTTAGCACGCGAGCAAGCTAATCAAGCCTTGCTTATTGTTGCGCGTGACAAACCATCTTGGATGTAAAATTTATTTAAGTGCTTTTTACACATGTTTGAACAGTTAATGTAAGCGTTCGGTTTTTAGTTGTTTTCCAAGGTAAAAAGATACTGACCTTGTTCGTTAACATTGCGAGAACACTCTCCAGCAAAGTAAAGGTAATTTAAATGAGAAAAAGCCTCTGCAATCGCAAAAAACATATTGTGTTGATTAAGTTTACGTTTAAACAACACAGGCAAACAAGCTTCTATGGTTCTGGGTGTTTTACAAAATTCACGTAAACTATCTAAATGCTGATGGTGATGACTAATTAACTGATTTACCCGACAGTGAAGCCCATGGAAGGGCTGCTTGTGAGATGGTAAAACCAAGGCATTTGCAGGTAGTTGTAGAAATTGCGGTAAGGTCGTCAAATATTGCTTTAGTGTATTTGCATTGGGCTGGGTACTATACACACCAATGTTTGGAGAAATTTTAGGTAATACGTGGTCACCAGAAATAAGGACATTTAGCGACTCGCTAAACAAACAAACATGCTCGGGAGAATGCCCCCTGCCAATAACAACTTTCCAGCTGTGCTGGCCTATATCAATTGTATCGCCTTGAGCTAAGCATTCGAACTGCACTGGGATTGGATGTATAACTGCAGAAATTCCTTTACTTGTTTTTCGATTTTCTTTAGCGCTAGCGACATATTCGGCCGACATTCCGCATTGCACTAAGTATTCATCGTCCTGCCAGTCGCTTGCTCCTTGGGCACCTGCTGTTAAAGCCCGCGCTACAAAATACTCAGAGTGAGACATATAAAAAGGTACGCGAAACTTTTCAACTAAGTAGCCAGCCATGCCAATATGGTCAGGGTGCATATGTGTAACGATGACTTTGGTAATAGGCTTTCCAAGTTCCAACAGCAAGCTTTCCCACAACTCCTTTGTTTTGCTTGTGCCAATGCCTGTGTCGATAAGCACGTATCCACCCGAGTGAAGGTCTTCAATAAGGTATAAATTAATATGATCAAGCTCGAATGGCAAAGGCATACGTAGCCATAAAATGCCTGGCGCAACCTGCACCCATTTGCCGGGTCCAGGTAAAGGAGCATCAATAAACTTGATTTGCTCTGCGTTATGAGAATGCATAAGGTCTTGTAACTCAACTACCTGGTTTTCTTTTTGGCTTGTTTTTACGACTGGCATACTGATGTCACTCATAGTCTATTAATAGACATTTGTTACTCTTGGATGACCTTATTACAGACAATTTAGTGGCTGTGTACCAGCCACTATTTTTGATTATTATCTATCAGTAATACGTATGTGAGCTTAGAGTAATATTTAGCCTATATAATAATAGGCTTATTGGTTTTATTAGTCACTGTGCAAAGCGTCAATGGGATTAAGCTTGCTGGCTTTAATAGCTGGGAACACACCAAATCCGACGCCTACAAACATACAAATACTAAGTGACAACGAAATAGCGGTTAACGACCAACTTACTGCCCAACCTGAATAGAAACCAATAATTTCAGACAAAGCTAAACCAAACACAATACCCAACAAACCACCCATTACCGAAATAGTGAAACTCTCAGCAATAAATTGCTGACGTATATCATCTTGAGTTGCTCCAACAGCACGCAGCAAGCCAATTTCCTTGGTACGCTCCATTACATTAGCCAACATGATGTTCATAATACCAATGCCGCCAACCAACAAAGAAATTCCCGCTACACAGGCCATTACAATATTAAAAATTTGCTGCGTCTGTTTTTGTTGCTCCAGCAGTGCCGCTGGAATAATAAGTTGATAGTCGTCTAGACCGCCATGACGCATTTTTATTAGGCTATCAATGGCTTTGGCAGCAATTAAAGGGTCAGTACCTTTTACAACATTTAATTTAATGCTGTCTAACTCACTGGCTAAAGTGTCGCTTGCAAATTTGTTAACACTCACACTTAAGGGAACAAATACCCTATAACGGTCGCCCCCTATTTTAACACCTTGAAACTCGCTTTTGTTACCTGGAGGTGGTGCAATAACACCGACTACTTTTAACCAAACATGATTAACTTTTACAAACTTACCCACCATCTCTTGTGCACTATAGCCGGTGTTGGAAAATAATTCATTTGCGGCATCAACCCCTAACACGGCAACTTGTGAAAGGGTGTCGTTGTCTGCCTCGCTAAGAAAACGACCCGCTTGGGTTTTCATGTTTGCATTACTAAAATAACTAACCGTAACACCTTGGGCTTGGGCTTGGCTTTTGTTGTAATCACTATACATATCGTAAACATCTATGTTCTTTGATGCACTATAGCCCTCAATAAAGGGAAGCGTTGCTAAAGCTGCTTCAACATCACCTAGATTAAGGCCTAAGCTTTCTTCTCTTATTTCTACTAGTTCGTCTTTTTCATATTCTTTAGCATTTATAATAATGTTATTAACACCCATAGAATCGATGAGTTTAAGCGCTTCTCTTTCAGCTCCCTCTCCTATATTGAGCATAGCTATTACTGCACCCACACCGAAAATCATGCCTAAAAGAGTAAGAAATGTTCTTAACTTTTGTCCTAGTAACTCGCCAATAGCATCTTTAACAAGTGTGTAATATTTACTAATCATTAGCTTTCCTGAACGATTTGCTTGTCGGGTGCACTTAATGCAATCATGTCGCCACTGCTTAGGCCATCTGTAATTTCAACCAAGTATAAATTTTTACGACCACTGCTTACATTTCGCTTTTCAAACTTGCTTCCTGCTTGGACATAAACATAAGTACTGCCATTTTCAAAGTGTAGTGACTGTAGTGGAACAACTAAACGTTTGGTAGCGGATTTTACGTCAATTTGGGCTGTGAGTTTGCGGCCTGGCTGCATCATTGTTTTGTCTTGTTCTATTAACGTTACTGTTAATTCAAAATAGGTAACAGGATTACCACGCTCAATGCTGCGAGGAAAACCAGACACACTTGCTATTTGGCCGGCAAAAACAGTTTCAGGAAATGCATCTAGTCGAATATTAACCCTTTGCTCAACCGCTAAGTCAATTGCATCATTAGCCTGCACGAACAACGTTGCCTGCATACTGTCTAAGTTAGGAATTTGGGCAATTGGGCGACCTGGGAATACTGTTTGACCAATAGCCGGTTTTTCACCACGTCGGTCTTTTTCATATACTAATAGACCATTATAGGGGGATAAAACTTCTAGGCTAGATAGTGCTTGTTGGTGCTGATCAAACTTTGTTTGCATGCCACGTTTGCGAATGTCCAGGACACCCATTTCGCTTGTGTGTTGTTCAACAATGCTTGTTTCTTTCCATGTTAGAAAATCGTCTTTAGCTTCTAAGAAATCACGGTTAGCAAAGGTATCTATAATTTCTAATTGCGAATAAATGCGCAGGTCATCGATGGCGAATCTATCAACAAATTCGAATTCTTGTTTTACAAATACTTGGTCAGAGTCTATATCTTTTCTTGCTTGGTTTTGCTGTGCATTACTCTTATTTATGTCTTGCTCTAAGCTAAGTAATTCGAGCTCTTCTTCTCGACTGTCTTTTAAAATTTGTTGGGCATCAAATCGGGCTATGATCTCTCCCTTTTCTACAAATGAATTTTCTGACTTCAACCATGCGATAGTCATTGGACGGCGACCCGGTGTAAAAATTTTCTGCGACTGTGCAGCTTCAATTTCTCCAAAACCACTTATTTCAATAGCAAAGTCTATTTCTTTGACCTCATAAAGCGGTACAGAACTTTGCTTTTCCGCTGTACATCCGGTTATCAATAATACGGCGCCAATAATACTCAGGCTGATTAACCTCATGAAGTGTCCTTAACCATATCTACGGTTGCTTTCATGCCCGGGCGCATAATAGTTAAATCAAGTTCCTCTAATGTTACCCATGCGTCAAACACAACTTTCAAATTATTCTGTGATTTACTGCGGTACGCTTTACCAAGCTCACTAATTTTACCGCTAAAAGGTTTCTCTGGAAAAGCGTCTAGCGTTACTCTTACTTTATCGCCTAACTTAATTTCGGGCGTGAAAGACTCATCAAACTCTACTTTAACCGCTATGTTGTCTAATGAGGGCAATGAGATTAATCGACTGCCCATAAAAACGGTGTCACCAATAGCCGGCTTTTTATCGTCCCCGTCTGGCACTAAAACAACCATACCTGACTTTGGGGCAGTAACTTGAAGTTTCTTAATGTTATCTTTTATTTCATCTACCCTAGATTGCGCTTTTGATATTTTTGCAGCCTGCACCTGTTCATTCACTGCCATTGCCACTTTGTGCTGACTCATACGTTGCATTGCCTGCCCATGAAGCTCGGTAGTAATACCAAACTCGGCCTGCTGCTTTTGTCGTACAATCTGAGACCGAGATACGTCAGTAATTTCGACCTTCCGTTTAGCAATATCACTGTCCTTTTTTGCCTCTGCTAAATCTAACACTAATTGCTCTAATGCGGCCTCATTTTCTAACTTCTTCTGTTCAGCTTCTTTAACCCTTGCATCTAAATCGCTTTGACGTGTAACTAAATCTGTTTTGAGTCTTTGGCCATCAAATTTAATTAATACATCGCCCTGTTTTACTAATGTACTTTCTTTTGCTAAATACTCTATTTTAAATTCCCACATTTGCCTAATACTGGGCGGGGTTAAATTGATTTTTTGTAAGGATACTAGTTCTGCAGGTGCAGAAATATTTCGGTCTGTTTGATCATTATTCGTATTAACATCTTGTTCTGCTTGAGAACAGCCAAATAGCACTGCCACAAGTGATAAGGGTATTAGTAACTTACGCATTTGGAACGCCTCCTTTATTGACGAGTAATCTTACACTCATTCCAGGTAACAAATTAACTTTGGGTGATTCGTCAAACCTAATGATTGCGGGAAAGTAAGAGCTCTTACTCCACTGTGCTTTTTTCTCGCTTTGCTTGGATAGCGTGACAATTGTACCCGTATATTGAAGATCAGGATATGCATCTAAGATTACTTTTACCTGTGAATTTTTTGATAGGCCTACGGCATCAATTTCGTGTATCCATGTTTCAATTTGAAAATTGCTCGTAGATTGAACATCTAAGACTCGCCAACTAGGCCTTACGTTCATTCCTGCGGTAACCTTTGTGCCAAACCAAGGATGGATAGCGTATGTTACTGGACCCGTTACCTTGGCAATTACATTTAATTTACTAAGAATATCGATTAAATAGCCAATTTCTTCTTTTGTACGTAAAATATCAACTTGCTTTTTTGTGATTTCAGCTTTTTGCTCCTGCTGCGCCCTGACTAAAGCCTCAACTGATTTAAGTTGTTCCAGTGTAGCGCGCTGAAGTGCTAGTTCAAACTGTCCTTGGTCTAAAGCAGAAACCTCTATTGCTGGCACAGAAGCTTCTATGCGGGCTTTATCAACCCGCATTTTTGCAACCGTTACCCGGCCCTGTGCATCCACCACTTTTTGCGCTTGTTCAATTTCTTGCTGTTGTAATTCAAGTTCAAATCTATCCAAGTTTTCTTGGTTTTGGGTTAACTGTGCCTGCTCGCTCGCACCGTCAAATACCACTACAGACTCACCTTCCTGAACAATACTTCCTTCATCTTCCATCCATTGAATTTGAATCTGCCAGCGGCTACCTTGTGGAGCATTTACAATTTGTTTCGCTGATGAACCAATTTGGCCCGTTAATATTAAAGATTCAGCAGCGCTAGTGTTAACAGTAAACAAACTGCTTAGCGCGAATATATTTAAGGAAAAGAAAGCGTTCAATTTTTTAATCATTATTTTTCTCCAATTACTTTGCCATCTTTCATTATAATTATACGCTGAGCATAAGCAGCTATTTCATCTTCATGGGTTACCATTACAATAGTTTGGCCCTGTTTGTGCAATTCGGTAAGCAAACCCATAATTTCGCTGGATGTCTTTGAATCAAGATTACCCGTTGGCTCATCTGCTAAAATTACACTTGGATTGTTAATTAATGCACGAGCAATAGCAACTCGCTGACGTTGACCACCAGATAATTCAAAAGGTTTATGTTGCTTACGATTCGATAAGCCAACTCTGTCTATTAAAGCTAAGGCACGTTTATTTCCCTCCTCTTCATCAACATTGCTGTATCGCAACGGAAGCTTAACGTTGCCAACAACGTCTAGTTTTGATAATAAATGAAAGGTTTGAAAAATAAAACCAATGTGCTTATTTCTGACCTGTGACAAATCGTCGTCGGTCATACTTGCAACATCTTTTCCATCAAGTTTGTATACGCCACTATTAGGGGTGTCTAAACACCCTAATACGTTCATTAACGTTGACTTGCCCGATCCAGAACTACCCATAATGGCAACAAATTCGTTTTCTTTTACCTCAATACTTACATCATCCAGAGCCGTAACAGTTTCTTCACCGTTTTGAAAATTTTTCTTAATTTTTGATAGTGCTAGCATGCTTTTGTCAGTCTTTTTATTAGGCTAATTACTTCATATACTTTAGTTGTAAAAAAATATACAGATAAATGTGATATTGATTTATTTATACTGCAAAAAAGACTCTATGGTGCAAATTATTATTAAGCGCTGTTGTAACCCCGATATTAATCGACAGGACCCAAAAACACAGCAGCCATTAAGCTACGGATTTTCCATTTCTATTTATAACAATGCATCCTACTTTTGCCACTGAACATGCATGTTGTGTTTACGCAATATCCGCATTTACACTCGCACAGCGTGCATTCTTCAACAGGCACAAAAAAACCCGCAACCATTAGGCTGCGGGTTTCTCATTTCTCTTTACGAGAATAATGGAAGTCTGGCGATGTGCTACT
>JBLIGC010000053.1:0-12932 GCA_047636735.1 Glaciecola sp. | reverse complement strand
GACCAACCACTATATGTACTCAGGTCTATGCAATCTGTAGTAGAACACGACCAAAAGCATATATATCTGGATGATCTCGTTCGGGAATACACTCAAGAGATATTGGCGATCTGGTCTGCAGGGCCATTCTTATTAGGAGGAAACTGTCAAGCAGGCTTCATTATGGAAGGGGTCGCGCGCAGACTAGCCTTAAGTGGACACTCTGTTGGGCATGTTTTTTTCCTAGAATATGAACCCGAGAAAGCAATCGACATTGACGTAAGTTTATTCTTTGGGCGTGATAGCAAAGAATACAACCCGTTTTTCCGCAAAGGATACAACCCGTTTACCCGTAAGAAAAGACCCGAAAAAAGATGGAAATCTATTTTTCGCACGGTGTCATGGGATATTGTGCCAGGTGGTCATAGCCAGTACTTTTCTCCAAAATTTGTCAAACACTTTATTGGAGAACTATCTATACGTCTACGACACGCTCACAGAAAACACGAGATTGGAGTAATGGAATTAAAAAACCGCGACACAAGCTGAGTATCGCAAGACCTAAGGGCAAGATAAAAATGTAGCGAAGATTATATTATAGACCCTAAGCCAGGCGGTCCAGATGCTATTTTGGGATCACCTCCATTGACCGTCACGACTGCGCTTTTTCGGAAAGTATGTGATTAGAATCCCGAGCAAAATACAAATTACAGCGACTATACCACCGCGCGTAAACCATTCGATCATCGCGGTGTTATCGGCATTGTCTACTTTGATTTGTAATTGGCTAGAAGATACTAGGGCTTTTTCTAACTCACCGGCAATGCGCTTGTTCTGTTGTTCGAGCGAGACGTTTTGGCTTTTGGCTTGTTGATGCTGTCCACGTAAAGTCGTTAATTGTTGATTTAGGGTAGTAACTAGTTCTTGAAGGCTAGGTAACTGCTCGCGTATTGAGCCGGTTGAGGACAAATACTGAGCCTCTATCCAGCCCTTTTGGCCCTCTATATCAACTATTTGTACAAATTCAGGCTCACCCTCTCGAGCAAGCACAGTGATATTCGTGCCAGCTAAGATAGTGCCTATAATACGATAGTTCCGACTTGAACCGGTATGAATAAACACGGTCAGATCATCAGTGATGTTTGCGTTGGGTTGAAAGTCAATGTCACTTGACTGTATTGCTTTGGCTGAGAATGAAAAAATCACAGCAAATAAAAAAATTAAAAAGCGAGGCATATGGTACTTCCACTCTGGCAAATATTGATAATAATAATGTAATAGTAAGACAAGACTAACCTATTGCCAAGTTAAAGGGGGGAAATCAATTCAATAAATAATGAGTTAGATAAAGTATAGAGGGAATAATACGTATAACTGAACTATTCAGCAGATAACCATCTTATTGATATTAAGGGTACTGTTGACTCACCGACTGCACCTCTAACTGTCAGATAATCCGAGTATAAAAAATAGTAAAATGTATGCCGGTTATCGCTATCTACCTCAGATCATTAGTCATGCAGTTTGGCCCAAGACTAGAGACCAATATCACAATAATCTATTTTAATATTGGTCTGTAGTATACGAATATGCGGCGACAAACACTATAGATAAGCACGTTTCTGGTGCAATTGATTTAAGTACATTCTCAATTGATATTTATGTTACGGTAAAAACAGTGTTGATTCACTCGGATTATTTTAGTGAAAAAGGCTGCCTATTTATCCTTATAAAATCAGCACCACTTTCTTAACCGTGAAGCAATAAGTAATTCATGTTGTAATTATTCTTTGTTTTATAAATGCACGGAGGCAATCAACATATGACCCAATATTCTAATAGAGTATTAAACGCGATGCGCGCCCCCCTAATCACGCTGGATAAGGATTTAAGGGTAGTCAATGGAAACCATTCTTTTTATCAATTTTTTAAGCTCAAACCTGAAAATATAGTCGGATTCCTTATTTATGAGTTGAACAATAAGCAATGGGATATTCCCGCACTGCGAGAACTGCTAGAAGACATTTTACCGCAGAAGACCAGTTTTAATAACTATCTAATTGAATACGATTTTGCCAACATCGGTCGGCGAATCATGTTGTTGAATGCCCGCGAAATTGAAAAAGCGGAGGGTAAACAACATATTATTTTATTGTCTATGGAGGACGTCACTGAGCGAGCTGAAAAATTAGTTATTGCTAACGAAGAGAAATATAAGCAGACAGACGAATTGGACATTGCTACCAGACAGAAAGATAAGCTAACCGATGAATTAGTTATTGCTATCAAAGAGAAAGATAAACTAACGGATGAATTAGTTAGTGTCGGCATAGAGAGAGAACGTCTACTACAAAAGATAAAACGCGCTGCTACTATTTTCACCCATGCACATGAGAGCATCATGATAACCGATGCTGATGCCACTATTACTGAAGTCAACAATAGTTTCAACCAGATGACAGGTTACCTTTCTAAAGATGTGATTGGAGAAAATTCACTAATGCTCCAATCTGGAGACGAGTCGCCAGAATTTTTTGCCGAAATTTGGGACGCACTGTTATCAAAAGGCCACTGGCATGGAGAGATATGGTACCGCCGTAAAAATGGTGATATCTATCCCGCAAAGACATCCATTACGGCCATAGAGAATGCTGATGGTGTTGTTGACCATTACGTTTCATTGTCCACTGATACCTCATCAATGAAGGTGCTTCAAGTTCAACTGAAACGCCTTACTCATTTCGATGCACTAACCAATTTACCTAATCGTATTTTACTGGCAGACCGCCTGAGTCAATCTATGGAGCAGTGCCAACCTAACAATCAGTCATTAGCAGTTGCGTTTATGGACTTAGATGGCTTCAAAGAAGTCAATGACAAACACGGTCATAAGGCCGGGGATGAACTACTCATTGCAGTGTCACAACGCATAAAAGCGGCTTTATGCGAATTTGATACACTAGCACGTATTGGCGGTGATGAATTTATCGCAATAATGGTTAATTTAGAAAATCCCGAGGATAGTGCGCCTATATTAGAACGCCTACTAAAAGCCGCGGCTGACCCAGTCACCCTAGGTGATGTCGTAATGCAAGTTTCAGCGAGCATTGGTGTGACACTTTATCCACAAGACGCTTCTGGCGTAGACCAACTAATACGTCACGCAGACCAAGCTATGCATGTTGCTAAGCAATCAGGCAAAAACCGTTATCGCCTGTTTGATACTGCAAAAAATAATGAAATTAAGAGCCAACTAGCCAGTATAGAGAATATTGTTGCAGGATTATCTAACCGTGAGTATGTGTTATACTATCAACCTAAAGTTAATATGCGCACCGGAGTATTGATAGGCGTAGAAGCGTTAATCCGTTGGCAGCATCCTGTGCGCGGTTTAGTACCCCCTTCGGAGTTTTTACCGGTAATTGAAGGTAAAGCCGTTAGTATAGAAATAGGTGAGTGGGTCATACTTAGTGCATTAACTCAAATAAGTCAGTGGCAAAGTGCTGGACTGAATCTGCCTATCAGTGTCAACATCAGTGCATATCAATTACAACAAGATAACTTTACAACTCGTTTAGCCGCTTTGTTATCGACCCATCCTGAAGTGAACCCGCATTGTTTAGAATTGGAAATACTCGAGACCAGTGCGTTAAATGACATCGACAAGGTGTTTGCAACAATGAGTGCATGTAATGAGCTTGGCGTGCGCTTTGCTTTGGATGACTTCGGCACCGGATACTCATCACTTACATATCTGCGACGCCTACCAGCAAACTTGATTAAAATCGACCAGAGCTTCGTACGCGACATGCTAGAGGATGCCGAAGATTGCGCGATAGTTGAAGGCATAATAGGACTAGCTAAGTCATTCCAGCGCGACGTGATAGCCGAGGGAGTAGAAACAATGCATCATGGAAGAGAACTATTAAAAATGGGTTGTGAGTTAGCTCAAGGTTATGGCATAGCTCGTCCAATGCCTGCCGGTGATATTCATGAATGGGTATCTAACTGGAAAGCTGATGACTATTGGCAGGCATGAGGCCTTGTTGAGGCTAACTGACTTGACCACTGAGTATTTCCGGATGGCTCTTAAAACGGTTATTCAGTATTTTGAATAAACCATAGAGCACCTGTATCTATTCTTTATACTGAATCGGGATATAGTCATTTATGGCAACAGTTATATAAATGGCTAATTATCTTAGACCGAAAAAAAGACACCACAGATGCATGTTATAAACAAATTGAGCTAAATAAACACGATGCGACAAGTTTATGCATAGCCGCAGAAATTTAGATAAGTTTGGCGATGGGAACGACAAAGAGCTGGCCAAAGAACATGTGAAACGTGCTTATCAGTTAGCGCCTAATGAGCAATACATTATACTAACGCTGGTAGATTTTCTATTATTTGATAAAGAATATGCCGACGCACTAAAGGTGCTTAGTGAATTCAAAATATTCAGCGATAGCGAATTTGCAAGCGCTCGTGAAATAATATGTTTGCTTGGGCTAAATGAGCTTGAAAAAGCCAAAGGTATTTTTAAACAACTCTTAGAATCGCCCGAAGTTGACTACTGGTGTATTAATAATCCAGTAGATGTTTTCATTTAAGATAAAAAGTTTGCCGAAATAAATACGTTACTTGAACAAAACTTAGCCACGTGTAGTGAAATTCATGCCTATGTCTGGGCGGATAAGTCAATTCAAGTGAAAGGCCTTAACCGTTACCCAAAATTGTTAGACAAGGTTCGTGAAATTGATAGTGATCTGTTAACAAAAGGCGTGATTCGAGCTTTGTATGAAGCGTGGAATGATCAAAATCAAACACCAGACAAAAAGGTTCTCAAAGAATTTGAAACAATAGCTACACAAAACAGCCCTGTGTTTGAACAACTTTGTTTGCTATTGAATAAGAAAGGAGCTTATCAGCAATTAATTGACACCTTTGAGAGCGTGATTAATGCAAATACTGATAATGCCAGCGACGAAAACAATACTGCTTTGTCTATGTTTTGTTTGTATCAAGTTCGCGCTGCGTATCAACTTCTGGATAAATGGGATGAAGCCCGCGAAATTATTATCCAGGGGCTGCAACGACCAAGCGACAATACTATTCATAATTTACGGTTGTGGCATTACAACAACCGGCTTAATAAAAACGACCTTGCTAATTTTCCAATGCCAAATCTTTTTGCCGTCCGCCAGCGGGTGTAGATATTATTCCGTGTTTACGGAAATAAGCAATCGTCATGTCACCGAGTGGGTCATATTTGCGAACGATTTTAATTTCCTTGAATACGTCGTAGTGATCGCCGCCGCGAGCAATGATTCCCGACATGCACACTTCGTATGTCTGTGTATCGTCAAGCTCTTTGCCGGCGTGGATCACAGAGACTAATCGCTGTCCTTGTGGTTTTGATGTGTCGTAAGTTGTTTGCAACCTCGAAACTTGCATCAATCCTCGCAGAAGCGTAAATGAGTGTTCTAGCGCTGCACGAATTTGTGCGCCAGTCGCTTCAACAACCACCATCGGATCCACAAAGGGGTTGGTGTCTAGAATATCGACTATTTCAATATCACCCTTAGGCAAGTCTTTACGAATGCCACCGGGGTGCATCATGCCAATATCCGCGCTGGTCATATCGACGCAGACATCTGCCAATAGATTACCCAAGTCAGATTCATCAAAGTACTGTCGATTGAGACGTGCCTCAGTTTTACCGACCACCTCAGTAAGCTGCGGATACTTCGCTCGATAGGCCGCCATTTTTTTCTCGATGATAGGGTCGCGCTGCAGCTTGTCTGAGTCCACTGTTATCAGCTTGCTTCTATAGCTTTTTATTGCTCTTGTTTCAGCGTCAAGGGTCAACTGCAGGAAGCCCAGGTAAGTAGCCTGTCCAAATGTCTGCATTACCAGTGTGCCGTTATCCGGGCTTACGACAGCTTCCCATGTACCCGCATCGGCATGGCCGCCGAATAGGACATCAACTCCCTTAACCGCGTCGGCTAAAGCTATGTCTTTGTCGATGTCGCGGGCAAGTCGCGGATCAACCTCTGCATCTGTCTGCATAGGGGCCGTATGGCCCTGATGCGTCAGTAAGACAATCAGATCAACGTTGTCGCGCAGCACATCTACCGACTTTTGTGCAGCTTGTGCAGGGTCGGTAACGTCGAGTTCATCAATATCCAAAGGAGCAACTGCTGTGCTGGCTGCATCCTGTCCTAATATTCCGATGACTCCAATTCGGATGCCATCGCGCTCGATGATTGTGTGGCGTTGCGCGAAAGGGTGCTCGGTGCCCTTGTAGAAAACATTCGCAGCGAGCACCGGGAAAGGTGCTTGATCTTTCTCCCAAGCTAGAATTTCTTCGCCATAGTCAAATTCGTGATTGCCTATCGACATCGCGTCGTAGCCCATCGTGATCATGAACTCAAACATCAAAGCGCCGTTTGTGAGCCGCGATAGAGCGCCGGTGAATATGTCACCGGCATCAAACAAGAAAACGTGCTCTTCGTCCCGGCGGATGTTTTTTATTAGAGTCGTCAGTTCAGCAATACCACCAATATTATCAATATCGTCGCGCCACCATGCTGGCACCGGCTCGTATGCGCTTTCCATATCATTGGTGAAGATGAGGGTGACGACCACATCATCTTGCGCGGATACAGTATTAATTGTGAAACAGACTGTGATTGCTAATATTATTCTGTTCAAATGACGAAGCATTATTGGACTCCCGAGGACTTTATTATGTAGGGTATTAAAGAATAGACTACATGCCTGCTCTATTCAACAGGGACTGATTTTGTTGGTTTCGGGTTGATTGAAGTGGCTGTTAGGACAAGTTTATTCATTCTGTTTAATCCTTTTCATTTATTTTTTATTTAAGTACAAAAGATTAACGTAATTTAATCGTTTTGGTTGTCTTTATGTATCTTTTCAGTTATTACCTTTAAAGAATCGTAATAGATAACAAACTCTGCTAGCAATGGGTTTAGCTGTTGCAGTTTATGTTACTAAAAGACCGTATCCTTCATTATCATAAATGATGGATACAATGCTCGCGCTTTACACCGCTAATGAGCTTCTGTGACATTAGCTGCAGCATAAGTTGCACTTACCATTTACGCACTGGTATTAAGACTCGACTCGCCGTCTTCATCACTAAGTTTATTACTATTACTGGCCGCGGGTTTTTCTTTCATAAGTTCGGCTAGGTAATCAACCATTGATGTTATTTTTTGTGTATTGTGTATTGTGTTTTGGTGGAGGAGGCCTCTTACCGCCGTGAGATACTTCAGCTAGATCACCTACACTTTTTGCATCAAAGCCAAAGCCAGATATTGCTTTGTTAAGTGCTAAGCCTGGTTTAATACCCGCTTGTGAAAATGCTTCAATAATACTAAGCGTATTGTCTTTCAGGTGGCCCAAAATTGCTGCCTTCAAGTTGCTTTGAAATTAAGTAATGGAATCTACTTATATTTCATCAGTAAAAACACACCCATAATATAGATGACCTAATTAGCATAACAAAACAATGTACAAAAAATATGCATGCATAGTTAATAGTGCAGAATAATCATTTTTCTGAACTAAATATTGTTTATTGAATGATTAGAAGATTATAAATATCGGTATTTTTTACTCACATTCGTTTTTTGTCTTTGTTTCTTACACATTTCTTGCCAATTACCAATCTACTCTTTGATTGATTAATAAATTTATAACGATTGATTGTTGAAATAGCCAATATTATTAGACGACAAATTAGCTTGACCGGCACGACAATTAGGATGGCCGGTTTTGGTACACTCAGTTATATTCATTTCAACAAACAAAGATATGGATACCGAGGGTTGAGTCATATATAAACGCTCCGCAGCGATACTCACAGATTGTTCCTGCATTATGGCATCGAAAATTACCATTAAGTTGAAATCAGGCTTACTCATATTAATATCTACTCACTAGCTTGACCTGATGAATGTTATACTAACTATCAATTAGTGGACACCAATGGTTTTGTTGATACAAGCTGCAATAAAACAGACAACTTAAGTCAATTACTAGGAGTGATAATGAAAGCAGCATACATAAAACAATATGGTAACGTAGATAATTTAATCATTGGTGATTTGGATAAACCAAGTATTTCAGCATCTCAGGTATTAATAAAAGTAAAGGCCGCTGGTGTGAATCCGGTAGATTTTCATATTAGAAACGGCATGTTAAAAGACTCTGGCGCACATGAACTACCATTAATATTAGGCTGGGACGCAGCAGGTATTGTGAGTGAAGTGGGGGAGCACGTGACAGATATTAAACTAGGTGATGAGGTTTATGTATATGCACCATTAACAGAGCAAGGCGCACAAGCAGAATATTTGGCAGTAAATGCCGATGTTGTGGCACATAAACCTGCATCATTAAACTTTATACAAAGCGCAGCGGTACCTTTAGCTGCCTTAACAGCACTTCAAGCATTAACAACGCATGGTGAATTACAAAAAGGTCAAAAAGTACTGATCCATAATGCATCGGGTGGTGTGGGTAATTTTGCCGTACAAATAGCAAAACACTTAGGTGCATATGTCATAGCAACAGGCTCTCAAGCGAAAAAAGATTTCATTATGGGTTTTGGCGCTGACGAATTTATTGATTATAAACAAGACGATTTTGAACAGCGTGTATCTGACATTGACTTAGTATTTGCAGCAGTAGGGGGCAATAACATAGTTGAGCGCTCACTGGATGTAATAAAACCAAATGGCCGTTTAATTTCATTATTAGATGAAATTGACGAGACAAAAGCACAATCACTAAATATTCATTATGCACGTATGGTAGTAGAGCCTTCAAAAATAGGGCTTAACACCATAACCGATATGCTTGAATCAAATCAGCTTAAAGTAACAATAGATTCAGTTTTTAGCTTAGATGACGCAAAGCAAGCCATGATCAAAAGCGAAAGTGCCCGCGCAACGGGTAAAATAGTAATTGAAGTGGTTGCCAACTAAGATCTAATTGATCTGTCAAAAATAACAGGTTTACCGTTTGCAAGAGGTGACTTCTTCTCTTTTGATAGCAGGCAAGGGTAGTACTTTTAATTATGCTAAAGCTTTTTTATCAAGATGTAGCTAGGACAACTACCAAGTTTATTAATAAAGTATACATCAGGTGAACAACCATATTTATTTATAAACTCTTCAATTGTTGTAGGATGAAGCGCTACCCTAATGTTTCGTCTTGTTTATGGAGGGCGTAAACATAGATCTAATAAGAAAATATGAGAGCAGTAGGGGGTGAATATATGAACTTAAGTGGTCCAATCAATATTTTATGTGAGGAGGGTTTATATGATGAAGCTTTGTATTCTTTCAAACATAAAATGTTGTGTTAAATCCAGTTACTGCGCAGCAAGGACAGGTAAAAGGGCATTGTTTAATGGTAGCAATAAATCATCAAAATATCACAACAACAGATAGCGTTGAGCGTCAGTGGATAAGACATTAATGCGCTGGGGCAACTTGTTTTACGAGTACAATAGACAATACTTTTAATAAAACATTGTCTTACGTCACCGACGTATTTATAAACACTAAATTAAATGCATGCATGCTTTTATATTATTTAGCGACATTACCTACGATGCTTAATAACTATTTGCTGCAACTGCTCAATAACAGCGGTCGATTGCTGAAAAGCAAATACAATTTCTCGCATCAACCGCAAGCCTTCAATGGGCCGATAAACCACTTCCGTCTTATTTAAAATTTCCGAATGCGCTGGCACTAAAGCACAACCTAAGCCTGCTTGTACTAAGCCTAAAGCATAATCTATGGTTTGTATTTTGGCCCGAATATCTACACTAAACCCTGCCAATGTTAAGGTGTCGTTCAAATTACTCCATGCTACACAAGGCGTACGTTGAATAAAAGGAAGTTCATCTAAGTCGGCTAATGTAATACTTTCTTTCAGTGACAACACATGGTTATAAGGCAGCGCTAATAAATAATCTTCTTTCCAAATGGATATAAATTGCTCACTCTCGTCAATTTCTTCTTTCATAATAATGCGCGCATCGCATGTGTGCGAATGAGAGACTAAGGTTAACTCCATCAATTCTTGTGATGCCGTGAAGTCTTTGAGTAGGGCGCTCATGCGTTCAACGCCTAAGCCTTTTGTCACGCCCAATATAAAGGCCTGCTTTAGGCTATGATCGGTAAATAACTTCGCAATTGCATCGGCTTGACCCAAAAGTTGCTGAGCCAAAGGAAAAAGCCGTTCGCCAGTAATGGTCGGCGTAACGCCGCGAGCGTGCCTATTGAATAAGGTTGTTTGCAAACTTTCTTCAAGTTGGGCAATGGCAAAAGACATAGATGGTTGAGCAACAAAACACACTTTTGCAGCCGCACTAAAACTGCGCTGTTGATAAACCGAAACAAAATATTTTAGACTACGTAAATCCATTTTTACCCTCTCGCCGCTGTTGTATAGTCGAGATATAGTTATAAACTATAGCTGGTAAAGAAAATATACACTTTAACTTTGGCTCAATTTTAATTATTATTCATCAATAAGCAATAGCTCATTAACTTCAGTTCGCAACAAGCGCTGAGGTCTATTAAATATTAAGGTGTTTTTTAATGTCTACAGAAGCAAAAAATAAAGCGGTTTTTAATTGGGAAGACCCACTATGTCTTGACTCTTTATTGTCACAAGAAGAGCGCATGATCAGGGACAGCGCCCGTCAATATTGCCAAGATAAGTTAATGCCAAGAGTGCTTATGGCTAATCGTCATGAAACTTTCGACCCAGAAATTATGACCGAACTGGGTGCGCTTGGTCTGCTAGGCGCTACCATTCCTGAAAAGTATGGTTGTGCTGGCGTAAACTACGTTGTGTACGGCTTGGTTGCAAGAGAAGTTGAGCGCGTAGACAGTGGTTATCGCAGTGCAATGAGTGTGCAGTCATCTTTAGTCATGCATCCTATTCATGCTTACGGTAGCGAAGAGCAGCGTATGAAATACTTGCCTAAATTAGCCACTGGCGAATACATCGGGTGTTTTGGCTTAACAGAGCCTGATTCAGGATCAGACCCCGCCAGCATGATAACTCGAGCAGTGCCGGTAGACGGCGGTTATACCTTAACAGGTGCCAAAATGTGGATTACCAACTCTCCTATAGCTGATATTTTTATTGTATGGGGCAAACTCGAAGGTGTTATTCGCGGTTTTATCTTAGAAAAAGGCATGAAAGGGCTTAGTGCGCCTAAAATTGAAGGTAAATTCTCGTTACGTGCTTCCATTACCGGTGAAATAGTTATGGACAACGTGTTTGTTCCCAGTGAAAACATGTTGCCAAATGCCACAGGGCTATCAGGCCCATTTGGCTGCTTGAATAAAGCGCGTTATGGTATTTCATGGGGCGCATTAGGTGCCGCTGAATTTTGTTGGCATGCGGCTCGTCAATATACCCTTGATAGAGAACAATTTGGTAAGCCTTTGGCCTCAACTCAACTTATTCAGAAAAAGTTGGCTGACATGCAAACCGACATCACAACCGGTTTGTTTGCTTGTTTACAAGTGGGTCGCTTAATGGATGCCGGCACATTGGCACCAGAGGCAATCTCTTTAGTCAAAAGAAATTCATGTGGAAAGGCATTAGACATAGCCCGCACAGCACGCGACATGCACGGCGGTAACGGTATAAGTGATGAATATCATGTTATTCGTCATGTAATGAATTTAGAAGCTGTTAACACCTACGAAGGCACGCACGACGTACATGCATTAATATTAGGCAGAGCACAAACCGGTATTCAGGCTTTTTTCTAACACTAGAAATAGAGCTTTTATAAATACCGGCTTGTCAGCGCAGCCAAAGTTGAAACAAGGCTCGGTTAATGATTAACCACGCCTAATGCGTTACCTATTTGTGGAGTTAGCATGTCTAATCGTAATCAGTTGGTAAGAGACAATTTTATCAATTATGTTCGTAGTGGAAACTTGCCTACATCAAGTATTTCTTTGTCGCCTAGTGATGTTGGCCTAACTGACGCTGAGCTTGTTGATCTTTTTGAGTCTCAGGTGATGAGTAGGCACTTAGATTTACAATCGCGCATTATGCAAAAAAATGGGCAGAGCTTTTATACTATAGGGAGTTCTGGCCATGAAGGTAATGCCGCTTATGCAAAAGCGTTTAAACCAACCGATATGGCATTTTTACACTATCGCAGTGGTGCCTTTGTTATACAACGTAGCAAGCAGGTAGCTGGGCAAACCCCACTTTATGACATGTTGTTGTCGTTTGCCGCTTCAAAAGATGATCCAACGTCTGGTGGCAGGCATAAAGTGTTAGGCAGCAAGGCGCTGTCTATTCCTCCTCAAACCAGCACCATCGCTTCGCATTTGCCCAAAGCAATGGGCGCTGCATACAGTATACCCTTAGCAAAAAGGCTAGCACTTGAAGGCAAAATACCTGAAGACGGTCTTATCGTTTGTAATTTTGGTGACGCATCTTCAAACCATTCAACTACGCAAGGCGCGTTAAACAGTACTGCTTGGGCAGCGTATCAATCTATTCACATGCCTATTGTGTATATATGTGAAGACAACGGCATTGGTATCTCAACGTCTACTCCCGATGGTTGGATCGCAGCAAACTATAAAAATAGAGCCGGACTCAATTACCTTTATTGCGACGGCTTAAATTTGCTTGATACTTATCAAAAAGCCAAGCAAGCAGAAAAAATGGCTCGCATAAAAGGAAAGCCTGTTTTCTTGCACATGCGCACGGTTAGAATATTAGGTCATGCAGGCTCAGATGCCGAGTTTGTATACCGCAAAGAGTCTGAAATTGAAGCCACTGAATTTCAAGACCCGCTTCTACATAGCGCAAGAATTTTACTCGAAAATAATATTTTATCGCGGCAAGAGATTATCAGTAT
>JBLIGC010000052.1:0-13108 GCA_047636735.1 Glaciecola sp. | reverse complement strand
ATCCATCAAGCATTACTGACGCAAGCCCAAACCCTCAATCTAGTATTGATCCTTTTTTAACTACAGCACAGCGCAGTGCTAAAACAAAGTTAACGATGGTTGATTTTAAAACATCAAACCCTTTCTTATTCGCGTTGCCCGGCGGGGAGGCAGGGGTTGCTTTAGGTGTAGAGTGGCGAAAAGAGGTTTTAGATGAGGACAATAGTTCAAATTTTGACGGTTCAATACCGTTTGTAGAAGGGAATTCGATACCTGTAAATGCGAGTAGTTTACAAGGCAGTAGTGTTCGTCTTGATGTGTATGGTGAGCGAAAAGTACTTTCAGCTTACGCCGAACTTGCGTTACCGCTATTAGCAGACATAGTGGCCGTCCACCGTTTAGATATGCAATTAGCAGTGAGATATGAAAACTTTAGTGATATTGGGAATATTACCCGCCCTAAAATGGCAGTTTCTTGGTATCCAGTTGAAATGCTGCAATTTAGAGGGGCTATTTCAAAAGGGTTTAGAGCACCCAACTTAATTCAAATTAATTCACCAGGCGCAACTTTGACAACCGGCGTTGATGATTTTGCTGAGAATGCTTTAGATGTTAATGGTAATGTGGTTGTAAATGCGAGTACCTTGGCAGACGGTGGCCCAGGTAACGGTAATTATAATTTATCTACCTCAGGTAATAAGGATTTAAAGGCAGAAAAAAGTGAAAATATAAGCTTAGGGTTTACTCTGCAGCCTCTTGATGGATTAACCCTTACTTATGATTGGTGGGAAATAGAAACGACAGATACAGTTGGCGTGCTTTCTGATGAAAACATCTCACGTTTAGATCTAATCTTGCGAGGAAATAACTCATCATCCCCAGATATCGTTCGTGGTATTGCTGACGTCGATAATCCACTAGGAGAAATCATACAAATTAATCGCCAGTATGAAAATTTAAATACTCGTACCATTACCGGTTACGATGTTGGTATTAAATATAACGTTGACTCATCATTTGGTAATTTCAACATGGCGCTAAATGGAGCTAGAACCTTGAAGTTTGTGCAAGATGCCGGTGGTGATGCGCTAACGCTCGTCAATGCAGGGGCAGACCCATCGGTATTGGGTACAGCAGTTGGGGATATTGTTGGAACAACCAGTATCCCACAGTGGCAGGCAACTGCCTCTTTAAAGTGGAATTCTGACGATAAGCTATGGAGAGCAGGTTTATTTGTAAAATATGTAGGCGAAGTTGACAATACCAGTGTATCTATTACGGTAGACGAGAAGACTTTCTTTTATGAGATGAAGGCACAGACCCGTGCTAATGTTTATGTTACGCGACGAGATTTTATGGGATACGAAAATTTAAGTCTATCGTTTGGTATTAATAACATCTTTGACCAAGACCCACCGTTGGCCGACACCACCTTTGGTTATGACGGTTCATTGCACTCAAGTCGCGCGAGATATTTTTACACTACTGCTAGTTTTAGCTTTTAACCGGTTAGCGATGATGCGGACAATAAAACCTGATCTACGCACTTTAGATCAGGTAATATTTTTCTAATTAAGCTAATCAAATCTATTGAGGCAGACCAAGCTACCGATACCAGCCTTGCTATTAAAGTGGTTGCTAAGAATGCATCTACATTATTAATGGAAACGATGCTATAAGACCTTAACCATAAAAAGGAATAATGACTCAATGAAACATAAAACCAAGAGTTTGTGCGTTTATATGCTTATAAGTAGTTTATCATTATTGACTGGATGTATTGGTAATGAAGCACCTGAAATAGATATCTTAATTGCCAATGGCACCGTTTATACCGGAGACAATAGTGCTCCCCAAGCATTAGATGTTGCAGTTTGTGGTACTACAATTTGTGGCCTCTATCTTTCTAATGAACCTCAAGTTGATGCAAAAAACATTATTGATGTTAGCGGTAAAATAGTGAGTCCTGGATTTATTGACCCCCACACTCACTCTTTAGAAGATTTGTATAGCAAATATAAAAACCACAACCTAAACTATTTAATGCAAGGGGTTACTACTGTTGTTAACGGTAACGATGGTGGCGGTCCTGTCAACATAGGCAAAACAGCTAATGATCTCCAAGCCAATGGTATTGGCACTAATGTTGCGCTATTAGTAGGGCACGGTAGTCTGCGAAAGCAGGTTATGGGAACTGCACAACGGTATGCTTCAGCAGCAGAGATTGCTGATATGAAAAATTTACTTATCAACGCAATGGAGCAAGGCGCTTTAGGTTTGTCCTCAGGGCTTTATTATGTGCCTGGTAGTTTTGCTGCAACCGAAGAAATCGTTGAATTAGCCAAAGTCGCAGCCAAGTACAACGGTATCTATGACACTCATCTACGTGATGAGAGTACCTTCAATATTGGATTTTTAGCGGCCTTGCAAGAAGCTATTGATATAGCACGTTCAGCGAAAATTCATCTACATGTGGCACACATCAAAGCGCTGGGCGTGGATGTGTGGGGACAAAGCGAACAAGCAATCAAAAAAATTAACCAAGCCAAGAGCGAAGGTGTCAGTATTTCTGCTGACCAATATCCTTGGCAAGCATCGGGAACGAATTTAAGAAGTGCGGTGGTACCAAAATGGGCTATGGCTGATTCTGAACACGCTTTTTTAGGACGCCTTGACGATGTTGACCTAATTGTAAAAATTAAAAATGAAATTAGTGAGAATATTCGTCGACGTGGTGGGCCTGAGTCCTTGCTTGTCACCGCATCTGAAAACCCTCAGTTAATGGGAAAAACGCTGGCAGATATTGCCAATGAACTTGAGTTATCAGCAGTGCAAAGCGTTATTCAATTGGTTAAACAAGGCCGTACTCGCATAGCCTCATTCAATATGCACAAGGACGATATTGAAAACTTTATGCAACAACCTTGGGTAGTCACATCTTCTGATGGAACCAATGGTCATCCGCGTAAATACGCTAGTTTCCCGCAGAAATATCAACAATATGTGCTGGGCAGCCAAACCGTCGATTTGGTGCGTTTCATACACAGTAGTAGTGGTCAAACGGCACAAATACTAGGTTTAGGGGATAGAGGGTTTATTCAAATGGGGTTTAAAGCTGATATATTGGTCTTTGACCCTACACAATATGAAGCGCGTGCTAATTTTAAGGCATGGAATCGTCTGTCTACAGGTGTCAACTATTTATTGATTAACGGTCAGGTAGTAATAGAAAATAGCCAATATACAGGTAAATTAGCTGGTCAATTTGTGGCTAGGAATCGAGATTAGCTAGAAGCGTCTTTCAACACCCATTCAAGCGGGCCATAGTTGAATTTGCTTAACCAATAATTACTAAAGGCGACCTGAACGACCAACACGCATACAGCCCAAGCCTACACATTCAAGCATTCTTAGCTTACCTGCCATATCAAGACCCCAATTAAAGAATATGAACGTTCCTATTATAGATTGCATAATATAGTTAGTTAGTTAGTTAGTTAGTACTATGCGCACATACAGGATGAGTATCGCTAATATTTTGCGCGGCCCTTTTAGGTTAAATAACTGCAGGACGCTGAAAGCAATAAACAGTGTCGCCATGTAATTCAGCAAATCATAGCTGGTTAAGGCAAACATCGCCTGCCATGTGTTGTAGCTAATCTTAAATATGCCTCAAGCGCCTTCAACTACTTATTTATGGGCAAGATATTCTGAACCTACAGTTTAAGAGATTATAAGTTTTCTGTAGAAGTGATCATTTAAGGCAATGTCATCAAGGCCCTATCAGATTAAGTTTAATGTAGAAATTGCGCAAGCAGAGGATTTAGATAAGGTGTCGACTTAAGTCACATAAGGCCTACTAAGGTTGCCGCTGCAATGTGTCAGGTTTTTTTACACTCGCGGTGCTTATGTAATCTATTATTCTTGTAAGTCATTGATTATTATCGGAGGTATGAAATTTGCATAGTGTAATAATGGCTTGAAAACTTCCATTTCTTCAGGGCGTATTCTCAGCCAATATGTATCCATTGAAGGATACTTCATAATAACAATATTTAATGGCGTCCTAATTAGGACAAGCCATAGGTGATCTAATGAAAATAACAAACATGCTTGTGTCCAAGGCACTTAATTCTTCCCTTGGTAAAATAAAGAAAACCGTTTGTGTAAGTATCGCTTCGCTACTGCTGGTTAGTACTGCATCTTTTGCTAGCCCAATTTCCAGCATGTATGTATTTGGAGATTCACTTTCTGATTCTGGCGCTTTTACTTATTTAGCCCCATCAGTTTGCCCGCCGGCGCCTTATTTCGGCTGTCGCTTCTCAAATGGTCCTGTTTGGGCTGAGCTTTTGGCTACTGATTTGGGTGTATCTGCCGATTCGGCTTATGGTGGCGGCACTAATTTCGCTATCGGTGGAAATCGTACAGACGATGTTCTTGGTTTTCAAGTACCTAACTTCCTAGCAAGCACCGGCGGAGTGGCTGACGCCAATGCATTATATGTTATATGGGCGGGAGGCAACGACTTCCTTCAAAACGATCCCGTTGGTACATTCAGTCCTTTTGATGCGGTAGATAACATCGTGAGCAGCATTCTAAGCTTATCAGCGGCTGGCGCAACAGACTTTTTAATCCCTAATCTTCCAATCGCCGAGACTTGGGCGTTTGAGTTTAATGCTGCACTGGCAGACGGTTTAGATGGACTTGAACGCGAGCTGAATATTACGCAGTTTGACGCGTTCACTCAGTTTCTTGATATGACGCTAAACCCAAGTGATTATGGATTTACTAACGTATTAGAGCCTTGTTTTACCACCGTAAGCGTTTGTGCAGACCCCGATGCATACTTGCTTTGGGATGCGGTTCACCCAACTGCATCGGCACATAAGATAATAGCGGCAGCTGCACTTGATGCCTTATCGGTATCAACGCCAGCTACACTTGCTATATTTAGCCTTGGCCTGATTGTGCTAGTACGCACTAGTCGTAAAAGTTTGCTCTAAGCAAGCATATATAGACTCACCTTTGAAAGCCCTCTCATTTGAGGGTTTCTTTTTGCCTTACATTTAGTCCGTGTTAGTCAGCCTTTTAAAATTAGTTATTGAAATACCGCAGTGGGCTGTTTATATTTACAAAAAGTCTCACAAATAATCGACTCATCATTGAATAAAAACGAAGTAGTATCGTGCTGCGCTTCACAGTTAGGAACAATTGGCCGTAAAACCAAAGCACTATGTATTAAGGGTGTATATATTTTGGCGCTGTTAATAAGCATTCCAAACGCTGCCATCGCAAAAGAAGTTTCTCAATCTCAAGTAAGCGTTGAAGTTACTAATGTGCAACAGTTAAGGAGTGCCTTGAATGCTGCCAATAAAGCCAAAACACCTACAGCCATATTATTAGCCGACGGTATTTATAAATTATTAGGCTCACCACTTAAAATCGTTGCAGACAATATAACTATTCGTTCGCAATCAGGTATTCGAGAAAATGTAGTTATTGCTGGCAGTAAAATGGATGAAGGTATAGGCGTGTTAATAGACGTATCGGCTGACTATTTTACGCTGGTAGGAGTAACACTTAAAAATGCTCGATGGCACTTAATTCAAGTACGTGCTGAAAAAGACGCTGATTTTTTTCACCTTAACAACTGCATACTACAAGACGCTGGTCAGCAGTTGCTTAAAGTAAGTCACGCCAAGAATGGTCCTTATGCTAATTTTGGTGTTGTTAAAAATAGTCTATTTGAATATACCGCAGGAATAGGGCCCAATTACTATATAGGGGGAATAGATGCTCATCATTCGGTAAATTGGCTGGTCCAAAATAATACTTTTAAAAATATCGCCAGTCCGGCAAAGCGAGTGGCCGAACATGCCATCCATTTTTGGAAGGATTCTAAAAACAATCGAACCCTTAATAATCTCATCATTAATAGCGATCGCGGCATTGGCTACGGACTTACAAATTCTGAAAATCAGAATGAGGGCGGCATAATAAGTAATAATATTATTGTCCATACTGCATCAAACCACCTCTTTGCTGATGTAGGCATTGGCTTAGAAAGCAGTCCAAATACAGTGGTGACTAACAATATAATTTTCTCTACCGGCACTTACCCAAATGCAATTGAATACAGGTTTAAAAGAACAACAGGGGTGTTCATAACAGGTAATGTGACCAACAAAGCAATTAAAAGCCGTGATGGTGCAACCGCCACCGTAAGTGGAAACAAGAGCGGCGTTAGGTCTTCACAGCTACTACACAATATTCAACATTTGATAAAAGAAAAGTAGCAAATATTAAAGCCTACAGGTCTAAGGCGCTTAACGCCTCCACAAGCGCAGGATAAGTAAATGTAAACCCAGCTGCTATTAAGCGTTCGGGCATGACTTTTTGCCCGTACAATACTAGGTCTGACGATTCGCCCATTAGGGTTTTAATTACCACTTTAGGCACCCTGAATATACACGGACGGTCTAAGCGTTTAGCCAATTTTATTGAGAAAAACGCGTTAGTATTCGGATTTGGTGCGGTAAAGTTGTAAGGACCCGTACACTTATTATTGGTAAGCATAAACTCAAGCGCTTTGACCATATCTTCAATATGAATCCATGACATAAACTGTGTGCCCTTACTAATTGGGCCGCCGAGTCCTAACCTGAAGGGCATTATCATTTTAGCAAGCGCGCCGCCGTTCTCGTCCAGCACAACCCCTGTGCGTGCTATACATACACGTGTTTGCGCACCTAGCGCAATACTTTCCCATTTTCTGCATACCTGCGATGAAAATTCGTCATGATATTCTTCAAAATCTTCATTTATTGGGGTGTCGCCTTGTCGTCCATATACACCAATGGCCGAGCCGCTAATAAAGACTTCTGGCTTGCTGTCGGCGTTGTTGATTAAGTCCACTAACCGGGTGGTGATATCCCAACGAGAATCGCAGATGATTTTCTTTTGACTATCTGTCCAACGCTTATCTGCAATAGGCTCACCGGCTAAATTTATAATAGCGCTGTACTCGTCTACCCGCGTAATCTCGTCTATAGTGAGGGCGCTTATGGTGTTGCCTAATAAGCGCTTAGCACGCAATGGGTCACGACTAATGACCGTTATTTTATATTGGTCTTGTAATTTTTGAATCAAGTGTCTGCCAATAAGTCCGGTACCGCCAGAGATAAGCACATGTTGCATAGTCATTCCTTGGTTATTCTTTAGTGCACGAAAGCGTTAATGAAACAGAGTCAGAAAAGCGCAGTGCATGTGGCTTATCTACCTCAGCTTCGGCAAAGTTAACCGAAGGATGCTCAGCCGCTATGGCTAAAATGTCTGCGGTAAGCTTTTCTAACAATGAAAATCTATTGTCTTCCACCAAGCGTATAATTGCCTTTGTAATTGTTTTATAATTTAGAGCATCTTGCATTTGGTCTGAGTCGGTCGCTCTTTTTGCATCGTAGTGAATAACAATGTTTATTACCACATCTTGCTGATTGGCAATTTCATCGTCGTTTATGCCTATGTAAGTACGTAGTCTAAGATTTTTAATGCGAATAGTGGCAAGATTAAGATTCATAAAGTGATAAATTCCTTGGTAATGGTAAAGTAGCGGTGTTTCATTAAAAAAGTAACTCGTTATACAAAGCAATGTTCTATAAAATTGTGACAACATCTTGCCCTTGTTATATAAAGGGAGTGACTAAGTTTTACTCAGTTTGGAAATAAAATGGAAAGTAATTCCCCCGTGCTAAAAGCGTTCCTCTTGATGTCCTCAGTGGTCATCATTTTGGCGGGTGTTAAGGCTGCCAGCATTGTCTTGGTGCCTTTTCTACTGTCAATTTTTATTGCAATAGCGGTAAGTCCGCTAATTAACTGCGCTAGCCAATATAAAGTGCCTAGATGGTTGTCTGTTACCTTTGTAATACTCTTAATTGTAGTGATTGGATTTATGTTAGCAGGATTAATTACCCAATCAATGGCAGAGTTTCGCCTCAATATGCCGTCCTACAAAGAACAACTATCGGGCGAGTTTGCCTGGATAGTGAATAAACTGGCGCTAGTTAACATTCATATTGACCAAAATATAATTGTATCTTATTTGAATCCAGGCATGGCTATGACAATGGCTACTAACTTTCTTGCCGGAATGGGCGCGGTGTTGTCAAATGTATTTTTAATTCTTCTTACTGTTATTTTTATGCTGTTTGAAGCAGAAACTATGCCTAGACGAGTGCATATTGCGCTGGCCGATCCCGACATGAACCTCACTCACATAGACCGATTTTTACAGTCAGTAAACCAATATTTAGTTATAAAAATGATGGTAAGTGTCGCTACGGGTATTTTTATTGGTTCGTGGTTATACTTCTTAGGGATTGACCACTTCATGTTATGGGCGGTACTGTCCTTTATGCTTAATTTTATACCCAATATAGGCTCTATTATTGCGGCGATACCAGCGGTGCTAATGGCCTTTGTTGAATTTGGTTTTGTTCAAGCTGGGCTTGCTGGCTTAGGCTTTATTACGGTTAATATGGTGATGGGAAACCTTATAGAACCGCGATTTATGGGCAAAGGGTTAGGCTTGTCTACCTTGGTAGTTTTTTTATCATTAATATTTTGGGGATGGTTATTAGGCACCGCAGGTATGCTACTTTCAGTGCCATTAACGATGGTCGTAAAAATAGGCTTGGAGTCGCAAGAAAGCACTAAGTGGTTAGCTATCTTACTGTCTGGCGACGATAATGACTTAATAACGCCGCCAGAAAAAAGTGTACAAGCATGATATAGCTATTAATCGCCTGTGTTTTCCTTCTAGGGAAGTACCTTTTTGTAAGGCTTAACAGTTACCTCCTTATAGACACCTGCTGTTACGTAGGGGTCTGCGTCGGCCCATAACTGGGCCTCTTCTAAACTTTCAAATTCAGCAATCACCAAAGATCCTGTAAATCCTGCAGGGCCGGGATCTTCAGCGTCAATAGCCGGCGTTGGGCCTGCTACTAGCACTTTGCCTTCGTTCGCCAGTGCTCTGAGTCTTGCGATATGATCGGGGCGTGCTTTTACACGGTTCTCAAGGCTATTTTCTACATCTTGGGCATAAATCATATAGTACATTACAGTTTCCTTATTTTTACAGCAGAGTTGCCGCTTTCATCTTAGCGACAAATTCACCTAAGTGCCTATGCATATCTTGGTGATTGCTTAAATGTTTAGCGATAATGTTAACAGTAGCCGAGCCAGATATAGCGCCTGCCGCACCGGCTTGGATTGCCGACTTCACTTGTTCGGGCGTTGATATACCAAAGCCTATAAGTGGCGGAGCTACTTTATACTTTTCTAATTTAGCGACTAGTTCTGCCGCAGGTAACTCTACTGCAGATTCAGTACCAGTGACTCCCGCGCGACCTAACAGGTATGTATATCCACTGGATTTATCCCCTATTTGAGACAACGTTTCGTCAGAAGCATTAGGCGGAGCAATCAATATTTGTTGAATATTATTGTTATTCGCAGTAGCAATAAAACGGTCAGCTTCGCGTAGTGGAACATCGGCTATTAATATTGAATCAACACCCGCTTCAAACGCAGACTTGTAAAAAGTATCTATACCTTTAGCAAGCACTAGGTTGCTATAAAGCAATAAACCAATAGGAATATTGGCAAACTCAGCCCTAATGAGTTTAATGATAGCAAAACAATCATGTGGGCGAATGCCTGAGCCTAATGCTCGTATACTAGCCTTTTGAATCGTTGGGCCATCGGCAATAGGGTCAGAATAGGGTATGCCTAGTTCTAATGCATCTGCGCCGCTGCCTATTAATGTCCGTATAATATCAATCGAGGTCTCAAAATCAGGGTCACCAAGCATAACAAAGGGTACGAAAGCTCCTTGTTTTTTTGCTGACAAGTCGGTAAACATAGCTTCATAACGACCGATGGTTTGTGTTGTTTGCATTATAGGTCATCTCCTAAAATTTTGGTCACGTGTTCAAGGTCTTTATCGCCACGTCCTGATAAGTTAACCACGATAATCATTTCTTCTTCAGCTTCGTCTGCCATGTTAAGAGCATGTGCTAAAGCATGAGATGTTTCAAGTGCAGGAATAATGCCTTCTTTTTTGCACAGTAGTTTAAATGCATTTAGTGCTTCTGTGTCGGTTACTGCATAGTACTCAGCGCGACCCGTTTCGTGTAAAAATGCATGTTGAGGTCCCACGGCAGGGTAATCTAAGCCTGCGCTAACAGAATAAGACTCTTCAATTTGTCCATCTTTGTCTTGCATAATATAGGTATACGCGCCATGTAATATTCCTTTGCTACCGGTTACTATAGTGGCGCCATGTTCTTTGGTATGCACCCCTTTACCTGCTGGCTCAACCCCTATGAGCCTTACGCTAGGCTCGTCTATAAAGTCGGCAAACATGCCAATGGCGTTGGAACCACCGCCTACACAAGCCACGACAGCGTCGGGTAAACGGCCTTCTTTTTCCATTATTTGTGCACGGGTTTCTTCACCAATCATACGGTGATATTCACGTACTATAGTTGGGAAAGGATGTGGCCCCGCTGCGGTGCCAAGTAGGTAATGTGAAGTTTCATAAGTTGCAGACCAATCTCGCATGGCTTCATTTACCGCGTCTTTCAAAGTGCCCGAGCCAGAATTAACCGGAATCACCTCAGCCCCCATTAAGCGCATTCTAAATACATTAGGTGATTGGCGTTCAACGTCTTTGGCTCCCATATAAATACGTGCCTTTAAGCCAAGTAATGCGCAGGCAAGAGCGGTTGCAACACCATGCTGACCGGCGCCCGTCTCAGCAATTACTTCGGTTTTACCCATACGTTTGCAAAGTAAGGCTTGACCTAACACCTGATTGGTTTTGTGCGCGCCGCCGTGCAGTAAATCTTCACGTTTCAAATACAGCTTTACTAATGGGTTTGAGACTAAGTTTCTTGACAACGTCATAGCAGTAGGACGGCCGGCATAGTCTTTAAGTAGGTCCATAAATTCTTTTTGAAAGGCTGGGTCGTCTTTGGCATCTAAAAAGGCTTGCTCTAGTTGGTCGAGTGCGGGTATGAGTAGCTCCGGAACATACATTCCGCCAAAGTCACCAAATTTTGATTCTAATTTATTCATTTTTTAAGTCTCTTGTGTTCTTTTTTATGCGCGTAACAGCGCAAATAATTCGTCTAGTTTAGCCTGTGTTTTAATGCCTGGAGACTCTTCCACTCCAGAATTCACATCAATAATACCAACCCCTATTTTGCTAGCTGCTTGAATATTCTGACTCGATACACCGCCTGCCAACACTAAGGTCGATTTATCGCTTATGTCGTCTAACAACCGCCAATCGAAAGTCTTACCGGTACCGCCGGTTTGCTCACCCACCTTGCAGTCGAGCAATATACGTGACAACACGCCTGATGTTAGCTGAGATTGCATTGCTGTAAAGTCTTTTTTAATAGAGTACGCGCTATGCAAATCAATAGGCATTGCTTTCCAAATTTCGCAGTAACTGGGCAATAGTTTTTTAAGTTCTCGCGTATATTCAAGGCTTTCTTGGCCATGCAGTTGAACGCCACTTAACGAAAGCTTATGCGCAAACTCAATTACTTGTTCCATAGGATGATTAACAAATACACCCACGAACTGCTGATTAACTTTATGTGTAATTTCAAGTGCTGTTTCAATACTTACGAAGCGCTTTGAATTTGGGGCAAAAATAAAGCCTAAATAGCTTACGGGGTAACTAGCAACTAATGTAGCTTGTTCGATACTCGTAATACCGCACACCTTTACTTTGCCATAAACGAGTTGTGATACAGCCATATTCAAATCAGCACTTGCCATAAGGGCGCTGCCCACCAAAAAGCCATCGACCAGTGGAGAAAGCCTTTTAATATCTTCATAAGTATAAATACCAGATTCAGAAATAATTACACCTGTGAAACGCGGGTCGTTTTTAATAAGCGGGGCTAAATGTTCAGTGGTGGCTAATTCGGTAGATAAATCGCGTAAATTACGGTTGTTTATGCCAATAATATTGGCGCCAAGTGCAAGTGCACGCTCGGTTTCTTCAGCGTTACTTACTTCAGTTAACACATCCATTTTTAATTCGTGTGTTATGGCCGCCAGCTTTGTATACTCTTCATCACTAAGCACGGAGAGCATCAGCAGTATTGCATTAGCGCCCAAATGACGCCCCAAATACACTTGATACTCGTCTATAAAAAAGTCTTTGTTGATCGTGGGTTGCGTAACTTTCTTACTAACAAATTGTAAATATTCAAATTTGCCTTGGAAATACTTTTCGTCGGTTAATACCGAAAAACAAGCGGCTTCTTTTTGGTAAGCGTCGGTAATTTCATTGAGGTCAAAGTTTTCTCTAATTAAGCCTTTTGACGGTGATGCTTTTTTACATTCAAAAATGTAGCTGGTGCCTTTTGCGGCCAATGCATCAAAAAACGAATTGCAACTGGGCGTAAGTTGGTCTTTAAACTGTGCTAATGGCAGCAGTTCTTTTTTAATTTTTAGCTCGTCACGTTTATCAGCAACGATTTGTTGTAATACGTTTGCCACTATAAGCCTCCTTGACTAATACGCGCTGCATGGGCAATGGTACGCATAGGTTGTTGTTGTGCGATAGATTGCATCACAGTGTCGAAGTGCGTTTTGAAGGACTGTTGAGTATTGTTTAGCCACAGTAAACTTGCGGCATTAATTGCAATGGCATGCGTATGGGCTGTTTCGCCTTCACCTTGAAATACCTTGCTTATTGCAGTCACATTATATTGGGGTGTGTCGCCTTCAATAGCGCTTAACGGCATTTCGTCTATGCCAAAATCACTGGGTGATATTGTGAATTCACTAAGTTTGCCATTGTGCACATGAATTGCCTTAGTTGTGCTATGCAACGCAATTTCATCAAGACCCGAACCATGCACAACCAAGGCGTTGTTATGGCCTAAATGTAAAAGGGTTTGTGCATAGATAGGCACTAATTTAGGGTCATAAACACCATATACCCCATGCGTTGGCTTAGCCGGATTGGCTAGTGGCCCTAGCACGTTAAATAGCGTTCTTGTTTTCAGCGCTAGGCGCACAGGCATCGCATATTTAACACCTGTAT
>JBLIGC010000051.1:0-13206 GCA_047636735.1 Glaciecola sp. | reverse complement strand
GCGGTGAAATGGGCATTCAAAATTTGTCGAAACGTTTGGATTGACGAATATCGTTCACACAAAGTAAGACAAAAAGCAACGCAAGCACCAGAATTACAAGAAAAACAACTTGACCCTCAGTCAGCCCCGCATGAAGCAAAAGAGCACTTAGCAAAGGTCAATTCTGCTATGGGTAATCTGCCTGACGATCAGCGTTCAATTTTGTCGTTGGTAGCATTAAAGGGTATGTCATATAAAGAAGTGGCCGCTATATCGGGTATACCTGTGGGAACCGTCATGTCACGGTTATCTAGGGCACGTACCAGCCTAATTAGTATGCTGGAAAATGAAACTGGGGGACAAAGTTCATGGAAATAACGGACGAAAAATTGAGTGCGTTTTTAGATGCAGAGTTAACACCTAGTGATATGGAAAAAATTCGTGAGGCTATCGAATTAGATGATGACTTAGTCATGCGTTTAGCGGAACTTAGTCAAGTTGACCAATGGGTAGTTGAAAATGCTGAAATAATGGATGCAACGCCAGTGCCTGATAAGCTTATAGAGCTTGCACAGCAAATTGATAAGGGACAAACCCTTACTAATGTAGTGCATATGTCTAAATGGAAAATAGCAAAAACAAAAATAAACATGCCAATGTCTGCAGCCGCCAGCGTGGTATTGGCAATAACCGTTGGTGTAGCTACCATAACTTATCAGGGTAAGCAGACTATTTCTAATGATATAGTTAAGCTATTAGATTCGTCTATTAGCGGCAGCACAAGCTTAACCACCGACAATACAAGTGTTAAAGCTCAGCTTAGTTTTGCTAATCAAAATGGTAATTTATGTCGTCAGTATTTGTTAAGTAAAGGCCAAGCTAACTCAACAAACATTGCTTGCAAGGAAAATAATAGCTGGCTTCTACATGCGTCTATTCAAGCAAGTAATATTGATACTCAAAACTATCAAACCGCCAGTAAGGAACAACAATTAGAGCAAGTAATAGACAGCATGATTAGTGGTGCGCCGTTAAATAAAGAGCAGGAAAAAAACGCCATTCTAGAACAATGGCAATTAAAATAACTATACGAGGTGAAATATGAAAATAATCATGCTTTTTTTATCTATAACCATGTTGATGGCCGGCTGTGCCTCAAAACCTAGCTATCGCCCCGCAACTAATGGTTCAGTAGGACATAGCGAGCAAAAAATATCCAACGACAGATATAGAGTACAATTTAAAATATACTCTAACAGTGTCGCCGAGGCGACCGATTTTGCTTTACTAAGGTCTGCACAATTAACACAGCAAGCAGGATTTGACTGGTTTATTGTTACGACTAAAGAAACTTTTGTCGAGTCAAGAAAAATGGAACCGGCGCTTAGCATTGGTTCGTCACAAAGCAGCCAAACGGCTAGGCAATGCGGTTTACTCACATGTAATACTTATAAGCGGCCCATAAACACAATGGATACTTCTATTGAGCTTGGAACACTAAACCACCGTAAAGAAGTACACACAGTTTTAGATATTAGGATGGGTAAAGGTATGAAGCCTAATGACAACAGTTACGGCGCGCAAGATGTCATTAACAACCTAGAATATAAAGCCCAATAATCTACTGTAAAAATAACAGCGCTGATTGAACAAGTATGTTATTTACCCTACAAGAATGATAAATAATCGAGTATGTTTAGATTTTTAAATAGAACGTTTGTTTAAGCAACAGCTATCTGGTTTTGGTTTAATAGCGTAACCAGATAGCTCTAAAAACCAAGCCTTATTTTGATGTGCTCTAATTTCATTTGATTTTTAGACGATAAGGTCACACTTTTTAACTCTTTGTAAAGTTTATTGGCGTACAAACCTTGAAACTCTAGTTGCTCAATTTCGGCCATACACTGCAGTAAGTTAAGCGAAAAAGCAGGAATGCCAGGAAACATTTTATATGCTTTGTGAAAATAGGATAGCGCTTGGGAGTACTCTTTCGCCTGATAAAGCGCATTGCCTGATTCATTTTTTTGCAATGCTCTGTCTTTTTGCAAGTGATTAGTTTCTTCAATATCACTTATAATATTTGAACATATTAATTGTTCAATATGATTACCCTTCCCGAGTAAATAATTGTCGCACTGTTCTAAAATTTCTTTGGCTTTTTCAGTTTGTCCTATTCCAAACCAAACTTTCACTGCATCTATCATAGTAGTTGCATGAATATTTTGAATATGGTCAAGCGAACCCGACGTTTCAATTATATTTTGAGCTTTTTCGTTATTACCTTCAATAATATAGGCGAGGGCTAGCATATAGTCTTTTTGTAATTCCGATTGACGATCATTTGCCGTTCTGGCTGCTTTACCGATTAACTTGCGAGCGGCAGACAGGTTTGTTTTTTTTGCCTCTTCCTTTGCCAATTGCTCTTGCTGATCTGGCGCGGTGTTATCAATAACAAAGCTTTCAGCCAATTGAATGTGAAATCTAGCCAACTCAAGGGCATATTCAATCATTCGGTCTTTTATCGACAAATTACTTTGAATTTTTTTCTCAAGCAGTGCTTGTGCCAGCTGATGCTTGTCTTGCATATTGTATGCAAGAACTTTTAGTCGTGTGGTTTGCATGGTGAGCTCGCTTTCTTTGATATTGTCTAGCATCAACTCAGCTTCATTAAACTCTTCTTTGCCAATAGCTACGCTTGCCATCCATTCATACGCTTTGTCTTTGGTAAGACTTGCTGAAATAAGATGGTTGAGCATTTTTTGGCACTGCTCCCATTTACCGGTAAAAAACTCACTTTTTATTAATCCCCAATGCGCCCACAGCACATTGGATGATTTTTTTAGCACATTAGAATAAAGTGATATAGCCTCGGGGTATTTTTTGTCGGCTAGTAGTAAACGTCCTTTTAGTTTTAAAAAATCATTTACAAAGCGTTTATTGTCGTTTGTTTTGATTTTTTCATCGATCAGTTTAAGTGCCTGAAAATTTTCATTTTTGCTCATGTATTGTAGTGCGGGCAATATTTGTGAACGTAATTTTAAATAATGCGCTAAATTAACCGCAAGACTTTTAATGGTATAAGGTTTTATTAGAATGAAATCGGGGTGTAATTCTAATATTTGTCCAATAGTTTGCGGCATGCTATCGGATGTAACAAATATTAATCCAGTCGATGCTTTAAATAATTCACGCTCTTGTAGTGAGTTTATCCATTCCACCCCATTTTTACTTTGACCTAAATGGTAATCCATTAATATTAAGTCAAAATTATTTAAGCGTAGTCCATTTTTTAGCTCAGCGCCGTTGCTATAACTGGATACTTCAAAGTTATCAATGCCCATTAAATGGCTGCGTAAATTAGTACGTGCTGTTGCATTGTCTTCTACAATGGCAACGCTTAATGGCTTTGCCTGTGGGACAGAATACCTAGGTGCTGAATGCATAAAATAGAAAACCTTAAGAAAAAGAAGTCAATGCTAATTCACAAAATAAGCAATTGTCGAACATGCTATTGCATAGTCTTGTACTGTGTTATCGGAAAATTTCGACGATTTATTAGTTTAATTCAGAATTAAACCTGAATAATTACTTTTACAATAAATATGAAAATAACTAACAGATGATTTACAAATCCCCCTAATATCATTTATAGTTGACGTTAACGTAAAGGTGAACTAGAAATATTGATTCACTCAATCCAAACAACAATTATCAACACCCGCGATTAATATTAACTAGGAGCATTTACATGAATACAGTTGCCCAGCTCATAAACGGCCAATTTGAGACCTCTACTTCGACACAATTTATAAAGGTTCAAAATCCTGCTACGAATGAAGATATTTCGCAAATACCTGTCTCAACAAAACAAGACATGGAACGCGCTATACAAAGCGCCCAAAGTGCATTTGATACGTGGAAGAAGGTTCCTGTGTCTGAGCGTGCAAGAGTTATGCTTAGATATCAACATTTGCTAAAACAGCATCATGATGAGATTGCGATAATTTTATCAAAGGAAACAGGTAAAACCTTCGAAGATGCGAAAGGAGACGTTTGGCGAGGTATTGAAGTGGTTGAACAAGCCGCTAACGTCGCTGCTTTAATGATGGGTGAAACCGTAGAGAACGTTGCTCGAAATATTGATACTTATAGCATGATTCAACCACTAGGGGTGTGTTTAGGCATAACCCCGTTTAATTTTCCCGCAATGATACCGCTTTGGATGTTTCCTATGGCAATTGCCTGTGGTAACACTTTTGTATTAAAACCATCAGAGCAAGACCCAAATACGCCTATGAAGTTAGCTGAGTTATTTGTGCAAGCAGGTGCCCCTGCTGGTGTGCTTAATATTGTGCATGGCGGTAAAGACGAGGTTAATTTTTTACTTGAACACGAAGGCATAAAAACAGTTTCTTTTGTGGGCAGCGTGCCCGTGGGTCAACATGTTTATAAAACAGCTTCCCAAAACATGAAACGGGCCCAGTGTTTTGCAGGCGCTAAAAATCATTTAGTGGTTATGCCCGATGCAAACAAAGAGCAGGTAATTAATAATTTAGTTGGCGCAAGCGTTGGTGCAGCGGGGCAGCGCTGTATGGCTATTTCAGTCGCTATTTTTGTAGGCGAGAGTAAAGAATGGATTAACGAACTAGCCGAAAAAATTGGTGAAGTTACACCTGGCCTTTGGGATGATCCAAAAGCAGGCTTTGGCCCACTTATTTCAGCGCAAGCCAAGGCTCGGGTTTTGTCGCTAATAGAAAAAGGCAAACAAGAGGGGGCAACGTGTTTGGTTGATGGTTCTAAATTTACTTTATTGGGGTATGAACAAGGCAATTGGGTTGGTCCAACAGTGTTTACCGATGTGACCACCGATATGCAAATTTATCAACAAGAAATATTTGGTCCTGTACTGTGTTGTATGCAAGTAAGCACTTTAGCGGATGCAATTAAACTTATTAACAGCAATCCTTTTGGTAACGGCACTTCAATTTTTACTGCCAGTGGCGCCGCTGCAAGAACCTTTCAAAGCAACGTAGAAGTGGGCCAAGTTGGTATAAACATACCGATACCCGTAGCGTTACCATTTTTCTCTTTCACCGGTTGGAAAAACTCTTTTTATGGTGACCTGCATGCTTATGGCAAGCAAGGGGTGCGCTTTTATACCGAGACCAAAACGATTACCGCCAGATGGTTTGATGACGAAACTGTCTCAGGACCAAATATGTCGATTAATTTGCGTTAATACATACGCTAATAATGACTTAAATAAATTACCAGTGAGCACTACTAATGAACTTTGAACTGACCGATGATCAACTCGCTTATAGCGAAACAGCAAGACAATTTGCTGAGCAAGAAATGGCACCTTTTGCGGCGAAATGGGATCGCGAACATCATTTCCCTGTTGATGTGATAAAAAAAGCCGGTGACTTAGGGTTCTGCGGTTTATATACGCCCGAGGATGCAGGTGGTTTAGGCTTGTCACGACTCGACTCATCTATTATTTTCGAACAGCTTGCGATGGGCTGCACAACCACCACCGCTATGCTTACTATCCACAATATGGCAACCTGGATGGTAGCAACGTGGGGCACTAATGATGTAAAAAATGAATGGATGGAATCGTTGGTATCAGGTGAGAATATTGCTAGCTATTGTTTGACTGAAGCCAGTAATGGTTCAGACGCGGCCAATATGAAAAGTACTGCAAAACGTCAGGGCGATAATTATTTACTAAATGGCGCTAAGGCATTCATATCGGGAGCCGGTTCAACCCAAGTGTTGGTTGTGATGGCACGCACCGGCGGTAAAGGTGCAAATGGCATATCGGCATTTTTTTTACCGGCAAATACTCCCGGTATTCAATATGGTAAAGCAGAAGAAAAAATGGGATGGAACGCCCAGCCCACCCGAACGGTAAGTTTTGATGACGTCACAATACCAAAAAGTTATCTGCTTGGTGAAGAAGGGCAGGGTTTTAAATTTGCCATGCAGGGCCTTGATGGCGGCCGCATAAATATTGCTACTTGTTCAATAGGCACTGCGCAACAAGCCTTAAATACCGCTGCTGCTTATATGCAAGAGCGTGAGCAGTTTGGTAAGCCTTTGAGTACGTTTCAAGCATTGCAGTTTAAACTTGCTGATATGGCCACAGAGCTTGTTGCCGCTAGGCAATTAGTGCGGTTAGCGGCAAGTAAAGTAGATACTAACAACGTTGATAAAAGCACCTATTGCGCAATGGCTAAACGCTTTGCAACCGATGTAGGCTTCGAAGTATGTAATCAGGCGCTGCAAATTCATGGCGGCTATGGTTATATCAAAGAGTATCCATTAGAGCGTCACGTTCGCGATGTGCGAGTGCATCAAATATTGGAAGGCACCAACGAAATTATGCGCGTGATCATTGCTCGAAGGTTATTGTCTGACCTACGCGAAGTACTTTAGAGGAAACTGCAGCCATGACAGATAAAATAATAATTAGTGTATTGAAGACCCAATGTGACTTATCACTTGGGTGTATTACCTTGCACAAACCTAAGGCACTTAATGCGCTCGACCTCGATATGGTACAAGCAATTCAAGTACAATTAAATAACTGGCGAAACGATGCTAGTATAGGCGCTGTGTTTATCGATAGCGAAGGCGATAGAGCCTTCTGCGCTGGCGGCGATATAGTGTCTATGTATCAGTCTATGGCGCAGCAACAAAAAGATAAACCTAACAGTTTGCCTGACTTTATGGCGCAGTTTTTCGAACAAGAGTATCGTCTTGATTATGCTATACATGCTTATCCAAAGCCCATAGTTTGTTGGGGTAACGGTATTATTATGGGCGGTGGTTTAGGCATTTTTGCGGGTGCTAGTCATAAAATAGTGACTGAAACCGCTCGTGTTGCAATGCCTGAAATTACCATTGGCTTATTTCCTGATGTAGGCGCCAGTTACTTTTTAAATAAAATGCCTCAAGGCGTTGGTAAATTTTTAGCACTAAGTGCTGCAAGTATAAATGCTGTTGACTGCATAAGCATTGGCTTAGCCGATGCCTTTATGCCACATCACAAAAAACAGGCGTTATTATTGGCATTAGCACAGCTTAATCAGCTTAATGAAAATAGCATAAGTACTACTATTTCAGTCTTACATAAAGACAGCTCTACCGAGCAGGAATGGGCAAGCCTTAGTGGTAAATTAACGCCTCTATTACCCTTATTGTCGTCTTTGGCTTCACTAGAAGATATGAGTGAAATAGACGTTTTTTTTACTGCCCTGAATGACCGTTTCCCCGATGTGAAGATTGTGCAAAAAGCCCTGCAAAGCTTTAGGCATGGCAGTCCTATTACTGCTAAATTGATACTCGAACAGTTAAAGCGGGCTCAATCATTGAGCCTTGCGCAATGCTTTCAAATGGAATTAAGCATGGCTTATCAATGCAGCATAGTCGGTGAGTTCCAAGAAGGAGTGCGAGCACTTTTAATTGATAAAGATAATCAGCCTAAATGGAAATACAGTCTAGCTAGCGAAGTGCCTAGCGAACTTATTAATGCACATTTTGAACGATTTAGGTCGGTAAATGTGGGTGCGCATGCCGGCAACAATTCTGATAGTGAAAAGAGCATAAATCCTCTTCAATCATTGGCACAAGAATATGGAGAACACCATGCATAAAATCGCCTTTTTTGGTTTAGGAAACATGGGTCTTGGCATGGCCAGCAATTTAGTTAAAGCGGGTAACGAAGTACACGTTTATGACTTACTTGACAGTCAAATAGCTAAAGCGGTGGCCAACGGTGCTATTGCCGCGTCAAGTGCCGAGGCTGCAGTTGAGCATGCTGATATAGTATTGAGCATGCTGCCGGCTGGAGAGCATGTAAAAAAACTCTATCACGCTGTGCTTGGCAAGGCCAAAGCAAACACTTTATTCATTGATTGCAGTACTATAGATGCCAGCGATGCGAGATATTTACACTCTATGCTAAACACTAAATGTCATCAGTTTGTCGATGCGCCGGTGTCGGGCGGCGTAGCGGGGGCTTCTAATGGCACACTAACATTTATTATTGGTGGAAAAAAAGCAGTAGTTGACCGAGCGATATCGGTTTTGCAAGGTATGGGAAGCAATTGTTTTCATGCTGGCGACGCAGGTGCAGGGCAAGTTGCCAAAATTTGCAACAATATGCTGTTGGCAATTCTTATGACAGGAACATGTGAAGCCTTAAAGCTGGCAATAGATAACGGCTTAGATCCTAAAGTAATGTCGGAAATAATGAAACAAAGCTCGGGTAACAACTGGGCCTTGGAAAAATATAATCCAGTTCCTAATATTATGGACAATGTGCCTTCGTCGAATGCTTATCAAGGTGGTTTCATAGTCGACTTAATGAACAAAGATTTACACCTGGCCATGAGTGCTGCTGCCGCTACCCAATCTGTTGTGCCAATGGGAGCACTTGCAAAATCTATGTATCAATTGCACAAATTAAGGGGCAATGGTGCAAAGGATTTCTCTTCTATTTATGAAGCATATTTAGATCAGTCAAAGTGAATTCAGCATAGTGTTGTACAAGCAAAGTAGTTTCAATAGGTAATATCATGCATAAAACGCTATTTTTAGACCGCGATGGGGTTATTAACGTTAATCATGGCTATGTTTATCAAGTTGACCAGTTTGACTTTATAGATGGCATTATCGATTTGGTTAAACGTGCTAATCAATTGGCTTACAAAGTTGTAGTGGTGACCAATCAATCAGGTATTGGAAGAGGGTATTACTCCCAGCAGCAATTTCAATTATTAAATGAATGGATGATAGCAACATTCGCCAAACATTATGCTCGAATAGATAAAGTCTACTTTTGCCCTCATCACCCAACCAAAGCAATTGGCCCCTATTTACAACAATGTGAGTGTCGTAAACCAAAGGCTGGTATGGCGCTTACTGCGAAAAATGACTTGTCCATAGATTTGACTCAATCAGTTATGGTGGGTGATAAACAGGTGGATATCGATTTTGCCATAAACGCCAAAATCAGTAATGTGTATTTGTTTAATCCAACGCTCAAGGCTTCAAAAAATTCTGTTTTAAAAGCAGGCACTAATATCCATCAAGTATCTGACTTGAATATGGTTAGCCTACCTTAAACCACCGGTAGATTGTTTGTATTATTGAGCACTAAAGGACTAATGCCTGTTCATATGCATGTTAACTTGTATTTAAGAGAAACAAATAACACAAAGGTGTATATATTTGCTGTGTCGAGTTAAAAGAAATATAAAAATGGCGTTCCATTTGAAACGCCAGTTGTTATTTTTTATCACCAGCAGCCAAACTTGCTAAGGTTAAGACAGACAATCTGGTTCAGATTACGATTGCGTAGTTAAAAATCGCATAAACCGTGTTTCGTGCATGATTAACTTTGTAGGACTTGCTAAAGTTTAGAAGAACCCTAGTGGATTAATATCATAACTTACCAACAAGTTTTTAGTCTGCTGATAATGATCCAGCATCATCTTGTGGTTTTCACGACCAATACCTGATTTTTTATACCCACCAAATGCAGCATGTGCTGGATATAGGTGATAGCAGTTTGTCCATACTCGACCGGCTTGAATTTTACGACCCACTCGATACGAACGATTCATATCACGTGTCCATAATCCTGCCCCAAGGCCATATTGACTATCATTGGCAATGGCCAGTGCTTCATCTTCGGTTTTAAAAGTAGTTACACCTATAACCGGTCCAAAAATTTCTTCTTGGAAAACCCGCATGGAATTTTTTCCCAGAAGAATAGTTGGCTGAACGTAGTACCCTGAATCTAGCTCGTTACTAATTAATTCTTTTTCGCCACCAATAACAACCGTTGCACCTTCTTTGCGACCGATATCAATATAATCTAAAATCTTTTCATATTGTTGACTGGATGCTTGTGCACCAACCATGGTGTCGGTATCAAGTGGGTTACCACGGATTATAGCTTTGGTTTTGGCTAATACGCGCTCCATAAAAGCGTCATAGATGCTTTCTTGAATTAGGGCACGTGATGGGCAAGTGCATACTTCACCTTGATTAAAGTAGCCTAGAACAAAGCCCTCGGCACACTTATCGATAAACGCATCTTCTTGATTCATTATGTCTTCAAAGAAGATATTCGGTGATTTACCACCAAGCTCAACTGTTGAAGGTATTAAGTTCTCTGCGGCACATTTTAAGATATGTTCACCGACAGGTGTCGAACCCGTAAAAGCAATTTTAGCTATGCGTTTTGATGTCGCTAACGCTTCACCTGCTTCTTTACCATATCCATTAACTACGTTAAGGATTCCCGCTGGTAATATATCTTGGATCAATTCAAGCATGACTAAAATACTAACGGGCGTTTGCTCGGCTGGTTTTAATATAATGCAGTTACCCGCGGCCAATGCAGGTGCTAATTTCCATGCCGCCATTAATAGTGGAAAGTTCCATGGAATAATTTGACCCACAACACCCAGTGGCTCTTGAAAGTGGTAGGCAACTGTATGTTCATCAATTTCAGACATAGTGCCTTCTTGCGCCCGAATACTGCCCGCAAAGTAACGAAAATGATCAACGAATAAGGGTAAATCAGCATTTAAAGTTTCACGCACCGCTTTACCGTTGTCCCACGTTTCTGCTACCGCTAGTAATTCAAGGTTGGCCTCAACACGGTCAGCTATTTTAAGTAACATGTTTGATCGTTCAGTTACCGACGTTCGCCCCCAACTGTCACTCGCTGCATGGGCTGCATCTAATGCTAACTCAATATCCTCAGCACTAGAGCGGGGAATTTCACAAATGACGCTGCCATTAACAGGGGAGATGTTGGTGAAATATTCACCTTTAACTGGTTCTACCCATTGGCCTCCAATAAAATTAGCGTATTTTTTTTTAAACTCAACTAAGGAGCCTTCACTCCCTGGATTTGCATAGATCATAATTATCTCATTTGTATCGTTAAATATAGGTCGCAAACGTTCGGTGCAACCTATTTGTTAAGTATCAAAACACCTTGTATACACTAGCTTAGGTGATGAACCGGTTCCATTCCATAAACGGGAGTTGCTATGCCTTCCATTCGTGCCTTTATTTGCAGTGACAGGTATTGAGAATAGTGACGGGATTGGTGCAAGTTGCCGCCATGAAACCACAGTGCTTGTTGGTGCGTAGGCTTCCACATGTTGCGAAGTTCGCCTTCCCACGGGCCCGGATCTTTGATTGTATCAGATCCCATGCCCCAGCATTTCCCTACCTTATCGGCCACTTCTTGCGAAATGATTTTTGCCGCCCAACCATTCATTGAGCCATATCCTGTCGCATATACAATTAAATCTGCAGGTAGCTCTGTGCCGTCTGTTAGTATGACTGATTTGGGTGTAACTCGTTCAATAGACACCCCAGATTTAAGTTTTATGTCTCCATCAGCAACCAAGTCTGATGCACCTACATCAATATAGTAACCTGAACCGCGACGTAGGTATTTCATAAAAAGTCCGGATCCATCTTCACCAAAGTCGAGTAGAAAACCAGCATCAGTTAAGCGCTGGTAAAACTCAGCGTCGCGTTTGGCAACCGCTTCATATGCGGGAATATGAAACTGCGGCATAATTTGAAAAGGTAAGGAGGCAAAGGTTAAATCGGCCTTATAGGTGGTCATCCCACTTTCAACCGCTTCTTCTGAATATAAGCCTCCTAAAACTAGCTCCATCAGCGAGTCAGACTTTATAATATGGGTTGAGGAACGCTGAATCATGGTTACGTCTGCATCGTTTTCCCACAACGCACAGCAGATATCATGAGCAGAATTATTGCCTCCTAATACTATGCATTTCTTATCCTTAAATGCTTCTCCTCCTGGATGTTTACTGGAGTGGTGTTGCTCGCCTTCAAAGGTTTCCATTCCTGGAATATTAGGCGTACTAGGAATACCAGACATGCCGGTTGCAAGGATCAACTGTTTGGGGTGTAGCGTAAGCTTTTCACCATCGCGAAAAACATCTACAGTCCACTGTTGTTTCTCTTCATCATATTTAGCGCTAGTGCAGCATGTTGATCCCCAATAGTTCAGTTCCATAACTTTGCTGTACATTTCTAGCCAATCGCCTACCTTGTCTTTTGGGGTGAACACTGGCCAGTTTTCAGGAAACGGGAGATAAGGCATATGATCATACCAAATTGGATCATGCAGGCAGAGCGATTTATAGCGACGACGCCATGTATCGCCGGGTTTTGGTAACGCGTCAATCACAATTGTCGGAACATCAAGTTGGCGCAGGCGAGCTCCTAATCCTATGCCGCCTTGTCCACCACCAATAATAAGGCAGTAAGGTTGTTGGGTATAACCAAGGGTAGCTTCTTCATGCCGGCGTTTTTCGAGCCAGCTTTGGCGATTTTTACTGGCGCCATGCTGTGTGCCTTTAGGACGCAGTTTATTACGTTTTTCAGGGTATTTTATTAGCTCGGTCATGGTGGTCAGAAATGTCCAGGCAAGTCCATTACGTAACCGCACATGTGCACGTCCTCTTGCAACGCTGGTGTTAAATGTAATCCATGCTTCGATAACACCCTCAGTCTGTGTAGCATTGTCTTCGACTTGCCAGTTACAAGGACCGATATTATCTATAGTTGCAGCGACCATATGACTAATAGCATCGCGCCCTTCAAGAGTTTTAATATTCCATGTAAAAACGATAAGATCACGCCAGAAGCCACTCGCTTCGAATAAATCGGCGGCGTTGGTTGGTGTATTTGAACTAAGCGCAGTAGATAATTTTTCGACCCATGCCTTGGCTGCAAGCGTTGCGTGCTGGTTCGAGTTTGGTTCAGGACTTTTTAATGGGGTATTGCTCATAAGTATCACCATTGCAAATTGTTGTTATTGTCACTGTGTGAAGTGACTGCGTTAATACCAACACTTTTATTACCGGGTGGATAATTAAACCTGTTGTTGGTTAGGGAGATACAGCAGTAACCGCGCCAAGGAGGTGTTAATTTATTTTTTTAGATAGTAAGCACTTGATTATTATATTTTTTTATTTTTAATACTGGATTATTTTTGTAGTCAGCCTACTCATGTTAAATTTTTTAGGTTTACAACTGTAATGTCTTATATTCCAAGTGTAACGGCATATGTAATATAATTGTTACAGATGTAAAATTCTATCGATTTATTATAATAAAAATCGTACAGAAGCTACACCTAGCACTATAGACACA
>JBLIGC010000050.1:0-13337 GCA_047636735.1 Glaciecola sp. | reverse complement strand
TAAACATAATGCTTTGGCTTTCACAACTAGCGCAGAAATAGGACTCGAAAACACGAGCGAAGATTGGGAAATACAGTCTGCTAATGTAGCCGCTGTCGTTGTTTTCGCATCACCCACAGATTTATCAACGTTTTACCCCATGCCTGTGGCTTATCGCTTGGGCTTTTTGTACCTACATTATGGCTTGTCGGTTTACATTCATAACTGATGTACCATACTGTTGATGGATTATATTTCTAATAAGCTATGGAGTTATTATGAAGACAGTAGGATATGCAGCAAAAAGCCAAGGTTGTGAACTTACCGAGTTCTCTTTTGAGCGCCGCGATTTACGAAATAACGATGTAGAAATTGAAATTTTATACTGTGGTGTGTGCCATTCAGATTTACACGCTGTGCGAAACGATTGGGGTGGCAGTAATTACCCATTAGTACCTGGACACGAAATTGTAGGCAAAGTAATGTCGGTAGGTAGCGACGTTACAAAATACAAGCAGGGCGATATGGTCGCTGTTGGTTGCATGGTCGATTCATGCAAAAGTTGTGATCAATGTGATAATTACGAAGAACAACTTTGCCGCGAAGGCATGGTGGGAACCTACGCAGGTAAAGATAGAGTAAGTGGTGAAATGACTCAAGGTGGTTATTCAAAACATGTTGTTGTACGTGAAGAATTTGTACTCTGTGTTCCTCAGAGCCTAGACCTTTCGCGCGTTGCACCATTATTATGTGCAGGTATTACAACGTATTCTCCGCTACACAAATGGGGCGTTAAAGGAGGTAGCCGTGTTGCCGTAGTTGGCTTAGGTGGACTTGGCCATATGGCGGTTAAAAATGCGGTTGCTATGGGAGCAAGCGTTACCGTAATTGGCCGTAGTGAGTCTAAAAAAGAAGATGCGATTAAGCTAGGTGCTCAACATTATGTAGTCTCGACAAACAAAGTTGAAATGAAAGCCTCGAGGTCTGCATTTGATATAATTATTGATACGGTACCTGTAAAACATGATTTATCAGTTTATACACCACTACTTGATATAGACGGCACGCTTGTTATTGTTGGCCAAATAGGTCCTGTTGACGAAGTTAACACGGTGCCATTATTAATGGGTCGCCGCCGTATTGCAGGCTCATTAATTGGTGGTATCAAAGAAACGCAGCAAATGCTTGATTTTTGTGGTGAAAAAAACGTACTGCCAGAGTGTGAAATGATCAATATTGACGAAATTAATACAGCATACGAGCGCATGGAACGCGCAGATGTTCGCTATCGTTTTGTTATTGATATGGCGTCGTTAAGCGCTTAATATTTCAATTCGTAATTGATAGTTAAAACCAGCGCGGCTTAACAGCGCTGGTTTTATACTATTAAGTTCCATATTACGTGATTACGCTCTAACACCGCAACAAAACAGTAAATTCATGTTCATCGGATTATCCTGTTAAACTCTTTTATAAAAAACAGTTGTTATATCTGAGTAATAACGCATTATCATATGTAAAATTAATGTAAATAACTTTATTGGGATGATATATGCCGCTAGACAACGACGCTTTTCTAACGACTCAGGTCGTATCGCCATTAGCCATGCTCTATAAAAGAGAAGCTGAAACACCCAACGTCCATTTTATGACGCAGCCGTATGCCGATAGTGAAAGAACATTCACCTGGGCACAAACCATGGAACTGGCGCGTAAGCTTGCGGCAAGAATAAATACTTATCGCTATCCGAAAGGAACGCGAATTGGCATTTTGGGTAAAAACACCGCTGAATGGATAATTACTGATATTGCAATTATGTTGTCAGGGCATATATCGGTACCTATTTTTTCTACTGCGGGTAAAGAAACAATTAGTTTTGTTTTGGAACACGCCGAATGTCCAATGTTGTTCATTGGCAAATTAGATAACAATAAAGCAGTAAAAGAAGCGACCAGCGACGAACTAGTCACCGTTGGTTTTCCATACCCGTCAGTTGAGGCAAAAGTAAGTTGGGATGAATTTACCGATATAGCGCCTTTAGATAAAAGTCCATTACCTGATTTAAATGACATTATGACCATTATTTATACATCAGGAAGCACCGGCCAGCCAAAAGGAGTTGTGCATACTTATCAAACAATATGCTGGGCAGCACAAAACTCCCTCAATACGCTAAGCGTCTCCAGCGAAGACCGGGCAATGAGTTATTTGCCTCTTGCGCACATAACCGAGCGCGTATTAGTAGAATTTGCATCGTTCTACAGCGGCGGAACCTTATACTTTGTTGAGTCACTTGAAACATTCACCCGTGACGTAAAAGCTTGCCAGCCTACGTTATTTATTTCGGTACCCCGTTTGTGGACCAAATTTCAAATGGGTGTGCTCGCAAAAATTCCTCAAAAGAAACTAAACTTTCTTCTTAGTATTCCGATTGTAGGCAAAAAAGTCGCTAAAAAAATACGTGATGGAATGGGTTTTGGCTCTACCCGATTATGGGCCTCGGGTTCGGCGCCTTTAGCACCCGCGACCATTGAATGGTTCCACAAAATTGGTATAGATATATCAGAAGGGTGGGGCATGTCAGAGAATTGTGCATATGGCACAAGCAGTGTCCCGTTTAGAATTGACAAAATAGGAGCAATAGGATCGGCATATGATGGCGTAACCATTCGTATTGCCCAAGATGGTGAAATTCAAGTTAAGTCACCATGTAATATGATTGGATATTATAAAGACGAAGAAAAAACCTCAGCGGTTTTTACAAACGATCAATTTTTACGTACCGGCGATAAGGGCGTAATGGACGATGACGGGTTTGTTTACATTACCGGAAGACTTAAAGATATTTTTAAAACAGAGAAAGGTAAGTACGTAGCACCGGCGCCCATTGAAGCAAAAATAATGGAAACGTCTATTGTTGAGCAGGTATGCGTGACAGGTACAAGTTTACCTCAGCCTATTGCCTTACTTGTTCTTTCGGAAATAGCGGAAAAACATTCCAAAGATGTGATTACCCAAACACTGCAAGCAACTCTTATTTCGCTTAACGAGACGCTAGAGAGCCATCAACGACTCGACCGTATTATTATTTTTAAAGAAGAGTGGTCAATTGAAAATGACTTGCTAACGCCTACTCTTAAAGTAAAAAGACATGTAATTGAAGAGAAGTTCAAAGCGGTCATAGTTGGACAATATACCGATAAAATAGTTTGGGTAGACTAAATAGTAGTAAATTATTACGTAATATATTGTAAAAAATAAAAGGGCTTTAAGCCCTTTTATTTTTGATGTTAATATAGGTCTCAAGATTGTTTACGTACCAGCCTTATTAGTGAGGATTATTTGCTCTATTTGTATCCATCAAATTGTTTAGAAGATTTAGCCATACTACTTGCCGAAGTGATCAAAACACGCCCAAGAAACATCCTCACGCCTACCAAAGTGTTGGTTCCTAACCCCGGTATGCAACATTGGTTGAATATGCAGTTGTGTGACCACCTAGGCATATCGATGAATATCGACTGCCCTATGCCTACCCGCTACGTGTGGGACTTATGTAGGCAGGTACTGGGAAGCGAAAATATACCGCTGCAAAGCCCATATAAACGTGAGGTACTTACGTGGAAAATATACGAATTATGTCAGTCACAACCGTGCAAACAAGCTGACTTTTATCCTCAGTTAAGCCGTTATTGGATGCAAGCTAGCACAGAACTTGATCAAGCCAGGAGAATGTTCAGTTTTGCGAGGCAATTAGCTGATTTATTTGAACAATATTTAGTCTTCAGGCCGGATTGGCTGCAGCAGTGGGAAAGCAATCAGTCACAAAATTTTAGCTTACCTCGCTATAAACTGTTTGAACATTGGCAGCAATGGTTTTGGCAGCAACTAGTGGCATGGATCCCAGCGCACCCCGTTAGCCTTCAGTTTGAAGCAATAGCTGCTTTAGCTGAGCGTAAACAAGCACTACCAAAAGATATTTATATTTTTTCAATTAACAGTATTTCGCCTATTTACCTCACGTTTTTTGATGAGATTAGTCAGCATACAAATGTACATTTGTTCCAACTAAACCCTTGTGTTAATTATTGGGGAGATTCGCAATCTGACATTGCGATAGCAAAAATGCAACGCAAACAGGCATTGGCATTATCACTTGATGAGAATGCCGTGCATCCATTGCTACGAAATTTAGGTGCGCAAGGGCGCGATCTAAATAATTTGTTAGCCGATATGCAGCATCAAGAAATAGCGGCATTCGATATTCACGTAAATGCAATTGATGCAAATACCAAACATATGCCAACGGTATTACAGCAGCTGCAGCAAGATATATTGTCGGGATCTACCGAAAAAAGGGTAAACGAACACGATGGTAGTATTGCTGTTCATGCCTGTCACAATGAGGTGCGCGAACTTCAGGTCCTAAAAGACGTGCTGTTAGATAAATTTGCAGAAATATCTGATTTACAGCCAAAAGACATTCTGGTGATGTGCCCTAGTATTGAAGCGTATTCACCATATATACGGTCTGTTTTTACTCAATCGGCTCAGCCGGCACTTAATTTACCTATTAGTATAAGCGATAGGCAACCCATTGAATCTCAATCGTATATTGTTGCATTTATGCAATTGTTGTCATTACCTACGACCAGGTTTGATGCAAGCGGTATTGTCGATTTAATTTCGCTTCCAGCATTGGCCGATAAGTACAACTTAAGCCCCCAAGATATTGATATTTGTGCTACTTGGTTAAAAGATGCGGCAATAGATTGGGGCAAAGATACACAGCACCTTAGCCAACATATAGGCGATAATATAAGCGATGACATGCATACTTGGCATTGGGGTATATCAAGATTACTGGTAGGCATGATAAATGCTGCCAACGAAACCTTGGTTGATGGTTATTCGCCGGTAACATATATAGAGGGGCAATCAACCGTTGTTCTTGGTAGATTCTTGCAGGCTTTAGAGTCGCTTGAGCGTGTTACGAAGTGTTTTGAAGTGAGTCAAAACATTACACAATGGACAAAAACCTTAGTAAGCGTAATGAATGATAATCTACAGGCAAACGAAGGCGATAGTTTTGCCCAAAAGTTGTTAGTAGACGCAATATATAGCCTTCAAAAAAATACCCTTGTTGCTGGTTTTGATGGGCCTATTGAACTGCCTATTTTACATGAAGCACTTACTAGTGTTTTGAGTATCCCTGAAGTTAGGTCACAATTTTACTCAGGTAACATTACCTTTTGTTCAATGCTACCTATGCGAAGTATTCCGTTTAAGGTGATTGCTATTTTGGGTCTAAATCAGCGCGACTTTCCGCGTCAAGACAACCCAATTGAAATTGATTTAATGCAAGCAAGTGCGCCCAGAAGAGGAGACCGCTCGCGCCGTGGCGACGACCGTTATTTATTTTTAGAGTCTCTGGTATCAGCAAGGCAGTATTTGCACTTAAGTTTTCAGCACAGGCATATTAAAAATAATAGCGTACGTGAACCTTCTTTGGTGGTAAAAATGTTGGTTGATTATTGTCATCAACACTATTCAAAAGGATCGTTGATAATAGTTGAACATGCCTTACATCCTTTTAGCCCTGACAGTTTTCTGCCAAAGCTTGGATATAGCGGCAGTTATGACGCAGGTTGGTTTACTTGTTTAGAAAGTGTGCAAAAATCGCACACAAGTGAAAATGTTTTGAAGACAACGCAAGTACAAACACTGCCTAATCTGAGACTTCACCAAAAGACTGCGCAGCCATTAACGCTCAATATCCAAGAAGTAGTTAAGTTCCTTAAAGGTTCATTGCCTTACTATGCTAAACAAGTGTTGACGTTATATTTAGAAAAACCAAGTTTTAGAGATTTCGCACCGGCTTATAGTATAGATGGTTTAACACAATATGCTTTGCGTGTTGAAGTAGTTAAGTTACTTAATGAAAATAATAAATGTGCACTGACTAATTTTGCTACACCAAACGATACACACGTAAATAACACTAATTCTAAATCGCTGTTAGCAACATGGGTGGATGTTCGAAAAACATGGCTGCTGTCAGGTAAGTTACCTTTTTTAGTTGGTGTGGAAGATGAACTAGATAGCGCTTTTCTAGACACATTTGCGCTTGAGATGAGCTTGCCTAGCAATAAGCATAAACGACGTGCAAAAGGAAAGTTGATACTTGGTCACGTCACTCTTGAATATGACTTCTATTATGATCTTGCTGCTGGTATTAAGTTGGTGAGGATTAACCCAAAGGCACCTTCGTTAAGCCATTTTATTGAGCCATGGATTCAATATTTAATTTTACTGATACATGTACAAACCGATGATGAGTTTATACAGTTTCAAAGAGATACACAAAATAATACACCAGCTGATATGAGCAATGAAGACTCATCCTATGGTGTGAGTGGCGAGCTTGGTGAGGTGCCTATAAACGAGCAGCTTAGCACTAATTCATTGCCAAAATTTGGTGTTCATATCCATTATATAGACCCGTCTGTTAATAAAGGTGACAGTAACAGTCACCAAGCGCTTAAACAGGTCAATATTTGTCAGCTATTCTTAGCTGTCAGTGACAATGCTACCGAAGTATTAAGTAAAATCGTTAATGTTTTTGAAAAGGGTTGCAAAAGGCCTATATTAATCGACCTGTCGTTGGCTGCAGAGGTAATGAAGTTTGCGTCAGTAGATGAGGCTCTTGAGTCAAAAGCACTAATGGCAAAATGGTCTACTTGTAATCAAGCTACTGAAAACGGGCCTGATTTATTTCCAAGGACATATTTTGATTTTCTTTTAGGGGCAATACCTGCATTTGATAAAGATAATATTCAAAGCTATTTTGATTGTTTTGGCGCAATAGAACAGTTTGAGCCGAAGCCCATTACGGTGGACATAAGCGAAGTCAATTATCCGGGTTCATTTAAAAGCGAATATGTTTATGAGGACGGCCAATGAATGCCTACGATATTTTAAATCCTCTTACAATTGGGCTGACCGGTCGCCATATGATTGAGGCGAGTGCAGGAACCGGAAAAACCCACAACATAACCAGAATATACGTGCGCCTGTTGGTTGAAAAGAAACTCTCAGTACAGCAAATTCTAGTAATGACCTTCACAGATGCCGCTACAGAAGAAATTAAAGCGCGCATTGCTTCATTTATAGACACATTACTGAATGACTTTGAGACAAACCCATGTGAGTGCTCGCAAGCCTTGCAAGCACAAGCAGGTGCATTAGAGACGCAGCGTTTATTAAAAATTGCGCAGCTAGAAATAGATTTAGCGTCTATTTATACGATTAACGGATTTTGCCAGCGCATTATTGGTCGTTTTGGCTTGAGTATGTCACTTCCTCAAAATGCAGATTTAGTTACCGATTTTTATAAGATACAGTTGGCTTATGTTAGCGATGCAATAAGGGCAATGCGCGCAGCGCCAAGTCAGTATTTACTTTTACAAAACGAAAAGCTTCATGACCCCGCTGTGTTTATGCAAAATTTTGGCAAAGTAATAGGCTCGCCTGAGCAACTTGTTGTGCAAACAGCGTTGTTGCTAAAAACAAACAAGGCTGAACAATTTAATAAGGGCTGGCAGAAGCACAAAATGGTACGCGAACAATTGGCTAAAGACCTAAACACGCAACGTTCAATTTTTTATAAAGGAACTAAATCTAGCACCAGTAAAAACACCGACCCTTTAATTGACAGTGCTATTCAATGGTTACAAAAAGATGCGTTAATTGACAATACACACCTGCCTGAATTTATTAATAATTGGTTGGGTATTGAAGGCGCGACAAAACAAGACATTAAGGAAGCGGATTTGGCGCTAATGAACAATGGTTTTAAAAATCTATTTAGCGATGCCAGAATAAAAAACTACCTTAATGAAGCAGTGCAAATAGACCATCCAATCTTAAGCAATGCTGCTAAATTACTCGAGGCTATTAGGCGTGTGGGTTTGTTAGCTCCAGAAAAAAAGTCTCTCAAAGAGAGTATCAGCAACGTGCCGTTTTATGAATTGATACACTCTATAGTGATTAAGGTAAACAAAAAAATATGGCAGCATAAGCAAGCGTTTAGCATTATTGGGTTTGATGATCAAATTCAAGGTGTTGCCCACGCTATGAATAACGACGCTGAAGCTCTTATTGAAAGTTTACAACAAGAATACCCGGCAGCTTTGGTCGATGAATTTCAAGACACCGATAAACATCAATATGCCATATTAGAACATTTATATCCTAAAGAAGATAAACAGCGCTTATTACTAATGATTGGCGATCCCAAACAGGCTATTTATTCCTTTAGAGGGGGTGATATACATACTTATATGCGTGCCAAAGAAATGGCCGACAAAGCATGGGGCATGGATATAAATTACCGATCAAGTCGCTCGGTCATTACTAGTTACAACCGTATTTTTCATGGTGCAGCTTTGCAAAACGAAGCGAGAAACTTGTTCGATGGCAATATTAGCTACCCGATTATTAGTCCCCCCACCAAGGACCTGCCTGGCAAGTTAAGCTTAATCGACAACGATCCTATGTTAGCAGATGCAGCCTTGTCGTTTATTTGTGCAAATTCATCAAGATTAATTAATACAAACGCCAAGACAAAACAAAAGCACGATACTTCAAAAGATATACAAATTGATGAAATAGTCAACTGGTGCGCCAATGAGATAAAACGCTTACTGGGGGATGTGCATATTGAACAAGAAGGTCAACAACGCTTAGTTAGCAGTGACGATATAGCCATATTAGTCAGAAGCCACAAGCAGGTGCCTGTAGTAAAAAAAATACTGAGTGCGCATGGTTTATCAAGCGTATTTTTAGGCGAACGCTCTCCCTTATTTGAATCGGCGCAGGCACTACATATATTATGGTTGTTACAAGGGATCCATCAGCCTACTCGAGATAGGGTGCGCAGAGCAATTTCCACCGGGCTGGTATTGCTTGACAGCAATAACATTATACAAGCCTCTGATTTGCTGTTAAATGATAATCATCTAGCATGGGAACAAGCATATACGAGTTTGGCCAAATACAGTTTATTATGGCAGCAAAAAGGTGTGCATGCTTTATTGCAGGTGGTTATTCAGCAATGTTCACTGCAAAGTCGTGAAGCCGAAAGACAGCTAACTAATTATTTGCATATTGCAGAATTACTAGCTGAGGCCTCCGTTACCACAAAATCGCCTTTGCAGCTTATTTACTGGCTACATCAACACATTACCAATCCTGATCAAGCCGACGCTAGTGAATTACGCTTAGAGAGCGATCAAAAATTAATAAAAATTGTTACGCAACATAAGTCTAAAGGGCTAGAATATCCAATCGTATTTTTGCCGTATGCTAATCATGTTAATACCAAAACCTCTAAACATGTAGCCCAGTACTATCTCGACAACAATACGAATATAACCGAACTAGGGGTCAGCAATGCTGCTAAAGAAGCCATCGCTAAGGAATCGTTAGCAGAAGATATGCGCTTGTTATACGTTTCATTAACCCGACCAATATTACGCTGCTACTTAGGTGTTTTCAGCTCAGTTAGTTGCAACAGTAGTGCACTTACCAGAGCACTTGGTACGAGCGTTGACAAGGACAATGAGGACGATGATTCGGGCGCCACTATGCTCAACAATATCCAACTGAATTTGTCAGATATAGCCAACAACATATTCTTAACCATGGCCGACAAGTTATTACCAATACAAAACGATATTCCGACTAAAGCTGCTCCCAATACAAATTTATTGTCTTTTAAGCAAAGTATCAATCGTCGTTGGCATGTGACTTCCTTTAGTAAGTTGATGGTGAAAATAGTGAACGTTAATGTTCATGCTCGCCAATATCAAACAAATAAGAATTTTACTACAACTGACGCTCCAGATTTAGTGTTTGCTCGAGACGAAGAAGGTCAAAAAACACCTTTAAATGACAACGGCGTTTTTATTGCCAATAATGATAACTTAACAATTCCGATCCACCTTACCAGCCAAACCATGGCCAATAGCAAGCAAAATACTGAAACAGGCCTTCCTTACCGTTTTGTCTTTCCAAAAGGTGCAAATGCAGGTACTTTTTTACATGATGTATTGGAAACCATTGATTTTACCAATCCTTGTATTGCATCAGCATTAACTGCCTTAAATATGCATACCGTTGGTCAACATGATGTAGACGAAATACTTCTGAGCCAGTGGTTTGCGAACATATTAACAACGCCTTTGTTTAGCGCATTAGCTGCCAACGACGTTTGTTTACAAGATTTATCACCGGTTAGCACGCTTAAAGAAGCTGAGTTTTACTTTCCTATTAAGGCGGTTGATTTAGCCGCTATGTCAAAGCTTATTAACACTTATCGACAGCAGCTTTGTGAGCAATATCATTTAAGCAACTGCCCGTTTTTGCAGCTTAGTCATGAAATGATTGAGGGCGCAATGCATGGGTATATAGATTTGATATTTGAATACAACGGTCAATATTATATAGCCGACTATAAATCTAATTTTCTTGGTGAAAACCCCCATGATTATCAATCAAAAGCAATTGCGCAAGACCTGCTGCTGCACAACTATGATATTCAGTATCTTATTTATAGCGTTGCACTGCATCGCTACTTAGGCACCTATCTGCCAGATTATTGTTACGATCTGCATTTCGGCGGTGTATGTTATTTGTATCTTCGCGGTATGGAAGGACGTGAGCCTAAGCCTTCAACAACGTCACTTAAAGAAAGTGTGAATGGCGTCTTTTTTGATCAAATAGAACAAGGTTTGCTGCTAGATTTACACCAAATGTTTGGCAATAAAGACCAAAATTCTCATTTGAGCATAGTTAATAACGAAGACAAAGCGCTATGAGTATTTTTGCCAGTGTTAAGTATATTCCCTATGAAAATAGTCAACAGTGCATGGCCGCGTTACCCTCTATTGAAGCCATTGATTATTTTTTTGCAAGACAAATACTTTTTAGTCAACAACAAGTTGCCTCGGCGCTTAATCAAATGCAGTATCAAGAAGTATTCCATGTTTTATTGGCGTTGTCACAATACCAGCGACGCGGAAGTGTATGTGTCGCGCTATCAACATTAGCCAATATGTACTTTTGGACCAACGATAGCGGTAATAATGAAACGGAAGTTGTAAATAACTCAAGCACTATAGAAGCGCTAACAACAAGCCGGTCTGAATCAGGCACACATGACTCAGATTCATTCTCACAAGGCTTTCAGTTTTCTGCAATCGATATTTTGCAAAGTATGCTAGACATTTTTATTGCAGGCTTACCTGAAAATACTTATCTTGTTCTTGAAGAAAGCCGCCTATACAGCAAACGCTATTGGCATTATGAACACGCACTTTGCCAGTACATTGCAGTTAGCCTAAGTCAGGCAAATATTCACCAGCGCCTTTTCAAGCTTACTACTCAACAAAGTTTAGTTACAAAAACAATGGGCTTATTATTTCCTTTCCCTGCGGTAATAAAAGGGGTACCCGATTTTCAACAATTGTCTGTGCTAAATTCGTTAGGCTTGCCATTTTCAATTATTACCGGCGGCGCAGGTACGGGTAAAACCTACACCATAACGCGTTTAGCGATACTCATTAGTATTGTAAACGCGGTGCCCATTGATGCAATTGAAATGGCAGCCCCTACCGGCAAAGCAGCCAATAGAATGGCGCAGTCGTTAAATGATGAACTCGAAAAACTGGCATTAATACCCGAACTCACACATATTTGTGAGCAATTAAGTGAATTGCAGCCTAAAACCATCAATCGCCTGCTCAAAACCAATCCAACAACTGGGAAAAGTGCTTATTCAACTCAGCGACCACTGTCTGCACAGTTAGTAATAATAGATGAGACTTCAATGATTGATATTAGTCTTATGAATAAACTCATTGATAGCTTGGCTATGGGAACGCAGTTAATACTCGTTGGCGACCCTAACCAACTGCCATCTGTTGAAACGGGATGTTTATTGGCTGATTTGGTCGCGCATCCTTTTGGTAGCCTGTCTAAAGAGCAGTGGCAGTCACTTTATAGTATTTATCCGCCTTTATTTGCAGGTGACACTTTTGCCGCGCAGCACTTAATTAGTGACTCTGCGCAAAGTAAAGGTATTGTCAACAAGCTTGTTGGGATGCAAAGAAGTCATCAGCAAATAGATCTCTTTTCAAAAGCAATTTTGGCGTCTAATACTACAGAAGCGTTATCGCTTAGCCATTCTCTAGCTAACAGTAATGGAGTAGGTCTGGAGTTACAAAGCGCCAATGCAGAAGTTCAAATACTGCCTTTGCTATCTCAGTATGAAAACCAAGGTATTAATACCAAACAAGCTCTTGAAAAAGTATTGGCAGATAAAATAGTCCCTAATTTATTTGATTTATTTACAGCATCGTCGCCACAGGAGGGCTTTATAGCATTAAAAAAATATGCGCTGCTAACTCCCTTTCGTAAATCATATTTTGGCACCGAGTCGTTGAATTATCTTATTGAGCGTCAATTGAGCTTTCATTTTGATTGGGTTATGCCAAATAAGCTCTACAAATGTAAGCCAATAATGATTTTACAAAATGACTACCAATTATCATTATTTAATGGTGACATAGGTATTATTTGGGACACCAACGAAAAAGAGTTGATGGCTTATTTTATGGTAAATAAAAAATTAGTGGCTTATCCGGTATATAACCTGCCGGCAATTGACACAAACTATGCCATGACTATTCATAAAACTCAAGGTTCAGAATTTGAACGTGTGGATATTATTTTACCCCACTCAGACACCGATTTTTTGAATAAGCAATTACTCTATACTGGCGTAACCAGAGCGCAAAAAAGTGTAAGAATATTTTCTAGTCTATATACATTTAAACAAACGCTGACCAACTCAGCAGATAGAATTAGTGGCATTGAATCGAGATTAAGCTTAGCGTTTGAAAACGAAGATAATGGTAAATAATCCGCTAAGCTAGGATTAAATACTCAAAGTGTATTTCCAATATTTACACGTAGTTAGTATGTTTTATGAATGATAACGGCAGTAATGTAGCTCAATTTAATAAAAAAAGGAGTGAATTTTGAAGCGTTTTATAAATATAGTCGTGCTTGTTGGTTTAAGTATTTTTGCCACAAACCTTATGTCGGAAGAGTTCAAAGGTCCAGCAAGCTTCATAGCCAACAAACAAGTGCAAAGTGGCATGATTGACATTATGCATGACGCAACAACAGACACGGTTTATTTGCGTTTGGATAAAAATCAGTTAACAGATACATTCATTTTCCACAGTAGTTTACCGCAGGGGATCGGTTCAAATGATATTGGATTAGATAG
>JBLIGC010000049.1:0-13614 GCA_047636735.1 Glaciecola sp. | reverse complement strand
GTGAGTATTACGCATGTTTGGAGTAAATCATTGAAAAACCTCAACAGTATTATTAGTCGCTTAAGTGGGACTGGACTATTGTCAGGGATGGCCAGCACCACCCCGAAAGTGACATCTAATAATGTGCTTGCAAGCAGGGTTGACGGTCAAGTAGGACATAAACCGACTAAAAGCCCCTCACAAAATGGCGCTTTGGCTGCCATTGGAGGAACCGCTTGGAAGGCATACCAAGCTTACTCAAGGCACGCTTATGCTAAAAAATTGTATCCTCGAAGTTTACGCATGCACCAAGCTTATGCTCAGCAATCTCATCTTCAAAATATCTACTTACAAAGAAGGCTATTACAACAAGTTGACGCACAAAAAGTTGAGGCTGCAAATCAACATCAATCCGCTGCGTCGAAACCTGCTGCGGTTAAGCAATCTCGCTATATTCCATCTTCTGGCGAGCAAACTCTCACTTATTCACCTTCGTGGCTATCACAGCAACAGTTTGAGCAGGTTATACATGATGATAATCACGAATCAGGTCAAATGCTTATGTTAAGAGCAATGATTTCAGCGGCCAATGCCGATGGGCATATTGATGAAAATGAACGCCAGCGAATATACCAACAAGTTGATAATTTTGATTTAAGCAGTAAAGACAAAGCATGCCTTTTTGATGAACTACGCAGCCCTTTGTCATTGTCAGATTTGGTTAATGCAGTGCCCAATTCACAAACTGCAATAGAGGTGTATGCAGCCTCTGTATTAGCCATTGATGAAAAGCAAGCTGGCACCCAGGAATATTTAAATAAACTGGCGTTTTGTTTGTCAATCCCAGCAGAATTAGTGAATGCCGTGCATGATCAGGCCCAGCAAATAATCTACGAATGAGTAAGTTTTCTTTTCAAAAGGTATGCGATAAAAAGTAAACGTCATTTTGCGGTTATTAATAATGTAGTTCACAATATATTTTGTAATTACTAAAACCAAGTCCAATAAGGGCGGTTATTTTGCTAAAAAAATTACAAGTTACTTAATTTGCTTAGCCTTTATACTAAGCGACAGTAACATGTTATTAAGAACCTCATCAATGTCGCTAAAAGCCTCATTGCTATAGTAAATACTCATACTTGAGTCAACACTAATAAGCTGTTGGTTATTATAGTCGGCAAAAGTATTACTTAGGGCTTTCTTGGTTCGTTCAAAAAATGCCTGTGCGGCTTCTTCTTCAATATCGGCTAAACATAAAATAAATTGTTCTGGCCCAAAGCGCCCTAAAATATCTGAATTTCGAATAATGTGTTTGAGTGTATTGGCAATTTCCTGCAGTACAAAGTCACTTTTAGTTGAGCCGACGGTTAAGTTTACTTCCATAAAGTTAGCTATATCAAAAATTGCTATGGCATTGGTGCGCTTAGCACCAGGTGCGGCTAAATTACTTAACTTGTTTATCACCGTATTATTATTCAACAGGCCAGTTGCGCTGTCAAACGACTTGCTTTTTGTGCTTTTGCGATACGCGAGTAGGGCTAAACCAGCGATAATGACTACGAGCAGACCAATAAAAGCATAAATAATTTGATTACGCATATTTTGCTGTGCTTGTAATGTACCCTCTAAATTATCAATTTTGCTATGTAGGGCAGCAGTATTAAGACTTTCGATGCTGTCTTCAATCATGGTTTGGGTATAAATCATTTTTGCGGCATATGTTTCAAATGCCGCTAAACTGGCTTCTTTATTTGCAAGAGCAACATTCACCTGGACAATAAAGTATAGGTAGTCTGTGCTTGTAGCTATATAATTTTGATAGCTAGCGGGTGATTTTTTTTCATTTTCTATAAAATCGCGTAAACACGTTAAATCATCATTTTGAAAGCACATAACCGCAGAGTACCATCTGTACAATCCCTGATGAATCGGGTTTTTATTGTCACCGGCAATGGTGTCCCAGCTTTTCAAGTTACTAGCTAAGCCCTCATGATCTCTTACGCGCATGTAATACCCTGAAGCTAAAAAATATTCGGTGAAATTACTACCAGCGGTGTTCACATCTTTGTTGAGTGTTATAAATTCGTCTAATGCAATTTTAGCCTCATCTAATTGGTTGCTAGCCATAAAAGCAACGATAACATTACTCAATAGTGCTAGTTTATTTTCGTTTGTGTATATGTCTTTACTTGCGTCGTAAGCTTTCATGTATTGGGCGGCCGACAATTTACTTTGTCCGCGTTTCCCATACAAGGATCCAACTCTATTGAAAGCATGCACTAAGGCCGCTTTATCATCCATTTTAGTGACGGTTTCTAGTAATTTGTAAATACCTGCTAGCTGTTCATTGGGCTGATTCTTGATACACTCGGTTATATACCCTAAGCTGGCGCTTAAATGAATATCATTGAACTTGTTTTGTGCAGCGCCCATTGCTAATTGATAATAATCGCACCTTTCAGGGTTTTCTTGTACGTCGTAAACAAAGCCTAATTGATAAATCGCAGATGCATAATACTTGGAACTTCGCACCGCGTTTGGCTCGGCTAATAAGGTGTTTAATATAGACTGTGCATCAGTGCTTTTACCGCCACATATTAAAGAGTGAGTTTTCATGCTTGTGAGCTTGAATTTTTGCTGCTGGGTAGTGTTTTTGTCAGCCAAATGAGCGTTTATATTGTTTAGCAGTTCAGGCGGGGGGCAGTCGAATGTGGGGGTATAAGAACGCTCAATGAACTCGTCTAAGTCTATTGGCATTTGCGAATAAGTGTTTGATACTGGATTTTGAGCGTCAGCCTGAAACATAAACATAGCAAACACTGTCCCACAAGTAACGAGCTTAATAAACTTAGCCACACTGAAACCTCAAAATCAAACTACTTCATCATCCTTGATACAGTGTTTGGTACAATATGCGTTGATTCCTTTAACAAACTAATGCCCAACGGTATATATTCACAAAGTTATAATAAGTATTTATACTAGTAAAAACAAGTCCATAATACCAATATGAAAATTTAATCCTACTTATACAAAAGTAGGTGGCTGAGGAACGTTATGTCGTCTTGTTACATACACAACAGGTGTCTAAACTTAAAATATGGGTCACGCCGATATCTTTTAATGCTTGTGCTGAAACTGCCGTTACTGCCAAAGGCACACTTTGTATGTTTTGGATACGTTTGGTAGATGTGACGAAAATAACTTCAAGTTCACCGTCGGGTGTTTGGGTTTCTTCAACTTGTTGGGCGATGGCCGTTTGATTGCATAATAATGCAGCACCACAAAGTATGGACTTGCGAAGTATATTAGATTTCATTATGTTGTCTCGTTTATATTTTATAATTTTATTTTGCGCTACTAACTGGCGTTAGAGTCATAGATAACGCTAGTTGCGGCTTTTTGTTAGAAGTTTGTAAAAGTGAAGGTGGTTTCTTTGCATCCAAACGCAATAAGATGTTTCGGGTAATGTAATAATCAACCCAAGTGGTATTGTTTATTTGCTCATACAATTCTATAGTACGGGTCTATTAAAATAGCTGGTAAAGAATAACAAATGGCAACAGACAAACCGCGTAAATATTCACAAAAAATAGTAGACGGTGCTGCACAAGCCCCTAGCCGTTCGATGTTACGGGCTGTTGGCTTTAGCGACGAAGATTTCAAAAAATCTCAGGTTGGCATTGCCTCAACATGGTCAATGGTAACGCCATGCAATATGCACATTAATAAACTGGCAGAAGAGGTAGGTAAGGGTGTAGATAGCGCAGGCGCCAAAAGCGTTATTTATAACACGATTACCATATCTGACGGTATTTCTATGGGCACCGAAGGCATGAAGTATTCTTTGGTATCGCGCGAAGTTATTTGCGACTCCATAGAAGCAGTATCTGCCGGCATGGGTCACGACGGTATTATTGCCATTGGTGGCTGCGATAAAAATATGCCTGGCTGTTTGATGGGCTTAGCGCGCTTAAACCGTCCATCTATATTTGTATATGGTGGTACTATTTTACCTGGTGAAAACCATACCGATATTGTTTCGGTATTTGAGGCTGTGGGGAGTTACGCCGCTGGCGACATCCCTATTACTCAGTTAGAACACATTGAAAAAACCGCAATACCGGGTGCAGGTTCATGCGGTGGAATGTATACAGCTAATACCTTGGCATCAGCCATTGAAGCCTTAGGCATGAGTATGCCCAATAGCTCTGCGCAAAATGCAGTTTCACAGAACAAACTACAAGACTGTATTGATGCTGGTAAAGCTATCGTATATTTGTTAGATCATGACATTAAACCGTCTGATATAATGACTAAAAAAGCCTTTGAAAACGCCATTACGTTAATTATTACCTTAGGCGGATCTACTAATGCAGTACTGCATTTAATTGCCATGGCCGATGCGATAGGCGTTGAAGTTACTTTAGATGACTTTGTGCGGATTGGCGAAAAAACACCTGTGATTGCCGATTTGCGTCCAAGTGGTCAATACTTAATGTCTGAATTAATTGAAATTGGCGGTATTCAACCTCTTATGAAACGCTTGTTAGATATGGGTATGCTGCACGGTGAATGTATGACAGTTACAGGTAAAACTATGGCCGAAAATTTGGCAGATGTAGCCGATTATCCGCCAGGGCAAGATATTATTTTACCTTTTGATAAACCCATTAAAAAAGACAGTCATTTGGTTATTTTAGGCGGTAATTTGGCTCCAGAGGGTGCAGTTTCAAAAATTACAGGCAAAGAGGGTTTACGCTTTACCGGCAACGCTAAAGTGTATGATTCAGAAGAGCAAGGTTTTGCCGCAATTATCGATGGTCAAGTTGTGGCTGGCGATGTCGTTGTTATTCGCTATGAAGGCCCAAAAGGCGGTCCAGGTATGCGAGAAATGCTAAGCCCTACGTCTGCCATAATGGGTAAAGGTTTAGGCAATGATGTTGCGCTTATTACCGATGGTCGTTTTTCAGGCGGCAGTAGAGGGTTTGTAGTGGGTCATATAACACCTGAAGCATTCGAAGGCGGCGCTATTGCTCTAGTAGAAAATGGTGATAGCATTACCATCGACGCCCAAAGTCGCCAGATGACGCTTAATATTACTGATCAAGAAATGGCTAAGAGGAAGCTTAGTTGGCAACAGCCGGCGCCTAAATATACCAGAGGACTGCTTGCAAAATATGCAAGAACCGTCAGTTCTGCATCAACCGGAGCGGTAACAGACAAACCTGATTAAATAAGTACAATAGAGCAAGGGCCGAGTTTCAACCAAGCCTTTGCTTATTCTCCAAACTAAAGCTACTCCTGCTACTATGTATGATCTAAACCTTTTACACCTTAGTAAGAACAATTCATCCACTATTATTTAGAGTAGTCTTTGTTGCATGGAAACCATTTTAAATATAGTGCGTGATTATGGCTTACTCAGCTATGCCATTCTTTTTCTTTATTGCGCATTAAAAAGTGGTTCGTTGCCACTGTTTGCTGGCATTGCTGCTCATTTAGGTGCACTAGATGTGACGCTGGTGGCTACGGCTGTTTTTTTAGGCGGCTATTTGGGAGACGAGCTACGGTTCTATTTAGGTAAAAAGTACGGGGTTGAAAATCTTTCTGCAAACCTGCGATACCAAAAATCGGTGCGCACAGCCAAGCTGCTCCTTGACCGTTTTGGTAAAGCATATATCTTTCTTTATCGTTACCCTAAAGGTATGCGTACCATTGGTGCACTGCCAGTAGCGTTAACCGATATGACGTGGCCTGTATTCACTGCGCTTAATTTCGCTTCGGCAATTACATGGACTTTTGCGTTGGTGGGTACCGGCTTTTTGTTTGGTTCGGCGCTTGACCATTTTATTGGCGACAATTGGGGGCTATTCAGTGTGGCTTTGCTTGCAGCATTTCTTCTAATGACATACGCCGCATGGAGACACGTTGATGCTTTGGCAAAAGAAACAGCAAAAAAAGAAGTGCCGGATATAGTGACTAAGCCATAGGGGTGAGTAAAAGCCTTAATATTAGCGGATAAGTTTTCAGTCCGGTTTTTATTTCCAGCCAGTGGATAATCCTACAACAAAATATTTAGGCATTTAGGACGCCGCTTTTAAATACTTCTCAACCGCTACACGCAATGTTTCGCGTTTAATAGGCTTTGTCAAATACTCATTCATGCCACTTTGTTTTGCAGTGTTGAAGTCTTCTTTCATGGCGTTTGCCGACAAACCTATGATGGGTACATCAGTAAAACCAGCCTTTCGAATTTCAATAGTGGCGCCATTGCCATCGAGGATTGGCATTTGAATATCCATTAAAATAAGGTCGTAGTAGGGAGAGTTTTTCACCTTGGTAACGGCTTGTAGACCATCTTCAGCGATATCATATGTAAGACCAAATGAATGCAGCATTTCGCCTGCGACCATTTGGTTTATGCTGTTGTCTTCTACTAGCAGCACATGGCCGCTATATAAGGCATTATTAATATTTAACGTAGCGACATCTTTGAGCTTGTCGAGCGAATGATTCGCAAAAAAGGCATCTGTGCCATAAAGTTTGTTGGCGAAAAGATAAAACTCAGTGGGTGTAAATGGATGTGATAAGGTCGCGCACCGCCACTGTGACTCTAAAATAGTGCTTAGCTGTTCTGGCTGAGTGTTAGTTACGCAGCCTATGCTTATGCCGCGCGAGATTAGGGTTGTAATCTGCTGGTGAATATCACGCGATTGGCGGCCATTTTGAATATCTAAAATAAGCAAGTGGTTAGGCGTTATTGTATTAACAATGGTAGCAATTTCTCCTACATCATGTATTGAAAGTGACGACGATATTCTGTTTACATAATCGTTCTTTATTAGCGTGGTTTCGGTTGTTTTAATGTAAATAACGGGTCGCTGAAAAGAGTTGTTGGGCTGAAGTAATGAATTAGGCGAAGACTCATGCAGCAGTTTAAATGTACATTCAAATTCACTGCCTCCGTTTTCAAGGGAGCTTGCAATTACTTGCCCACCCATTAGTTTAACCAATTGAGTCACTATGGATAAGCCTAATCCGGTGCCACCAAATTCTCTTCGCGTAGAGCCATCGGCTTGCATAAACGGCGTAAATACACGATCGAGTTGAGCCGGCGACATACCAATGCCGGTATCTTTAATATTGACCACCAAGTAAAATGTATCATTGTCTCTAGGTTTGCTTGTGAAGGCAATATCTACGCTCCCGGTAAGAGTAAACTTTATAGCATTGCTAATAAGGTTAAGCACTACTTGAGAAATTCGTAATGGATCGCCAGTCGCATTTGTGGGCAAGTCGGGTTGCACATATAAGGTTAAGTTTAGATTTTTTTCAGCCGCTCTTAACGATGCTACCGCCAGTAGGCTATCGAACAAAGAGGCAAACGAAAAATAGCTGTTTTCAATGTCTAATTTACCTGCTTCAATTTTGGAAAAATCGAGGATATCGTTAATTACATTTAGTAATATTTGGCTCGAGTATGAAATTTTTGTTAAATTTTCTTTTATCTTAGGGTTAGGTTGTTGATATAAAGACAAGTCAACTAATCCTATAATGGCGTTCATAGGTGTTCTTATTTCGTGGCTCATATTAGCTAAGAAAATACTTTTGGATGCATTCGCTTTTTCTGCTATTAGCTTAGCCTCGGCTAGTTTTTCATTCAGCTTTGTTTGGCTTTCATTAATTTCTTGTGCGTCTTTGAGTAGCTCTGTTGTTTGAGTGTTTTTGGCATTAAACACCTTCGCCGCTTTGGCTAATTGTCCTATTTCATCTTTTCTATGCGCGCCTGGGATTTCTGTAACGGTGGTTTCATTCGATAATTGTTCAAACAAATCGGTAATAGTTGTGATGGGTTTTAAAATCCGATAGGCCGTGAAAAATCCGATAATAATAGTGACTAATATTCCAGCAATAGAATATAGGTTTATCTTTAGTTGCGCGTCTGCAATTGTATTGTTGATGCTAAAATTTGTTTGCTTTGAGTAATCGGCTGTTTTTTCTGATAAGTCGCCGGCTAAATACAAAAACTCATTCGCTGAGCCTGCCATCACAACATTAACTAAATACAAATATCCTTGAGTCGAAAGCGTAAGCTGTGAGAATTGGTCTGCAACCAAACCTAGTGCATTGATTATGGATTGTTTTGATGATTCTTCCATGGGAGTTTTGCTAATAACGCTGCTAGCGGAAGTGATTTCGTGTAAAAACTTACTTTTTAAAAGCGCGCTGGGCGATAATAAATATTGATACGTAATATTTTCGGCGGTAGACAAATGAATTATGTAGGCATTTTTGAGTTGTTGATTAGTAAACGCAAAGTTGTCTAGGTTTGATATTAGTGCATTAATGTTTGTGATCACACCATCTTGAAAAAATGAATTGCGGGCATTACGGCCCTCAACAACGCTAACAAAGTTTTCTTCGTAGTCTTTTATATGTTGAGTCATCGCATTCAACACACTATTGGTTATTTCAATAGACAACTCGTCAGGTAAATTGGTAGATAGGACGACCAACGAGGCATAAATTCTTTTGACGATTTGATTAAACCGGTTTATCGCAGATTGACTTCCTGTATCCTTATAAACTAGCACATGTCTTTGCAAATCAAGGACGTCTCGCTCTAATTCTCGTACTAGCTTCTCTTCGTCTGTGGCTATTTGATAAGCGTTAAGTGAATCCACAAAAATCTGATGATTGGCACGTGCAAAAAAGAGTTGCGTGGTTAGCAGCAGAGCAAATAATGCTAGCAATAATGCTATTTGTGTTTTTAAAGATAGATTCATATTTATTGTCTTAATTTATTGCGCCGTTGCGCTTTTTTAGCAGAACTGTCGATAAAAATCATGCACTTAAAAATTCATACCATTTTTGTAGACTATACTCATATGTAGGCATAACAGTATTCCAAACAGCAACATTTTCAAATCTTTTCTCATAACTACCGCCTGTTCTTATATCACCTGCGCTTACTGATACCTCTCCATCAGTTCCTCTAAGTGCGTGAGATGCCGCTTTACCGCAATACCAATAGTTGTATTCAGCGGTGCTTAAAAATGTCTTAGATCGCTGTGGGTTAGAGATGTAGTATCCTTGTTTTGCAATAAAAGCACCTGGCCAGCCCGACAGCCACCAATTCATGTATTCGTAGGCAACATCTTTAACACGGCCTTGTGTTTGAGCCGACAAACACATTACGCCATGCCACCCACGATAACCTTCTTTAGGAGCGGCAAACGTAACAGGTACACCCATTCCGTTTAGTGCAGAAACTGCAGGTGAAAACATGCTTTCAATAACAACACGTTTTGATTTCATAAAGCGAACTGATTCAGGTACCGATGTCCAAAATCCACTAAAGTGTCCTTTTTGCTTATATTCAATTAGTACATCGAATAACTGGTTTAGCTCTGCTTGGGTCATCGCGCCAATATCGCTAAAGTTTACTAAGCCCCTTGCTTGCGCAGATAATGCTAAATCAAAAAGCCCAATGCTGGGCGCATTTACGACGGCTACTTTGCCATTGTATGCAGGGTCGAGTAACCAACCCCAACTTTCGGTTTCGTAAGGTATGCCTTTTTCAATCACAGAGGTGTTGTAGCCAAATGAGTCTACATTGTGCACGTAAGGTAAAAAGCTTAACTGGTTGGTCTCTTGGTTACTAAGCTCGCCATTTTCTTGAACATGCAGTAATTTGTATGGCGCATCGCCGGCACCTATTCTAGCATTTGCTGTGATTTTACCTGTTTTGGTGAGCGAGTTGATTTCGCTATAGCGGCTTATCCTCGATTTATCTATGCTTTGAATAGCCTTAGACCGCCATAGTACATTGATACTGTTTGACCACTGCTCGTATAAATCAAAGCTACTGGGGTTGACCGATGCTTTTTGTAAAACAGCTGCGCTGCCTTTTGGCTCAAACAACAAATTAATGCCTAAGTCGTCCATTGCACGCTGGCGTAGCTCTTCTTGCAGTGTTACATGTGTACCTAAAATGCGTAAAGTGGGCTTTGATTGGCCAATACTAAAGCCAGAAAGTGGTAAGACTGCTGCAACGGCGCCTATTTTTGCCACTTGTTTTAAAGTATCTCTGCGAGAAGGGTTGTGTACTTTATCTATTTTTGGCTTAGTCATTTTAGTTATCTTTATAAAATTTTTATCGGTTACGTTTTACCCAATATTATAGGTACTAATTATAAGTGCTTGATAATACTCGCGGGTACCCCTGCTACAATCGTATTTGGCGGTACATCTTTATTTACAACCGCACCCGCCGCTATCACTGCGTTTTCGCCAATATTCACGCCATCAAGGATTTTTGCACCCATGCCAATCCATACATTATTTCCTACGTTAATTGGGGAAGCCGTTTCTATGCCTGTATTGCGAGTAATATAGTCTAAAGGGTGGGTGGCGGTTGAAATAAGTACGCCAGGTGCAATCATTACATTATTGCCAAAAGTGACAGCAGCGGCATCTAATATAATTAGGCCATGATTCGCATAAAACTGTTTACCTACCGATATGTTATAACCGTAATCACAATAAAAATTCGGTTCAATCCAAGCTCCCTCAACAATTTTAAACAGTGATTTAATAATGGCACGACTCGCTTTGCGATTATCAATAGCGGTGGTATTAAATTGCTGACACATTTTTTTTGCTTGTTCACGGTCTTTGTGAAGCTGTTTATCGCTAGAAAAATACGCCAGCCCCTGCAGCATTTTTTGCTTCTCGGTTAAAAAGCTCATGTGAGCATTTCCTTAAATATAAACAACACGAATATTTAAATATATACTAATTTAAACTAACACAGTAAGTCATACATTAAATATCAATTGGCTAAATTGATTATTTGAATGTTACTTTTGTTTCGTTTTACATTATATTGATGAACGGTATTATGAATTAAAGGAAGTACGCTAGGAATATCTGCAGGGAATAGCGGAAATTCTATGGTGACACGCAATGAAGTTTATTTTTATTATTATTGCCGTATTGATTGTGTATGGGTCATTGTTTCCCTTTAACTTTTCGGTGGGTGAAGCGTCTAGCAATGGCATTAATGCTCTTTTAAATTTTAATGTCGCGAAAACGGGCTTTAGCGATCTTGTGGCCAACATAATACTTTTTATCCCTTTTGGGCTATTCATTCGTTCCGCATTTCCTGGCAAAGGCAAACAAATTAGCTATTTTGTTTACTTAATAGCGGCTTTTATTTTTGCCTACTTGATTCAGATAATGCAGTTGTGGACCACCGATCGTCTACCTTGGGGCGGTGATGCATTTTGGAATACAATAGGGTGTGCTATTGGGTTGTCGTTGTATTCTTTTATTCGTATTGATGCATTTAAACAACTCCATAATATAGACATGTTCAAACAAATTTCCTTTGCCTTAGCCGCAGTGCTTATTGTGCTAAAGCTGGCGCCTTTTGCACCGACGATAGATTTTGGCGTATTAAAAGATAATATTAAAGCTTTAATTTATAGCCCCTCGATAGATTTTTATTGGACCTTTGAACACACGGTAATTTGGCTAGTAGCCTTTTACTTATTGCATGTGGCCAATCCACAGTGGGCCAGGTTCCGGCTTTTGGTAACGATTGTGTTGAGTGTACTGGGCCTTAAGTTTTTCATTATTTCAAGCAATATCAACCTGTCGCAGTTTTTAGCGGGGGCGCTTGCCTTATGTATATGGCGGTTGTTACCCGTTAAAAGTGCGCCCTTGCTTGCTGGCTTTATGTTTTTAGTTATTGTTGGTAATGGTTTGTATCCATTTCAACTTAGTGAACAAGTGGACGATTTTAAATGGCTACCTTTTACTGGTTCTTTAAACGGCCATCTTTTACTTAATATTATAGTCACCACTAAAAAACTGGCCTTTTATGGTGGCTTGGTTTGGCTGCTTTATTTGACCAATAGAAAGCTGGTATTCGCAACGGTGCTTACTATGTTTGTGCTGTTTGTGTCTGAATATTTACAAACGAGATTCACCAACTCGGTTCCAGAAAGCACTGATGCATTTCTTGCATTAATTATGGGTTTTGTTTTTAGTAAAAAGCTTCAACATGCAAAGCGTTTGCCCATAGGTAAGAGTTTTTTCAACAATGAACTGAAAAGGGAGCTTATCAATGCTTCAAAAATTGCTGATAAGCAAATAGCTACGTCACAAAATGATATTCAACCCATGGTTAGCCATTCCTTCAAACAAGCACCCACCAACCATACATACATTGCCGGCTTTGATGGTTTACGAGCAGTCGCTGCGCTGTCGGTATTTGTAGTACATTTTCAGCAATTCAGTGGCCTTGGTGGGACCGTTGGCATAATCGATTTTGAACGTTGGATGGTTAACGGCAACACCGGCGTAGCCTTATTTTTTATACTCAGCGGTTTTTTATTATCGGCGCCGTTTTGGCGGGAAATAAAGCAAGGTAGTTTTGTCAATGTTCGTCGTTATATGGTTAACAGAGCGGTGCGAATAATACCTATTTATTACTGCTGCTTATTTGGTTTACTGGCATTAAAAGGATTTGAAGGAAACTATGTAAACTTCAATAATGTAATGTCGCATCTGTTTTTCTTGCATAACCTTAAAGATTATCAAGTAATGAGTGTTAATCCACCATTTTGGACATTAGCGGTAGAGTTTCAATTTTATCTATTATTACCGGTGCTATTTTTGCTATTTGCTAAATTGGGTTTTAAGGGCGCGCAAATTTTATGCCTGCTGTTTATCCCTCTTATCTATATTGCCTATCGGTTCTTCATGCAGTACCTAGAAACGTATCAAGCTTGGCCTATTCGTTTGCCGCTTATTTGGCCCTTTGGTATTGCTATTGAATCGGTAAAAGGATTTTCATTAACCTATTCATTATTTGCCCATTTACCGCATTTTTTAATTGGGGTAGTAGCGGCAAGCTTTTTCACACTTAAGTCTTCTGTATCGACTACAAAGCAAATGTTGGCAGAATGTGTATTTTGGGTCAGTGGGGTGTTGGTTATTGCCATACTTGCCACACCGCTTGATCACATTTTTCAATTAGACTATGGCCGCTATAATTTTCCATTTGTACCAGTGTTACTTGGGTTCATCGTGTTTTGTGCGCCTTACACGAGGTTTGCCAAAGCAATTCTTGAATTCACCCCTATCAAATGGATTGGGGTAGTCTCCTATGGCTTGTATATTTTTCATTACCCAATTCAAAAAGCCTTGGTGCAGGGTTTTGCATTGTTTGATATAAAAGCCAATGAGGAAGTTTTGTTGTTTGCGTTATTAAGCTTAGCAATAACACTTATTTTTTCTTACCTATCTTATGAGCTAATTGAATCACCTTTGTTGAGGCGATTTAAAAAGCACAAAGCACCCTGCGCGCAAACCACCTCATCTGCACAACCAGCCTTATTGACAAAACATGTAAAAGCACAGCCAAGTGAAGGATTAAAAAGTCAAGGAGTGAATGCCACTTTAAGCAATTATGGAAGCAATAATATGCAAGTAAACAAATTTAAGGACGAGCCTAGATTGCCTCAAAATGGCGACATAAAAAATACTAACAAGGTGAAAATAGCGTCGTTGTTGTTAGCAATAGGAATTATCTTGTTTGCTGCAGGATATTTTGCAATTCCG
>JBLIGC010000048.1:0-13633 GCA_047636735.1 Glaciecola sp. | reverse complement strand
ATAACGAACATCGCGCTTTTTTGGAGCAAGCTTCGCAAGGTTCTCCTTGGTATATTGATGCCATTAATTGGTTTAAAACCTTGCCCTTATTTTTTGAAACTGATGATATTCGCTGTATTCATGCTGCTTGGCATGAAGAACACTTAGATACCCTCAAAGCATACACAAATAAGGCCGGCGTTATAAAACCTAGTGTGTGGGAAAATCCAAGTGAAGTCGATATGAGGTTTTATAAGTCATTAGAATATTGTATAAACGGACCCAAGCTAAATTTACCTGAGGGCGCATTTTTCATTGATTCCAATAATCAAAAACGAGTCAAAATACGCTTGAAATGGTGGGATTTAACCAAAAATGCAACCTACAGAAATGCGTGCACTTCGGTGCCCAACCCCGAACAATTGCCAGATGAGCCTATAGCGCTTTCTTCGCTGCCGGTCATCCATGGCAATAAGCCTATATTCTTCGGCCATTATTGGATGCAGGGTACTCCGCAGTTGATGAAAGACAACATTGCTTGTTTAGACTGGTCGGTTGTGCAAAAAGACGGTCGCCTTGCAGCCTATCGCTTTGATGCAGAACAAGTGTTAGATGCAAATAAGCTCGTGTGGGTGTGATAAAAGCATCTTAATTGTGTCATTAACACCATGGGCTAGCTGTTTTTTAGGGCAATTTAAGAACATTAATGTTAACGGTTTTATCTGTAAAATATGTGAATTTGCATAAATAATAAACTAACAATAGAATTTTATTAAAAAACGGTAGATATTTAAAAGGATATCCATATAATACGTCGCTCGGTCGGTGTGTGGCGCAGCTTGGTAGCGCACTTCGCTGGGGGTGAAGGGGTCGTAGGTTCGAATCCTATCACACCGACCAATTATTGAGTTGAGATATTCAAATACCTTCAAATTCCACTTTATTCCTACCATTTGCTTTTCCTTTGTACAATGCACGATCGGCGCGAGCTATTGCACAGCCCAAACTTTCTTGTTTATTGAGTTCACTAACACCAGCACTTATCGTAGGATTTATATTCTGGCCTATTGCCGCGAGCCAGTCGAAACGTTGAAACGCTTGGCGGATTCTTTGTGCACTCAAGGTAGCGTCGCCTGCGTTTGTATCGGGCAGTATAATAAGGAATTCTTCACCCCCCCAGCGTGCTACAAGGTCTTGTTTACGAACCTTGTTCTTTAAAATATCAGCAACGCTCACCAGAACTTCATCACCTATTTTATGGCCGAACTGATCGTTGATACTCTTAAAATAATCAATATCTATTAACACAACGCCAATAGTACTGCTAGTTCTGTTGGAGCGTACAACTTCTCTATCAGCCAAATATGTCATGTGGCGTCGGTTTAAAAGTTTTGTGAGTGGATCAGTGGTCGCTAATACGTGCAGTTTTTTTTGCGCGCGCCGTACCGTGTGTAAGTAGTAAAACGACAAGTAGCTAAACATGACGAATACCACGCTCAAATTAAATATATGCACAATATTCAAGGCAAGTGAATTTATTGGCTGAATAGGATCTACAAACCACTTAAGAAGGTTAAGTCCAATATAAAACCCGAACAACATAGACAACGATATTAACGCCGCTTTGCGCGAAGTCGATAAGCAAATTGCGGGTATAAACATTAACAGGTAATAATGAAACCCGCTTTCCCAGCCTATCAGAATAATGCCTAGTGCGGCATGCAGTATCACTTCGGTCCAAATAAGCAAAACCGCTAGCTTTTGCCTACGATTTTTCACGGAATAATAGGCAAAGCCGTAAATTGCAACACTGCCAACATTGACCCATGCAAGAATAGGTGAGCCTAGTGCGTGAAAAAGAAAAAAGAAGGCAATATCAATTACTGCGGCAATAAGCGCACAGCGCATTATTACTTGCCAAAATTCAGGGCGCTTTTCTTTTTCTTGAGGATTGTGTAATGCATCTACGTCAATTGACATTTAGTGAAGTCATCCTGGTTAATAAAGCATGTTGCACTAAAAGTTGATTTGCTTGATTGTATCTGCAAAAAATAGTAAACGTTGTTTATGAACGTTTATGATTAACATCTTCCCTTTTTTTGTACCAAGGGCTATATAATTTACATCAACTTAAATATTAAGAAAAAACCAGTTAAAACGTTTATGTTTATTGGTCATAAAATCACTACTTTAACTATGTGAACACAGTGTTATTAACGGCTTAACTTTCAACATACTTTAGATAAAAAGGTGGCGGATGCATAATTATCCCCTTTTACCAATAATAGTAGCTATTAATGTAGTAAGAGCGTTAACATAAACGAGCATGTTATTATGCTAAAAAGCCGGTAGATAACGTGTTCCTTTTCCTAAACATATGACCTATAAAACCATTTTAAAATGGCGGCTGTTAGGCAGTATAAAGTGCTTAGAAATAGACATTAACGTAAATTTTATAGCCGGCTAACTAGGCTACAAAGTTTTTTTTAAGCCTTAAGCATGTCATCTTTCATCACAAATTTTGATTTACAAGATTGAATGTGTTTAGCTTTACGCATAACTAGGTAAAACTGTTTATATCTGGAGTTTTCTTTATGCTCACAACCGCCACTTTTGATCAAGAAACAATGCTAGCAGCGGTAATGAAAATTGCTAAAAAAATTGCGGGCCATTGTCCATTAGTTGTTGCGGGCTGCAAAGAAATGCTTAACTATACTCGTGACCAATAGTGTAAGCGATAGCTTAAATTACATGACAATTTTGCAAAGCGGTATGTTGCAAATGCCCGATGTAATAAAAAGCAATGAGTGCGGCTAAAGAGAAGTGAGCCCGTATGTTTGAAGATTTGTTACCAGTGGACTCGTTGTAATGAAATTAACAAGTAATGTAATATGAAAGACTGTAATCAATGCGGTAAATGCTGCATCAAATATGGCAATGGCGCTCTTTGTGCAACAAAAGAAGAAATTAAGCTCTGGGAGTTATTTAATCCAGAGATATTCAAGTATGTAAGTAACAATGAAATATGGGTTGACCCTGAATCAGGTGTAAAACTTAAAAGCTGCCCATTTTTAGAGCTTGAGTCTACGTTAAGCGCTAAAGCCCCCAAAAAATACATATGCAGTATTTATGACAGCAGGCCTGACGACTGCCGCCATTATCCAAGTTTAATTTCAGAAATGATAAAAGATGAGTGTGAAATGATTGAAATAACAGACTTAACTAAACCTAAACAGGCACAAGTTAAACTCGATTGGATAATGCGTGACAGTCGCCCTGGCTATTATTCGTAAACATGCTGCGGGGGAATGAAAGTGCAAAATTTGGTCTGTTATTGCTAAGCATAAAACGACACTACACAATTATATAAAGCGCTAAACTATAAAGGGTAAGACAGTAACAGTAATTCTAAAAAGAAGAGGCAACAGTAATGCTATTAGCGACTAATTTCGTTTCTTTGTTTGTGGAGACGGCTCCATATCTTTTACTAGGGATGCTTATTGCGGGTATTATCCACCAGTTATTGCCAAATAAATGGATTGTGTCTACTTTGGGCGGCAAAAATGCAGTGATTACCGCAGCGTTCATTGGAGCGCCTTTACCCTTATGCTCATGTTCTGTTATACCTGTAGCAATGGGAATAAGGCGAAATGGGGCTAGCAAAGCTAGTACGGCAAGTTTTTTAGTATCAACACCAGAAACCGGCATTGACTCAATAGGCATTACCTATGCGCTTATGGGATTACCCATGACAATTGCCAGGCCCATTGCGGCGATTTTCTCAGCCATTATTACTGGCTTGAGCATTGCTGCTTTTGGCACCCCAGATAAATTGCAAAAGGCCGCCGCAGGTAAACCGACTAAAAGCTGTTGTGATTTACCCAAACCCAAGCTTAAATCGCTTGCAAGTTCATGTTGTGCAAGTAAGTCAACCACTACGAATAAGGCGTGGGAGAACACAAAAGCGATTTTCGAATATGGCTTCGGCAAAATACTGGTTGATTTTATGCAATGGCTGCTGATAGGACTTTTTTTTGCGGCGCTGGTACTGACGTATGTACCTGCAAACTGGATGGCAAGCTACGGCTCAGGACCTTTAGCGATGATATTGATGGTCGTGGTTTCTATTCCTATGTATATATGTGCAACGGCTTCTACGCCAATAGCGGTTGGACTAATGTTGGCAGGTATTTCGCCGGGAGCTGCTTTGGTATTCATGTTAACGGGTCCGGCAACTAACATAGCTACTTTAATTATCATTAAGCAAGAATTGGGCACACGTGAACTAGGCCTGTATTTAGTATCGTTAATTGGGTGTGCGTTGTTATCTGGTTGGGTGGTTGACGCAGTCTTTTCTTATTACTCAATTACCACAGTACTTGGTCATGGTCAGCACTTTGATATGTCTAGCGTAATTCATCAAATGGGGGCAACAGTATTGGCAGGGTTGTTAGCGTGGCAGTTGGTAAAAATCATTAAAAGCAAAGTTTTAAATAGTCAGCATGTATAAATTAAACACTGTTTTTACAACACATATCCGTAGATAGCGGTAAAATGACAGGCGGCCCCAGCTACTACACTGAAGTGCCAAAGTGCATGGGAATAATGCCTACTTTTTAGCAAGTACAGCGGAATACCTGCGCTATAACATAACCCGCCAACTATAAGTAAGGTGAAGCCTGCTGTGCTTAGTGACAAATATATAGGATAAATAAGCAATAAGGCCAGCCATCCCATTATTGCGTAAGTAGAAATAGAGATCTTTGGATATTTATGTCCAAAGTATAGTTTAAAAAATATGCCTATAAAGGCAATTGCCCATACAACAGCCAAGCCTATAAAGGCTAAGTCACCGCCTACACCAAGGACCAGAAATGGCGTGTAAGTACCTGCAATTAAAAGATAAATAGCAATATGGTCGAGCTTTCTTAGCAACACTTTAGTTTGTATATTGCGACTACTATGATAAAGCGTTGATGTTAAGAACATGAGCGCAAGGCTTAGCCCGTATACACAAGCAACCCACAATTCTTGAGCACCTTCTGCTTTTATCAGTAAGACTGAAATACCCATTAAGGCCAACACGAAACCAATGGCGTGTGACAGTGCATTTAGTTTTTCTTCACCAGCACAATATTTATTGGCGGCAACCTGTTCAAGTGATTTTTTGGGAAGCATACTAGGTTTGACTTAACTACCACATAACAATAAGCAGTAGTCTACACTTTTCAGCGTACAAGTGTACACTTAAATTATTCGAGCTAAGTTACACTATCTCACTAGCATTGGTGACGATTTAATCTGACACTATCACACACTCTAGTATAAGTGGAAAAATAATACTAAACACGTTTTTGGGCATAAGAATGGCAATAAAAAAGCCGCTCATTAGCGGCTTTTTCTTAAGGTTTTATGGACAAACTAAACGCTTATCTTACTTCCACTCCTGCAGCTTGTTTGTCGGCATGATAGCTAGACCTAACCATAGGACCGCAGGCCGCCTGTGAAAAGCCAATTTTTTTAGCATAATCACCTAAAGCATCAAATTCGATTGGTGGTACGTAACGTTTAACAGGAAAGTGATGCTTACTAGGTTGTAAATACTGTCCAAGTGTAAGCATGTTGACATTGTGCGCACGCAAATCATCTAGGACCTTTTGCATCTCTTCATTTTCTTCGCCCATACCCATCATTAATCCAGACTTAGTGGGAATATGTGGGTGCTGTTCTTTAAATTTTTTCAGTAAATCTAAAGACCATTGGTAATTTGCACCCGGTCTACATTCACGATACAAACGCGGTATGGTTTCTAAGTTGTGATTAAATACGTCTGGCACTCCGTTTTTGAAGATCTCTAATGCTCTGTCCATTCTTCCGCGAAAATCAGGGACTAACACTTCAATAGTGGTATTTGGGCTATGTTCGCGTATTGCATTTATACAGTCTACAAAATGCTGTGCGCCGCCATCGCGCAGGTCATCGCGATCAACAGATGTTATGACCACGTAAGACAAACCCATTTCAGCAATGGTAGTAGCCAGTTTTAAAGGCTCTTCTGCACTTGGGGGTAGGGGCTTACCATGCCCTACATCACAAAACGGACAACGTCTTGTGCAAATATCGCCTAGAATCATAAACGTTGCGGTGCCATTGTTAAAGCACTCTGCAAGGTTGGGACAACTGGCTTCTTCACACACCGAATGCAAATTATTCTTTCTTAAGGTTTTCTTAATATGAGCGATTCGATCAGTTCTTGCCGGTAATTTAACTTTTATCCACGAAGGTTTACGCAACATTTCGGCTTTTTGCGTAGGCACTATGGTAATGGGAATGTGTTTTACTTTGTCTTCGTCTCGAAGTTTAACACCTGCTTGGGAACGCAAATTACTCATCAAAACCCTCTTTATGTAGTAGTGGGTGAATATCTAATATCTTACAAAAATGTTTAACGACTAACTGCTTTGCACTGGCAATTGTATTAACAGCGTTCACTTGAGCACTGTTTATCATCTCTAGCCCAGCATATCCACATGGATTTATGCGGCTAAACGGTGCTAGGTCCATATCAACATTAAAGGCTAAACCATGAAATGAGCATCCTTTGCGAATGCGTAGACCGATAGAACACACTTTTTTTTCATCAACATAAACCCCAGGCGCATTTTTCTTTGCATATGCATTAACGCCAAAGTCGCTTAATGTTAACACGATACACTCTTCAAGTGCAGTAACCAGATGCCTAACGCCTAACTTGCGCCGTCTAATGTCCAATAAAATGTACATCATAAGTTGACCTGGGCCATGATACGTAATTTGGCCGCCTCTATCGACTGGAACAACAGGTATATCACCGGCGTTTAGTATATGCTCTTCTTTGCCGGCCTGGCCTTGTGTAAACACAGGTAAATGTTCGGTCAACCAAATTTCATCACAGTCGTGGCTATTTCGAGAGTCAGTAAACGCCTGCATTTTCTGCCAAATTGGCATATACGCTTGTACACCCAAATCTCGCACAATGAGCGCCAAGTTGTGGTTGATGCTTGCATTAGTATTGTCGTTATTTGCGCTGCTTTGTGCTAATTCATCTTTTACAGACATTATAACCATACCTATAGTTCACGGTGATTACAGCACAACCCTTACTAAATCCAGCTTAGCTAATTCAGTATAAATGGTTTCCATGTGCTCTTTACTGGTCACCTTTATGGCTAATGACAATGCATGATAATTGCCTTTTCTACTAGGCTTTATAGTCGGTGCATAATCTCCAGGTGCTAATGCTTGCAGTCGCGTTATGACCTGTATGGGCAGTTGTTCATCAGCAACGCCCATTACTTTAAAGTTTTGTATGCAAGGAAATTCTAACAGTTCGTCAAAATGCGTTTCCACTGTTACTCTAATCCTAACTGCAGGTAAACCCAGTCAATTGCCTGACTAACAAAGCTGCCTTTTTGCACTTCCTCTAAGGTTACTAATGGATAGGTGGCTACGGTCTCGCCATCTAGCGTGAGGTTAAGTATGCCAACCTCTGTTCCTTTTTCGATGGGTGCTTCAAGCTGTCGTGTTAGTTCAAAATTTGCTTTTAGTAGCTCAGCTTGACCTCTTGGCACGGTCATTGAGGTAGATTGATTAATTCCCAAATTAACAGTTTCTTTGTCGCCCATGTAAATACGATGATTTGCAAAAATATGATTAGGCTGGAAGGGAACAACTGACTCATAAAATCTAAAACCGTAACGTAATAATTTTTTATTTGCAGCTTTGCGAGATCTTTCGCTTTCAGTGCCCATTACGACCGATATTAGGCGCATATCGCCTTGGGTTGCGGAGGTAATTAAGCTGTATCCTGCATCTGATGTGTGGCCTGTCTTAATACCGTCTACGTTTAGGCTTTTGTCCCACAATAGACTATTACGATTAAATTGTTTTATGTCATTATAAGTAAATTGTCTTTCGCTATAGATGGCATACATTTCTGGTGTTTCTGAAATAAGTGCGGAGGAAATTGTAGCCATGTCTCTTGGTGACGTGTAATGATCGGCATCATGTAAGCCATGACTGTTTACAAAATTTGTGGCATTCATACCTAGGTTTTGTGCATGTGCATTCATCATGCTTGCAAAAGCAGATTCGCTGCCGGCGATATGTTCGGCGATCGCTACGCACGCATCGTTTCCTGATTGTACCACTATGCCCATAAGTAAATCACTTACCGATACTTCTGTGCCAACTTCTATAAACATTTTTGAAGAATCGGGAAACTTTTTTGCCCAAGCATTTTCTGAAATAGTGACCATGTCGGTTAAGCTAATATTTCCTGCTTGTAACTCTTTCCCAACGACATAAATCGTCATTATTTTTGTAAGGCTAGCTGGTGCTAGGCGTTGATCTATATTCTTCTCAACTATAATATGGCCTGTTTTATGGTCGAGTAATAAAAAACCGCCAGCATCTATGGTCGGCGGGGGAGGTATGACAATGGCCGCATTCATACTAAAACTAATAAAAAGGGTTAACAAACTTACTAAAACTGTAAAACGCATTATTTATCCTGAAAGTGGTCTCGGGTTATTAATTGGGTTTGCGGAAAAGAACGATTCATTTCGTTTCCAGTGTTGTAAAAGGGTAGCAATATCCTCCTACCTTAAAAACCTTGATATAAGATTTTCTATTTCTGTCTTTGTCTTAAATTATTGCATAAGCTCGTATTTTACCTGCTTTATAAGCAATGTCGACAGCCATACGATTAAAGACCACAGAAATAAGCTTTATGGCAGCACTTCAATGGAAAAAGCTTGTTCAAATCCTATTTTCTTCAATGCTTTGATTACATCTTTGGCTTTTTGTTCCGTTGCTAAAGGACCTAATTGCAAGCGGTAGATATTGGCTATTTTCGGCACTTTATTGGGTACTTGTAATAAATTCGATAAACCAGTTGCTAAATCTTTAGCTTTATCTCCGTTTTCCATGGCCATTACTTGTACAAAAAGACCAGCAGATATAGTGTCTTGCGAGGCTTCTGCTGGTCTTATTTGCGCAAGTAAATCGCTTTCAGAAATAACGGCAGCGGGGGCCTGTTTTGCTACTAATTCACCGTTGTCATAGATATATAACTGTGTATTACTGCCAATTCTAATTTCGCCAGCCTCATTTACATACAGCACTTCGAGTTTAACATCGGCCACACCATATTGATGGTAGCCTAGTTTTTTCGCAGCCCCATACGATAAGTCAATAATACGATCGCCATAAAATGGACCTCTGTCGTTGACTCTTAAAATGGCCGACTTACCATTTGTTATGTTGGACACTCTTACAAAGGATGGAAGCGGTAAAGTTTTGTGCGCGGCTGTTAAGCCAAACATATCAAATATTTCGCCATTCGCAGTTTTGTGACCGTGAAATTTTTGACCATACCAAGACGCACTTCCGGCTTCTTCGAAGCCTTTTGCAGTTGCCATTGGGTAGTACTTTTTCCCAAGCACCTGGTAGGGGCGGCTAGTCCATTTATTATGCGGTTCTGATTTAGGAACAACTTCTTCATAGCTAATTTCACCGTAGTAGAAGTTAGGAGCCGTGTCTTGGTAAATTTGGTATCGGCTTATAGGCGCGTTTGCACAACCGCCGAGCATAAGGAGCATGCACAAGCAAAGCGCAAGTGTTATTTGTTTATTAATGGTTAGCAATAGTTCTTTCTTATTTTTGTTAGCGCATTGCATTGTGTAATATCCTTCACACATTGAATGTTATTATTATTTGTTAGCGACCTCAGAGATTAAAATTTATTAGTAAACCTGAGCGTTTTTATACTATCGCGATAATAACCTTTTTTGGGTGCTAATTGCCATCAAAATACCAAAGCCGGCCATTAAAGTAACCATTGATGTACCGCCATAGCTGATAAGAGGTAAAGGTACTCCTACAACAGGTAATAAGCCTGATACCATGCCCATATTAACAAATACATACACAAAAAATGTTAAGGTTATGCTGCCGGCTAACAATTTACTAAAGTTGTCCTGTGCCCTGTTGGCAATATATAATCCACGTAAAATAATGCACATATACAATACCAGTAGGCCAATTATACCAATCAGTCCGAATTCTTCGCTATATACCGAAAATATAAAATCGGTATGGCGCTCAGGCAAAAACTCGAGTTGTGACTGTGTACCTTGCAGCCAACCTTTGCCGTCTACACCACCAGAACCAATCGCAATTTTAGACTGAATAATATGATATCCAGAACCAAGGGGATCGGTCTCGGGATCTAGAAACGTGATTACCCGTTGTTTTTGATAATCTTGCATTAAGAAAAACCACATTATTGGCGCAAACAAACCTCCTAATACACCAATAAATGAAATAAGCCGCCACGTCATGCCTGACAAAAATAATACGAATATGCCGCTTGCCGATACTAACAGCGCGGTTCCTAAATCGGGTTGCTTGGCAATAAGTATGGTAGGAATCGATACCAAAAAAAATCCTACGAAAATATCGCGGTGACGGGCAGGGATACTGCTGTGGCTTATATACCAGGCAATCATCATTGGCATAGCCAGCTTCATTATTTCTGAGGGTTGAAATCTAAATACGCCTAAGTCAAGCCAGCGTTGTGCTCCTTTGCCAACTACGCCAAATAACAGCACCCCTACCAGCATTAAAATACCAGCGATATAAAAATAAATAGATACACGTTGGTAAAGCAAAATAGGTAATTGGGCGAGTCCTACCATAATAGTAATGCCAATACCTAAGCGAATTAGCTGTCTATAAACTAGGTCCCAATCTTGGCCACCAGAAGAGTAGATGGTGAGTAAGCCTACAAACATCAAGCATAATAAAGACAATAATAAAAACCCGTCTATATGAACCCGTTCTAGAGGACTTTGTTTATTAGTGGTAAAATTATTTTTCTTCATATAACTATTGGCTACTGTGAACGGTATTTTGCGCAGACGTATTATTGCTCATTGGAGAACTCGTTGAAGAACTCGTTGTAGAACTAATTGAGCCCCCGGCTGAAGACGCAGCCGCCTGTGCCTGCGCTAATTTAAGTGCACGAGCAGGCTTTAATTCATCAAAATAAAAGTCCATGACGTTACGTGCTAGGGGCGCCGCGTTGGCGCTTCCGCCACCTGCGTTCTCAATTGCCACAGCTATACTGATTTGGGGGTCATCAAAAGGCGCATAACCAATGTACATTGCATTGTCGCGAAGATATTCATGCACATTTTCTTCATCATACTCTTCATCTTGTCCAACTGTAAACAGCTGCGCGGTACCGGTTTTACCGGCTGAAATATAACTGGTTTTGTTAAAGGCGGTTCTTGCTGTACCGTGCTTGCGGTTTACTGTGCCATAAAGTGCGTCAAGAACAATGTCCCAATTTTCATCGTTTGTAATTATGATAGGTGATTTTTGTTCAATAGCTACATTTTCAACCTTTCCGTTGACCAAATACCCTTTCAGTATTTTAGGTGTAAATCGTTTCCCACGGTTAACCAAAATATTTAAAGAATTGGCTATTTGTATGGGCGTTGCATTCCAGTAACTTTGGCCTATTCCAACCGAAATAGTATCGCCGATATACCAAGGTTCATTAAACCTTGCGCGTTTCCAACCTCTACTAGGCAGTATTGCCTCAGACTCTTCATATAAATCTAAGCCGGTGAATTTGCCAAAGCCGAACTTTGTCATGCCCTCGTGAATTCTATCGATACCAAGCTTGTAAGCAAGGTCATAATAAAAAGTATCGCACGATACTTCTATCGACTTGGTAACATCTACCGTACCATGGCCTTGTCTTTTCCAGTCACGCCATATATGCGCAACGTTTCTAAGTTTGAAAAACCCTGGGTCTTTAATTTCAGTTTCAGTGGTAATTACTCCTTCTTCAAGACCGATAAGTGCCAAATGGGGTTTAATTAAAGACGCTGGTGGATATCGCCCCTGTGTTGCTCTATTTAGCAGTGGACTGTAGCGAGAATTTAGTAATTTTGAATATTCAGTTTGGCTGATACCGTGAACAAATAAGTTAGGGTCATAACTAGGGCTTGAATAAAGAGCAAGTACACCACCGGTTTTAATATCGCTAATAATCACCGAACCCCTGCGTCCAGCAAGTTCTTCTTGTGCTTTCTTTTGAAGCTCAATATCTATATTTAATACAATGTCTTTGCCAGGTTTTGGTGGTTCAAAGCTGAGCACCCTTATTATTCGACCTTTATTATTTACTTCAACTTGTTGATACCCAACACGCCCGTGCAAAATAGGCTCATGGAATTTTTCTACGCCTTGCTTGCCAATATCATGTGTAGCAGCGTAATTAGCTTCATCTCCTCGTGCTTTAAGTTTACCTAAGTCTCTTTTATTAATACGCGATACATACCCAAGCATGTGTGTAAGTGTGTCTTTGAAAGGATAATACCGCGATAGCCTAGCTTGAATATCAATGCCGGGAAATTTATGTTGATTGGCTGAAAAAAGAGCGACCTCTTCATGGGTGAGTTGTTTACGTAAAGCGACTGGTTTGAATCGTCGTTGACGCTTTCTATCTTTTTTAAAACGTTCAAGCTCGTTTGGCGTGATATTCATTAACGTTGCAAGCTCAATGAGTGTAGTTTCAAGATCGTCTACCTCTTCAGGTATTACTTCTAAACTAAAGACAGGTTTGTTTTCAGCCAAAATTACACCATTGCGATCATAAATAAGGCCGCGGTTGGGCGCTACCGGCAATACTTTGATTCGGTTGCCGTTTGACTGTGTTTGGTATTCTTCGTGCCGGTTTACTTGCAGGTCGTATAAATTGATTAACAACAAAGACATTAAGCTAAAAACAAATATTACAGAGAAAAAAGCGCGACGGGCAAACAAATTTGCCTCGGCACTGTGGTCTCTTATCTTTTGTCTTGCTTTAACCATCTATTATTCTCGGTGGTAAGGATGATTTTGAGTAAGTGACCAAGCTCTGTAAAGTGCTTCAGTTACGATTACTCTTACTAACGGGTGGGGCAGCGTAAGTGGCGACAACGACCAGTGTTGATCTGCCACTTCTGCACATTTCTCTGACAGGCCTTCAGGCCCTCCAATTAGTAAACTGATATTCCTTCCATCCATTTTCCAATTGTTGATCTGCGTAGCTAGTTTGCTGGTATCCCAAGGTTTACCTAATACTTCTAATGCAATCACGCGGTTGCCTTTGGCAATAGCAGCAATACACTTGTCACCTTCAGCTTCTTTAACTTTATTTAAATCGACTGTTTTACCGCGTTTGTGAGGAGACACTTCGCAGAAACTTACAGAAAACTCCCACGGGAAACGGCGTAGGTATTCATTAGTACCTTCGACTACCCAAGCGGGCATTTTGTTCCCTACCGCAATAATTTGTACATTCATATACGCTCTTTATTTACGCAGACTCAATTTAACGCATGCATGTAAATATAATCACAAAAACCCTTTTATCATCATTCTTGCCAGAGTTTTTCTAATTGGTAAAAATCTCTGGTTTCATCTTGCATTACGTGCAGTACAATTTCACCAAGGTCAACTAATACCCATTCACCTTCAGCTTTGCCTTCAACGCTCAGCGGAGCGCGCTGTGCTTGTTTGCATTCTACAATGACATTTTCAGCAATAGCTGACACAT
>JBLIGC010000047.1:0-13780 GCA_047636735.1 Glaciecola sp. | reverse complement strand
AAAGTATACGAGCAAAATAGGCTGTTATACATTCGATCATAAAATCGAAAGCGTGTATTTTTTTTGTGGCGCAATGTCTTCATCCTTGAAGCGTGTAGTGACTATTTACCTCAATAGTTTGCCTTACATTGTGCTTTGTATGCAACTGAACTAAAAAGCAGTTTTTTATTGCTTATTATCTTGCGCCAGCAATTGGTCCACCAATCTAATGGCGTCACCAATGTAGTTTTCAGGTGTCATTAATTTCAATGATTGTTTAACCTCGTCAGGTAGGGCTAAGGCGTCGATAAAATGGGCCATTACGCTTGCATTTACTTTCTTACCGCGGGTCAGTTCTTTCAGTTTTTCATATGGTTTCTCAATCCCATAGCGACGCATTACCGTTTGAATCGGTTCGGCCAAAAGTTCCCAATTGTTGTCTAATTCAGCCGCCAAACTACCTTCATTGATTTGTAATTTACTTATTCCTTTAAGCGTTGACTGATAGGCTATAAGCGCATAACCAAAACCCACGCCCAAATTGCGCAATACGGTTGAGTCAGTTAAATCACGTTGCCATCTACTGATAGGAAGTTTGGCTGCTAAGTGTGCAAATATAGCATTTGCTAACCCTAAGTTACCCTCAGAGTTTTCAAAATCGATGGGGTTAACTTTATGTGGCATGGTTGACGAACCAATTTCACCTGCTATGGTGCGCTGCTTAAAGTGGCCTAGTGCTATATAGCCCCAAATATCGCGGTCAAAATCAATTAAAATTGTATTAAATCTTGCAACGGCATCATATAACTCAGCAATGTAGTCATGGGGTTCAATTTGTGTCGTAAATGGATTGTGAGTCAAGCCTAGCGAGCTTACAAACTGCGCTGATATATTGTGCCAATCTATGTTGGGATAGGCGCTTAAATGGGCATTGTAGTTACCTACAGCGCCGTTTAATTTGCCCAGCATAGGCACCGATAATATTTGTGCATATTGCCGTTCAAGGCGCACGGCAACGTTGGCCATTTCTTTACCCATGGTGGTAGGAGAGGCTGGTTGGCCGTGTGTTCGGGCCATCATCGGAATGCTACGGTATTGCTTTGCTAATGCTTTAAGTGAACTTATAAGCTCACGACAATAAGGTAATACAACATCGTGTAATCCACCTTTGAGCATGAGTGCATGGGACAAGTTATTAATATCTTCTGATGTACACGCAAAATGAATAAATTCATTAATGCTATTTAACTCATCTAGGCCACTTACTTTGTCTTTTAAAAAATATTCGACGGCTTTGACATCGTGATTAGTTGTATGCTCAATATCTTTTATTTCTTGGGCGTCGGCTTCTGAAAAAGTATCTACAATGGTGTTCAATAGATTATTAGCAGTTTGCGAGAAGCTAGGGACTTCGCTAATGTCACTGCATTGGGAAAGTGCTTGTAACCAACGAACTTCTACCAGTACTCGATGTTTAATAAGGCCGAACTCACTAAAGTAGGGTCTTAATTCTTTACTTTTACTGCCATAGCGGCCGTCTACGGGAGAAAGTGCAGAAAGTGCAGATAAGTCCATTTTGTTACCTATTATGTTGAAAGTGTAGTTAATGCTGTTTGAAAAACCAAAGTATAGAAATACCCCGAGCAAAATGTTAATTGCGCCTACATTGCATTGAGAGCGCTTTTGGCGCTTTCTACTAATGCTTTTCTGTTTAATAAAATTTGTCGACGTTTGCCACCAAGCTGTCTCCAAAGTACGGCGGCTCTCACGCCAGATAAGAGAAGCGCCCTAATCTTTTTTTGATTACTCTCGATGCCTAAATATTGTGGGTTACCCGCTACTTGAATTTTTGTTGCAAGGGGGCTCACAATATCGGTATAAATAGAAGCCAAGTTTGTGATTATTTGGTTATTTTCAAAATCTACATGATCAAGTTGACGCTGCACGTGTGATACACGTTCGCCTAAATCATTCAATGCTTTAGGATGTCCGCTTAGTTTACGCTCTAAACTTAAAATAGCGGCAATATAGCGAGTTAGCTCTACATCTTTGAGTTTATTTTCAGAATCAACTTGACTGACTAAGGTGGTAAAGCCTAGGTGTAAATTTTGTAATGAGCCAAATACCTGTTGAGTATTCTCAGGCGAGGTGACCAATATACTGGATAAACTTGCTTCTACTGCGCTGTTGTCTGCTTGCCCTTTGCGTGCAATACTTTGCACTAAAGTTGCGCTTTGACAAACCCCGGCAAGGGCTAAATGCTGCTCTTGATAATGTATATTCATATGGGTTAGGCGTGCTTAAGTTGTTCTTGGTTTTTTTCGTCTGTTTTAATGTAGCCGTCAATAATACCGCCACCTAAACATACATCGTTTTTATAAAATACCGCAGATTGCCCTGGGGTGACTGCTTTTTGAGGTGATGTAAACATAACTTTTGCTGTGCCATCGCCGTTGGGAGTATATTCGCACGAAATATCAGTTTGTCTATATCTTGTTTTTACGGTGACATGCATGGTTTGAGTAGGACCTACACGGTCAACAAAGTGTAATTGAGTTGCGATTAAGCCAATTGAGTACAGGCTGGCATGATCGGCGCCCTGAGCGACAACAAGCACATTACGAGGTATGTCTTTTTCAACAACATACCAAGGCTCATCACCATGTTCTTTTTTACCGCCAATTAACAAGCCTTTTCGTTGACCAAGCGTATGGTACATAAGGCCATTGTGCTTGCCAATTTCTTCACCATCAACCGTTTCAATAACACCCGGCGTAGCTGGTAAATACTGAGACAAAAAGTCACTGAATTTGCGTTCGCCAATAAAACATATTCCGGTACTGTCTTTTTTATTATGGGTAAGTAAGCCATGTGTTTTTGCTATCTGTCTTACTTCCGGCTTGGGTAAATGTCCTATCGGGAATAAGGTCTTTGCAATGTGTTCATGACTTAAGGTATATAAAAAATAACTCTGGTCTTTGTTATCGTCAGCACCGCGTACCATTTGCCATTTGTTGTCGACCAATTTGCGTTGGGTATAGTGGCCCGTGGCAATGTAATCGGCTCCTAAGTCTTCTGCGGCAAATTCTAAGAAGGCTTTGAATTTTATTTCTTTGTTGCACATAATATCTGGGTTAGGTGTACGGCCAGCCTTGTATTCTTCCAAAAAATATTCAAATACACGGTCCCAATATTCGGCCGAAAAATTAATAGTGTGTAAATAAATGCCGAGTTTGTCAGCTACCGCTTGTGCGTCGGCTAAATCTTCAGCGGCTGCGCAGTACTCGTCGCTATCATCTTCTTCCCAATTTTTCATAAACAAGCCTTCAACTATATAGCCCTGCTGCTGCAGCAACAGCGCAGATACTGACGAGTCGACGCCGCCGGACATGCCAATAATGACTTTGGTTTCACCAGCAGGTTTAGATAAATGAGTATTGATGTTTTGCATAGTTTACAGGTAACGGCTCAACGGTAGATTAGGAATTTTCATTTACAAGGCGGTATAGCTATTATTCTAGTGTTCTACAAAAGTATCATATTGACGTTTTATGAACGCATTCAAAAAAATAAAAATATAGATGTAAATGTATAGGTCGCGCAGTATAACAAATCTCTTGCCTTTAGCCATCCCCTGAAACGCTTAAAGAGTTGCCATTATCAATTCCATCTATTGTCCATTCACCAACGCTGTAACGAATAAGGCGAAGAGTAGGGTGTCCAATATTTGCTGTCATGCGCCGTACTTGCCTGTTTTTACCTTCACTAATTGTGATGCTAAGCCATGCGGTAGGGATATTTTTACGTATCCGTATAGGAGGGTTTCGCGTCCATATTTGTGGTGGCGGTATGATGCTGATTTTTGCAGGCGCTGTTATACCATCTTTCAAGTGCACACCTTTTGCTAAAGTGGATAATGCTGCCTTGCTGGGAACCCCTTCAACCTGAGCCCAGTATGTTTTGCTAGTTTTGTGCTTTGGTGAGGTAATCTTATTGGCAAGGGCACCGTTGTTTGTCAATACTAAAAGGCCTTCACTGTCGTAATCTAGACGACCTGCTGCGTATACATTTGGTATATCAATGAAGTCTTTAAGGGTAGACCTGTTATTTTCGTCGGTAAATTGGCACAGTACATTGAAAGGTTTGTTGAATAAAACAATGCATGAAAGCTCGCTAAATGATGGCGCTTTCGCTTTTTGACTAACTGTATTTTTTTTGCGGTCTAAAGCCGAGGCGGAAAAAGACGCTTTGCTAAGGTTTTTACGATCTCTCATTAGACCAAAATAACATATTTAAGTGAAGACTAATCTAAAAACGTTTACATAAAAAAGCCGAACGTTATACATTAGCTTCACTGTGGTCGCATATTACTTAAATCTTATTCGAGCAGGTGCTGAATTTTTGTAAAGCCTATCTTTCTGGCTCTTCGCCATCAGGTAATCCAATGTTTTCAGCGTGCAGGCCTTTGGGGCCTTCCTGCACTTCATAGGTTACCTCTTGGCCAGCTTTTAAAGAACGATAACCATCCATCTGAATAGTTGAGTAATGCGCGAAGATATCTTCGCCACCGTCTTCAGGGACTATAAAACCGAAACCTTTTGCGTTATTGAACCACTTTACTCTGCCAACTGCCATTGTAGTATTTCCTATTCCTTGAAATCTTGACTATTCGTCTCCACTAATCATATTACATGGGGTAAGATGAACCATGAAGTAAAAAGTGGTATGCAGCAAAACTACCACCTATAGTCTAGAGTAGTTAGGTTAAGCGGAATTTGTCAAGTGAATATCTACTTTATCAATGAATAAAGTAACTAATTCCGGTTAATTAACTAAATCTGTGGTCTTAAGCAGCAGTTTTCTATTATAAGTAATTATGAGTAAAGATATTATTAATATAGAGCGCGAAAAGCAGCTCGATAAACAACGACAGAAAACATCGCCGCCGCCGATGTATAAAGTAATGCTAAACAATGATGATTACACGCCAATGGATTTTGTGGTAGAAATACTAACAATATTCTTTTCTATGGATTCTGAAAAGGCGAGTCAGGTAATGCTAACAGTGCATTATCATGGGAAAGCAGTTTGTGGCATATATACTGCAGAGATTGCAGAAACCAAGGTAATGCAAGTGAATCAATATGCTCGTAAACGTCAACATCCGTTGATGTGCACGATGGAACCAGCGCAATAGGGGTACTTATGTTAAATAAAGATTTAGAACAAACGCTTAATGAAGCTTTTGTCTTTGCGCGTCAGCAACGTCATGAGTTTATGACTGTCGAGCATCTTCTGCTGATGTTACTCGATAACACCGCCGCTAGTGAGGCGCTGAAAGCCTGTGGCGCGAAAGTTGATTTATTACGCACAGAGCTAACCGATTTTGTTAATGAAACAACACCGTTGTTGAGCGAAGACGACACGCCTGACCGCGAAACCCAACCAACACTAGGGTTTCAACGTGTTTTACAACGTGCTGTTTTTCATGTTCAGTCGTCTGGTAAAGGTGAAGTAAGCGGCGCAAATGTACTCGTTGCTATTTTTAGTGAGCAAGAGTCTCAAGCCGTTTATATTCTCAAAAAAGCGGATGTAACCCGCTTAGATGTTGTTAATTTTATTTCTCATGGGGTCAGTAAAAACCCAGATGAAGACACACCTTCACAAGATATAAATGAAGAAGCGGGTGGCGAGAGTGAAGAGAATCAATCTATGTTGTCTAAATACGCTACTAACCTAAATATTGCCGCTAAAGAGGGCAAGATCGATCCGCTAATTGGTCGAGATATGGAAGTTGAGCGCAGTATTCAAATTTTATGTAGGCGCCGAAAAAACAATCCATTATTAGTGGGTGAAGCAGGCGTTGGCAAAACGGCAATTGCTGAAGGATTAGCCTTTAGAATTGTTAACGACGATGTACCAGAAGTTATCGCGCAGAGTACTATTTACTCGCTCGACCTAGGCGCGTTATTAGCGGGCACTAAATACAGAGGGGATTTTGAAAAACGCTTAAAAGGTATTTTAAATGAACTTAGCAAAGACGCAGATGCAATTTTATTTATAGACGAAATTCATACCATTATTGGGGCTGGGGCCGCATCGGGTGGCGTAATGGATGCATCAAACTTACTGAAGCCTAAATTAAGCAGCGGTGAGTTGCGTTGCATGGGATCAACCACTTATAAAGAATACCAAGGTATTTTTGAAAAAGACCGCGCATTGGCACGCAGATTCCAAAAGATTGATGTTGTTGAGCCCAGTGTGAGTGATACTACTAAAATATTGATGGGTCTTAAATCTCGTTATGAAGAGCATCACAGTGTGCGTTTTACACAAAAAGCTTTGCAAGCTGCAGCTGAGTTGTCTGCCAAGTATATTAATGAACGTAAATTACCTGATAAAGCAATAGATGTAATTGATGAAGCTGGCGCAAGTCAGCGTTTGTTACCACCTTCAAAACGTAAAAAGACCATTAATGTGAGTGATATTGAGCTTATTATTTCAAAAATAGCACGTATTCCTGAAAAATCAGTTTCAGCGTCAGACAAAACCGTTTTGAAAAATTTAGGCCGTAACCTCAAATTAGTTGTTTTTGGTCAAGATGAAGCGATAGAACAAATGTCATCGGCTATCCAATTATCACGATCTGGACTGGGTAATGAAACCAAACCTATTGGTAACTTCTTGTTCGCGGGCCCAACGGGCGTAGGCAAAACTGAAATCACTCAACAGCTCGCCAAGATAATGGGCGTAGAATTAGTTCGCTTCGATATGTCAGAATACATGGAACGTCATTCGGTCAGTAGATTAATTGGCGCACCTCCTGGCTATGTTGGTTACGAACAAGGTGGATTATTAACTGACGCCGTAATCAAAAATCCATACTGCGTGGTGCTATTGGATGAAATGGAAAAAGCACATAGCGATATATATAACATTTTGTTGCAAGTTATGGATCATGGCACGTTAACTGACAATAATGGCCGTAAAGTAGATTTCAGAAACGTGGTCTTAATTATGACTACTAACGCAGGCGTACAGGCTACTGTGCGCAAGTCTATGGGCTTTAAGCAGCAAGACCATAGCAGTGACGCCATGGCTGAGATTAATAAGACCTTTACGCCAGAATTTAGGAATCGCTTAGACAGTATTGTGTGGTTTAATCACTTAGATGAGCAAGTCATTATGCAGGTAGTCGACAAGTTCATTATTGAGCTACAGGCGCAACTGGATGCTAAGGGTGTTTCTTTAGAAGTCACTGACAAAGCCCGCGAGTATATGGCTGAGAAAGGTTACGACAAATCAATGGGTGCAAGACCGATGGCAAGATTGATTCAAGAAGAATTAAAGCGCGAGTTAGCATCTGAATTACTATTTGGCACATTGGCCAATGGTGGTGAGGTGAAAGTGGGGCTTAAAAACAAAAAGCTCACGTTTACTTATAAAACGATTGAAAGTGCAAAGAGCGAAGAGGTGTAGTACTTTTTCGCTGACATAAAAAAACGCTGTCATTATGACAGCGTTTTTTTTGAATTTTTTTAAGCCATCTTGCAAACATTAGGCTTATATTAAGCGGGTTACCTCAACTGGCAACCGAACACTCAAATATTAACGAGCACGATATATTATGCGGCCCTTGCTAAGGTCGTAAGGCGTCATTTCGACGGTTACCTTGTCTCCAGTTAAGATACGGATGTAATTTTTGCGCATTTTCCCAGAAATGTGCGCGGTAACAACGTGTCCATTTTCTAACTCAACGCGAAACATGGTGTTAGGAAGTGTGTCTTGCACGGTGCCTTCCATTTCAATACAATCTTCTTTTGCCATCTAAGTGGGTAACCTCGGTTTATTATAAATTTTCTATACCTGCCATTTTTAAGCAGACTACTGATTGATTTTTACTTGAGTAATTATCAATCTAAGTGCCTGTGTTTGAGCTTGTATAAGTAGCAGCATTAATATTTACGTAAATATTAACGCGCGAACGATACGCGAAAACTAAATGATAGTAAAGTTTTTCCTGTGCTAATTATCGGTCAATCTATTTGGCGTAGCCTTGTTTTGTGGCATGTTTGTAAGACTCTGCAACGCCACATATGATAATTTAATGGCCCAGTCAAACCCACTGGTTTTGCTGATATCGCTGATGCGGGGAAAAGTTTTTTTTATAATTCATTTTACTGCATTCATCTATTTGATAGCCTAGGTATAAGTATTGTAATTCAAGCTGCTGACATAAAAGAATTTGTTGTAAAATGAAATATGTCCCTAAGGACTGTTTTTTAAGGCTTGGGTCGAAAAAAGTATACAAGGCAGACAATCCCGTATTTACCTTGTCGGTAACGGCTACGCCTAATAGCTTGCCATCTATTCTACCCTCTATGAATATTGGTGACTGCCAATGGCAGTGTATAAAATTACGATATTGATCGTATGTAGCAGGAAACATTGCACCATCTTTATGTGCAGTGCTAATGTACTTTTCATATAAAGGGTAGTAGTCGTCGCGTTCTCCCTCAAGTACTTTGATTGTCACGTTTTTATTTTTGTTTAATACGCGCTTTTGGCTTTTACTGGCAGTAAAATCGTTGACTAAAACTCTCAGCGATTCACATGCATTACATGTTTTGCAATGTGGTCGGTATAGTTGCTCGCCACTACGTCTAAACCCCGCTTGAATTAACAAAGGGTAATGTTCACTGAGGGTCTCTACCTCTTCCATACACACAAGTAACCGCTCTTGTGAGTCGGTAAGATAGTTGCATTTGAATGCTTGGGTCACGCCAAACTTCACAGTCAAAAGCCCCTTATTACAAATTGTTTAATGCTTAGCATAACATTTTTAGCATGTTCATGGCCTTCATAATAACGATAATGTTTGCGGCTGCCAACAATCAACAAGTGTTTGATGCTCTTTGAGCAAGCTCAAAAATTCATTGCGTTGAATTGCCACACACCCTAAGCTTTCTAGATGTGGATTTACTAACTGGCAATCTATAATAGACATATTATGCAATAGCATGTGTTTAGATAGCGCCAGAAAGGCCGCTTTGCTGGCATCTGTCTGTAGATGAAACATCGACTCACCACAAAAAATACCGTTTACTACAACACCATATAATCCGCCTACTAAGTTACCGGCCGTGTTGGTTATTTCAACGGAATGCGCATAGCCCTGCAAATGCAGTTTTTTGTAAGCGTTTAGCATGTCAGTGCTAATCCAAGTGTTGGTATGAGTAGCGTTTGTGCTGTCAGGTGCTTGTGTAGCATGGGGATCGCGACGAGCAACGGAAGAGCACAGATCAATAACCTCGTTAAACTGAGTGTTTAGGCTTGCTTTATAACCGAGTCTGCGTATGTTTTTTTTGAGGCTTTTATTAGCCTTAAAACGATCTGCCCAAATAATTGCACGTGGCGTAGGTGACCACCATAAAATGGGCTCTTGAGCGTTATACCAAGGAAAAATACCTTGTTTATACGCGGTGACTAATCGAGCCGCAGACAAGTCACCGCCAAAAGCAAGCAAGCCATTGGGCTCGTCAAGTGCAAAGTCAGTAGATGGAAAAGAAAGAGTGTGGTTGAGTTTGAACAACTCAATCATACACATCTCCTTTCATTATTTGCTTAACAAGACGCTTATTTTTCAAGTGCATCCAAGTATTTTTCTGCATCAAGAGCAGCCATACAACCTGTGCCTGCAGAGGTTATAGCTTGGCGGTATATATGGTCACTTACGTCACCCGCTGCAAATACACCCGGTACACTTGTTTGGGTAGCATTACCATGCAAACCACTGTTCACTTTGATATACCCGTCTTTCATGTCTAACTCACCCTCAAAAATTCCAGTGTTGGGTGAATGACCAATCGCAATAAAAACGCCCATAGCGTCAAAATTGCTGATCTTATCGCCTTTTGTATCCTTTATGCTAATGCCGGTAACGCCTGTGTCATCGCCAACAATTTCTTCTAAAGTTTTGTTTAAATGCAAGGTTACGTTGCCGTTTTTAACTTTGTCCAACAGGCGCGATACTAATATTTTTTCACTTCTGAAGGTTTCGCGTCTATGCACAACATGTACCTCAGAGGCTATGTTAGATAAATAAAGCGCCTCTTCCACGGCGGTGTTACCGCCGCCAACAACAACGACTTTTTGGTTGCGATAGAAAAATCCGTCGCATGTAGCACAGGCGCTGACGCCGCGGCCCATGAACGCCTGTTCGCTAGGTAATCCTAAATACTTAGCTGATGCACCCGTACATATAATAAGTGCGTCGCAGGTGTATTGTGCGTTTTCACCAATAAGCCTATATGGCCGTTTACTTAGATCTGTTTTGACAATGTGGTCCAAAATAATCTCGGTGTCGAATTTTTCAGCATGCTCTTGCATACGAACCATAAGGTCGGGACCTGTGAGGTCGTTGGCGTCACCAGGCCAATTTTCAACTTCAGTTGTGGTGGTGAGTTGTCCGCCCTGTTGGCTGCCGGTTATCAATACAGGCTTGAGATTTGCGCGGGCTGCGTAAACGGCTGCGGTGTATCCGGCTGGACCTGAGCCCAAAATTAGTAAGGGCACGTGTCTTGCTGTAGCCATTGATTTCTCCAAGTTAATTTGTTCAGTTTGATACATTTTTATATACGGGCGATGTGCATAAATTCAATGCAATTTTTTATACCTAATTCTACTATACTAAACAATTAATGTGTTTATTAATTAGCATCGCTTTTTACGCTTTTTTTTACGTAGCAATATTTATACAGCGCCTTACGCTATTTCTTTAAGTTTATCGTAAAGCATATTTTTTATGCTAATATTAGGTCCGTTAATCGCTACCAATGTTGATTGTTCAACGATGAATAAACTCGTCTCATATTTAAAATCGGGTCAAGAATATATGCGTATTTGGCCTATGCAAAAACAGCTATATGCATTGTTCCCTGAATGTAGGATTATTACTGCAACTAAGTATGGTATGAAAGTTATGCCAGCAGTAGCGGTCATTGTTGTTGTCATGCAATTGCAGTATTTAGGTTTTGAAGTTTTGGCCCAATCTATCACTATGGGCATCTTTTTTCTGAGTTTACCAATACAGGGCATTTTATGGCTAGGGCATAGAAGTGAGCAAGAGTTACCGCCTCAAATCAACATTTGGTATAAAGATATTTACGCAAAAATGCAGCAGCAAGGGTGCCAATTGCAACGCCAAAGTGCTAAGCCTACATTTAAAGAATTAGCAGTGTTACTGCGCACCGCGTTTAAAGAGCTTGATAAAGCTTTCACCAAAAATTTGTTTTAACAGCTTGTTACGTTGACAACCTGCGTCAATACTGTTTTGCACTTCCTGCAAACATACAACTGCCTCTTGTTAACCACTTTGTTGTGCCTTGTCAACGATAATGGTACTTTTTGGCATGCACATTCATAAGTTATTTCGCGCATTGCAACTTCACTAACATCTAAGGTGTGCGTTACCTTTGGTGGTAAATCAAATACCTCTAACATCATTTTTTGCCATTCAATACCATGGGGTTTTACCCTTAAGCCATATAACTGATAAACCATAATATGCGCTAATTCATGCGCAATAATATGGGTTATGAAGTAGTTGGTGTTTTGTGAATATAAAGTAGCGTTGATTTTAATAATGTTTTTTTGAAGTAGCGCACTTGCCGCAACTTTTCCTCTTTGGTTGTACGCTAAGTGTGGTTGCTTAAATAATTCAGTGAATTCACTTATCGCCGAATTGGTTATCGCTAAGTTGAAAAGTGAATTTAGCCGATCTTGGGCCTCGTTTAGTAAGGTATTTGATAGATTCATTATTGTTATTACTATTAAGGCTAAAAAAAAGAGCCTTTATAAAATAGGCTCTTCACGCATCTCAATCAATATAAATATTAGTTAACTAATATACATTCTGAGCAAAGTACATAAGTTGCTTGTGGGTCGTTTAGCTGAGTGAAAAAAGTAGTTTGCTCCTCTACTTTTTTAGTCAGTGTCATTAATGGACTGGGTGTATAATGAATATTTAAGCCCGACACAACCGAACTCGCATTACTAAGTAAGTTTGCCCACATTTTCTCGTCGTCAGTTAGCTCGCGCTCAATATAAACTTGTTTGAATACTTCCAACTCAGCCATTTTTGCAGCATAAGCAACTGCTTCTTCAAGCCCACCTATTTCGTCAACTAAACCAAGTTCAAGTGCCTGGGTGCCAATCCACACCCTACCTTGTGCAATCTTGTCAACTTCTTCTAGGGTCATTTTGCGTTCTTCGGCAACCATTGAAATAAATTGCTTATATATATGTTCAACACTCATTTGAACTAAAGATTTATATCCTTGGGCCATGGGACGGTCAATCGACACCCCTACAAGCTCGTTAGTAGATACGCCGTCGCTGTTTATGCCTAAGTACTTAAATGCTTTTTCAAAGGTGGGGATCATGCCAAAAACGCCAATTGATCCTGTAATGGTACTGGGTTCTACAAAAATTCGGTCGGCACTCACTGAAATCCAATAGCCGCCCGATGCAGCAACACTGTTCATAGAGGCTATAACAGGTTTACCTGCCGCTTTTAATGATAAAATTTCTTGACGTATTACTTCCGATGCAAACGCACTGCCTCCTCCAGAATCTACCTGCAATACTACCGCTTTTACAGTGTCATCCTTACGGGCTTTGCGTAATAACGCCGCCGTACTATCTCCACCAATAGCACCGGGGTCTTGTTTACCGTCTAAAATTGTTCCTTTAGCCACGACTATCGCCACTTTATCGCCGGTGCTTTTATTAGGAACGGGGAATGCTGGTTTAAGCATTTTCAAATATGAATTGTATGATACTTGATTAAAAGTCTTGTCGTCTTTATCTATGCCTAAAAGCTCAACCATTTCACTGTTAAACTGAGCGCGCGTTCTTAAGCCGTCAACCCAGCTATTAGACAGTGCATATTGCGCTGGGTTGCCATCAACGGCAGCTAATTTACTTAATAAGTCAGAGAAGGTTTCATCGAAATTTTGCTCATCAAACCCACGTGCCTCTGAAACATCTGTTTTAAACATGCTCCATAGTTCGTTAAGCCAAGTTTCTTTTGCAAGTTTCGCTTCGGGAGACATATCGCTGCGTAGAAATGGTTCAACTGCTGACTTGAATGTGCCTACTTTAAATATATTAAAGGTTACCTTAAACTTTTCTAATGCCTCGGCAAAGTATAGCGAATTGCTAGTAAAGCCTTCCATTAGCAAGCTTCCCATAGGATGTAAGTATACGTTATCAGCATGGCTTGCTAAATAATATTGTGAGCGATTAAAAGAATCGCCAATGGCATAAATAGGTTTGCCCGATAGTTTAAAGGCTTGCAATGCTTCACCTACTTCTTTTAAGTTACCGATGTTCATACCGCCGCCGCCAAAATTAGCGAGTTCAAGGACTATTGCATCAATACGCTTATCTTCAGCGGCGTTTTCAATGACATTTATAAGGTCGCGAAGTAGAATCTCTGGGTTATCTTGTCCTTGACCAGTAATCTGTGAAATGAGCACTTCAGAAGGCTCAACCCATGTTTTTTGAATAACAAGATTACCTGTAAGATCTAAGACCAGGGCACTGCTTTTAGCGACACTAGGACCTTGTGATCCCGAATTAGATATACCAACAATAACCGCTATAATAATAATTAAAAACAAAATATTCAGCACCAAGCGGCGGCCGAAGTTGAGTCCGTTCCAAATTCCTAAAAACAATGACTTGGTAAAGCTACTTTTTCCTGACATTACTATTTACCTTTTTATATTCTATTACC
>JBLIGC010000046.1:0-15027 GCA_047636735.1 Glaciecola sp. | reverse complement strand
TCTTCGTGGCTTGCGTTATTATCAAGGCCGAGCACTGCATAAGCCTCAATTGCAGTCATCTCACCGCTATACCTTTCGTGAGAGTTTTTTTCACTCTCTTGTGAATAGTTTCCGGCATTGGCAGCTTCGCGCCAATCAGAACCATACTGGCGATCAAGATAGGCAGCTAAAACTTCAATAGAGTCAGGATATTGCTCATCTGCTAGGGCATACAAAGAAATTAATTCTGACAGATTGAACTCAGACAGATATTTGCCTTTGCTATCAGTTGCCAATAATTCACCATCTACATTTCCACTTTCGTGGTCAAGGGTCATTTTGAGCAAGCTAGTTTCAACCGTAGAATGCTGGGATGAACCCGAGCTTTGCGCAGCTTTGGCCTTTTGATAAAGCCCTTTTAAAAAGGGGAAATAACGTAGAAATGGAAACAAGCGCTTAGCAAATACCACTAAACCTGTGCCCAATGCAGCCAAAATATAAAGCTTTCCTGTGAGCGCTAACAAGAGCAGTGTCGTTATAAACGCCAGCGCGCCGGCTTTTGCACCAACTTTCTTTCTTTGTTCCCGTTTCAGGTTTCGAATATATCCCACTGTGACATAGCCGATTATGACAACCGCTATTAAAACGACAAGTCCTAACATAGAGTTTTCACTTATTTGAGGTATCAGTTAAGCAGCAAAGCCTATCATCCTTTATTTTACAGTATTGATATTTTCGTGTGCACTGTTGGATTATTGGCAGATGTCTAATTATGACTACTTTAGCTGCTGTAATAATAGTCGCACGCTCGCATCCTTGCTTAATAAATTATTTTTCAAAGCGGGTTTACCGCCCGCTGCATATACCGCAACCGCGGCTAACAACTGCCCTAGCTGTCTGGCACTGCCTTGATCAAACTGGCAATATGCGCCTCCACTCAATGTCGCTAGCTGCGAGAAGATATTTCCAACTTTTGGATTATTACCTTCTTGAAAAATAAATAAAGGTAGATTGAGTATTCCCAACTGACCTGCCAAGGCTCCCAGTGAATCTTGGTTTTCTTCAACACAATCACCAACAAATACTAGTGCGTTTACTTTGCTTGTGCGAGTTTCACTCAATGCATGCGCTAACACCTTGGCAATCTGGGTTTGTCCGGCCAGGCAGCGCACCGAAAGTAAGGCTTGCTTTATTTCATCAACGCTGCGTGTCCACGCAAGCGCCTTAAACTCTCCCAACCCCCGGTAATAACACAGTTGCACATTAAGTGCGCTCACCTTATCTGCTTCAGCAAACATAGCCGCATGCTGTTGACTAGCCATATCCCAGCAGTGCTCGCGACTTGCTGTGGCATCCATTGCAAATATTAATCTGCCCTTGCCTACGTCGGTGGTTAGTGAAGCATTTTTGACTTTGCCAATAAATGCCTGAATATCTTGGGCGCTCGATTTTTTAGCAGGGAGTTTTGAGTTCATGCCGTTTCCCGTTTAAGTAAAACCTAAAATAAAAAAGTAAAGACAAAAAGAGAGTAGCATAAATCACGTAATCTAAATAAAGTGAAGTAACCAAACCAACAAAGCGATACTTACGGCTACTGCTACTTTGAGTAGCATCTCGCAATTGTCGAGTAAAAGTTCTCACATAGAGAAAAAATATTTTGCAGTATAGGCTTCTGCTATCGATTTACATCGACATCTGCATTTGTATCTTTTTGCTTTCTTATCGAAATCATCAGCAAATTGATGATGAAAGTATGTTACCCAAAGCCCAAATGTGGTGAACACTTAAAGAAAACGAAAATTGCTGTGTATCGTAAAAACGGGTCAATGTTTAACTAAAGATTCAACAGGTGATGAATAATATGTCAACATTAACCTACATATCATAAATACAGCTGGTCTTCTTTGCCGGATCACCTGCCATTAGCATATTTACTTATAATATCAACAAATCTAAAAATATACGGCTAGCTTAAACGTCTTCCTCACGCTCGCCGCCGGCCATCGGCCTAGTGCCATAGCCGCCGTTGGATTTGCCTTAATTGTACTGACTTTTGCTATTAAATAGTCATTCTTGTTGGCAACCTTATCGACAAGTTGAGTAAAAAGCCAACATCAGGAAATTCGAATAATTCAGCTCTTGAAGCGCGAATTACAGTTCATAGCGAATATTATTCTCAAAATTATATAAGTAGCGTTCAACCGTTTTTACACAGATCTTCTTATACTTTACCCGAGCCTTCTACACCTTCAATTAATAATGCTATTGACAATCATTATCATTCGTATATCATCTATAGTTAGTAAATCTACTTACATCAAATTAATAATTGCTATCAGCAATATTGTTCTAATTATGCGTATTTTAAACCAAGCTCTAAACAGTAACCGGACCCTTCAATGAACTCAAAAGCACCATCACTTTACAAAAAGAAATTAATTGCCGCTAGCATCTCATTGTTGTCAATTGCTAATGCAGTAGCCGCAGAATCAGAAATTAATGGTAACTCGTCTACTACTGAAGTGGTGGTTGTCACCGCGAGTGGTTACGAAAGTACTATTGCACAAGCACCCGCTTCTATCTCTATAGTTGATTCTGAACAGATTATGCAACTGCCAATAAAAGATTTAGTGGATGTATTAAAAAACTTACCCGGTGTGTCAAACCAGGCAACCCAAGGTGGTCGTAATGGTATTGTCATTCGTGGATTAGATGAAGATTACGTATTGCGCTTAGTTGATGGGAAGCGAGTTTCATCAGGCACTGGAATTTGGCGCAGGAACAACTTCGATAACACGCCTATTCCCCTCGCGCTCATAGACAGAGTAGAGGTAATTAGGGGTCCAATGTCGGCATTATATGGCTCTGACGCGGTAGGAGGAGTAGTAAATGTTATTACCCGAAAGCCAACAAACGAATGGCTTAATGTTATCAATGCTGAGCAAGGATTTATGCGGCAAGGTCGCGAGGGAAATCGTTACCGTGTTAGCTATTTAAGCAGTGGTAAGCTCAACCAAGATTTGGGCTTAACGTTCAGCGCGGAGCATGCCGAACAAGACGCTTGGTTTTACGATCCGGTTGGTTTACTTAAAGGTCGCACAACAGACTACATGCTCATAGAGCCAAGAAAATCAACCAAGTTTTCTGCAAACGTAAATTGGGAGTTGGCAGGCAATCAAACACTATCTTTCAATCTTGCTAACGATGATGATGAAGTATTACTTTCCAATTTTGGCAATTACACGCGCACCCAGCATATAGATAGATGGACCTACGGATTAACCCATATTGCAGATTGGCGGTGGGGTAGTACTCAAATAACCGTGAATCAATCGAATGCACAAATGGAAGACTTCAACAGTCGTTATATTGATTTGCCAGAGACCGAGCGTGACGAACAATTTTTAGAGCCAGATGAAATTTACACCACACTGCGAGCGGTGAGTTACTTTGACTTAAACAATCACCGAGTCACCGTTGGGGTCGAGTATTTAAAGACAGAAATTAAAGACGATATTCAATACCCAGTTAAAGGTTCGGACAGCTTAGATTTAACGTCACTGTTTGTGCAAGACCAAATAGAGCTAAGTGATAATCTAACGGCCACTTTAGGTCTGCGTGCAGAAGATGCAGAAATTTACGGTTTTAACCTTAGCCCACGAGCCTATTTGGTATATAACATTGATGACGGAATTACCCTTAAGGGTGGTGTTGGCTCAGCATTCAGAGCACCCACTTTATTTGAAGCATCACCTAATTTTCAGTCTATTTCGTGTGGTGGAGATTGCTTCATTTTCGGTAATCCCGAGCTTAAAAAGGAAACCAGTGTAAGTACCGAAATTTCTCTTTTAGTCGACCGAGAGCATTGGAACACTAGCTTTACAATCTACAATAACGAAGTGGATGAACTCATAGAAGTGGGTCGTTTTGCAGTAGACCATCCACTTGCGGGTAATACGGCTTACTTTAACCTGGATGAAGCAACCTTGCGCGGTGTTGAAGTAAGCTTATGGGTAGAGGTAAACGATATGATAAGCGTTGACAGTAATTACACCTATTTAGACGCGTCGGGTCCCAATGGTGAGCCGCTAGCGTACCGTCCAATGCATAAAGCTAATTTGCGGATTACCGCTGATTTTTCTAACTCACTATCGGCCTATTTAGGCGTCAATTACTATGGTGACTATATCGATTACAGACGTCGCGACCCTACCCCCTATGAACAAGACGCCTATATCTTAGTCGATATTGGTTTTCGCTTTCAGGCAACACAGAGCTTAGCGTTACGTGCAGGCGTTACCAATGCCACAGGTACACAACCGATAGAAGATAATCCTGATTCAGACTTGCATCTGCAGGGGCGTGCAGTTTTTGCAGGAGCCGAATACCGCTTTTAGCTGAGATAGTGAGTTAATAGTGGCTGACAATAAGTTTTCATCTGGATTGATTCAAGTCTGCGTTAAAATTTTTAGCGCAGTCTTGTTTGGCTATGCATTTATATCGGGTTATGTTGCTTTTTCTAGCATTTTGTTGATCAAACTGGGTATGCAGATGGGAGAAGCCGTTGCACTAAATGGTATGATTGCGTTCATACTGTATTTAGGCATTGTTGTGTGGGTATTTGCAACGGCAAAAGTGTGGCAGACCTCATTAATTATAATCTTTGCGGCTATTGCAATGATATTAGTTTCACCTTATTTATCAGCCAATTTATAGGGGCATGCTGGATGCAAACTAGTCATTCGTTTCGTCAGTCAATGGCAAATGTTCATACGTGGTGTGGTATTTCGATTGGCGCATTACTGTTCGTTATTTTTTGGATGGGCACGCTTAGTGTTTTTAACCTTGAAATAGATCAATGGATGAAACCTGAGCTGCGTATTAGCGCCACTGCAAGACCCTTGCCGCTTGACGATGTCATAGGTAAAATGATGGCAATCAAGCCTGATAATGCTCGAGGCTTATCGGTAAGCCCTCCAAACGACCGTCAATCTTCCTTTGAACTTTGGTTTAGAGGGGACACAGGTGTTGTATTTCCAAGGTTTTACATACATCCACAAAGTGGTGAATTTATCACCCCCACCGAAAGTTTAGGCGGTACTCGCTTTCTCCACCGTTTCCACCATCGCTTAAACGTGTCGTGGAATAACATGGGTACGTGGATTGTCGGTTTCGCGGCGATGGCGATGTTGCTGCTTCTGGTGTCAGGTGTTTTTACGCACCATAAGGTGATAGCTGAATTATTTACCTTCAGACATAAAAAACCACTTACTCGCTCGACACTTGATTTACACACACTAACGGCTTTAATTGCGCTGCCTTTTTATTTTATGATTTGTCTTAGCGGCCTTATTATATCAATGCAAACACTCTTACCATGGGCTACTACCGCTGCATTTAATGGTGATAAAGCAGCAAGTAATATTGCGCTAAGAGGTGGTATAAAAATTGATTCTGCCAATGTGTCCAACAATAGCCTTGCCTCAATAAGCCAAATGGTTGCTCGTGCTGAGGATACATGGACAAAGCTAGATAACGGTAAACCTGCTCGGGTAGATGCTATTCGATTGAGTAATTTGGGAGACGAAAATTCTTATGTGCGATTGCGGCGTATTTTTGCTGATAACAAGGTAATGATGAATAGAGAACAAATGGTGTTCGACGCTAGCAGTGGCGAATTATTATATGACTATGTAGCGGGCCCGATTATTACCACTTCAAGCTGGATAAAGGGTATGCACTACGTTCAGTATGAGCATTGGCCTTTAAGGTGGTTACACTTTTTAGCCGGACTTAGCGGCTGCGTGATGATCGCCACGGGACTAATTTTTTGGCAGCGCTCCCGAAGGACAAAGCACGGCCAGGACCGATTAAGTATCAAGCTTGTAAATACCTTAAGCGTTGGGGCCATCTGTGGAACAATATTAGCAACATGCGCATTTTTTGTAGCCAATCGTTTATTGCCACAAACAGCCGAGTTCATTGGATACGGGCGGTCTGAACTTGAAGTGTGGGCATTCTACCTAGTCTGGCTAGCGAGCTTTGTGCACGCTGGGTTTCGTCGTAAAACGGCATGGCAAGAGCAATTGGTATTCATTGCGGTGACTGCGCTTATTGCGCCTATACTAAACTGGATAAGTACAGGTGATAATCCAATAGTGGCGCTAAATAATAAGCTCTTACCCGTTTTGGGAATGGATACGGTACTAATACTTTTTGCGTTTATCGCTATTGTGATCGCGTTACGAATACGAGAGTTTAATGCGGCCTAAAATTCGAATAGCCACAAATTTTGCAACTAAGGTAAAAGAATGATTAACGGACTAATATTATTTGCAGCTATGCTACTTAGTATAGTCGGTTGTGGGTATTACGCCTTGTCTCAGCGTCAACATTGGAAGACGGTTACTAAACCTAGTGGCGTGCCGCTAAACGAAAAACGTCTGCAGCTTTTTAGTCTGCTCGCGCTAAGTGCCAGTCTGATTTTATACGTTGTAGAGGAAAGTCTAAGCTTCGCGATGCTACTTTGGCCCTTGAGTATTAGTTTAGGTGTTTTTAGCGTTGCAATGATACTTACATTTCGACCGACTATGCTAAGACTTTTGATAGGATTTTTTTGATCACCTTAGCAGAACACGAAAACTATTTACTTGCAGAATCATTTAAAGGTAACCAGACCATATATAACCGTGAATCCAGAAAGCGAGGAGGCATGGGCGACAAGCGTAAGCTAGAAGACAAAATACCAGTTCTTATTGTGGCCGATAGGAGTGGTGGTCTTACTGACTTTGTGTTTGAAGAACATAACGCTCACGATATCCATAAAGCTATGCGCTCCATAGTAAACCACGATAGTATAATGTAAATGGATATATCAGCCGATTGCGTAATTGGATGGCAAGGTTCACAGGCGTAGGCACAGCATACCTTTCTAATTACTTGGGCTAGATGGCAATGGTGGATGGTAAGCGTGATAAGTTTAAGGAAATCCAACTGGGTTATCTAGGTAACGAAAGTCTCTCGTACCCGTCCTATTCGGAAGTTAATTGAGAACTCTATCTGTTGTCATTTGCATAAGGTTAAGTAAATCGGTCGGTCGGCTTACGCTTAGAGCGCAGACTGTGTTGGCATTTTTGTCCCCTTCAATAAACGAATTACTTACAGGTAGCCTTATTCTATAACTAACAGGCCTTGGGAGCTTACAATAAAGTCGAAGGCTAATTCATTAAGGGTTTTACCGCCAACGGTAGCACTCCAAGCGCCATGTCCAATGCCTTGTAGGGGGTAGTAAGCAAACGGGACACCCGTTGACGAATAGATGGCTCTGAGTTCTTGTGCGTTACTAAATGCAACGATAGTGTCAACAGTACCGTGCACTATGCTCAAAGGTGCATCAGATTCATCCCATCGTGAGACACCATCAAGTTGTTCAAGAAGATTAACACCTCCAGCAGAACCCCAATGATTAATTACGGTATGCACAACAGCGGGCTGCTCTAAGTTTATTGTTATTAATGTTGGATCTTCGCTTGTCGTCAATTCATTCGTGTAGTCTTCAGGATTGATAACGCCAAGAGCGACGCCGATTATAGATCCCGCTGAACCACCCACAACTGAAATGTGATTAGTATCAATACCAAGTGCTTCAGCTTGCTGATAGACCCAACGAATAGCACCTTTGGCGTCTCGAATTGCAGGGTACATAGCCTTTACTTGATCGCGTGAACTTTCCGATAAATTTGGTATAGCGTCAATTGCATTGAGTAAAGTGTCCGGTAATGTTCCGTAATCCCTTAATAGTCGATAGTTGATGGAGATGCCGATAAAACCTCGCTCCGCAAAGTATGTCAGCGTATCAAAAGCTGCGGCCATTGACTTATCGCCACCTGTAAAGCCTCCGCCATGAATAAAAACAACGGCTGGTTTTAAGGGTTCTTCATTATTTGATTCATAAATATCCAATAGTAGATCTTTTGAATCCGAAGACTCCGTATTCCAATAGGCGTGGCTTAAACCTTCGCCATATTTAACATCGGTAGTTAGATTGACAGAGAAGTTGGCCATTTTGTAAACCGCTGCGGTAATCGTAGCCGCAGGGTTAGGCTGTGGCTTAGTTTCTTCAATTGGACTTTGTGACGGATCGCTGCTACCACAACCACTAATTATAAGAAAAAAATAAGCCGATATACTTATTAATATATATCTTTTAAAAATCATAATATCGACCTTTCCTGCTTTTGTTATCGGACTACCTATACTTTACGCTAGTTAACGTAAAGACAATTCAAGATAAAGTAAATTTTGTGTAAACTTCGTTTCCTATACCCAGTTACAAGAGGATTGACTCCTACCGAATTCTCACTCAAATATTCTCTTTCAACAACTAACGCGAATACAGCCTTTATTTTACTAGCTAGTAAGGCGCCGTGCAGCCCAGCCTGAATTCCAAACTAACCAAACTCGTTTAGACAGTGGCAACATCAAAAGTTAGTTTTCAAGTGTGTTACCTGCCAATATTCCTAAATATCAGGAACGAGGCGGGTCTTAGATTGAGGCTGCTGAATATGACAAAAAATAACAGGCTCTTTAACTTCGCTTTTTGTTTCAGGTAGCCTCAATTTTTTTCCTAAATTAATAAAACGGGAAACAAAATTGCGGAATAATTACCCCACTATTTTGTCGCGTTTTATTTCCTGAATTAGTCCTTAGAAATTCTTATTAATGCCATATGCTGTTCTTAGACGGAGCATTAACGGGAACCCTTGAGGCGTAACTACTATTACCCCAATCAAAGTGCTACTTTGTGATTAGCTTTGCATCACTGGCCGATTCCTCAACCCCCGGAAAACCTTTTCCCTTGAGCGGACGCACCGGCGACTCTTTTATTTTCTTCGCCAGTAAGGCAAGGGCGGCTTGAAGCTGTGCATCATTTCCTTTATATGTTGCGTGAGGCAAGTTATCCACCTCTATATCAGGTGATATGCCTCTTCCTTCTGCAAGCCAATCACCCTCTATCGTGAATACCGGAAATTCAGCCACACGGGCCATGCCACCGTCTACTAGCCTATTGTTGCCCGACAACCACACGCCAGCGCCAGCGGTTTGTTTGCCAATAACCGTACCAATACCTAAAGACTTAATGCCGGCGGTAAATGTTTCACCGTCAGAATAGGTAAATTGGTCGGCAAGCACTACCAAATGCCCTCTAAATGTTTGTTGCATATTGGTTTGGGTTAGTTGAGGACTTTCCCAAAATGACCAAGCCCGCCTAAGTAGCTTCTCAATTAGCAGGCTGTCTATATTGCCGCCGCGGTTACGGCGAACATCTATAATAAGCCCTTTTTTTTCATACTGCGCGTAAAAATCTCGTGCAAATGAGGCTATATCATTTGCGCCCATCGCATATAAATGCAAATAGCCAACATCTGCATTATGAGACTGCACTTTTGCAAGGTTGTTAGCGACCCAGTTTTGATAACGCAATCGGGCTTCGCGGTTTATGCGCGTTGGTTTTACGACCGTTTGAATCTGCACATCATTTCTATTCTCGCTTCGTGTAAGGCTTAGCAGCGTTTGTTGCCCAGCGGTATTAACAAGGGCCTTTTGCAATTGCGCAACAGTAGCGATAGGGCGATTGTTAACTGCGGTAATAATATCGCCTGCTTGCGCGTTAACACCGGGCTTTGCTAACGGCGGGGCCTGACTAATTAGCTCAAAGTCATATTGATAAATGGTATTGATCAGAACGCCGTTTGGCGTATCGGTATAGCTTGCGCCCAATGTTGCATAGGCTGGTGCGTTAGGGTCATCGTTTACATCACCGCCGCGCACCTGTGAATGCAGGGTATTTAACTCGCCCATCATTTGCTCGAAAATATCATTAAGCTCTGAGCGTTCAGTCATTCTGGCTACCAAAGGCGCATACTTTTGCTTAGTTGCAGGCCAGTCGAGTCCGCGCATGTTTTTGTCAAATAAAGAATCGCGGTGCATTAACCAAGCGTCTTTAAAAAGCTGTTGCCATTCTTGCTGGGGTTGCAAGACGATTGTCCAATCGCTCAAATTTACGTTGTGCTTGCTAAGGTCGCTTGGATAATCAGCGTTTGCCGGCACAATAAGCAGTTTGGTTTTATCGCGGCTGCCTTTCGTCACGAGTAAATGCTTTTTATCGCCAGATAAGTTTATATTGTTGACCTCACCGGTCATCTCTTTTATTTTAGCGTCGTGCCTAAACTCGAGGCTTTTCAAGGTATTTCCTTCCAATATAAACAGCGCTTTTTCGTTTGCCTCTAAGTGGTCATAGTCCCCCGCGGGTAGGTTAACCTGCCAAAGTCTTTTTTCAATATTGTCGAAATCAACAAGAACTTTCTCTTTATCATTCTCTTTGTTTTTTGTATCACTGTCATTGTCATCAACGGTATCTTTTACAATGTTTAGCTCCGTGGGCGCCGCAAAGGGGAATTTTGCATTTTTAGTTAAGGCAATGGCAAAAATTTGCGTACGTTTATCAAAAGCGGTGCCCATATTGCGGTCGCCCCATGGACTTGACGGAGTTGGCGTAAAAGAACGGTCTGACAAAAAATACAGCCAGTGCATATCAGTACTAAAAGCAGGCGAGCCAGAATCATATTTTGGCCCTGTTAACATTGCAGACTTACCGTTTGGAACTTCTTGCAAGTATATATTTGAACGAGGTTTTCCTTGCTCAGTAAAGGTAGCCGCTAAATAAGCACTGTCGTGGCTAAACTCTATGTCGGTTATTTCTCCATTAAGCGACTCATTAGCAACGGTTGATTTACCTGAGGACAATTCTAACAACCACAATTTGCCTGACTTTTCTGTGTAAGCTAACCATTCACCGTTGGGCGACAACCACAGATCAGTTTTGAGCTCGCTACCATTTTGAGTTAATTGCTTAGCGCTGTCGTTACCTTTGGCATCAAACTGCCAAATTTCATAATCGCCAGTGACGTCGCTAATGGCGTAAACAAAGTGACCGTCTTTACTCATTATAGCGCTGCGATTGCGTGAAGTAGGGTCGGTGGCTACATTTATAAAGCGGGTAGACTGAGTATTGGCTATGCCAATGCGGCCGCGGGCAACTACCACTGCGTTGTTGCCGGTGGGGCTAATACTGGCGCTGTTAAAATAGCTGAGGGGATCTTTGATATGGCGGGTACGTAAGTCAACAAAGTCAGACTGGAGCGAAATATCAACGCTGCTGACATTACCTGTTTTTATATTAAATATTTTTATGTCTGCACCGTGCTGAAAGCTTATGAATTCTTCATGTATGCTGGCGCTGCGCACCGCCCAGTCGGTAAACATAGTATGTTGTTTTATATCGTTACCGTTTAAGGCCATCGACCAGATGTTGTCTAGACCATTTTGATTACTAATAAAGTATATGCGGCTTGCACCTGTTTGCTCATAGAGCATTGGCGTGCGCACCGAGCCTTCATGCTTGCTTGTCAGCAAGCTTGCTTCCTTGTTTGAATCCAAAGTAAAACGCCACATTTCACCGGCTGCACCGCCTTTATAATGATTGGCATTATCGGTAGACATTTGTAAGCCATATTGAATGAATACCAACGTTTCACCATCTTGAGTAACAGTACCTTCAACGGCGTCAAACACTGGCAAAGATTTTGTGCTTAGGTCGATTATATCAATGGTTTTTAATACCCAACTGCTATGCATGCCAGTATCACTGGCGGTGCTAATGAGCAGTGTATTTTCATTTACCCAGCCGTGCAGTTTACTGCTCGCTAGCTCAAAGCTAACTTGCCTTGCTTTACCACCACGGGCGTTAATTACGTGCACCGCAGACACATTGTTGTAGCTAGCCACAAACGCAATTTTATCACCTGAGGGGGAAAACTCGGCACTGCGCTCTAAGTTTGCATGGCTTGTTAAACGCTTCGCGGGCGCGCTACTATTTAGCGATGTTGACCATAAGTCACCCTGCGCGGTAAACACCAGATTATTCCCATGTAAAGTGGGGTCTCTATAATAGCCAAGTTGTTGTTCATTATTCGCGATAGCTTGGACAGCGAGCGCATCAGTCGTAATCACGCTCGTGGAAATACAAAGCAGAAATAAAGTCTGTTTAAGCCAATTGGAGAGATGAGAAGCAGTGATTGTTTGCTGCAAATTAGTGCGCTTTTCGGCAATAATATCAACAAAGTTTTGCGTGTTCTCGTTTAATCTGCATTCTATATCTTGTTTTGAAATATATTGATACTGTTTCATTAAAACCCCAAAATTAAACTACCTAAGCGCCTAAGAGTTGCGCGATACAATAAGAATAAAGCACAACTCTATGCTATGCAACAGACATAGGGTAGTTGAGGTTTTGAGGTAATTAAGTTGCTTGTATAAGTACAAAGGGGTGGCGTTTATGCACTAAGGTCAAGGTCTTTTTTAGCGGTGGTGATCAGGATATATTAAAAGAAATTGCAGAGTGGACAAATTTATAGTCTTAAAAAGCTAGGGTTACTAGGCGAAAAGTATAAATTACCTAACACTTAACCAAAAGACATACAGATGCATTTTTCTATTGCGGGACAAATTGTGAATCAGGTCTGCTCGATGATTCTGTTCTAAAATCTTCTGCTATGTGCCAAAATCCTAGGCTGACACTTCAATTGTTAACGCGGGCTTTGGGCATGAAGCGGCCGCAAGGACTTCGCTAATTTGGCAGTCAAAAACTGCCTCGTGATCAGTCTATAAGTTTACATACTCATACCACACGTTCATGCAAATAGCTCAATCAAAGAGGAAAGCGTTGCTAGTATTGCAACAAGCGCTCAATACAAACCTCACCGACCAGAAAACACCCTGGTTTACTCCATGGCTCAATTAAAAAAGCAATGTTAAGGTATTTGTTCTAGTGATCTAATAAAGACAAAACGGAGCTTACCCAATGCTACATAAATTTTTGTTTCTCACATTATTGTCGCAAACAACATGTAGCATCGCATAAACCGTTTTAATTAACGATTTCGAAATAATTGAGTAAGCGGTCAATACTAAATATAAGCAAATTAACTAAGTCTAAAAACAGCTGGCTATTGCTCATGCCCCACTTATTTTAGCCAAGTAGACAACAAGAACGACCAATGCGACGGTTTACATCTCAAGCCAAGCTCAACTGTTTCTTCCGAGTGATGGCATTGTTACCAATCTGTTTATGGTTGGATGTCATTTGTTAAGGGCAAAGGATTATAGAATATTCCGTGAACGAGCATCTACCAAGTTACGCTGGTTAATTGTCATTGGTGTTAAAAACGCTTCCAATAACACCTCACCCGCGTACATTTTAGTATTTGTCATACCCATATTATCTGATGGCTGTTGGGCATTCGATAAGTTGACGTTACCCTTTTTACTTTGCTTCAAGCTCGCTGCGGGAAGCTCTATGATTGCAATTACTTTATCCTACACATTGTTACAAACGCTGCATCTTGTTACGTTTTTTGTGTTTAATTAAAAATATACTGCATGGGTATTCAATCAACTAGGAAGTAAACATGCAGTCTTCATACATAAAAAAACTATCACTTGTTGCGATTTTGTCAGTCGCGTTTTCACCATTTACTTACTCTGCAGATATTGCACGCGAATTGCGCACCAATGCGGATAAAAATAGCGCTCCTGAAAATTTCTTCGAGATAGGCGTAAATGCAGGAGTTGGACTTGGCTCATCTTTGACTGACGAGGATGGCAAAGGAGTTGGGTTTGGTGTTAACTTGAGCGGAAGTTACAACTGGAATAATTTTTTCATCGATGTAGGTATGGAAACGTCCGAACCATTAGTCATAGGATATAACGCTTACAAAAGTGATAACTGGTCTTTTGACTTAATATTAGGCGCGACCGATGGTGGCATATCTGAAGACACCGACGATCGTTTTATCGGTATCACAAAAAGACAAAGCAGCACTATGTTGGGCGGACGCTTAACTGGATATTTCGGCAAAAACATTTTGCAAGTTTCAATTAAGCATGATGTTAAAGGCAGAAGTAAAGGTACAGTTGCATCTGTATTGTTAGGGCGCAATTGGCAATTTAATGGCTGGGATTTTCATGGCCTCACAGGGCTAACTCTGGTGGATGCTAAATTCAACGACTATTACTTAGGAGTGTCAAATGAAGAAGCAGCCCAAACTAACTTTGCAGCATACAATGGCAAAGCTTCAGTACACTTTAATTCATCAGTAGGTGTTACTTACCCTATTTCAGAAAATTGGGAGTTTAGAGCAGCAGCTCATGCAGGCTCCGATTTTGGATATAATGACAGCCCTTTGTTTAGCAAAAAGAGAGACTTTTATACTGGTATTAGTTCAAGTATTACCTACGAATTTTAAGGTGCTAAGCAAAGTATGACGCTTATTCATTAACCACAAATACTACTTATCTAGACGATACTTCGAATAATTAGGGATCGTTTAGAAAACAAAATATATTTAAAAATACAGGAATACAGCAATGCGACTTTCGCAATCTTCAAAATTAACCCTTATCTTATGCATTGCACTAGGTTTGATCCTAACTGGCTGTAACGATGATAATACTAAACCGAATATCCCAACTAATAGTGTTGATCCCTTACTTGGGATTTGGAAAGCGCCCGCTTATGGACAGGTGCTGGATATGCAAGCCGATACTCATCAGTTATATCAGGTTTCCTCTGTGTCTTGTCAAAGAATTGAATTTGACATCGAGCATGATAAATTAAAAAGCAGTATGCAGCTCAATGATAATAATTCTATTGTCAACACATTTACTGGTGTCAAAGCTCCTGGCATCGTGATGAACATAGACAATCGTTTACCCTATCTTTGTGTAAACGATTTAAGAGCAAACAAAGGCGAAGCCAATTATCAATTTGATGCCCAGCGAGATGTTGAAATATTTTGGCAAACCTTGAGTTAATATTATGCATTTTTTCATATTGAAGATGTAGATTGGGACGAAGTGTTCCAATTAGCCAATAAGCAAATTAGTCCCTAGACCACTGAAACTAAGTTAGTTGAAATATTGACTGAA
>JBLIGC010000045.1:0-15277 GCA_047636735.1 Glaciecola sp. | reverse complement strand
AGACCACGCTTAATAGTGTGGGCAGTCGCATTGTACTGGGTGATGAAGGTCAGCTTAACTACGATACTAACAACCTTCTGCAAAGTGCACAAAGTACCAGCACCGAAGGCGGCAATGACACAATAACGTTGCACGATGGTGACAACATTATTATCGGCGGTTACGGTGCAGATAGCATTACCACATCGGATGGCAGTGACGTTATTTTAGGTGATACGGGTTCTTTACAATTTAGTGGTGGCTTATTAGCGAAAGCGACTTCCGTTGGCGTAAATGGCGCAGCAGATATCGTTACCACTGGTGAAGGCAATAAGATTGTCTTAAGCGGTGCAGGCGATGATGAAATTACGCTAGGCAATGGCAACAGCGATGTGGTGTCTGATAATGGTATATTGGATTACGCGAATCAGGTGTTCAGTGTAGATAACAGCGTATCGGGCGATGATGTGATTGTGGCGGGTGAAGGAGACCATAGAATATTGGCCGGTAATGGCAGTGATAGCATCACGCTAGGCGCGGGCAATAACACGATTATAGCGGATACAGGCAGCGTGGATGAAGCTGCGCAAACAGCCACTGCCGATGCACTAGGTAACGGCGCCGATGTAATTGTTGTAGGCAATGGCGACAACCGTATCTTGGCGGGTGATGGCAGCGACAGCATCACCACCGGTGCGGGGAATAACGATATTCTGGCTGATACCGGCACGTTTGATTATGCAGCAGGTATATTCACTGCCGATGAAAACGGCACCGGCGATGATGTGATTATCACGGGCTTAGGTGACCAACGTATCTTAGGCGGTTACGGTGTAGATAGCATTACCACCGTGGATGGCAATAATATTATCTTGGGTGATACCGGTTCATTGGAATATTTTGATAGTGAATTGATCCAGGTTATTGCTGAGGGATTATACGGTGCAGCTGACACCATTATTACCGGTGATGGTGACAATATTGTGCTGTCTGGTAGTGGTGATGACAACATAATTACCGGTTCTGGATTTGACCGTGTATTTGGTGACAATGGTTTCATTCAATTCGATGGAGACAGTTATTTGTTGTCAGGCCAAGCGTCTACTACCGATGGAAACGATGTAATCCAGATTAGCGGTGATTATAATATTGTATTCGGTGGGAATGGTGATGATTCGATAAAAGCCGATAAAAATGCGAAGGTTAGTAAAAATATACTAATAGGCGACTCAGCAGATATTAGCTATGCTAATGGTGATTTTGTGATTACTCAAAAAACTAATGGTGAAGGAGGCGACGACATCATTCAAGGAACAGGAATTTTGCTTGGTGGTGATGGCAACAATGAATATACAATTGGAGAGGGTATTTATAGTGATACATTGGAGGATATCACCTTAACTGTTTCCGATAATGGTACTTTCTTTACCTTGCCATTCTCGGCAACGGCGCCAAGCCAAGTTGGTGAGACGTCTGAGATTGCACAAGATCTTGTGTTTAACTCTGATTTTTCTTCTTTTGATTCTAATACTGAAAATGAGATTAGTTCATCATCTAACAGCAATATTTTAAGAAAAGCATTACTTGATTTTGAAGTTAGAAATATTAAAGCAATGAGTAATGAACAGTTAAGAGATTTCTTACGCAGCTTACCTATAGAAACCAGTCGAAAAACAGCGCTAGAGATTGAAGATGCATCGTCGGTATCGGTATCCAAACAATTTGATGATATAGAGCAATCACCAGCATTTGCATTGTTATATAATTATCGAAGACTAACGAGCTTGATAGATAATGTTGAATATGACTTGTATGCTTCTAATGGTAATGTGCAAGAGTTGGAAACTGAAATCGTTGAGGCATCTGAGGCTGCGAAAGAAGCTGAAGATAAGTTTAAGCGAGACCCATCAGTGCTTAATAGCGAAGGGTATACTAATAAAAATGCAGTTTATACCCAACTACTTGAAGAGTTAAACGCGTTAAAAGAAGAACTTGAGGTTTTGTTAGAGCAACATGACAATGAACTTGATGACGTTAAAGACGGAATGGGCATTTCGCAAAGCCTTGTGTTGTTAGCAATGTCTCGACCTAGTTGGCAGTTAAATAGCCTTAAGAATGTCGGTGATAGTAAGTCAATGACACCTAAAAAACGCAGTTTCAGTCATTGGAAACGGTAAATTTCACAATAAATTAAGTAATAGGAAATACAAATGGCAACAACAAAGAGTACAGCAGCAAATCCAACAATTCGATGGAACGATAAAAATATGCGTAATACTTACGCAAATGTGTGTAACGTATCGAGCACTAAAGAAGAAGTAACGTTGTTGTTTGGTACCAATCAAGCCTGGCGTCAAGGTCAAGAAGAGGTTGCAATTGACCTTTCAGATCGGATTATGATGAGCCCTTATGCTGCTAAGCGCATGCTAGCTTTATTAGGCAACGTAGTTGATGAATATGAAAAACGTTTTGGTAGTTTAGGCGAGAAACCAGAAACTAAATAATATTGTAGATATAGGGAGTATAGACTCCCTATATCTACCCCGTAGTATCGCTTAAAACCTAGTTCAATACGATGTCCTATTTGTTAGTTATCCATAGCGTAAACCTAGTGCGTTATCAAAGCTGATAGCTTATACTTTAATTGTTTGATAATCATAGTAGTGACAATATGTCTGAATCCGAGACTTTTTCCGAACCTCTAAAAACTACAATTGCCGACCCTATATTGCTTCAAAACTTAGTCGATTGCCAAGATGAGACTTGGTATACTTATTGGCTAAACTTTGTTGCGTGTTATTTAGATTATAAAGCCGCGTCATTGTTGGTTGATGAAAAAGACTCTGGTGAATTATCTGCAGTCGAACTGCGCCCTCATGATTCTGAGTATGTAGCGCTAATGCAAAGCGCGGCACAACAAGCATTTACCGACAAACACCCAGTTATATCGCCTACTGACGTAGATACTTATGTTGCTGCTTGGCCTTATATATATGAGGGTCGCGTATTGGCAGTAGTAACGCTAATTTTGCCCACTCAAGATCAAGCCGGTTTAGATAAGCAACTAACGCAATTGGAATGGTGTGCCGCTTGGCTAGAATTACGTTTATTGCGAAATTTGTCGCAGCAGAATAAAAATGCCTTAATTCAACAACAAACCTTGTTAGATGGCTTTGTAACTATTTTGGAGCAACGTAGCTTTCAAGCGTCTGCCTTGGCTTTTTGTAACTATGCTAGTCGTGAACTAAATTGTGAACGCGTCGTTTTAGCGTTTGAAAAACAAGGCGAGATAAAAATTAACTGTCAATCAGACAGTAATGATTATGTTGAGCGTTTAGCCACTATGCGCTTTACTAAGTTAGCCATGCAAGAGTCATTAGAACAACAAGAGTCAGTGACTTGGCCACCACTTGAAAATAGAGAACAAGTAAATTTGGCCCATCGTGATTTGTGTGCCTATGTTGGGGACGTTACTGTGTTAACTGTCCCTTTGGTTGATCGCGAAATCTGTTACGGCGTTTTATTATTTGAACGCAGTGCAGACAAGCCATTTTTAGAGCATGAACGAGTACGTAAAGAGGCATTGGCCAATATGGTGGGCTTGGCCTTAGAACAAAAACGACAGTCTCAGCAGCCACTTGGTATTTTATTATGGGCGGCAATACGAAATGGTCTAGCCGTAGCACTAAAACCCGGGTATATCGGTCGAAAATTAACCTTTCTTAGTATCACATTTTTGTTACTGTTTTTCTCTTTTTTTGAAGCGGAGTATCATCTTGGTTCAGATGCTGTATTGGAAGGTGCAGAGTTGCGTTCAGTAGTGGTTCCGTTTGACGGATTTTTAGAACGCGCCAAAGTACGAGCCGGTGATGAAATAAAAATAGGCGATGATATTGCCGGTTTAGATACTCGTGAATTGAGTTTGCAACGCCTTAAATGGCTGAGTGAGAAAAGTCGCACCCGCAGACAATATGAAGATGCATTGTCAAAAAATGATCGTTCTCAGGTACAAATATACTCCGCTCAACTGGAGCGTTCAAAAGCAGAGCTGGCTTTGGTCGATTTTCAATTAGAGCAATCGAGTATGACATCACCCTTTGATGCAATTGTTGTATCGGGCGATCAAAGTCAGCGAATAGGGGCTTCTGTTCGTCAAGGAGATGTGCTATTTGAATTAGCCCCTAACAATCGCTACCGCCTAGCTCTATATGTTAATGAATATAGGATAAACGATATACGAAAAGGACAAATTGGGCAATTAGTGCTAGCGGCGATGTCAGATCAATATGTTGATTTTAAGATCAAACAAATTACCCCAATTGCGGAGCAAAGAGAGGGAACAGCGGTCTATCGTGTTGAGGCAGATATTTTGTCCCCTGTAGATAATTTACGTCCTGGTTTGGAGGGCGTAGCAAAGGTCTATATTGATGATCGTTTATTAATTTCTATTTGGACTCGAAGCCTACGTAATTGGTTAACTATGCAATGGTGGCGTTTTTGGGGATGAAGTTAATCACACGAAATATCTCTGGGGCTGACTTAACATCGACCTACGTTTATTTATGTGTGTTTTATGGTGCAAGCGTTTGCATGCGTTGTTATGCTTCAGTACTCCTGCAAGTTATAGAATGTAGGCAGATGAAGCTATGACGGCTGTTTTATTTTCGCGTGATTGGTATCGTCTTGCTGAATTAAAACCGCAGTTACATCGCCATGTTGAGGTGCATGTGCATCGTTATCGTCAAGAGCGAAGTTATGTATTACAAAATCATAGCACTGGACAGTTTAGGCGATTAAGCCCGCAAGCATATTTATTAGTGGGTTTGATGGACGGTAACAGAACCATTGAGACCGTTTGGCAATTAGCGAGTGAACGATTAGGTGAGGAATTACCGACACACGAAGAGGTTGTTCAACTCATTGGTGATTTAAGTCGCAGTAATATTTTAAAGATGGACCATTCGGGAGATGCGGCTGAATCTTTGCGATTTGGCCAAGAACAGAAACGCAAAAAATGGTTAGGTAAATTACGTTCGCCATTGTCGGTGCAAATTCCCTTACTAGATCCTAATGATTTCTTAGATAGAACAAAAGCCTTTGCTAAACCATTTTTCACTAAAGGTTTTCTGCTCATTTGGTTATTAATGGTTGGCATGCTAGCCGTGTCTGGCTGGCGTCATTGGAGTGAACTCACTTCAAACATGTCTGATCAAATTTTAGCCGCCGATAATATTTTTTTACTGTGGTTAGTGTATCCAGTCATTAAGTTGTTCCATGAACTAGGTCACGGCTATGCGATTAAACGCTATGGTGGCCAAGTGCATGAGGTTGGTATTATGTTACTGGTCTTTTTCCCGATGCCCTATGTCGACGCGTCTGCATCAACCGCTTTCACCAGCAAACATCAACGCATGTTAGTTGATGCAGCAGGTATGCTAGTTGAATTATTTATTGCGTCCCTTGCAATGTTGGTGTGGATTAACGCTGAAGATGGATTAGCAAAATCGTTTGCTTATAACATTTTGTTTATTGCTGGCGTTTCAACCTTGTTGTTTAATGGTAATCCCTTACTGCGCTTTGATGGCTATTATTTGTTGGCAGACTGGTTGGAAATGCCTAACTTAAGTCAAAATTCAAACAAATATTGGGCATACATTAGCAAACGCTATTTATTTGGGCTTAGGAATCAGCAATCGCCTGCCAATACCGGTTTTAAAGCTTTCGTTTTTATGCTCTACGGCGCCGCTAGTTTTATGTATCGCCTGTTTATATCTATAACGATTGCTTTATTTGTTGCCTCTAAATACTTTTTTATTGGGGTTATTTTAGCGATATGGTCGATTGTCATGGTGTGGTTATGGCCATTGCTTAAAACCCTTTGGCAGACCTTTCAAGACAAAGAAATCAATACAATAGGCCGCAGTCCAATTATCATTTTACCGCTTATATTTTTAGTGTTCTATGTAGCTTTGTTTGAAATAAATATGCCTAAAACCACTTCTGTGGAAGGCGTTGTATTGGCGAAAGAAGATAGTCGTCTTACGGTTAAAGAAAACTGCTTTTTTGACAAGTGGATTAAAACAGCAGGCAGCCAACTAAATGAAGGCGATAGTGTTTTTACTTGCCACAACAAAAAGCTCAGCGTCGAACTGGAAGCTAATAATTGGCGCTTAAAAGAGACAAATGCAAAGTTGCGGGGAAGTTATAGCGACCCAGTACAAGTAAAAGTGCTACACGAAGAAATAGCGCTGCTAACAAATACAATTGATCAGCTTGAAGTACGCTTAGAGAATCTTACTACTAAGAGTCAGGTTAAGGGGCAGTTGTTTGTTATAGATGATGATGACAATTATGGCGACTGGCTAAAAAGGGGCGATGTTTTAGCTTATGTGATCGGTCCAAATCGTGTCAAGATAAATGCAATGTTGCCAGAGTATCTTATTGATGAAGTGCGCAGTGAAGTGGTTAGCATTCGACTTATGGGCAGCAGTGATTTGCTACCTATAGAGTCGATACAAGAGTGGAGAGTATTTCCATCAACATCTAAAAATGTGATTAGTCCCTTGCTGGCAGAGCAAGGTGGGGGAAGAATTAAACTTGACCCATCTCAAGAAAATAAAGCCATAAGTAGTTACTTTTATGTTGAAGTACTTCCAAAATCACAATTCCTGTCTTACGTAAATCAGCGTGTGTATTTGCAATTTATTCATGAGGACGAGCCCTTAGGTTATCGAATTTACCGCCAAGTACGCCGTACTTTCCTTAGTTACTTCGAGGTGTAAAGTGGCTAGAGGAAGTGTATATGTTGCCAAAAAGCCATTGTTATCGGGCGGTGTAATTGAAAAAACAATCGAAGAGCTGAATTGGCTGGATAGATTGATATTTACATCTGTCTATTTAGTTAAAAACCTATGGCATAAGTCCAGCCGTCGAGATAAAAGGCTCAGCCAGAAAATAATTGAACGCTCTGAAGAATTGTCTCAATCCATAGATGAAGAATTATATGGATTGTTAACAGCGCTGCGCAAACGTTTGTGCTGTCAAACGCTCAATGATGCTTTAATTATAGAAAGTTTTGCTATTATTCGTGAAATTTCTGGACGCGTATTGCAGATGCGTCACCATCATACTCAAATCCGTGCCGCTATAGCTATGTTGCGAGGAGAAGTTGCAGAAATGGCAACAGGCGAAGGTAAAACCTTGGCTGCCACTTTAGCGGCTTCAACGGCTGCATTGATGGGAATACCTGTTCATATCGTGAGTGTTAACGATTATTTAACAGAGCGGGATGGTGAAGAGATGAGTTTGTTATATCAGGCACTTGGTTTAAGTGTAGGTATAATTAACCATGATATGGAAATGCCAGAACGCAGAACCGCTTATCATTGCGACATTACATACTGTAGCAACAAAGAACTCGTTTTCGATTATTTAAAAGATAGGATTGCTCGCGGTGATAAACTAACTAATCCTGCGTTCCAACGAGCAATGAGTTCATCCCCAGAGATTGCTCTAAATATGATGCAAAGAGGTTATCACTTTGCCATTATTGATGAAGCAGATAGTATTTTTGTTGATGAGGCACGTACTCCACTTATTATTTCAGGTGAGGAAAAATTTGGTGACAAAGAAGAGACTCTTCTTAGAACAGCTATGAAATTGGCCAATTCCTTAACGATTGAAAATCATTTCTTAGTAAATGAACATGGCGGTGTACAATTAACAGTGCAAGGAGAGTTGACCGTGAGAGAACTTGCTATTGTGCATGGTGGTTTATGGCTAAGCCGAGAGTTTCGTGAAAGTCTTATTATTCAGGGCCTCAGCGCCATTCATCGATACCATCGAAATAAACATTATATTGTTAATGAAGAAAATGAAGTGCAAATTGTTGATGCATATACCGGTCGTGTCACGCCTGGTCGAAGTTGGGGACAAGGTTTGCATCAAATGATTGAAATTAAAGAGGGGCTTGAATTAACCAAACCCAGAGAAACAAAAGTAGAAATTAGCTATCAGAATTTCTTTCGTAAATATTTCACTCTTTCGGGAATGACGGGTACTTGTTTTGAGGTTAAAAAGGAACTACGTGATGTATTTCGTGTTGATTGCAGTGCAATCCCCTTACTAAAAAAGAGCAAGCGAAAGCGGCTAAATGTCACCGTTGACAGTAAGTTAAGCGACAAAGTAGTTCGCATAACCAATTACGTAAAGAGTTTGCACCTATCAGGGGTACCTGTATTAATTGGAACGGCAACAGTGTCTGCCTCGGAAGCATTAGCTGAGTCATTTGCTTTAGCAGGATTAAATTATAAGGTGTTAAATGCCCGACAAGATAAAGAAGAAGCCGAGATTATTGCCAATGCTGGTCAGTTTGGCGCGCTAACCATTGCAACAGGTATAGCAGGAAGAGGGACTGATATTAAACTATCACAGCAAGCAAAAGCTGCAGGCGGATTGCACGTTGTTATTACTGAATTACAAGACTCTTCTCGGATTGATAGACAATTTTACGGTAGGTCTGCACGTCAAGGCGACCCAGGTAGTTACAGTTTGATGTTATCCTTAGAAGATGACATTCTGATTCGTGTATTCCAACCCACAATAAGACGTGTTTTAGTCAGCGTTGTTAACGCAAAGTTTTTACGGAATAAATTGGGCTATGGCTTATTGCGTTTTTGTCAGTACCGCCTAGAGAAATTACATTATAAACAAAGGTTACAATTGTTAGCCTCCGACATTAAACGGCAAAGAATGCTGTCGTTTTCAGGAAAAAGTGAATACGATTAATGAAAAAGATAATTATAGTTTGTGTAAGTGCATTATTGATGTTACCGACTGTAGCTCACGCAGTTGAATATATTTCAACTTTAGGGTGTATGTTAGAACCGAGTAAAAAAATTGAAGTGAGTAGCCCCATAGCAAGTGTAATTGATGAAATAAGGGTGACACGAGGGGAGAAAATTAAGAAAGGTCAGTTACTTTTTAAGTTACGTTCTGGTGTTGAAAGTGCAAGTGTTGGTTTAGCGTCAGCTAAATCTAATTTTGCTGAGCGAAATGCACAGCGCAATGCAGAACTATTTGGTGATGATCTCTTGTCGAGACACGAACGGGATGAAATTGAAACTGAAAAACTCATTGCTGGTATGGAGCTTAAAGTTAAACAGGAAGAGCTGGCAATGCGATCTATATATAGCACGGTTGATGGTGTGGTTATAGACAGGCACAGTAATGTTGGTGAATATGTAAGCACCAAGCCTGTTCTTGATGTCGCCGTATTAGATCCTCTTTTTGTAGACGTCTTAATGCCATTTGAACGTTTTAGAGATTTCACAAAAGGTGAACTATTAGAGGTTATATTGCCTGCGCCAGTGAATAGCCAGCATACGGCGAAAATTACCATTATTGACCCTATTATAGATTCGGCAAGTGGTACCTTTAGAATGCGGTTAGAATTAGCGAATAAAAATTATGCAATACCTGCGGGGGTAGCTTGTCAATTAAAAGTAACTAGCGCTAACTAAAAAAGGCCGCTATTAAGCAAGCCGATTACTTGGCTTTAAGTATTAACCAAGTGTAAGCATGTTTACATTGTGTGCGGGTAGTGTCAAGTTAACGAGCGGACTCAGAAACATGCAATAATCAAGGCATGAAAAATACCCATATTTATGCCGGATATCGCTATCCACCTCAAATAATAAGTCACGCTGTGTAACTTTATCACAGATTTGTACTTAGCTTGTGTGACATCTAAGAATTGTTGGCAGCAAGAGGCATTGCCGTCAGTTACGAAACTGTCAGAAATTGGTGTGATAAATTCGGGCAAAGGTATTGTAGTCAAATCAGGAAGAACCTAGGGCAATGGTGTGCTGCATTACCTTTGGCGGGCTGTCGATCTCGATGGTGATGAAATCAATATTCTCGTTCAGAAACGTAAAGATAGCCAACTCTTCGTCCATTTTTGCCACGAACTTGGGGAGCTATTACACCAAGTTCCTCACATTTGTAAAGCGACGTGGTAGATTTTTGTAATAGTGCGCAAGTCTGCCTAGTAGAAAATAATCTCATCACTCGTTTTTTGTGCAAATATTGATTCACTGTATGCTTAGTACAGATTAATTTTTCCATTGCATCTGTAATTGATTTCAACGAACTCATAGTGAGTAAGAACTTATCGAAAAAAAATCAAATCGAGCCTTTAACGTCTGTTCAGACTGTATGTTATAAAGATTTGGTGTTTGAAAAATTAGAGTTAAAAGTGAAATGAAAATGCGATGACCGAAACTTCTAATGGCTATATTTTTGTAGCTGCATAAAAACTTGATATCTAGAACGATAAAAAAATCCATTGCATGCACCAGTATTGAAGCAATGACTTCAATTGTAAAACGATGAGTTGAATAAACATTTCAATTTTCCTTTGAGTATTAGTTAATTAACAAAAACACAAATATCTTAAAATCACTTCTTGTGTTAAAAATATTGCATCTTGCTAAATTCCAATAACTCGAAAAATCAATAATGCGTACTCAAAAACTGGGAGCTAGCATACAAATTTTGACGAGACCTGTGAATTAGCAAATTATGTCATTTGGTTTATAATTGCAATAGGCTGCAGCGTTAGTTGGAAGCAAAAAGCACATTGGTTCTGAAGGGCAATTAGCGGTTACAAAAAGGAATATATTTAAAAGAGCACGTTAACATGGCGACGGAAATAGAAGCAAAAATTCGTGCTGAGTTGTTAATGCCAAAAGCTAAGCCGGGTGAAGAAGCCGACGCGCCAAAATCATCAAAAGATACAAAAGCGATAAAAGAAGTCAAACAGGCAAAAGCCTAAACAGAAGTTAATTGGCCCATTTAAACCGATAGTAAATCAGCATTATACAATTAGCTCTTCGGTTAAGTTATGTTGCATTTGGCTACTAATTTAACCTTTTACCCCGTTAATTTTTATTATAATTGGCGGGGTTTTTTATATTTATTAATTGAAGGTAGCGCCAGCGAGTAAAATAATTTCACGCAATTTGAACAATAGCAAAACACGCCGCAGTCATAAGAAAAACTATTGCAGTGCCCTGCGAAATGTTTTTACGCCCACTACGTATGCGACTTTTTTCTGGTAACCATACCATGACAAATGCTAATACAGAGCCTCCAACCACTCCGCCAAAATGTCCCCAAAAAGAAATTCCAGGTATTAACAAAGGTAGTCCCAAATTCAACACAACAAGCCCAAATACTGGTGACTTAGTAGGACTTACCCCCCGTCCCCATAAGGTTATGAACATAGCGCCAGCCAAACCAAGCACAGCACCTGATGCACCTAATGTTGGTTGCATAAATCCAAATGTTAGCACTGCCAACGAACCGCCAATTAGCGAACCAAAATACATAAGGCTGAAGCGCAAACTTCCTAAGGTTTGTTCCAATTGAGGCCCCAACATGTAAAGCAGGTACATATTAAACGCAATATGCAAAATACTGCCATGCAGAAAGCCCGAGCTAATTATGCGCCAATATTGTCCATCTTGAACAAAGGGACCGTAGAGCAATCCCATAGTTGTGAGCATGTCTTGTGTGGCAAACTGTGCCGCAAAAAATAAAATGTTGGCTGCCATTAATGATAATGTAATTGGGCAGCCTTTGGGCAAAGATGGCATGTTTAAAAAATCCTTTGAAGTGCCTCATAAGAGGCAACTTGTATAAATGATGAGAAAGCTTTAAGCCAGAATAAAAGCTATGTCTGAACTATGCAACAGTAATCGTTATTATTGCCTTTAAGCAAGGTTCTTTGTGATGCGTCCGGGTAGTGGTGTTTAAATGAAATCTCATAGTTCGTAGCTTAATGCGTAATTAGCTAAAAGGGCATATTTTTGCTCTTGTAAACAGCCACGTTGTTACTCTTTGAAATCTATATGCTGCAAGGTGTTTTTCCAACTGTTTGGGAACTTTCCTTGTAACACATAGGAAAACGCGATTAGCTCTGCAATGACATGATACAAACCTTCAGGGATTTCTTGGCCTAAGTCGAGTTGACCCAGTAATTCGCTCAACTCGTCATCTTGATGCACCAAGACTCCATGTTGCATTGCTAAAGCAATAATTTCTTCAGCCACGCTGCCATTGCCCTTGGCAACTATTTTAGGTGCGCCTTTGTTGGTAACGCTAGCGGTGTTTGCATCCATTTGGGGGCTAGGATTTTGCTGATACTTTAAAGCGATAGCACGCACAGTATTTTGCTGTTTAGTAGATTTATACATAAGCCTGCACCAATTGATAGTCAGTCTTATGCAAGGTGTTAGGAATTTTCCCTACATAGCATTTAGGATTGACCATTAAGCCCAAAGACTCTAGGCGTTTATTTAAATAAGGTAAATAAGCGAGTATCTTGTCTTTTAAAAGCTGATTGGATGCATACAAGTTTAGGTCTAGCTTGTTATTCGCCAGCTTCACCTTTGCTAATACATCGCCATTTTTACCTACATCTAGTTTCATACTCAATTGCCATGCCTGCTGGGTGTCTTGTTCTTTTTCACTGGCTGGCAGGTGCTCTCGTTTTATCATTAACTCGATGTCTTTGTGCTGCGACGAAAACATATTAGGCAACATATAATAAAAGCTATCTTGGTTTTGCAAGCTCGATTCGGCACTTGACAATTTATGCAGGCTATGGCCGCTTAGCACCTTGTTTAATTCGCCAATTAAGTTACCTCTTGGATCTAACCTTGCTAAATCTTGAAGCAGCTTGGTATGGTTAACCTGGGTTTTTGCCTTAACTGCACTACCAAGTAGAATTTGTGCAAACTGTGGAGATTGTAATAAGGCTGGTAATAGTTGTGGCTGTTGAATCATCAATTTAGCTTGTAAACTCGCCTGCAGCATAGCTACAAGCCCATTGACCAAGCCTGACTGCGAATGTATAGCGCGGGTGGCTTGTATTGGTAGACCTGTAACATTGGGTAATACCGTTGAGGTAAGGATGTCTTTTATTTGGCGCGTATCTAGTGAAGCTATGACTTCATCTGTGCCTTTAGTAAATTCAAAAGGTAAGTCACTTTGTGATTGTTCACCAGTGGGCAAATTCATTTTGATTTGCTGACTCACCTGATTAATTAATCCTTTTAACTCACCTGAAGCATCTTTTCCAATAGTCTGTAATTGTTTCAATATATTAGGCAGAGCTTGAGTGATGTTTTCTGCTCTGGGCAGTGCTTGATTTAGTTCATGATAAATGTTCGATTGTAAGTTATCTATTTTAGCGCTTATGGCTTGTGGCGGGTTGCCTTTTTGTGCCAACAACTCGATTAGTTGTGATCTTAACAATTGGCTTGGTTTTGGCAAATTTTCGGCACTGGTTGGCAGGTTACTCGCGCCTAACAAGGCGCTGGGTCTTATTTTAATAGCCGCCCCCAATTCTGCATTATTATTTATAGGTATGAATTCTGTAATGTTTGATGTTTGCGAAGTATTTTGCGTATTTTTAGGAACACCACCCGTAATACTCACCGTCGACAATTGTGTGTTTTCAATGCTTACTATAAGGGGTTTAGCTAATAAACTTACTTGAATCTGATTCGTATTTTGCTGGCTTTGCCCTACAAGTATGCTCGCGTTTTGTATAACACTAGGTAACACCCCTTGGATAAGGCTTTGTTTTACTGGCGCGCCAAGCCCGTGTAAATTTTGCATACTTGAAGCAAGTACAATACCTTTATGTAGGTTAGGCGAATGAGGTGATACTACCAATGCAGATATAGCCTGTTTAATGCTAGCAAACTGATTGCTCAGTAATTGGTTTATTTCTTTTATAGACTGCGCACTTATGTGCGCTTTAGGAGAGCTTTGCAAGACAATACTGGTAACTAACTCGTTTTTGCTACTGGCATTAAACTGTACGTTCACTTTTTGACCATTGGTAAAAAGGCCCTTAAGTTCTGTAATAACTTCGGGCGCCAATGCGTTTGTTGCTGTACTGCTTAGTGGTAAATCAATAGGTAAACTGTTGTTGCTACTAAGGCGAATAACTAGCCTCAGAGCATCGGCAACCGATTTGTCGACAACCATTGCTGTTTTGGCGAGAGCAGACTGAATTGGTGTCTTTATAAATAGGGTGTCGGCACTTGTAATAACATTTATAGTAGGCTGGCCCGAAGCGCTTGCTAGGCTAACAATAGCCTTGGCTAAACCATCTGCTTGCTGCGTGTTACTTGCAATTTGTAATTGGTTTAAAATTACCGGTAATGTTTTTTTTAGTACGCTAGCGGGCACATCTGACCATTGTAGATTGAGTGAAGCAACAACATTTTGAAGTGTATTACCCCGCAATCTATTTGGGTTGTTTTGGATGTTTTTTTCAACAATAAAAGTGGCTTCCTTTTGATTAGCGCTGATCAAAATAAGGCTATCGCCTTTGGCTAAGGAGGGTGTGGTAGGGCCTTGTACTGCGATTTTCTCAAGCAATAATTTTTTACCACTGGCGGGTTCTTGCAATAAAATATGACTGTTTTTGACTGCAATCACATTCAATGTTAAGGCGTGTGTTTGGCTTATTTCAGGTGCGCGTGTGGGCAGGCCACGGGTAGCGTATCCTGATTGGGTAGTGTCAATCACTTTAGTGAGTGATGTAAAAGTATTAGATTGTATATCAGTCATACCCCGTTATCGGCTAACGAATTACTTTATCAAGCGCTTTTGCCTAAAGATGTTGGTGAACAATAAAGTAGTTAACAAACATGAACGTATGTTTTGATTTTAGGAGGTGCGAACCTCATTATAAAAGTAAAGTTGTTAACTTTTAGCTTGCAAGAATTTTCAAGGGCTGAGAACGTGAAAATAAAGTAGCTAACAAGCACTTAATTCAGTGGTAGCGTTGAGCAGTTAAATCTACAACAATCCGTTGTTTGAAAACTTGTTTAAACGGCAGTTTGATATTGATGCATCTGATCTAGCATATGTGGCTGGCATCATGTATATCTAGACACGAGAAGGCTGGCTATACTTGGCAGTTGTTATTCATTTATATTCGCGCAAAGTCGTTGGCTGGAGCATGAATTCGCGCCTGAAAGTGCAGGTAGCTTTAGACTCGTTACGCATGGTGATTTGGCAGCGCAAACTCAAATGGGATACTGAATATGGTGATTGTAAAGCGTGAAAAACCCGTGGCGTTAAGTTGTAAGCACCGTGGTTTCTGGCTCAGTGCATATAAAAAATAGTGGTTTATTCTCACCATATTTTGCTCAAGGAAAACAATATGTTATCTATCTCGAACTTAAACAAAAGCATACGCTGGACAAGCGGCCCC
>JBLIGC010000044.1:0-15802 GCA_047636735.1 Glaciecola sp. | reverse complement strand
CCTTAATATCAATGCACATAACAACGCAATAGGTTTTCTTTATAGCGACAGCATATGTATTGAAACCATTACGTAGTTAAAAAAGCATAACGCCTCTGTTTGGTTTACTAGTCAAATAATTATAAAAACCCAAACAAACAAACAAAACAATTTGCAACCCGCGGGTATCTTTTTTAAAATAGCATATAATTGTTATCTGCTAGTCAATAAGGAGCGTTAAATGACACCAATCACCTGTTTTAAAGCCTATGATATTCGCGGCGAGTTACTTACTCAATTAAATGAAAAAGTTGCCTATAGAGTTGGTCGTGCTTTTGCTGAAAACCTAAATGCAAAAACGGTTGTTGTGGGGTCTGATGCCCGTAAAACTTCTTTGCCTCTTAAATTAGCCTTAAGTGCCGGAATTATTGATGGCGGTGCAAAAGTTTTCGATATTGGTGCAGCTGGGACCGAAGAAATTTATTTTGCTACCAAGCACCTCGGTGTTGATGGCGGCATAGAGGTAACGGCTAGCCATAATCCCATTAATTATAATGGCATGAAAATGGTTAAAGCAGATTCGGTTCCTATTAGCGGTGATACTGGCCTAAATGCAATTAAAGATCTGGCCGAATTGTTTGAAGAGACATTAGTAGACACTCAGCTTATGCATTATTCAGCTCATGCGATGGTGAGTGATAATGACTTCATTGAAGGTGAACATTCTGTTAAAGAAATATTGTTATTACAAAGCAAACAATATGAGCGCATAAGCTGCGTGAATGACTACGTGCTCCACTTAAATGAATATATTAATATGGCTGCTATTACGCCTCTTAAACTGGTGGTTAATTCAGGTAATGGCAGTGCTGGACATATAATAGATGCAATTGAATTATTCTTCAAACACCAAAATGTGCCAATTGAATTTATTAAAGTACACCATCAACCAGATGGAAATTTCCCCAACGGCATTCCTAATCCACTATTGCCAGAAAATAGAGAAGACACCGCCAGGGCAGTGATAGACAATAAGGCGAATATGGGCATAGCATGGGATGGCGACTTTGACCGCTGCTTTTTGTTTGACGAAACCGGTGCTTTTATTGAGGGTTACTATATTGTTGGTTTATTAGCAAAAGCGTTTTTGGATAAAAACAAAGGTGCCAAAATAATCTACGATCCTCGGGTGTTTTGGAATACTGAAGATATTGTTAAGTCTGCGGGCGGTAAGCCAATTAAATCGAAAACGGGCCATGCATTTATAAAAGAACGTATGCGTAAAGAAGATGCCGTTTATGGCGGTGAAATGAGTGCACACCACTACTTTAGAGATTTTGCCTACTGCGACTCTGGGATGATCCCATGGTTGTTGGTGGCTGAATTATTGTGCAAAACAAAACAGCCATTGTCATCGTTAGTGAAAGAACGCATTGCTAAATTTCCGTCATCGGGCGAGATTAACTACAGGGTAGAAGACGCCGGTGCGACGATCAAAAAGATAATCGTTCACTATGAAGAGCGTGCCGAAATTATCGATCGTACAGACGGTATTGGGATGGAGTTTGGGAGCTGGCGATTCAATTTGCGCAAATCAAATACTGAGCCGGTAATTAGATTAAATGTAGAAAGTAGGCAAGACCAAGCTTTGATGGAAGAAAAAACGATGGAACTGGCGGCTTTAATAGCGCAGTAAAGAGGTGGTCTAGGCCTGCAGTGTTTTATTGCAGGCCTAGAAAATTATAATTATTGTTTCAGCTGGAAAGTATGTATCAAAAAGCGCAGCTGTATGTGTATTTACCATGCGATTGTGCTAATTGTAAGCCATAAATAAGTGGCTCAACACTACCACTGTCGTTAACAATATGCGCATCGTCATGTAATCAACCAGTATGTCTTTTTCCAAGGCTAGTACATATTTGTCGTACAGCAATATGCCCACATAACTTATCGAAAGCACGCTTAAGAGCATAGTTCCATCTAAAAAAATCAGCGCTAACCACGCAACAATACTCGGTAGCATCGATACAAAAAGCTGATGATTTTTGCGTCTATTTTGCAGTGCATCTAACCAATGAATACCACCAAAGAATGACAATATAATGGCGGAGTATTGGACAAAACTTACGTAACCTAAATAAGCATCAACAAGTCCAATCATTATAAGTATTGGAATACTAACAAAGGGCAAGAGTCCGGCGTAGCCTAAATATTTAGCAGTATTGTGCATATCTTTTCCTATAATTATTATAATTAAGCCATGCGCTGTCTTTTTTGAGCAAACCGCAGGCATAAAAAATGACGCTTTAGCGTCATTTTTTATCTAAGCCAAGTTACTTTCTGATTGGGCTGTATTCGCGCTTACTTTTGCCTGTGTATAGCTGACGAGGACGACCAATTTTCTGACCGGGTTGGCTGAGCATTTCATGCCAATGAGAAATCCAACCTACCGTTCTTGCCAGTGCAAATATGCATGTAAACATGTTAGTCGGAATACCAATAGCACTTAATACGATGCCTGAATAAAAATCAACATTTGGAAAGAGTTTCTTTTCAGCAAAGTAAGGGTCACTAAGGGCAATTCTTTCTAACTCCATTGCAACATCCAGCAATGGATTATTAACGTTTAACTCTGCCAATACTTCATGGCAACTTTCACGCATTACGGTGGCACGTGGATCATGGTTCTTATACACCCTATGACCGAACCCCATTAACCTGAAAGGGTCATTTTTATCTTTAGCACGCTCAATAAATTCTGGAATACGATCGACGCTGCCAATCTCTTCAAGCATTTTCAAACACGCTTCGTTTGCTCCGCCGTGAGCTGGTCCCCATAATGAAGCAACACCAGCTGCAATGCATGCATATGGATTGGCGCCTGAAGAACCAGCGAGTCGAACAGTAGAGGTAGATGCATTTTGTTCATGGTCTGCATGCAAAATGAAAATTCTGTCCATTGCACGCTCTACAGCAGGACTTATTTTATATTCTTCGGCCGGTACAGAGAACATCATGTTCAAAAAATTCCCTGCATAACTTAAATCGTTGCGCGGGTAAACGAACGGCTGACCAATATTATACTTGTAGCACATCGCTACCAGCGTCGGCATTTTTGCAATTAAGCGATGGGCCGAACGAACGCGTTGCTCAGGGTCTTTTACGTCTAAATCGCTATGATAAAATGACGACATTGCACCAACAGTGCCGCAAAGCATCGCCATTGGGTGCGCGTCGTTTCTGAAACCATGAAAAAACATGTTTAATTGTTCGTGCACCATAGTATGACGGGTAATTGTTTCTTTAAATTCAAGATACTCGTCTGCAGTTGGTGTAGCGTCATGTAACAACATATGACACACTTCTAAGTAGTCTGCGTCTCTGGCTAAGTCTTCAATTGAGTAACCGCGGTGCAATAGTATTCCCTTACCGCCATCAATAAAGGTAATAGATGATTCACAAGAACCCGTGGCCATAAAGCCAGGGTCAAACGTGAAATATCCGCTTGCACCCAAGGTTCTAATGTCTATAACCGATTGGCCTTCAGTACCCTCTAAAATGGGAAATTCTACTTCTATTTCACCCGCTTTAAGGGTAGCAGTCTTATTTGACATGAATAATGCTCCTAAGTTTTTGTGAGTCCGTGTAAACGGAAAAGATGGGCAATTCGTTCATTTTTTCAAACGAATTGTTCATATCATTGCGAAAAGTGCCGATATTCTTAACCTTATACGCTTGTAAGTCAATTTTAATGCATTCTTACTTTTTGTAAAAACAGGGTAAATTATTTAATTTGAAAGCATCTCATTTGTTACGATAGAGTCTTTTAGACCTGTAAACAATTGTGTGAGACCAAAGTACTAAGACCTAAGTAAACATTGCTATTAAACGGCTAGATTGATATATTCAAACACGCTGAATTTTAACGAATATTTATTAATATTGTTGTAATAACTCGTTTACAAATCGTTAACACACATGTCTGATATTTAATGTGTGTTTGGATAACAATTCAGGACAATGGTTAATAACATAACACACACTAGGTTTTTGACCATTGCCAAACCGCAATAAAACACAGAACTATAGCAATATAGGCAACATAAAACCGTTTTCGTTTAAACGGTTTAGTAAACACACTTACATCTGTTTTTATGCAGCTTTTGAAAAGCGATAAAAACACAATGGATAACACAGGCTACTTATTGTGAAAAAGCAAAGACCAGTCAATCTAGATTTAACCACAATCCAACTTCCTGCGGCCGGTAAAGCATCTATCTTGCACAGAGCCACTGGCGTTGCCATGTTTTTTGCACTAGCGTTTATGGTATGGGCATGGGCTACATCTTTAGGCTCTGAAGCAGAGTTTCAAATGGTAAAAGACGTAATTAACGGACCTATAGGGTTCGTTATATCATTAGGCACCTTGTCGGCACTGTCATTTCATTTCATTGGCGGGGTACGTCATGTCATCATGGACATGGGGTATTGGGAAGAATTACAGTCGGGTAACGCGAGCGCTAACGCCGCTATTGGGCTTTGGATATTACTAACTATCGTTTTAGGGGTACTATTATGGTAACTAATCAAGCGTCTATGAAACGTAATGGCATACAAGATTATGTGACCCTGAGAGCATCAGCGGCTGTCATTTCTGCCTTCACAATTTTTATGGTGTACTTTTTTATTGCCACTCCTGAAATCACCTTTACTGTGTGGCAAGGTTTATTTGAAACGATATATATGAAAGCATTCACCTTGATAACCTTGTTGGCTATTTTGATGCATGTCCGCATTGGCCTATGGCAAGTTCTAACCGATTATGTTAAACCGCACAATATCCGAATTATACTGCAGTTTGTACTTAATTTAATGGCTTTCGCATATGTAGCGATTGGTCTTTTCGTTTTATGGGGTGTTTAATATGAGCTTACCTGTTCATGAATTTGATACAGTAGTAATAGGAGCTGGTGGCGCAGGAATGCGCGCTGCACTCCAAATATCCGAGTCCGGGCGCTCTTGTGCTCTTTTGTCTAAAGTATTTCCTACGCGCTCTCACACAGTTTCAGCGCAAGGCGGCATTACTGTAGCACTTGGAAATTCACACGAAGACAATTGGGAATGGCATATGTACGACACGGTTAAAGGGTCGGACTACATTGGCGACCAAGAAGCCATAGAGTACATGTGCAAAACAGGGCCTGAAGCCATTATTGAGATGGAAAACATGGGTCTACCATTCTCTCGTACTGAAGAAGGTAAAGTGTACCAGCGCCCATTTGGTGGACAGTCTAGAAACTTTGGCGGCGAGCAAGCTGCACGCACGGCAGCTGCTGCGGACCGTACTGGTCACGCATTATTGCATTTGTTGTACCAGCAAAATGTAAAAAACAAGACAAACGTATTTTCCGAGTGGTATGCGCTGGATCTTGTTAAAAACCAGCAAAATCAAGTTGTAGGATGCACGGCAATAGATATTGAAACAGGCGAGGTGGTTTATTTCAAATCAAAAGCGGTTGTGTTGGCTACCGGTGGAGCAGGGCGTATATATGCGTCTACCACTAATGCACACATTAATACCGGTGACGGCGTAGGCATGGCACTGCGCGCTGGTGTTCCGTTACAAGACATGGAAATGTGGCAATTTCACCCAACCGGTATAGCCGGAGCAGGCACGCTAGTAACCGAGGGTTGTCGTGGTGAAGGTGGATACTTATTGAATAAAGATGGTGAGCGCTTTATGGAGCGCTACGCGCCAAATGCTAAAGACTTAGCCGGACGTGATGTGGTTGCTCGGTCGATGATGACCGAAATCCGTGAAGGGCGTGGCTGTGACGGCCCATGGGGACCTCACCTAAAGCTGAAATTAGATCACTTAGGCAAAGACGTTTTAGAGTCGCGTTTACCTGGTATTTTAGAGCTTTCAAGAACATTTGCGCACGTCGATCCGGTGAAAGAGCCTATTCCTGTTATACCAACTTGTCATTATATGATGGGCGGTATTCCAACAAATGTTGATGGTCAGGTAATTAACATAGACAAACACGGTAATGAAACACCAATGGTAGGCTTATTTGCCTGCGGTGAGATTGCATGTGTGTCGGTGCACGGCGCCAACCGTTTAGGCGGGAATTCGTTACTAGATTTAGTAGTATTTGGTCGCGCTACTGGTTTACACCTTGGCAAGAATATTGATGATATTGATATTAAGTCAGATGCCTCAGCTTCAGACCTTGACGCTGCTATGGCAAGATTTAATCGTTGGGAGTCTTCTGAAAAAGGCAAAGGCGAGCATCCTGTGCAAATTAAAAAAGATATGCAACAGTGCATGCAACTTAACTTCTCGGTATTTAGAGAAGGTGATTCAATGGCTGAAGGTCTTAAAGAGCTTGCAGAAATACGTGAACGTCTACAAAACGCCCGATTAGATGACAAAAGCAGCGACTTTAATACTCAACGTATTGAATGTTTAGAGCTAGACAACCTTATGGAAACTGCATACAGCACTGCTGTTGCAGCCAACTTCAGAACAGAAAGCCGCGGCGCGCATAGTCGCTTCGATTTCCCTGAGCGTGATGATGAAAATTGGTTGTGCCATTCCGTTTACGTTCCAGATGGCGAGACCATGCTGAAACGTGAAGTGAATATGGCACCCAAGCTTAGAGAGGCATTTCCTCCCAAAGCCCGTACATACTAATAGGAGTAATGATTGTGGAATTAAAGTTCTCAATTTATCGGTATAACCCAGAAATAGATGATGCGCCTAAAATGGTAGATTACTCGCTTCCGGTTGAAGAGGGTCAAGACATGATGGTGCTAGACGCACTAATTGCGCTTAAAGAAACCGACGCTACTTTGTCATTTCGTCGTTCGTGCCGTGAAGGTGTATGCGGCTCAGACGGTATGAACATTAACGGTAAAAATGGCTTAGCTTGTATTACGCCAATCTCATCATTAAAAAAAGGTAAAATAATCGTCCGTCCTTTACCCGGTTTACCAGTGGTAAGAGACCTGGTTGTAGACTTGACCCAGTTTTATACCCAATATGAAAAAATTAAACCTTTTCTCATTAATGACGATAAACAACCACCATCGCGTGAACATATACAAATGCCAGAAGAGCGCGCGAAACTGGATGGTTTATACGAGTGTATTTTGTGCGCATGTTGCTCATCTTCATGCCCATCGTTTTGGTGGAATCCTGATAAATTTATAGGACCTGCTGGTTTGTTACATGCTTATCGCTTTTTAATAGACAGCCGCGATACCGCAACAGACGAGCGCCTTAATGATCTAGACGATGCTTTTAGTGTTTTTAGATGTCATGGCATCATGAATTGTGTTAGCGTTTGTCCCAAAGGGTTAAACCCAACCAAAGCTATTGGACAAATTAAATCTATGTTGCTGCAACGTGCCGTTTAATAGACAAGCACATTGACCCACATAAATTTGTTTTTTTAAACAAAACTCGAATAGCTATCCAGCAATGGATAGCTATTTTTTTTATAAATAAACAAAAAATACTGCAACTATAGTTATATAAGATTTATTTTAGATATTACTTAGAATACAATACAGACAATTACTCAAATCAAGGCTAAATGATGCAAAACAGCGTGATGAAAGCGTGGTGGGACTCTTCGCATATGGCAGGTTCCAACGCTGCTTATGTTGAAGAGTTATACGAAACCTATCTTGAAAACCCCCTAGATGTCACTGAAAGTTGGAAATCAGTGTTCGATGATTTACCTAAGGTTGAAGGTGTTTCAGTCGAAACCAACCACACTCATATTCGTGAAGAGTTCAGAAGAATGGCAGCCCTTGGGCCAGCCGTTCGTATGGGTTCTGCCGCGCCAAGTCAAGACGATTCATCGGGTGATGTCAAGCAGGTTAAGGTGCTACAACTTATCAATGCTTATCGTTTCAGAGGGCATCAGCACGCTAATTTAGACCCGCTAGGCTTATGGAAGCAAGAACGCGTTAGAGACTTAGAACTGTCTCACCATAACTTGTCAGAATCAGACTTTAACGCTATTTTCAGTTTAGGGTCTTATGCGGTTGGCAAAGAAAAAATGCCACTAGGCGAATTATTCAAATCACTTAATCGTACCTATGGCGGTTCAATTGGTTCTGAATACATGCATATTACCGACACAGAACAAAAACGTTGGATTCAACAATGTCTCGAATCGGTTGAGGCTAAGCCTACATTCAACCGAGAAGCAAAAATAAAAATTCTCAAAGGACTTGTTGCTGCTGATGGCATGGAAAAATATCTAGGCAATAAATTCACAGGTGCCAAACGTTTCAGCCTTGAAGGCGGTGACTCTTTGGTACCTATGCTAAAAGGTCTCATTACCGAAGCGGGTGCCGCCGGTGCCAAAGAAGTTGTTCTAGGTATGGCTCATCGCGGTCGTTTGAACGTTTTGGTTAATGTCTTAGGTAAAAATCCATCTGTGTTGTTTGATGAGTTTGCGGGTAAACACGACGGAACATTAGGTGCTGGCGATGTTAAGTATCATGCCGGTTTTTCTTCAGACTTTGCCACTCCCGGTGGCGATGTGCATTTAGCGCTAGCATTTAATCCTTCTCACTTAGAAATTGTAAATCCGGTTGTTATGGGTTCTGTTAGAGCGCGTTTAGCTAGGCGCAACTGCCTTGATGGGTCCGCTGTATTGCCCGTTACCATTCATGGCGATGCCGCAATTGCAGGACAAGGAGTTGTGCAAGAAACGTTTAACATGTCACAAACCAGAGGGTACTCTGTCGGTGGGACCGTTCGTATTGTTATTAATAATCAAGTAGGCTTTACGACTTCAAAAATTGAAGATGCAAGGTCAACTCAATATTGTACCGATATTGCAAAAATGGTGCAGGCACCCATTTTTCATGTAAACGCTGATGATCCTGAGGCCGTTTCGTTTGTCACAAAAATAGCGCTTGATTATAGAAATAAATTTAAACGTGATGTTGTTATAGACCTAGTCTGTTACCGACGTCATGGCCACAACGAAGCAGATGAGCCAAGTGCAACTCAACCGCTTATGTATAAAAAAATTAAAAAACATCCTGTAGCCAAGCAAATATATGCTGAGCAGCTTATTGCTGAGGGCATTATTGAAAAACATGAGGTCGATAAGCTAGCTGCCGATTACCGTGCTGCGCTTGACCATGGTGCCTGCGTAGTTGAAGAATGGCGTCCAATGACAGAGCATTCGGTAGACTGGTCTCCTTATCTAGGTCATGATTGGGATGTTAAGTACGAAGGTAGTGTTACTAAAGAACGCTTGGTTGAATTAGGGAAATCGATTACTAGTTTTCCGGAAAGTCACAAATTACACTCAAGAATAAATAAACTGTATAACGACCGTGTGGCTATGATAAGCGGCGAAAGAATGCTTGATTGGGGAATGGCAGAAAACTTAGCCTACGCCACTATTCTAGATATTGGCACAGATATTCGCATTACTGGGCAAGATACCGGTCGTGGCACCTTTTTCCATCGACATGCGGTTTTGCATAGTCAAACCGACGGTGCTGCTTATATTCCATTACAACATTTGCACGCTCAGCAAGGTGAAATAGAAATACACGATTCCGTTTTATCTGAAGCCGCAGTAATGGCCTTTGAATATGGATTTGCAACAGCTGAGCCTGCAACACTTACTATTTGGGAAGCCCAGTTTGGTGATTTTGCTAACGGTGCCCAGGTAGTATTTGACCAGTTTATGTGCTCGGGTGAAGCTAAATGGGGTCGCTTATGCGGTTTAACTGTTTTATTACCGCACGGTTATGAGGGTCAAGGCCCAGAGCATAGCTCAGCGCGTTTAGAACGATTTTTGCAATTATGTGCTGACCACAATTGGCAGGTGTGTGTGCCTTCTACTCCAGCACAGGTGTATAATATGTTACGTAGGCAGGCGGTTCGACCAATGCGTAAACCGCTTATCGTTATGTCGCCAAAGTCATTACTACGTCATCCCCTAGCGGTTTCTAGTTTAGAAGAACTAGCTGAAGGTGTTTTTTACAACGTCATTGACGAGATCGACAAACTTGATACACCAAAAGTAGATAGGGTGGTGATGTGTTCTGGAAAAGTCTACTATGACTTATTAGAACAAAGACGCGAAAATAAACTTAATAATGTTGCTGTTGTTCGAATAGAGCAATTATATCCATTCCCAAGTCAAGAGTTAGCAGTTGTTGCGGTTAAATATGCACATGTGAAAGATTGGGTTTGGTGCCAAGAAGAGCCACAAAACCAAGGTGCTTGGTATAGTAGCCAGCATCATTTTAGGCAATCTATTCCAACAGGCGCAACACTAACCTACACCGGGCGTGATGCATCAGCCTCACCTGCAGTGGGCTATATATCTGTTCACAATCAGCAGCAAAAAACGCTGGTTGAAGACGCACTTACAATTAAACAAGGAACCTAAAATGGCACATGAAATAAAAGTTCCCGTATTACCTGAATCGGTTGCAGATGCAACCATTGCAACTTGGCATGTACAAGCTGGCGATACGGTAACGCGCGATCAGAATCTGGTAGATATTGAAACCGACAAAGTGGTTTTAGAGGTTGTTTCACCAGCAGATGGCGTACTTGGCGATATAATATGCGCTGAAGGTGAAACCGTTTTAGGTGATCAATTAATAGGCTCGGTATCTGAAGGAACGGTATCAAATACTGGCAATAACGCATCAGCCCCTGCAAAAGCTTCGACGGTCAGTCCAAGTGTAGCTGTCGGAAAGTCTCAAGATATTAGCGTACCGGTGTTACCTGAATCGGTAGCCGATGCAACGATCGCAACTTGGCACGTGCAGCCAGGTGAAGCTGTTTCGCGCGATCAAAATTTAGTCGACATTGAAACCGACAAAGTAGTGCTTGAAGTGGTTGCGCCTGACGACGGCTCTATAAGTGAAATTATTGCCCAAGAAGGCGCAACAGTGTTAGCAGAGCAAGTCATAGCGAAATTTGTGAGCGGTGCCAGCGCCGCAGTAGTCGCTGCACCTGTTGCTATTAATGATGCACATGACACAGACACCGATGCCTTAAGTCCATCGGTTCGTCGTTTGTTAGCAGAAAAAGATATAGATCCCGCCAGCGTAAAAGGCACCGGCAAAGGGGGTCGCGTTACAAAAGAAGACGTTGAGCAGTATTTGAAAGCAGCGCCAGTTAGTAGCGCGCCAAAGGCAGCAGCTGTGGCGGTAGTTGAGCCAAGTATAGCGCAAGGTGAGCGTACTGAAAAACGGGTACCCATGACACGTTTGCGTAAAACGATTGCAACTCGTTTATTACAGGCTAAAAATGATACTGCCATGCTAACGACTTTTAACGAAGTTAACATGAAACCCATTATGGACTTGCGCAAGCAATACCAAGAAAGCTTTGAAAAACGTCACGGTATACGCTTAGGCTTCATGTCTTTTTATGTAAAAGCGGTTACCGAGGCGCTTAAACGCTACCCAGAAGTAAATGCATCAATTGACGGCGATGATATTGTTTATCATAACTATTTTGATATTTCGATTGCTGTGTCGACACCCCGCGGATTAGTAACGCCAGTGCTCAAAGATACCGATACATTGGGTATGGCAGGTGTTGAAAAAGGCATTAGAGAACTCGCCCTTAAAGGACGCGATGGAAAATTATCACTAGCAGAGATTCAAGGCGGTAATTTCACTATCACTAATGGTGGTGTTTTTGGTTCATTATTGTCTACACCCATCATTAATCCACCACAAAGCGCAATTTTGGGTATGCATAAAATTCAAGATCGTCCAATGGCGGTTAATGGCAAAGTTGAAATATTGCCAATGATGTATTTAGCATTATCTTACGATCATAGAATAGTAGATGGGAAAGAGTCAGTCGGTTTCCTTGTTACTATTAAAGAGATGTTAGAAGATCCAACTCGTTTATTATTAGACGTTTAAGAAATGTCATGAGTATAACACGCCGCGTTTTGGTAAAAGTGACACAATCCGGCGCAGCGCACTTATAGTATGACCAATTAGTACGCCGGATAATGTATCGCTTTTGTGATATACTCCTGCGCTGTTTTAAGTGGGTATGTTTAGACACATTCTCAATCAACCAACACAATCGGATAAATAACCATGAATTTGCATGAATATCAGGGTAAACAGTTATTCAAAGAGTACGGTTTACCCGTTTCTGATGGATACGCTGTTGATACACCACAAGCAGCTGTAGAAGCAGCAGACCGCATTGGCGGTAGCATGTGGGTAGTAAAGTGTCAGGTACACGCGGGCGGACGCGGCAAAGCGGGCGGCGTTAAATTAGTTAAGACTAAAGACGAAATTAGAGCCTTTGCCCAACATTGGCTTGGCAAAAATTTGGTTACTTACCAAACAGATGAAAAGGGCCAACCGGTCAGTCGTATTCTAGTAGAGTCATGCACAGATATAGCGCAAGAGCTTTATCTTGGTGCGGTTGTTGATCGTACTTCACGCAAAATCGTGTTTATGGCATCAACTGAAGGCGGCGTAGAAATTGAAACTGTAGCTGAGCAAACCCCCGAGAAAATTCTTAAAGCGGAAATTGATCCCCTTGTAGGTGCTCAACCTTTTCAAGCACGCGAAATTGCGTTTAAGTTAGGTTTAAAAGGCGTTCAAGTTAAGCAATTTACGCAAATATTTATTGGCCTAGCCAAAATGTTTGAAGATTTAGACTTAGCCCTTATTGAAGTTAATCCATTAGTAATTAAAGAAGATGGTAACTTACATTGCTTAGACGCTAAATTAGCGGTTGATAGTAACGCTATGTATCGCCAGCCTAAAGTTCGCGATATGCACGATCCTTCGCAAGAAGACGCGCGTGAAGCACAAGCGGCTCAATGGGAATTAAACTATGTTGCATTAGATGGTAACATTGGTTGCATGGTAAACGGTGCAGGCCTAGCTATGGGTACCATGGACATTGTTAAACTGCATGGCGGCAACCCAGCGAACTTCTTAGATGTTGGCGGCGGTGCAACAAAAGAGCGTGTAACAGAAGCATTTAAAATCATCTTATCTGACAGTAACGTAAAAGCGGTACTGGTGAATATTTTTGGCGGAATTGTACGTTGTGACATGATTGCTGAAGGTATTATTGGGGCGGTTGAGGAAGTAGGTGTAAACGTACCTGTAGTTGTAAGACTTGAAGGTAACAACGCCGAGTTAGGCACTGAGAAGTTAAAAGAGTGTGGACTAAATATTATTGCTGCGACTAGTTTGAGCGATGCTGCTCAAAAAGTAGTTGATGCAGCTGGAGGTGCACAGTGAGCGTCTTAATTAATAAAGATACAAAAGTTATTTGTCAAGGGTTTACCGGCGGACAAGGTACTTTCCATTCAGAGCAAGCTATTGAGTACGGCACTAAAATGGTAGGCGGTGTAACACCTGGTAAAGGCGGTACTACGCATTTGGGTTTGCCTGTATTTGATACAGTTGCCGACGCGGTTAAACAAACAGGCGCAACTGCTTCTGTTATTTATGTACCGGCACCATTTTGTAAAGATTCAATTATTGAAGCTGCCGACGCTGGTATTGAACTAATTGTATGTATTACTGAAGGTATTCCTACTATCGACATGCTTTATGTAAAAGAGTATTTAATGCATAAAGGCGTTCGTATGATTGGTCCAAACTGCCCAGGTGTAATCACGCCAGGTGAATGTAAAATTGGTATTATGCCAGGTCATATTCATAAAGCAGGTAAGGTAGGTATAGTATCGCGCTCAGGTACTCTTACGTATGAAGCTGTTAAGCAAACTACCGATGAAGGTTTTGGTCAATCTACTTGTGTAGGTATTGGTGGAGACCCAATTCCAGGTTCTAACTTTATCGACATCTTAGAGTTGTTTGAGAAAGATCCAGCTACCGAGGCTATCGTAATGATTGGCGAAATTGGTGGAAATGCAGAAGAAGAAGCGGCTGAATATATCAAAGCGCATGTAACTAAGCCGGTAGTGTCCTACATTGCTGGTGTAACTGCTCCTGAAGGCAAGCGCATGGGCCATGCTGGCGCTATCATTGCTGGTGGCAAAGGCACAGCCGAAGAGAAGTTTAAAGCTTTAGAAGCGGCCGGTGTTAAAACGGTTCGTTCACTTGCTGATATTGGTAAAGGGTTACGCGAAATTACCGGTTGGTAATTATTCGTTTTACTAGGTAAATAAAAATCCGCTTGTTGGCGGATTTTTTATGGGTGAATGTTTAGTCATCAAAACTATCTTTTATTAACAAATTAATGTGATCACGCTTTTTGTGGGTTTAATATGCGTACCTCTCTTTGAGGAAAGGGGATTTCAATGCCATTTTCACGAAGCGTTTCAAAAATAATTAATAGTAAATCACCGCCTACGCGGTTTTTGCCATCGTCTACGCCGTTCATCCAAAATTCAACAAACATATTAATACCCGAATCACCAAAGCTTTCAATTTCACAATCTGGTCTTTCTTCAAACGGCACATCTACACCACTAATGACTTGTGGATGTTCTGACACGGCAACCTTAATAAACTCTATCATTGCCCTAATGTTGGTAGAGTAAGGCACAGAAAAATCTATTTTATAGCGCTGTTTCGGATCTTTATGCGACCAGTTAATCAGCATGTTTGAAATAAACATTTCGTTGGGCACCAGCAAATCTTTACCGTCGTATGTTTCTAATACTGTATAGCGCATTCTAAATTCGCGCACAAAGCCAGTTTTACCGTTATCAAGTTCAACATAGTCTCCAATGGTCAAAGACTTATCTAGCAAAATAATAATGCCCGATACAAAGTTTGAAGCGATAGACTGCAAACCTAAGCCAATTCCTACACCTAAAGCGCCACCAAAAACGGCTAATGTAGTTAGGTTTATGCCCATTACATTTAGCAATAACAACATAATGATACAAAACAGCGACACTTCAAATAATTTGGAAAATACTTCTTTGGTTGGCACATCTAATGCGACTTGCTTTTTAATAATAGCTTTACCAAACTTATTTGATACACGGCCCAGCCAAAACAATAGTAGACCAAATATTAATACTCTCAAGAAACCATAGGCTGAAATGCTCACATTACCGGCTTCTATTGAAATATCTGTAAGCATTACAATCAGATCGTCTAAAATGTCTATTACGTACAGAAATAATATTGGTAAGCCAATCCATTTAAATAAACGAGCAGCAAACTGACTTGTTACAAAGATAGTAATAGCAGAATGAAAAAATAAGAGTATAGCAACAGCCAAAATGAAGCGGATAAACCAATAATCATATTCCAAAGACAATACAATTTGGTAGGCTACTTTAATGAAAAATAGACCCAGCAGAGGCGCCAATATGATACCCACATTAAATGCTAACCTTTTTAGCGGATGCGAGTTTTCGTCTGGCGTTACGTTTAATATACTGATGTTTCGTTTAATGAATAAGGCAATTACATAAGCCAATGTATACAGTGAGACAACCACCACAAGTTGAATATATGTATGCGGGTCTCGAAAAATAGTCGCGAATAATTGACTAATATTATTTACAGTTTCAGATAAATGATTCATTGATTAATATTAACGTTGTTTTAGTTATTATCCTTAGAAGATACTAAATATTGTCAATAAGTCACAATATTTATTTTTAATAATTGTTATTCTTGAAAATCAAAAAAACTTAAATATGAAGCTAGAACTACTTTTAAAGTGAATAAGCGCAATTAGGCGTAAACTTTATTTGTTTACATTACTATTCTTAATATAGTGACTTTAATAGTCAATACTTCTAATTTATCACTTTCATCATTTTGATGTATAGTACACCGAAAA
>JBLIGC010000043.1:0-16192 GCA_047636735.1 Glaciecola sp. | reverse complement strand
TATCGATCGCCGCCTGTGGTGTTAAAAAACTGTTTGAAACCCAACCACCGTCTTGTGGCGATTTACCTGTGTACATTAATAATGTGAGCAGGACCAGTATTCGCGGGAGAGAATGGTTGTAAAGCGAAGCCTCTATGATTAGCCTCGTTACTCGTTTTAAAATAGCGCAAATCACTTTTTTTACTCTTTGACAATTCGTTCCAAGACATTGCATCAACAGACAAATGTAGGGTTGTTTTAGCTTGTGCTAACGTAGTTAACAATATTAGCAGTAGGAGTGCGTGTATTTTTGGCACCGCTAACTTTTTCATAAAAATTTCATTTTTTATTATATTAAACAAAAAGTTAACTAAAAATTACCCGTGACTGTGATTCTGACGACAAGCGTTTTGCAGATAATACATGAAGTGCATTTATTATCCGACCTGAGTAGTAATCAGAAAATTTCTGACTTTTAAAATCAATACATTGTGCAAGGCATCAAAAATATTACATCCCTGTAAAATTTAATCGCCTTTAGTTAGCTTTTCTCTACTGTATTTGTAAATCGCCTAATACCAGACTTACACGTTCATACCGCTTTTGATTAAGGCCGTGCGCAACAAACTCTATCGTTGTTTTCATTATATCTTTTTCATGCCAACTCACATTCACAAGCCCATAATTGTTATCTCTTACTACGTTGCCAATTCTAAAGCTGTTTGGTTCATTTACCTGTGAGTAGTCTTGGTTTATTCCACTGGAGGTGAAGTCCCACATTGGATATGGCACGCTATGCCCTAACTGCCCTGTGTCTTTGGATATTTCCATAAGGTGTCTGTCGCCGCTTAAAAACACAACGCCATTGGCTTTTGTTTCTCCAATTAGGGCGTAAAGAGCATCGCGTTGGGTTGGCATCATTCCCCACCCTTCCCAGCTATGCTCATAAGCAACCACTTGGACTGAGCTTACTATTATGCGTATGTCAGCGAACTGCTGCAGCTCGCTCTTAAGCCATGCCCACTGTTCACTACCCAGCATACTTGCCTGTTGATTAAGGCTAGGTATGTAGGGGCCTTTGTTCTTCGGCCGGCCCAGCGGATTTTTCGTTAATGGATCACGATGGTAGCGGGTATCAAGCATTATTATTTGAATTTTTTTGCCATTATCTTCTATTATTTTAGAATGATAAATACCGGCCTGTTGATGAATCGGATGGTTTGGCTCAAACTCAAAAAAGTCGACAAAAGCCGCTTGGCTTTGAGCTTTTAATGGAAACTCTTTGCCAGCATCGTTTGCGCCATAATCATGATCATCCCATGTGCCCAACATAATAGGTACTTGTTTGCGAAATTGTGCAAAGGTTTCAATTGCATTGACGGCATTGTAAGCTTGAGCAAATCGCTTAGGGTCAGTTACTGGGCCATATACTAATTCGCCGTTTATTTCTTGCACATCGGCGTAGTTGTTGTCGCCAATAAATAAAAAAACATCGGGTTTGTGTTTGGCTATATCAAGCCAAATAGGTTGCGCCTGCCTTTCTTTAGCGCAACTGCCAAAGGCAATGGTAAGGTCGGCGTTTTTAGCATTGGCTTGCGGTAACACAGCAAACAAACACAAAAAAACAAATAGCAAAGTGTGTTTAATAATATGACCTTGATTTGTAAATGTAGATTTATCGTTGTTCATCGTATTTACTCCTTAAGATAGTCGGGATGTTAAAAGATACTTTAGGCGTTGATAGGCAACAGCGAACGTGGCTGATAACTTACATACCCGAATAATAAACCAAAGCTAATACATTTGTGTGATCAATATATGAACATTTTTTAATGTATAAACGCGGCGTAAACAGATACCATGTAGCAACGTTAGTCTTAATACTTCTTATGTATTTCCTCTGCTTTACCTAATAGGCCATATTTGTGCGTTCACCTCGTTTTTCTGCTAATGAAGAAGTCAGTTTTAACTGGCGTGTGTTAAAAAAGCTGTGGCCTTTTTTAACTGAATTTAAAACACGTGTTTGGCTGGCCATTAGTTGCTTGGTAGGAGCGAAAATTGCCAGTGTAACACTTCCCTTTATCCTTAAGGAGATTGTAGACAATCTCAATTTAGACACGCCTGTCGCCACCATAATGTCGATAATTTTATCACTAATAGTTGCTTATGGTGCATTGCGCTTGGCAAACGTATTATTTGGAGAAATTCGAGATACATTATTTGGACGCGTGACAGAGCGCGCAATGAGGCGCATAGGCCTAAAGGTATTTAAGCACCTACATCAACTCGATTTAGACTTTCATTTATCACGTCAAACCGGTGGCCTGTCAAGGGATATTGAACGTGGAACCAGTGGCGTAAGCTTTTTAATGCGCTTTATGGTATTTAACATTGTGCCTACCCTGCTTGAGATATCCATGGTGGTGGGCATATTATTTTATAACTACGGCTTTACTTTTGCCGGTGTCATAGTTGCAGCTGTGGTTATTTACGTGACCTTTTCAATAAAAGCCACAGATTGGCGTACAAAGTATGTCAAAGAGCTTAACCAGGCTGATAACACCTCTTCTACTCGCGCCGTTGACAGTTTGTTAAACTTCGAAACGGTCAAATACTTTAATAACGAAACGTACGAAGCGAACCGCTATGATGTAGGCCTAGCCGATTGGGAAAACGCGAGACGAAAAAACCGCTTATCGTTGTTTGCCCTAAATGGCGGTCAGGCTTTTATTATCGCCATTGCGATGACGAGCATGTTGGCATTGGCATCAATAGAGGTTAGTAAAGGCAACATGACCATTGGTGATTTTGTATTGGTAAATGCTTTTACCATGCAAATTTTTATGCCCTTAAACTTTTTAGGATTTGTGTATCGTGAAATTAGAGGGTCATTAACTAACATTGAAAACTTGTTCACTTTACTAGAACAAGCTCCTTTAATTGTTGATGCCAACGACGCCAATCGTTTGGTCGTTACCCGTGGAGAAATTAGGTTTCAAAATGTAGGTTTTTCGTATCACCCCGAACGCACTATTATTGAGGACGTTTCATTTACCATAAAGCCTGGCTCAAAAGTAGCCGTTGTGGGCGAGAGCGGCGCAGGCAAATCCACCTTGGTAAAACTTTTATTTCGTTTTTACGACCCCACAAAAGGTGCCATTTATATTGATGGTCAAGAAATTAGTAAAGTGACCCAAGACTCTTTGCGCAAACACATTGGCATAGTGCCACAAGACACTGTTTTATTTAATGACACTCTATATGAAAATATTAAATATGGTCGGCCCGATGCAAGCGAAGCAGAAATAACAGAAGCAATTAAACTTGCTCACCTGCATAATTTTATCGCGCGGTTACCTGACAAAGAAAAAACTCAAGTCGGCGAACGTGGACTAAAACTAAGCGGCGGCGAAAAACAAAGAGTTGCGATTGCCCGTACCATTTTAAAACGCCCACCCATTATGGTATTTGATGAAGCAACGTCTTCTTTAGATTCTCGCTCTGAACAAGCTATTTTAAGTGCCTTACAAGAAATTTCAAAAGGCCACACAAGCTTTGTGGTTGCCCATAGATTATCAACAATTATGGACGCAGACAATATTTTAGTGATGTCTGAGGGTCGTATTCATGAACAAGGTAATCACGCTGAGTTACTTGCCAAAGATGGACTTTACAAACGTTTATGGACCGCCCAACAGCAGTCTAAGGCGCAAAAGGATGCTAATGCAAAGCAGCTAAATACAAATCAAAAACCACTGCCAATAGCAAAGCGGCAAGGCTTAAACAAACAGCAAACGGGTAAGTTTGGTCATAATGACAATTGATCCGCGTTTAATCGAGCCAACTAACGACAATCAAGCCTATTTAATTGAAACGGTTAACACCGCTATGCCGTTTGGTAAATATGCCGGCACCAAGCTACTGCAATTACCTGAGCCGTATTTAGTGTGGTTTAACAAAAAAGGCTTTCCATACGGTAAGCTTGGAGAACAGTTAGCGTTAATGTATGAAATTAAGCTAAACGGTTTAGAGAAAATGCTGTTGCCCTTACTAAAAAGTACCCAATAAACATCATTTGAATATGCGCAAACACCCTTTGGGGTAGTTTAATAATGTAAATCCTAGCGAAATATTAAGGTACTCACAGCCTTGTAAACAGCTTTATTGTACAAAAAAAGTGGCTGTGTTAGTAAATTATAAAAATTTTCACCAACACTTCTCCATTTATGCATTGCACGCTTATTTCTTTAAATGATCGGCCACTAAAAACGCCATCTCCAAGACCTGATCGGCATTTAAACGAGGATCACACTGGGTTTGATAAGCTTGAGCTAAGTCCTCATCACTAATTTGATATGCACCACCGGTACATTCAGTAACATGTTGTCCGGTCATTTCTAAGTGAATTCCGCCAGCGTGGGTACCCTCGGCTTGGTGTGCGTCGAAAAACTGCCTTATTTCGCTTAAAATCGCATCAAAATTACGCGTTTTGTATCCGCTAGAGGCCTTAATAGTGTTGCCATGCATAGGATCTGAACTCCAGACCACGTGGCGTCCCTCTTGTTTTACTCGGCGTAATAAACGCGGTAAGTTTTTACCCAGTTTGTCGGCGCCCATGCGGGTAATTAGCGTTAAACGACCTGGAATGTTGTTTGGATTGAGTGCGTCTATAAGTCTAATTAACTCATCTTCTTGCATATTCGGCCCAATTTTCACGCCAATAGGATTATTAATGCCGCGGAAAAACTCAACGTGGGCATGATCTAACTGACGCGTTCTTTCACCTATCCATAGCATATGAGCCGAACAGTTATATGGCTTACCGGTAAGCGTATCTATGCGGGTTAAGGCTTGTTCGTAGTTCAATAACAAGGCCTCATGAGATGTAAACAAACTCGTTTCATGCAAAACCGCATTGGACTTATTGTTGATACCAATAACGTCCATAAATGCAAGAGTTTCTTCTATACGATTGGCAAGATCTTGATACCGACTCTTCAAAGGATTATTTTCTAAAAAAGCCATATTCCAGCGATTAACTTGGTGTAAATCGGCTAGGCCACCTTGGGCAAAGGCGCGCAACAAGTTAAGCGTAGATGCACTTCTGAAGTAGGCATCGAGTAAGCGCTTAGGATCAGGTTCACGGGCCTGCGCAGTAAAGGCTATACCGTTAATTATATCACCGCGGTAACTAGGTAATTCAATCCCGTTGATAACTTCGGTGTCGGTAGAACGTGGTTTAGCATATTGCCCAGCCATTCTAACGACTTTAGTTACCGGACAGCGCCCAGCAAAGGTAAGCACAATAGCCATCTGCAAGATAACTTTAAAAGTGTCACGAATTTTAGGGGCATTGAATTCATCAAACGATTCCGCGCAATCACCACCTTGTAGCAAAAACCCTTTGCCCTGCGACACGTCACCCAACTGTTTATATAATTGACGGGTTTCTTCAGCAAAGACTAAGGGCGGATAACTTGCTAGTTTTTGCTCTACGTCTTTCACTAATGCTGTATCTTTATAATTCGGTTGTTGTAATATTGGCTTGGAGCGCCAACTATCAATACTCCACTGACTCACGGTTATGTATTCCTTCATAGGGTAAGGCGCAGGTAAAAGCAGCCTTATCGATTAATAATCTATTATTTAATGCGCTAAATGGTATCACATTCATCTACTAAATGGATTGATTTGACGCACTAACAATAAATTTTTGCGAATGATATTCACTATCAATTTGTACAAAGTCATGTTCAAAAACTGCCTGTAAATTTTCTACCGTCAACACGTCGTTCGTGCAACCTTGAAAAATAAGTTTTTGATTTTGCAACAGGCCAATATGGCTGGAATATTGACGGCTAACATTGATGTCGTGGCTGGTCATAATAACGGTATTGCCTAACTCACATAAATGTTGCAACAATCCCATAATGGCACATTGATACTTTACGTCTAAATGACTAATAGGCTCGTCGAGCAATATAAGTCCGTGCCCCTTCAAAATAGCAGGCCAAATTTGACATAAGTTGCGCGCTATATGAAAACGCTGCTGTTGCCCCCCTGAAAGGGCCGATAACGGTTTGTGGAGCAAAGCACTAATTTGTAAACACTCATCTATTTTATTGGGCACTGTAGATGACTGCGTATAAAAACCCAGTAACTGAGCAAGTGGTATATCAAATTCACAATGCAGTTGTTGATGCAAAAAACAGCGAGTTTTGGCCAGTTGTGCCAATGGATGTTCACTCAACTCAGTATTGTCAAGCTTCAACACCCCTTGCGTAGGAGTTTCAATACCAGCTAACAGTAAAAGTAAACTTGATTTACCTGCACCATTTGGGCCCAGGAAGTGCCAACATTGGCCTTTACCAACATGCACATTTACGGCTTCAATTCGTGCCTGTAAACTGACGTTTTCAAGAGTGTAAACAGTGCTTGGAAATGAGCTTACACGCACACTAATCGGCCATCAATTTTTGCAGATTTGCGTGCTTAATATATTCATCTAGCTTTTCTTGTGCTTTGTCGCCAAATAGTATTTCACAGGCCTCTACAATGCCTTTTGTATGAATAATATCGGTTTTACGTAACACCATTTCTATTTTTGAACGGCGACGTAAAAAGTCTTCTAAGTGCGTTATCATTTCACGTCGCGATGCGTAGTGCAGCTCGGCACGAAGATACTCTGCATTTTCTAAGAGCTGTTCAGCTTGGGCTGGATCGCGTTGAATTTCATCCAAAATTTGCAAGGCATGAATATCGTATCGGCGCCATAATCGCGTGGTTAGTTTCTCGGATGAATATTCAGGGGTCATGCTGTCAAGACCTATCAACTTTGCTCTATATTCAAACTCTTGTTTGATTTTAACGCCCGATTCACCATACCAAATAGCATCTTCAAACGGCAGCTCAATGCCCAGCGATTTTACAATTTGACTAATTTCTTCGCCCACATTGATACAATCGGTTAATTTACCGCCAAAAATGCTGATGTATTTATCGTCTTTGTTTACGTCAACCGCGTGCTTGCGAGAAAGCGCTACCCAGTCGCCATCGCCATCGTGACCTTTAACAGCCAGTGGACGCACGCCCCAGCGTTCTGAAATTATATCGGCGTGAGTGAGTTTAGTAGGCAAATCCAGTAATTTGTTCACGTTATCTAATATGAAGTTGCGATCTTCATCTGTTACACAAGTCTCAGGATTTTGAACTTTATCGTCGGTGGTGCCTATACAGGTTTTTTGGCCCATGGGGATTACAAAAAACAAACGCCCGTCGGAGGCAAAAAATGCCAGTACTTTGTCGACTTTGGTTAGTTTATCCACAATTAAGTGAACACCTTTGGAAAATAAATGCTGGTGCTGCGTGCTTTGATTGTTTGCGATGTTGTAATCATCTACCTTAGGACCACACGCATTCACTATAGCTTTTGAAGTAATGGTAAAGGTTTCGCCGCTAATTTTGTCTTTGGCTTGGGTATGCCATTTAAGCGCACTGCCTTGGCCTACCTTTTGGCTATTTTCTGCGTTTACATAATTAGCAATTACCGCGCCATTGTCCATAGAGTTTCGGATAAAGTTAAATACAAACCGCGCGTCGTTGTCATGCAAAAAAGCATCTGAATATTCAAAGCCGCCTTGGGCATTGCTCACATCAATCACCGGCTCTAGTGACTTTATTTTCGCGGTCGACAGAAACATTGGCGCTTGCGTAAAAAACCGACCCATAAGCCAATATGTTAGCGTGCCTAAATAGACAAACCATGCAGGAAACCTGAAACCATTTTGCAAAGTCGTTAAAAACCGAATTTCTTGCACAGTAGAGGGATAGCTGCGCATTAGATGGTTACGGCTTTTACACAATTTGTTGACTAAAAAATACTCGTGGTTTTCAAGGTATTTTATACCACCCCACGCTAAATTAGATGAGTTTGAAGATGTTTCACCAGCAAAATCACCTTTATCAATAAGGGCAACTTTAAGACCTTTACGTGCAAGACTAGCGGCCGACACGGCCCCGTTTATTCCCGCCCCTAAAATAAGTACGTCAAAATCTTGCTGAGCCAATTTCTTAATATTTGTTTCACGCAATTGCATTAAAAAATGAAACCTCTTGTATTTGTATGATAAATCCTATTATACGCAGTATAGTAACTAAAATGTGATACCACATGCAAATTATGACAATATAAAGTGTAGCATTTGCGGCATCATATTTTCACTGGTTTTTATGCTAAGCCATTTAAATAGTTTTAGCGCTTTAAAAACTAAGCTTAATTTAATCTAGTAAAGGCACGGCAAGGCGCAAGCGCTGTTGCTTAACCCAACCGAATAATATTAATAAGAGAATGAGTATGAGTAATATAGGTATATTATCAATAGACCAAGGCACTACATCAAGCAGAGCCATTGTGTTTGCGCTAAATGGCCAGCAAGTAGCCAATGCACAACAAGAGTTTACCCAGCATTATCCTGCCAATGGTTGGGTAGAACACAATGCAGAAGAAATTTGGTCAACCACCCTAGACAGTTGCAAAACTGCGATTGCGCAAGCCAAAAACAAGAAAGTCGATGTTGCTTGTATCGGCATTACCAATCAACGTGAAACCACCTTAGTGTGGAATAGAGAAACCGGTAAAGCCATATATCCTGCCATTGTCTGGCAAGACAGACGCACCGCAGTATATTGTGAATCGATAAAACATGAAGAAGCCATGGTCAGATCAAAAACGGGGTTGTTATTGGACCCTTATTTTTCGGCTAGCAAAATAAAGTGGATATTAGACGAAGTAGAAGGCGCAAGGCGTTTAGCCAATAAAGGTAAACTTGCCTTTGGAACTGTTGACAGTTTTTTAATTTGGCGACTAACCGCGGGAAAATCCCACGTGACCGATGCAACTAACGCTAGTAGAACCAACTTATTTAATATACATACCCAACAATGGGACAATGAGTTGCTGGCTTTATTTGATATTCCGTACTCTATGCTGCCAGAAGTGCTCGACTGCGCGGCAGAATTTGGTACCTGCGACCCAGACATATTGGGTAAAGACTATCGTATAACCGGTGTGGCTGGCGATCAACAAGCCGCACTTATTGGACAGTCATGCTTTGCACCTGGTGACTTGAAAAGTACATATGGCACAGGCTGTTTCGCCTTATTAAACACAGGTGACAAACCGGTTATGTCAAAACATCAACTGCTCACCACCATAGGCTACAGACTCAATGGCAAAACCACATACGCATTAGAAGGCGCTATTTTTACAGCAGGCGCAAATATTCAGTGGCTACGCGATGGAATTGGAGTTTTACAACATGCCAAGCAAAGCCAAGTACTTGCGCAATCTCTTGATTATGATCACGGTGTGTTTTTGGTTCCTGGCTTTGCCGGATTAGGGGCGCCTCATTGGAACCCAAATGCTAGAGCAAGCCTATTTGGTATGACTCGTGGCACCGGACCCGCTCATTTTGCTCGCGCTGCGCTTGAAGCGGTATGCTATCAAACAGAAGAATTACTAACGGCCATGAAAAATGACGGCATGCCATCCACTAATGTATGGGTAGATGGCGGCATGGTTGCCAACGATTGGCTGTGTCAGTTTTTAGCCGATATACTACAAGTTGACGTGCAGCGACCCAAAATAATGGAGTCGACCGCACTAGGCGCTGCTTTTTTAGCCGGGCTACAAGCAGGCTTATATAAAACCTTAGATGATATTTGTGCAGTAAAAACCGTTGACAGAGTATTCACGCCTGAGTTGGGCAGCAAAACTCGCAAGCGATTGCTAAACAAATGGAGATTGGCAGTTAAAGCAACCTTAGCCTTTGCTGAATAATTAGATATACAAAATCCAACCGCAGGCATAATAACTTGCGGTAAACACATTCAAAATATTAATTTATGCCGAAAATTTGCGCTTGTTAAACAAAACATAAATAAACAATGGCGCACCTATACTGGCCGTGAGCATAGACAGCGGCACGGCAGTATTAAACAAATATTCGTTAAGTAAGGCACATAGCGTAATTACAATTGCGCCAAGTAAACCCGAATATAAAAACACCTTAGTATTGTCATAACCATGTAATTTTCGCACGGCATGGGGCACCAGCAAACCCAAAAAAGCAATAGAGCCTGCAATCGACACACTCAAACCAACTAACAGCGCCACACAAACGAATACCTTAGTTTGCAAAGCCTTGGCCTTTACGCCAGAGGTAAGCGCCGCATGCTCACCTAAGTATAATATATTAAGTTGCGCTGCACTTTTCGCGAGCATAAATAAGCCAAACATCATAATAGGCAATGCTACGCTCAAACTCTGGTAATTAGTATATTGAAGACTGCCCATTAGCCAAAACGTTAAACTTTGCAAGGCTTGGGGTGGTGCCACTAAGTAAATCCAGCCTACCAGCGCACTAAAAGCGGTTGAAATTGCAATACCTGCCAAAATAAAGCTTGCCACCGAGTGTCCAATTTTTTTCGCGACTATATAAATAAGGATACCGCTTAAACAAGCACCGATAAAACATAAAACGGGTAACAAATAAATACTATGGGTGTAGAGTATTTGAGTGGGCATAATACCTAGGCTACTTACGAACACCAAGAACAACGCGGCCATTAAACTAGCACCACTAGAAATACCAATAATACCAGGATCGGCCAAGGGATTATTTAAATTAACTTGCAAAGCGGCCGAGGCAACTGAAATTGAAGCGCCTACGGCAATAGCGGTCAGTAATATAGGTAATTTAATATGTACAAAGATGTACCACTCTAATTCTGCGTTTCCCTGCATTAGGGCCGGCACAAAATATAAGCCTGCTAATACTATTAGTAAAAAACTGTACCTGCACCAAGCCGGCAAAAACTAAGCTTCTTTTTCGTTTTGAATGAGCTTTAGCAATAAACCATCACTCGCTTGTTCAATTAAATCAAGGACCAATTCAAAGCCCTTACCGCCGCCGTAATATGGATCAGGGACTTCTTCAAAATGCGAATTGCTGTAAGCCATAAACAGGCTAATTTTGTGCTGAAACTGCCCAGGGCATATGCGCTTCAAATCTCGTACGTTAGCGTTGTCCATGGCAATAATGTAGTCAAATTTCTCATAGTCCTGGTCAGTCACTCGACGACATTTTAAAGTGCTTAAATCATAACCACGACATTGCGCTGCAAGTTGCGAGCGCTTATCAGGCGCTGCTCCTTTATGATAACCGGCGGTGCCAGCAGAATCTGTTTGTACATCAAATCCGTGTTGACTAGCTTTGTGCGTAAACACACCTTGCGCTGAGGGGGACCGACAAATGTTACCCAAACAAATAAATAAAACTGAAACACAAGAGTGAGCCACTAGTAAGGTCCATACATACAATAAGTAAGATTTTAAAAAGTATACTAGAGATTACTAAAGCTTGCATTAGTCTCTATGTTGTTATTTTTGTTTGCAATGCATCTTTTAAACGCTTCGCTTGGGTAGATTCCTGCTCACGATTTACCAATATAAAGGTAAGGTACATTTTACTAGGCAGCGACATAATCATACCTATAGCCACACAACATGCGGTAATCATCAGGCCAATAACACCCATTGCTTTAATAGGGTCGTTGTATAGATGAAAACAAATGCCTAACAAAATTAAGAATAAACCTGATAATATAACAATCTTAAGTAGACGAATTAACATGACATTATTCCTATTTTCATCATTTTTTTTGTCAATAGTGTCGGTCATATATAACATCCTTTACTTAAAAGTAGTTTTTACTTCATAGTCGCTCTTACTTGGCAAAGGCCAATAATAGATGGCCGCCATCAATCAACTAATACCACTATACCGGTATTTTATATAAAGCTAGTTGATGTAAATCATTATTTGGAGAGTTTTTTTACATGAATGTGTTAATGCTAAGTAGTTCTCACTATGGCGATGACGATTGCGATTATCTCGCTTACGCAGACGATTGGATAAGTGAACATTTAGGCAAAATTACTAAGGTTCTTTTTGTACCTTACGCTGGCGTAATACTAGACTGGGATGCCTATACTGACAAAGTTCGTGCTGCCCTTCCCACACTTCGGATTACCGGCATTCATGAAAGCGACGATCCTAAGGCTGCTATGCAAAATGCTCAAGCGATATTGATTGGCGGCGGCAACACCTTCAACTTATTGCATCTACTGTACACACATGATCTGATAGAGATCATAAAGCACAAAGTCGAGCAAGGTACACCGTATATTGGATGGAGCGCAGGTAGCAACATTTGTGGTCTAAGCATACGCACCACAAATGATATGCCCATTATTGAGCCTCGTTCGTTCGACGCACTGCACTTTGTTAATGCGCAGTTAAACCCCCATTACTCAAACTATGTTGCGCCAAACTTTCATGGCGAAACTCGCGATCAACGTCTTGCAGAGTTTTGCTGTTTGAATCCGGCTGTGCCTGTATTAGCCATACGCGAGGGCTCAGGATTACTCATTAGAAACAATAAGCTGAGCCTGCTGGGCACGTTAAACGGTTTTGTGTTTGCTTCGCAAGAAAAGATTCCGTTTAACAATACCCAAGATTTAACAGAATACCTTTAAAAAATTCTCACTCAACTTTATAGTGTCAACCGCTTCTTTTTGATAAGGAATTTCCGCAATTTGCGGGCACGGCAAAAGTGCCTGCAACGTTTCTAAGTTTTCTGCGTAATATGGCATATCGTCACTTAATTGATTCGCTACCCAGCCTACGCAAGTTAAACCATCGTCTATTATTGCTTGATGCGTCAGCACAGCATGGTTTAAACACCCAAGTTTCATGCCCACTACCAAAATAACGTTAAGTTGGTTTTGCCGCACAAAATCTGAATAAAAATCACCTTGATTGTTCAAAGGTAAGCGCCAACCACCTGCCCCTTCAACTAATAACCATTTTACGTTAAGCATTCTCGCTTTATCTAAACATTCTTGGAGTTGACCAAATGTTAGCGTCTCACCTTGTTGTTGCGCAGCAATATGTGGGGCGATAAAAGGAGCGTATGCTATTGGGTTAATTGTTGCATAGTCAGCTTTTATACTGCTTGCTTCTTGCAGTTTCAACGCATCTTCGTTACGCAAACCAGATGGCGTCATTTCGCACCCTGCAGAAATAGGCTTAATACCTAAGGCATGTTTACTAATGTGGGTTAACGATTTAAGCAAAAGTACAGTGGCGACAGTTTTACCAACGTCGGTGTCGGTGCCGGTAATAAAATACGTATTCATTTTCTGGTATCAACCTTAAATAAAGGCTTATAAGTCTACGATATGTAAACAAATAATAATACATCGTAACTTCTTATTGTGAGTCTGCAAAACCCACTAAATGTAGCTTATTCATTACACAATTGAGGCAAAATGAGAAAATAAGGCACATCTTTTATTCTTTCTATATTCAGTCAATTCGGGCATAGTGTAGGGTTAGGTCTTTATTGCTCGTTATAAAAGCCTAATATTGGTGTTTGAAAGCGCCTAAAAATACACAAATAAAGTATTAAATGGCATAAAAAAGATAACAATAAGCGTTAACCAACACCGATAAAGTCACATTAATAACAAAAACATAAATTTTTTGCGAATAGCATTATTATTTACTCGCTTTTACTGTTTGCAATTCAATCCATTGGAGGAACCCATGTATAAAAAAAATATTATTACATTAGCGACATTAACTGGTTTATTTTTTTCTTTAAATGTTAATGCGCAAGACGTCTCTATTGACGGCTATCAGCAGGGGCTGAAAGCAAACGTATATAATATGGCAGGCACCCCAGTTAACGCGCTTTCACCCCAATCTTCTATACCAAGTCGTTCTTTTGTAGATGACGTTCCGCCATTTTCATTTAGTCCTTTTAAGCGTCAGTCTGAATTTTCCGACGGCAGTGGTACACATGATACGGCAAAGGGATGGAGCGGGTTTATAAGAACAAATACTGCTGGCGCTCATATGTTCGTTTTAAAAGCCAATGGCTTATCTGAAAACTCTCGTTGCCTTGCAACAATAGAAATTGATGGAAAAGTAAACACCAAAACGACATTTAACCATAGCACGGTAGAATCAAATAAATTTAGAGCTTTTTTAAACCGTGGCATGAGGCCTATTAATATATGGCTTAATTGTTCTGAAGGTCAAGATAGCAACTCAAGTCAAGAAAAAAGCGCCGTAACCTTGGAACTTCACCGCAGTTTGCCAGGGAGAAACACAAGTTTAATAGCAATACAGGCTGATGACTTTTATTCTAAAATACCCGTCAATAATTTCTAACATTGGCAATAATTTGGCGCTCTAAGTAATATTTTTTTTTGCATAAGCGCAGGGTTTTATTACTAGGGGTTGCAATTTAGGATATAGATAAATTTTATTTAGAACATAGCGATGGTCTGTAAGCTTCGCGATATATTATTTATTTATATTCTGTAAAGCACTAATAATACTAATAATAAGATACGCAAGAATGACTAAATATATGTTTGTCGCTTGCAATAAGGAAGTGCATTGACCATTTTTACAGAGTTAAAGCGCCGTAATGTGTTTAGAGTTGCCAGTGTTTATTTAATAACAAGCTGGCTTATCTTACAGATTGTTTCGGTTATTGCGCCGGCGCTGCAACTTCCCGCACTTTTCACCACTATGATTACCGTAGTTTTGGTCATTGGTTTCCCAGTGGTATGTATTTTTGCTTGGGCTTTTGAACTCACCCCACAGGGCCTTAAATTTACTTATGATGTTGATGAAGCAGGATCTATTCGTGAACAGCCCGGCAATAAAGTTAATTATGTACTGGCGGGTGCGCTAGCAATTGCCTTAGGATTTATTGCATATGAAAGACTTTTTGTGGTGTCGGTGGATGACAAGTTAGAGCGTTCTATAGCAGTGTTACCCTTTGAAGATATGAGCGAAAACAAATCGCAAGGATATTTTGGAGATGGCATTGCCGAAGAAATTCTCAATACCTTGGCACGCCTCGACAAGCTTGTCATTATTTCTCGTACATCGTCCTTTGCGTTTAAAGACAAAAATAAAGATATTCGCGAAATAGGCAATTTGCTCAATGTTAACTATGTACTTGAAGGCAGTGTGCGCAAAGACAAAGAAAAGTTGCGGATAACAGCCCAGTTAATAGACGTAAAAACCGGAGCGCACATCTGGTCACAAACCTACGATCGCACTTTGGATAATGTTTTTGCGGTGCAAGATGAATTGACGTTTGCCATCACGCAAGCTCTGAAACTCAACTTATTGCCAGAACAAGTTGATTACGAGGCCGGTATGACCACCAATCCGCAGGCTTATGAGTTATTTATTAAAGCTAGGGAGTTGGGGTATGAACGAACAACAGATGCCTTGCAGCAAGCCGCAGTGTTGCTTAACCAAGCGATTGCCATAGATGACAAGTTTTATCTGGCTAAAGCTCAGCTTTATTCGGTTTATCAACTCGGAGGTGACTATGGTGGTTTTACTCCTCAACAGCGTCAATCCGAAAAAGACCGCTTATTTTGGGAGCTACTAAAAGGTCCTGACTTTCCCCTAAAACTGTTGGTAATTGGACTGCATGCCGTTGATAACAATAAACCAAATATGGCGACCCATTTTTTTGAGCTAGCCTATAAAAATGCACCCAACGAAACGCTCATTCAAAATTTTTATTTACTTAATATGTCTGATTTTGAGGCTGTTATAACAGCCCGTCGAAATATAATAAGAACAAACCCTGAAAGTCAGGTTAATTATGCCAATCTTATTTATCTTTACGACTATTCCGGTCAAGCGGATAAAGCAAAAGAAATTAGATCTATAATGAATAAAAAGTTTCCTTACTCTGCGCAGATAGTGAGAGGAAATATGTTTTCACTTTATTCAAATGAACAGGATATTGGCAAAGCCCTAACTTTTTTGAATAACTATACTGGAAAACCAAGCCCATACTATAAACGTTTCAAAGTGGGTATCAATTTACTTTCAGGAAATATAGATATCGCCTTGGACTACTTATCTGAAATGCTAAGCCAGTCAGCCAAGTATGTAGAGTCTAATAGCAATTCATTGGTGTTGCTTTACCAATTAAGTGCTAAAGGAAAATTAAGCATCCAGCAACAGGCGAAACTCGAAGCTTTGCCTGTTACTAGTAAAACCTCATCTGATGCAAAAGCATTCCTTGGCTTGTTGCAAGGTAACAG
>JBLIGC010000042.1:0-17095 GCA_047636735.1 Glaciecola sp. | reverse complement strand
TAAGAGATTTGCCGTGAACAATAACATTGTCGCGTTTAATAGCACCATCTTCTATTCTCAATGTGCCCGAGAACAAATCTTCTAATGAACCAACATGGTAAGTCACGTCTTCTGCGAATGAACGCGCGTTAATAAGGGTAAAACCTCCAGAAATAGCGACACCATTTACTACAGCAATATCGCCATTAAACGGTATAATAGTGGTTTCATCTAGTTTGTTTAAGTATTGGTAAACATTTACTGAATCGGCTTGGTTGTCTTGTGATAACGTTCCCTGTACATAATACATATCGGAACGGTCGAATATATTTTCATGCTTTTCATTCCATACACCTGAGCTTAAAATCACAAGACCGGTGATAGTACATATAATAATAGTGTCGATGAAAGGCTCTAGTATTGAAACCATGCCTTCAGATACAGGTTCTTCAGTTTTAGCAGCGGCATGGGCAATTGGCGCGGAACCTTGACCCGCTTCGTTTGAAAACAAGCCTCTGTTAACACCACGGTTAAATGCATAAGCAAAGGTAGCACCCAGAAAACCACCAGCAGCAGCTGAGCCTGTGAAGGCATCTGTAAAGATTGATACAAAAGCAGGACCAACATTTTCTATATTGGCAAAAATAACCGCAAACGCGCCAACCAAATAAATGAAGGCCATTAGCGGAACAACTTTAGAGGTTACCGCGGCAATGCGGGTTATGCCACCTAATATAACTAAACCAAGTAATATTGCTAACACACTGCCTACTACCCAAGGCTCAAAGCCGAAAGTGGCTTCCATGGTAATGGCAATACTGTTGCTTTGCGGTAAGTTACCCGTACCAAATGAACTGATTACCGTGGCTACCGCAAAAATTACCGCTAACCATTTCATATTTAGTTTTTTGTCCATGTAGTACATGGGGCCACCTGAAAAGGTACCATCGGCGGTTTTTTCGCGATATTTATGCGACAGCGTAACTTCTACAAATTTTGTTGTCATTCCAAAAAATGCAGTCGCCCACATCCAGAACAAAGCAGCAGGGCCACCTAAGAAAATAGCCAGCGCAACACCACCAATATTACCGGTCCCCACTGTGCCCGAAAGCGCTGTAGTTAGTGACTGAAAGTGTGTTGTATCACCTGGTGCACCTTTTTTATCAAACTTCCCAGTTACCACTTTCCAAGCGTGTTTAAAGTAACGTATTTGCGGAAATTTCAGGTAAATCGTGAAAAAAGCGCCCGTGCCTAACAGCGCATACGGGAACCAAAATGCAGATCCTAAAAAGCTGTCGAGAAGTTTAAAAAAGTCGTGTAATACATCCACTGGTTAATTCCTTGTTATTGTTTACGTGTTAAATTATTAATGTTGAGCTTATCGTTTTGCTTAATGTGTGCAGCGTGCTCAAACTTATTTTATTTAATATGTTATTTTTTATAATTTTTTAACCACTGCGTTAACAGCCACTAGTACATCTTCACCTAATTGTTGGCACCTTGGTATCGACCAACCAAAGCTTCCATCAGGCAAATTTGCGTTATCTTTAAATGGCATTTCAAGCGTGTAAGCAAGACAAGAAAATTTATTACCAACGGCATTAGTGGCAACGGTAAGGTTAGCTTTACCTGGTTCGTCTTTGTCGTAGCCGTAAATATCTTGAAATTCTGGGGTGGTGGCTATTAAAGATTGCTTAAAAGTGTCTTCAAGCATCTTTATGCGCTCACTGTAATTCGGATTACCTTCACTACCTGCGACAAAATTATAAGGCAGCGCTTCATCGCCATGCATATCGAGAAAAACATCAACACCTATCTCTTGCATCTTGTTAAGTACGTGAAATACTTCTGGGCTTTTATCCAAGCTTGGTAATGCCCATTCTCTGTTCAAATTTACGCCCGCAGCATTGGTGCGTAAATGTCCACGCGCACTGCCGTCTGGATTCATGTTAGGCACGATATAAAAAACGCAGTTTTGCAGCAATGATTTAGCTACGCCGTCATCTTCATCTAACAAGCGATGCAGCAAACCTTCTACTAACCATTGCGCCATAGTTTCTCCAGGATGCTGGCGTGCGGTAATCCAAATTTTATGTTTACTACTCAACTGTGTGGCATCGGCCTGCGCATCGTCGCTAGTTGAATCGACGTCACCTACTACCAGCAAATTAAGTTCTCTGCCGTCGAGTGTCAAACCAAGTAGTTGATGACTACAATCAAAGCTCATTTGCGCATAGGCAATCAGATCAAGGTGGCGCTCATAGCTGTATGGCGCAAAATACGCAAAATAAACACTGTCATATTCAGGTGTGAACTCAATAATGAGTTGGTCGCCGGTAAATTGTGTGTCTACTCTAAACCACGTTTGACGATCGTATGACGCTACGGCTTGATAGTCTTTCCAACCGTCGGGGTAAGCAGATTTGGCCAAATCATTAATATGCAATTTATGCTCAATGAATGCAGTACCATGTAATTTAAAATGAAACCATTGGTAGAATTCTGAATGATTGTCTTTGTTTATTGCAAGCTGGATATTACTTGGAGAGTCAATCTCCAGCACTCTAATATTGCCACTATCAAATTGACTATTGATAAACATAGTAGGTGCAGCAGGTATAATTGACTTTGTTGAGGTATTTGACATAGGCAAAAAGCACACTTGTTATTATTATTTTGTCTATACTAGCAAACAATGAAGATTTGCAAAACCTGAAATAAAAAAAAGCGGCTTAGATTACCCCAAACAGCTTTTTTGAAAGTTAATTACTGAGTTTTTATGACCCATTTTTTAGTAATCATACTTTGTATGCCCACATTGAACTGCCAAAATTGCGCATCATTTATAATGGCTTATGGCAATGTTGGTACGCTTAACTCGGCCATATCGGTAACCACTCGCATAACTTGGCAACTGTACCCAAACTCATTGTCATACCAAACATACAAAATTGCGCGGTTGTCGGCAACAATGGTAGCTTGAGAATCGACTATAGCGGGTGCTCGCGTGCCAACCAAGTCGGTAGACACAATTTCAGTTGATGCGGTGTAATCTATTTGATGCTGAAGATCACTAAACAAAGATATATTACGCAAATGTGTATTAATGCTTTCTTTGTCGGTACTGCTGCTCAAATTCAGATTCAAAATTGCCATTGACACATTCGGCGTTGGAACACGAATAGCATTTCCAGTAAGCTTTCCTTTTAGCTTGGGGTACGCTTTTGATACTGCTTGTGCCGCGCCCGTTTCGGTAATAACCATATTTAGCGTGGCGGCACGACCTCTGCGCTCGGCTTTGTGGTAGTTATCAATCAAGTTTTGATCGTTCGTAAAAGAGTGCACTGTTTCTACATGACCACTGTCTATTCCATATTTTTCATCTAATGCTTTTAGCACCGGCGTAATAGCATTAGTAGTACAACTGGCTGCCGACAAAATAATGTCACTGGCTAAAATATCGTTATGATTGACACCATGCACAATATTTTTAATTGCACCTTTACCAGGGGCGGTAAGCAGCACTTTAGCAGCGCCCTTCGCGAGTAGGTGCTGCGACAAGCCCTCTTCATCTCGCCACATACCGGTGTTATCGACTATTATGGCATTGTTTATTCCATAATGTGTATAGTCAATTTCACTTGGATGGTTAGCGTAAATCACTTGAATAAATGCGCCATTTGCTTTGATCGCGTTGCGCTGTGTGTCTACGGTAATACTGCCATTGAACGGGCCATGTACAGAATCGCGACGCAGCAAGCTAGCGCGTTTTTCTAAATCGCCATGGCTGCCGCCTCTTACAACAATTGCTTTTAAGCGAAGCTTATTGGCTTTGCCTTGACGTTCAATCATAAGCCGAGCCAACAAACGCCCTATTCGACCAAAGCCATAAAGTACCACGTCTCTAGGCTCGTGTACGTCTTCCTTATCAATAACTTGAGTAAGTTTGGCGCGTAAAAATGTATTAATATCAGATGGTTGGCCAGAACTTTTACCATAGTGAAAATCATAAGCTAATTTACCTATATCAATTTGACAAGGTGCAAGATTCATTTCGCTAATGGCTTCAAGGATAGGCCAACTTTCACGCAGTCTGAGTTTAGCACCCTCAAACAACCTGACCCGACGATGAGCTTTTATAAGATCAATCACACTAGCATTTAATAGTTCGCGTCCATACACCAAAATTTCTATTGCACTATTGCGATACAATCTACCCACTATTGGCAGCATTCTTTCAGCAAACTCTTGCCTTTCTTGCCAACTCGATTGTAGTTTTTGTTCAAACTGCTGATTCATGTCACTTCATCCTTTGCTTTTGCACTAACGAAACTATATCTGAACGGCATTCTATGCAAAGAAAGCAAAAACTCCAAATTGGTGAAAACTTACAGTTTTAACTCCATTGGCGCTATAAACACCGATACTTCTGTAATTCGTTGACAATATTGAAAGATAGCGAGCGCTTGTAGTAACAGCTTGCTAAATAACATGGTACAAGCGTAAAAAAAGCACTTAACATTGTAATTAAATTACATAAAAAAGAATCAGTATACGGCTAATGTCTTTTTGATTAACACCACAATCGGCCCTTGGGTACAATTTTAGTAACAAACAACAAAACTAAGCGATTATTTACGTATTCTGGTTTGCGTGGGATCGTCACTGCCCCATGCTAGGTGATATTTATAATGCTCAGGCTTATCAATTCTTGAATAGGTATGTGCACCAAAAAAATCACGCTGGCCCTGCAATAAGTTAGCGGGTAATACATTGCAGCGAAAAGAATCGTAGTAATTAAGCGCGCTGCTTAGCGCCGGAGTAGGCACACCGGCTAGGCTTGCGTTTGCAACACCGCGACGCCAGTTACTCTGATAATCTTTTATTTGTTTAACAAAGAACGGGTCTAACAGCAGGTTTTCCAAATGTTCGTTATTTTCATAAGCGTGAGCAATAGACTGCAGAAAAACGGCTCTAATAATACAGCCCGCGCGCCAAATTTTTGCGATTTTCGCAAAGTCTAGCTGCCAACCGTGCTCTTTCGCCGCAATCGCCATTAATTGAAACCCTTGTGCATAAGCACATATTTTAGCGCAATATAATGCATCATGTAGCTGCTGGATAATAGCCTGTTTGTCTAATTGTCCGTTTACAAGCCCCTTTATTTCGTCTAACAAGCTGGGATCAGGGCCGGCTAATATCTTGCTAGCGGCAACTCTTTGGGTCTTGAAAGATGACAAGCTTCTGGCAAATACTGCCTGTGTAATAGTCTGCGCTGGGCTGCCTACCTGCAACGCACTTACCGCTGTCCATAGGCCAGTTCCTTTTTGTCCCGCTTTATCAAGTATTATATCAACTAATGCTTGCTGAAGATTTTCGGGGTCTTTTTGAGCCAGAACTTGCGCACTTATTTGCATTAAGTAACTGTCTAATAGTCCGGCATTCCATTGTATAAATACGTCGCTCACCTCTTTCGCACTCATGCCAAGCATGTCGCGCATTACGTGATAAACCTCACAAATAAGCTGCATGTCGGCATATTCAATACCATTGTGTACCATTTTCACGTAGTGGCCAGCGCCTACCGGTCCAATATAAGTGGTACAAGGTTCACCCTCGGTGACAGGCTTACCTATTTCATAAGTTTCAATTGGCTTGCCAGTTGCAGGGTCGACCTTTGCCGCTATAGCGTTCCAAAGTGGCTCAACGCGAGTCCAAGCATATGGGTCGCCGCTAGGCATTAATGAAGGGCCAAAGCGGGCACCTTGCTCACCTCCTGAAACCGCGGTAGAAAAGAATATAAACTTACCTTTATATAGCGCTTCACGCTCTACTGAATCAGTCCATAAACTGTTTCCGGTGTCTATTACAATGTCGTCAGGATGGATACCGGCATTTATCAAATGGCCGCAAACATGGTCAACGGGATCGCCAGCTGGGACAGACAATATAATAGTATGCGGAGCTTTTAAGTGTGCTAATAACTCGGTGTAAGATTTACAGCCAAGTAATCTTGCATGGCTCGTTTTATTTTCAAGTTCATCTTGTTCTAAAGCATCATTTACTTTGCCATGGTCTAAATCAAAACACGCCACTTTGTATCCGTTGTCGGCAAGGTTTAAAGCAAGATTTTTACCCATAACCCCAAGACCAATGAAGCCAACATCGCATAAACTATTCGAAGAAGTGGGTGTTGCCATATTTTATTACCTTTAGTTAAATTTTAGTCTTTTTGTATATCCGCATAGATCGCGCTTGCATACTAAAGCTTGGTTCAATAGGCATTTCGTTATACCCACTGACTTTTGCATTGCCAGTATTTAATTGGCATTGCCATTGACCCTTACTATGCAAAATAGGCAAGCTGAAATCACGTTCTTTGTCTAAGCTGTTAATACAAAACAGCCATTCTTGAGGTTCGATGCTATCTTCAACTACCACCTCACCTTCAACATGCAAAGCAAAACAGTGATGATCATGATTAACCCAGTCTATATCTGACTTATGGCTGCCATCTCGTCTATACCAGTTGGCATTTTTTATATTTTGTTTATTATCGAAAAAGTCATCAGCAAAATTCATTTGCTGCAACAAAGGATTATTATTGCGAAGTGCAATCACATAACGACAAAATTCAAGAAACGCTTGTTTGGGTGAATCGAGTTTCCAATCGTACCAGTTAATCGAGTTGTCTTGACAATATGCATTGTTATTTCCATTTTGAGTACGACTAAGTTCGTCCCCACCCAGTATATGCGGCGTACCTTGGCTCAATATTAAGGTAGCAAATAAATTACGCTTTTGTTGCTCTCTAATATCAAGAATACTGGCATTGGTAGTAGAACCTTCAACACCATAATTGGCGCTTAAATTATGATTATGGCCGTCACGGTTTTCTTCTAGATTTGCCTCGTTGTGTTTTTGTTCGTAACACACCGTGTCGTGCAAAGTGAACCCATCGTGATAAGTCACGTTATTAACACTAGCATGCATAGGCCGAACGTTTTTACGAAACACGTCTCTGGATCCCAGCATTCGCGTGGCGAACTCTCCTTTCAAGCCTTCATCACCGCGCCAAAAACCACGCACAACATCTCTAAACTTATCGTTTACTTCCAGCCAATAATCAGGATATTGCCCAAGTTGATAGCCACCAGGCCCTATATCCCAGGGTTCTGCTAGCATCATCGCATTTTTTAGCACCGGATCTTGTTTTAGAATTTTAAAAAAAGTCGCATTGCTCTTAAATTCGTAAACCTCTCTGCCCACAATACTAGCTAGGTCAAATCTGAAACCACTTACTCCCATCTCGCTCACCCAATACCGCAAAGCATCAATGAGTAGATTCGTTATATAGGTATCAGAAACTTTTAAGGTGTTACCACAGCCTGAATAATTAACGTATTGCGGCGTATCTGACTCATCATTATGATCCATTAAGTAGGTATGAGACTCACATAAACCTCTAAAACTTAGCACTGGTCCGTCGTGACCACTTTCACAAGTGTGGTTAAACACCACATCTAGAATAACTTCAATATTAGCGTCTCGATAGCTTTGAATCATTTCTTTGCATTCAGATACAGCATCATGAACCGCATATCTTGGTTCAGCTGCAAAAAAATTAATAGGGTTATAGCCCCAATAATTGGTCAAGCCTTTATCGGAAATGAAGGGTTCTGGCATAAACGCCATAAGCGGTAAAAATTGAACACTACTAACGCCTAACTCTTTTAAATGCGAAATTACCGCAGGGTGACAAGCGCCCAAATATTTTCCTTTTATATCATCGGGCACTTCAGGATGATTGGCGGTTAAGCCTTTAATATGAGTCTCGTAAATAATACGCTGTTCCGGCTTTATGCTAAGCGGTTCAAGCTTAATAGTAGAGGGGACCAAAATATTAGCCTTAGGCACCAGGGCGTGAGAATCGCCTTTGTACAGACTCGACTGCCACTGCAATGGTCTGTTAAGTGATTTTGCATAGGGGTCTATGAGTAATTTACTGGCTGCTGAATCGGGGTGGGTTTGTCTATTTTTTTTGGGCCGTAAACGAATACCGTATAAATGTTTACTGGTAACGTTGGTAATAATGCCAAACCATTTAGACTGACTTCGTTGTTGTAAAGCAATTTGTGCTAACACTTGCTCATTTTTGTCGAACAAGCATATAAAAACTTCTTCGGCGTCGGGGGCGTAAATAGCAAAGTTACACCCCTCATCGGTGAGTGTAGCGCCAAACTGCTGCATATTTCCGGGGCGTAATTCAAATGCCCCAGTCTTATTGCTTCGCTCAATACTGGGCAAAAGAGACTGATGACTCATTATAATACGATACTCTAATATGTGCTAATAACTAGCGTGTTGATATTTTAAAAAACATAGTGGCCAAAGGCGGCAAAACAATATCAATGCTGTTAGGCAAATCATTGGCGGCATTAGCGTTACTGTTAACCGTTTGTTTAACTTTATACCCACTGCCACCAAAGGCGGCGTCATCGGTATTTAGTATTGCCTTATATTTACCTGCAAAAGGCACGCCAATTCTGAAATGCTCATGTACCGAAGGAGTAAAGTTACTTACCACAATAACCACATCCTCTTGTAAACCGCTAAATCGGGCGAACGAAAATACTGATTGTTCAGCATTATGTAAATCTAACCACCTAAAACCCGCGTGGTTGTGATCAAGTGCATGTAAACACTTATCTTTTGTGTACACTTTATTAAGCGCCTTGTATAGCTCGTTAATACCAACATGAGGGTTAACTTTTTGCTCATTCCCATCTTCTTGTTGGCGAGATTCTAGACAATGCCAATCAAGAGAAGAATCGTGATTCCATTCAGCATATTGTGCTATTTCATTGCCCATAAACTGCAGTTTTTTGCCCGGATGCCCAAACATAAATCCATAATAAGCGCGTAAATTTGCAAATTTTTGCCAATCGTCTCCTGGCATCTTTTGTATCATTGAGCCTTTCCCATGAACGACTTCGTCATGGGAAATAGGCAGTACAAAGCTTTCATCGTATGCATATACCATTGAGAAAGTAAGTTCTGAATGATGATAGCGGCGATACGCTGGATCTTTGGCAATGTAGTGAAGTGAGTCATGCATCCACCCCATATTCCATTTAAAGCCGAATCCTAAACCACCTGATGATACTGGCTTTGAAACACCCGCAAATGAGGTTGATTCTTCAGCAATGGTTATTGCCTGAGGAAATTGTTCATAAACGGCAGTATTCACCCATTGCAGCAGACTGATAGCCTCATAATTATGGTTACCGCCGTCTACGTTAGGCACCCATTCATCGTCCTCGCGTGAATAATCTAAATAAAGCATAGACGCAACTGCATCTACACGAATGCCGTCTACTTTAAACTTGTCGAACCAAAATAATGCATTAGCAACTAATAACTGACGAACAGTATCTTTGCCAAAATCATAAATACACGAATTCCAATCTGGATGCCAACCCTTACGCGGATCTTGATATTCATACACATGCGTGCCGTCAAACTGAGCAAGGCCGTGGCCGTCATCAGGGAAATGCGCCGGCACCCAATCAACTATGACACCAATCTTATTTTGATGGCACGTGTCTACAAAAAACTTAAATTCATCGGGCGCACCAAAACGACTCGTTGGCGCAAATAATCCTACAGGTTGGTAACCCCAAGAACCATCGAAGGGAAATTCAGACACCGGCAACACTTCAATGTGGGTATAAGCCATTTCTTTTACGTAGGCTATTAAATCGTGCGCGAGGTCGTGATAGCTTAAGTATTTTTTATTGCTGTCACTAGGACGTTTCCACGAGCCTAAATGCACCTCATAAATACTCATAGGAGATTGATATGGGTCTTTTTTTGATTTATGCCATTTAGCATCTTGCCATTGGTAGGCGCTATGATCGTATACCACAGAAGAATGTGATGGATACTGATGCTGACTAAACCCTAAAGGATCTGATTTATCGGGGAGTTGATTGCCATGGGCATCTTTTATCGAATACTTGTATAGGGCGCCTGGCGACAAATTTGGCATAAATAATACCCAATACCCCAATTCAGTTTTTTGCATGGGGTGTAGTTGTTTATCCCAATAATTAAAGTCGCCAATGAGGGATACAGCGCTTGCATTAGGTGCAAATACGGCAAAACGAACACCGTCCACACCGTTTTTAGTACTCACTAATTGCGCGCCAGCCTGCTGGTATAAATTTTGCGGGGCATGGTCAATGAAATGCACGGCGCTGTACGCTACATCTGAAAATTGATAAGGGTCGATGTAAATATATTCACCATCTTGGGTCTGCGCTACCACTTCGTAAAGTGTGTACTGAGCTTTTTCACCAGACAAACTTACGGTAAAAAGCCCGGTATCAGATTTATCCAATTCGGTAATTTTTTTATGACTGTGAGCATCTCTTATTAATAAAGCAGAAGCTTGAGGAAACCAAATACTGACAAAAGCTTTGCTGCCTTCACTTATCCAGCCGAGTTGCGAAAATGGATGCGGACAGCGACCATCTAAAAGTTGTTGCTCAAAGTGCATTTAAAACCTCTTTGTTTTGCTTGTCGCTTTACTGTTGTGTTTGCGCGTTGACTGCTTTACATCTAGCCAACTTACTCAGTTGCTTGCACCCTTGCGGCGTTCACTTAATTGCTTTGTAAGTTCTCTCACTTCAGGTTTGATAAAAATATCTTCCAAAGTTAGGCTAAGTTTACGACGCCAATTAGGATATTCACTGTAGGTACCTGGAATGTTAACAGGTTTATCCATTTGCAACCAATCTTCTAGCTGCAAACTAAGCAAGGCGCTTGAACCTGCTGCCATGTGTAATTGCATGCCAAAATTGAGCTCACGTGTCATGCCTACGTTATGCACGTCATCACTAATTGCATGGGAAATAGAACCATGTCCATGCAAAGTATTCAATATCTGCTGTTTATTTTCATGACGAATATTATACAAACTGCTTAACATTTCAGGATCAGGGTATAAACCAACTTCTTTTCCTAAGGCCAAGTCGTCGCAGTGCCAAAACCCGCTTAAGGTAGGCATATCGTGTGTCGTTAAGGTTGCCATAGATTGCACGGGGTAATGTGAAGGCGAGTAAAACCCGCCATCTTCGGCTTGCTCAAAAAAGAAGACTCGGTATGAATACATGCCATTAGCATACAGCTTGTCTCGAATAAAATCGGGAACCGTGCCCAAATCTTCGCCGATAACTAAACTTTTATTACGTACGCTTTCTAATGCAAGGATAGCGAGCAAATCATCTACCGGGTAATTTACATACGCGCCTTCAATCGCGTGGTCATCTTTATGTACCCACCATAAGCGCAGCAACGCCATAACATGGTCAATACGCAGCGCGCCAGACCCACTCATATTCGAAGAGAATAAATCGATAACAGGTTGATATTGTTGTTCAATCAACACGCTTGGGTCCATAGGCGGCAATCCCCATTTTTGACCTAAAGGTCCCAGCACATCTGCCGGAGCGCCTACGCTGACATCGGTACAATACAAATCTTTGTTACCCCAAATTTCTGCACTACCGTCGCTCACCCCTACAGCTAGATCACGGTATAAGCCAATTTCCATACCTGCGTTGGTGGCAGCGCTGCTGGCAGCAGCAAATTGTTCGGCAGCTTGCCATTGCAAAAACAAATAAAATTCGATTAACTTCTTTTCTTGCTTAGCAAAATTAACCACGGCTGGTGAATCTGCGCTGCGATATTGTTCGGGGAATGCAGGCCATCCCCAACAGTCTTTTCCTGCATTTTTCAAGGTGATCTGCAAAGCTTCAAAAATAGCCAATGTTTGTAAACTCTTACCGCCCGCTTTGATAAACGTTTTAAATGCTTCATTTTGTGATGTTTTTTTGCCTAAGTACTTTTTCTTGTATTCAGCAAATATGAGCCCTAAAGCTTTGTACTTAATTTCAGCAACGTCAAAATAGCCAACAAAATCAGTAGCGCGCAGTGCAGTTAATTTCTGCTCTATATCGTTTTGTTGCATCCACAGTTGTACGCTTGGTGATTCAAAGCCATCAATGTTAGTCACATCGAGGTATAGAGAATTTAGCCACCTACGGGAACTTGGCCCATAGGGACTGCATATGTCTGGGTTTGCAGGATACAAGGCATGAATAGGATTCAAACCAATAAAGTCTGCACCCAAAGTAGCCGATTCCTTGACTAGTAAGGTAAGGTCGGTAAAGTCCCCAATACCCCAGTTATTTTTACTACGCAGACAATAAAGCTGCACACTCAAGCCCCATATTTTTTTGCCTTGCTTTATGCTCTTGGGTATAAAACAACTAAGTGGCGCCACAATAAAACGACTTCGGGCCAAAATTTTAGGGCCTATCATAAGCTGCAAGTTATGATAACCAAGCGCTTTGGTTTCACCCTTATAAATATCTTTTCGAATATTTTTTGGTAATTCAATCGCGTACTCTTGCCATTCTAAGCCGTCAATTTCTTGAGATGCCGATAGCAGTGTATCAACAGGTGCAAATTTATGCGTTACCGACTTACCCGATTCCAAAACGAATTTGATAGAATGAAGCTTGGCTGCGTTATCAATTGACGTGCGCATATGAATCACTATGTTATCGCCAATTCTCACAACAAATACCGAAGCTAATGGCTTTAACCAATATTCAACGGCTTCTGCTTCAAGCTGTGCAGTAAGCATGCCCTCGTCATTTACGAGATATCCCATGGCCTGTAATAGTTTTTCTTGTGTTTTGCGCTTTGTGGTCGCAGGCTTTCCCCATGCATCTACAAAATTAGAGCCAATGCCTTTTTGCTCAATTAAATAATCAACTAATTGTGTCATTGTAAATTTCCTGCGCGTTATTTGCTTATTTAGGAAAGGCCAAACCCGTATTTCTTGAAGCAAAAGTTAACTTAATGGCTATATTTTACTAGGGTCGCATTATTCATCAAGTAAATAAAATAATAAAGTGAATAAGAATACATAATCTATTTAAGGCTCAACATATGTAATAAAACCACAAATGGTAATATTATTTTGCTTTTATACAAAATATTGTGCATAATTTCGTAATTTAATTACAGAAAACTTAGAGGGCGTTATGACCATCAAAATCGGAATAAATGGCTTTGGCCGAATTGGCCGCTTAGTAATGCGTGCAGCCGCAGCACGTGACGACATCGAAGTAGTTGCTATAAACGATTTACTAGACATCGACTATATTGCTTACATGTTAAAGTATGATTCAACTCACGGACGTTTTGATGGCAGCGTTGAAGTAAAAGATGGAAATCTTGTCGTAAACGGTAAAGTAGTGCGCGTCACAAGCGAGCGTGACCCAGCTGATTTAGCATGGAACGAAGTAAGTGTAGAGGTAGTTATTGAAGCAACAGGATTATTCTTAACACAAGAAACTGGACAAAAACATATTGACGCCGGTGCCAAGAAAGTGGTTCTGTCAGCACCTAGTAAAGATGATACACCTATGTTTGTTATGGGCGTTAACCATAGCCAATACGCAGGCCAAACTATTGTATCTAACGCTTCTTGTACCACCAATTGTCTAGCGCCAATTGCAAAAGTACTGCACGATAATTTTGGTATAGTCAATGGTTTAATGACAACAGTACATGCCACTACCGCCACTCAAAAAACCGTAGATGGCCCGTCAAATAAAGATTGGCGTGGTGGCCGAGGGGCATTGCAAAACATTATTCCATCATCGACCGGTGCGGCTAAAGCCGTCGGCAAAGTTATTCCTGCACTAAATGGCAAGCTCACCGGCATGGCATTTCGTGTACCTACAGCCGATGTATCAGTGGTAGATTTGACCGTTAATTTAGCTAAACCAGCGAGCTATGAAACAATTTGCGCCACTATGAAAGCCGCCGCAAAAGGCGAGTTAAAAGGTATTTTGGCTTACACCGAAGACGCTGTAGTGTCTAACGACTTTATTGGCGATACTCATTCTTCCATTTTTGATGCCACAGCAGGTATTGCACTAACCGATACTTTTGTAAAAGTTGTATCTTGGTACGACAATGAAATGGGTTACTCGTACAGAGTACTTGACTTAGTTGCTCATATTTCGAAATAGTATTACAGGCTTGCACTATGCATTTCAAAAAAAGCGGCCTTTGTCGCTTTTTTTTGCTTAACTTTTGCTATATTGGCTGCAGAGTATCAAATAAAGCAGCGCAAATAATGCAAGCAAAAGGATACCTAAAACACTCATCTTGTTTATAAAAGATCACTTCGTACTAATTTGGACAAGCACATATGCATAGTAATTCTAAATATCCGGTAGAGATGTTGAGTGAAATCGAGTCTATCATTGGCAAGGCAAGCAGCGTAAATATTCGCCAAACACAGCAGCAAGGTTTATGTCTAGGAATAGAAAACCAGTATGGCAGTGTAGTAATTAGTGTGTTCGGTGGACATGTTATATCCTATATCAACAAGTCTAATAATAAAGAAAGATTATGGCTAAGTGAGCGCGCAGTTTTTGATGGTGAAACACCTATCAGAGGCGGCATTCCCATTTGTTGGCCATGGTTTAGTAGCCACGCTACCCAAGCTGCATACCCGAGTCATGGATACGCGCGGACTCAATTATTCACTTTAGTAGAAGTCCAAGAAGTAACTCAAAACAATCAAGTAACCAACACCAAAGTCACCCTAAGGCCTTCTAAGGTGAACCAATATGGATATTCACTTATCAACATGAAACTGGTGGTGACCTTATCTGAAGCCCTTACCGTCGACATTATAACCACAAACAATGGCGGTAAAGCTATTGCCCTCACCCAAGCTTTACATAGCTACTTTTTGGTCGACGATATTAATCACGTTAAGCTTAACGGCTTAGATACGCCTTTTGATGATAAGCTCACAAGCACCATCAACAACAGTGCATTGAGCAACTATAGATTGGTCCAAGAAGTGGATAGGATCCATGGCTTTCAGCACGCCCAATACTCAAATATACAGACGATCCACATAGTAAATGACAACCGCGATTCACAGGCTTCCATGCACAGTATTGAACAAAGTGGTCATGATTCAACGGTTGTATGGAACCCTTGGATAGATAAGTCTAAAAGTATGGATGATATGGAAAACGATGGTTATAAAACAATGCTGTGTATAGAAGCTGCAAATACTGTAAATGCCCAGCATCCGTTGATACTGGCGCCCCATCAGAGTCACAGGCTTTCACAAAAGATTTTATAAACAGCTATAAAATAATGCAGGCAAAAATATACGCCCAAAAGATACACACCCAACACCTTGGTGAAGTTGATTGTGTATCTTTTATCAATTCTGCTTGTGCGTTAACACCAGCATCTAATCAAAACTAAATAGCAATTGCTTTTTTCGCCAACTCGGTCAGTAAATGCCACTGTTTGTTTTCAATCGCTTCGTTGGGAGCAACCCATGAACCGCCAACACAGCGAACATTCGCCAATGCCAAGTATTCTTTATAATTATCGGGGCCTATGCCGCCAGTAGGACAAAAAACGGTATTCGGAAAAGGACCACCTATTGACTTAAGTGCTTTTACCCCGCCCGCCGCTTCTGCTGGAAAAAATTTAAGATGATCATAACCAGCATCATTTGCTTTCATCAAATCAGAAATATTGGAAACACCAGGAATAAGCGGAATAGTACCTTCGCGTCCCGCCGCTAACAAATCAGCAGTTAAGCCAGGACTAATCGCAAACTTAGCGCCGGCATCAGTAACGGCTTTTAATTGTTCTCTATTAGTAACAGTACCCGCACCAATGTATGCTTCAGGTAGCTCTTTGGCGATAAGTTCTATAACTGCTAGTGCAGCTTGTGTGCGCAAAGTTACTTCAAGTACTTTAATTCCACCTTCCATAAGAGCTCTAGCAATAGGTAAGGCATATTCTACTTTTTCTATCACAAGCACAGGTACTACCGGTCCCTGACTAAATACATCCGCTGAGGTGATTGTCCAATTATTCATCATCATTCGTTCTCTGAGTGTGTTGTGTAAGATAAGCCAAAGCTCCTAACAAGCCATGGTCTGGTTCTTTTATTAAATAAGTTGGGATGTCTTGGACATATTGACCAAACTCCCCTTTTGCTTCAAATCTCTCCCTAAACTGACTGTTTAAGAAGTAGTCACCCAAGTGGCTAGTCACGCCACCACCAATGAATATCCCGCCTGAAGTACAAAGATTCAAGGCTAAATTACCAGCAAAACTGCCCATAACACGGCAAAATTGTTTTATCGCTAAAGCCGCCATATCGTTACTATTGTCTAAACCTGCAGCGGTAACTTGCGACGGATTTTCAAGCGTAATTTGTTGACCGTGATGCAAACAAAGCGCGGTATAAATATTGACAATACCACGGCCAGATAAGACCTCTTCGGCAGACGCGCGACCGAATTTTTGTTGCAAGTACTGCCAAACAATTAAGTCGGTGTCATCAGTAGGCGCAAAATCGATGTGACCGCCCTCTCCATCAAGTGTTTTCCACCCGCTAGATGTCCATGTTAAGTGCTCAACGCCTAAACCCGTTCCGGGGCCAAATACCGCTATATTCCCATGCTCTTTAGCGCTGCCACCGCCAACTTGTATCACTTGATTGTGATTCAAGGTGGGAAGTGAATGCGCTACGGCAGTAAAATCGTTAATAACATATAAATTATCGAGTTCTAACTGTGCTTTAAGGGCTGTTTTTGAAAACACCCATGAATGGTTTGTCATTTTCACCATGTCGTTACTAACCGGACAAGCAATGGCTATGCAACCAGCAATAAAATTAGCGTCTATATTATTTTTCTGGAAATGCAGAATAGCGTCGCCTATGGTTTCAAAATCGGCACACAAATACTTTTCTATTTTAGCTATTCTGCCATTTTCTAATAGCGCTAACCTTATATTCGTGCCGCCCACATCGGCAACAAAACGTTGTGACATTTTACAGTGACCCTAAGTCAAGACGGTCTTGTTCAACAAACAGTGAACAAGCACCCTCTTCTGCGCCGGTTAAAGTAGAACGCATACCGGCAAATAATTCTCTCCCCATACCTTGATGGCTTAACGTCAAGTCTATGCTCGCTTGTGG
>JBLIGC010000041.1:0-17746 GCA_047636735.1 Glaciecola sp. | reverse complement strand
GCGCTGCAAATATTATATTTGCTGAAACGGGTAAACACTTCCCAACTGCATTATTTGGGTCAACTCGTCTAACGCAGCTCTTGATTCAAGCAGTAACTGTGGATCTGCTAGGTCTGATGCACTTAATTCATCACGATAGTGTTTATGTACCCATGCGCTAAGCTTTGTATACAACACATCGTTCATAACAGCATGCTGATTAACAGCTCGCTGCTGCTGTGCATTTAATACTACACGTAATCTAAGACAAGCTGGCCCGCCACCGTTTTGCATGCTTTGTTTTACATCAAAGAAGTGGACGTCACTAATGGGGTTATTCGCTGCCACGACAGATGCTAAATAGTCATTCACTGCTTTGTTATTCTGGCATTCCATGGGCGCGATAATTACCATATTACCATTAGGTAAATTGATAAGTTGGGTATTAAACAAGTAGCTCGTTACCGCATCTTGGATACTAACTTGGTCAGTGGGTGCTTCTATAAAATGGAAGTCGTTACTGCCGAAAGCCATGGTGATTTGCTCTTTGACTAATGCGGTATCCAAAAATGCCTGCTGATGATAGAACAACACATTTTTGTTTCCTACCGCTATTACATCGTTATGGAATACACCTTGGTCTATAATATCTGGGTTTTGCTGCGCAAATACAACGCTTTCTTGTTCTAGGCCATGCAAACGCGAAACCGCTTGACTAGCCTCTATTGTTTGTCTTGCGGGAAAACGTTTTGGAGCAGGGTGGCCATCATCAAATGCATGCTTTCCGTAAACAAAAAATTCAACGCCTTTGTTTCCATAATCACTGCAAAACCGAGTGTGATTGGCTGCGCCCTCATCGCCAAAATGTTCATTTTCTGGTAAATGTTGATGATGTGCAAAGTGTGTATTGTTATTAAAAATAGCGCGCAATATATTACCTGTCACTTTTGGCTCTATTGAACGATGAAATTTATTGGTTAAATTAGCCGGTGTGAAATTCACTTTATTGTTGTCGCAGTCTGCGCTAGGCGATACAGTTGCTGCATTTGCGGTCCACATGCTGGATGCTGAACAACAAGCTAAAAATATGGCGGGTGCCTGTTTTGAAGCCTTCTCCATGACCTGTGCGTCGCTACCCATAAATCCAAGTCTACGCAGGCTATATATATCAGGGCGCTCTTGTGGTGCCAATACTCCCTGAAACATGCCCAGGTCGGCAAGGGCTTGCATTTTTTGTAAACCTTGAAGGGCCGCTTGTTTAGGATTACTGGTGGCCTTAGCATTTGACTTTGAGGCAACATTACCAAATGATAGCCCCGCATAGTTGTGAGTAGGGCCCACTAGGCCATCAAAATTCGCTTCAACTGTTTTCATATAATAACCTCGTTATTCCTAGTGTGATGATCCTAGGTTGATGATGACCGCTTTAGTGGTATCATGCCAAGAAATATACACCGAAGTATACTTACTTAAAAATGCTTGCCAATGAGTTTTTAAGAAAAACATAATAAAAACAATAGCTTTCCTAATTATTTTTAGATATTTATACGGATCGCCTTGTTTTCTATTCACTTTGCAGATATATCTTAAAAAGAAAACACACATTATTTATGCCGTAGGTTTACACGACTTGCGTTGTAATCATCTATTTTTACAAGGTTTTTAATTATAAATGGGCAAATCACTCGTTATTGTAGAATCACCCGCTAAAGCGAAAACAATAAATAAATATCTAGGGAAAGATTTTATTGTGAAGTCGAGCGTGGGTCACATAAGAGATTTACCAACTAAATCACTTGGCTTAGTCGCGCCTAAAAAACCCGCCAAAGAACTTAAGGAATGGGACGAAGATGCTAAGGCCGATTATTTGAGGTCTTACGAATATAGCAAACTAGTTGACAGAATGGGCGTGGATCCAAAGCAAAACTGGAATGCTCACTACCAAATTTTACAAGGTAAAGAGAAGGTGGTTAGCGAGTTACAAAAACTGGCTAAACAAGCTGATACAATATATCTAGCAACGGATTTGGATAGGGAAGGTGAGGCTATTGCATGGCATTTGCAAGAACTTCTGGACGGCAAAGGAAAAGAATTTAAACGCGTTGTTTTTAATGAGATTACGCAAACGGCTATCCAAGATGCGTTTTCAAGACCAAGTACGGTAGACATTAATCGAGTAAATGCTCAGCAAGCGCGTCGTTTTCTGGACAGAGTGGTAGGCTTTATGTTGTCGCCATTGTTATGGAAAAAAGTGGCTAGAGGTTTGTCAGCCGGACGTGTTCAGTCTGTTGCTGTGCGCTTAGTTGTGGAGCGGGAGCGCGAAATCAAAGTATTTGTGCCCGAAGAGTTTTGGGATATTCATGCCGATTTAGCCAGTGCTAAAATAGCTAAAGACGACGCGCAACTACGTATGTTAGTTACCAAGCAGCATGATAAGGCATTTAAACCTCTGAATGAGAGCCAGGCGATGAATGCGGTTGCGACTCTTGAAAAAGCAGACTTTGAAGTTATTAGCAGAGAATCGAAACCTACCCAAAGTAAGCCGTCGGCACCTTTTATTACCTCAACGCTGCAACAAGCCGCCAGTACACGATTAGGCTTTGGTGTGAAAAAAACCATGACCATGGCACAGCGTTTATATGAAGGTGGGCATATTACGTATATGAGAACTGACTCAACTAACTTGAGTGGCGAAGCGGTAAATACCTGCAGAGAATATATAAGCAAAAAATTTGGTCCTAGTTATATTCCTGAGGAGCCTATTAGATACGGAAGTAAAGAAGGCGCTCAAGAGGCTCACGAAGCCATTAGACCCTCTAACGTTGTTGTAACTGCCACCAGCTTAACCGCAATGGAAAGAGACGCGCAGCGTTTGTATGAGCTGATTTGGCGACAGTTTTTGGCCTGCCAAATGACCAACGCCAAATACGATGCAACCACCTTAAAGGTAAAGGCCGCTGAATTTGAATTATCGGCCAAAGGTCGAGTGTTGTTATTTGATGGTTGGACTAGCGTCATGAGTCAGTTAAAAAAGAAAGATGACGCACAAGCCGACTTACCAGATTTGCAAGCGGGGGATGCTCTTACCTGCAGCCTAATTGATCCTAAACAACATTTTACAAAACCTATTGCACGATTCAATGAAGCGTCGTTAGTTAGAGAACTAGAGAAAAGGGGAATAGGGCGACCTTCTACATATGCCAGTATTATTTCCACCATTCAAGATCGAGGTTACGTTAGATTAGATACGAAACGTTTTTATGCCGAAAAAATGGGTGAAATAGTAAGCGATAGATTAGTTGACAACTTTGCAGAACTTATCAGTTATGACTTCACGGCTAATATGGAACAGCGCTTAGACGATATTGCACATGGTGCGCTGCCGTGGAAGCAAGTTTTAGATAATTTTTATGCCGACTTTTCTGAAAAACTCACATTAGCGGAAAGAAGTGAAGACGACGGCGGAATGTTACTCAATCAGGCCGTCCCAGTTGATATTGAGTGTGCTAAATGTGAACGTCACATGAATTTAAGAACTGCCAGTACAGGCGTCTTTTTAGGGTGTTCTGGTTATGCACTGCCACCTAAGGAAAAGTGTACTCAAACCATGAACTTGGTACCAGGCGATGAGGTCATTAAGGTCGACGATGAAGAAGAGCTAGAAACTGAAGCTTTACGCGCTAAAAAGCGTTGTCGTGTATGTGAAACTGCAATGGACAGTTACCTAGTTGATGAAAATCGTAAGTTACATGTGTGTGGTAATGTACCCACATGTATGGGTTACGAAATTGAAAAGGGTACGTTTAAAATTAAAGGCTACGATGGCCCTGTTATTGAATGCGACAAGTGCAAAAGTAACATGGAGCTTAAGAACGGTCGATTTGGTAAATACTTTGGCTGCTCAAATGAAGAGTGTAAAAATACTCGTAAGTTGCTTCGTAATGGGGAGGCTGCTCCGCCTAAGGAAGATCCAGTATTCTTAACCGAACTTGTGTGTGAAAATTCTGATGCTCATTTTGTGTTACGAGACGGGGCATCCGGAATCTTTTTGGCAGCATCAACCTTTCCTCGCTCGCGCGAGACGCGAGCCCCACGAGTTGCCGAGCTAGTTAGGTTTAGAGACCGTATATCATCTAAATTTTATTATTTAGCTGATGCGCCTGATAAAGACCCTGACGGTAACTCTGCCGTTGTTCGCTATAGTCGTAAAACTAAACAGCAGTATGTTATGTCAGAAGACGAAAACAAAAAAGCAACAGGCTGGTCGGCTTGGTATGAAGACAACAAATGGGTCGTTGACGATAAACGCAAGAAACCTGTAAAGGCAAACAAGACGACTAAAAAGAGCACAAAGAAAGTCAGTAAGGCGGCTAAGTAGGCGTTAAGTAATTCAATAAAAAAGGGACCTAAGGTCAAGCCGTTCCGCTTTCGTGGATCTAAACAACCCTCATAAAGAGGGTTGTTTTTTTTTATTCCTAAATGAGTCCATTAATGCAAATAGACATATTCGCCAATGTATGAAATAGGACGCCCCGCCCATGATTAAAGCTAATATTTTAAACCAAACTAATGCATAGTTGTCTTCCCAGCCCAGAAGCCACCATAGAATTAGCGTAGCTAGCCCCATGCTAATTACATAATAAAATGGATAGATAATAAGATAGTTAAATAATAGCTTCCTAGCTTGTTGTCTAAAAGGCGGCTGGTTTGATGTTGGTTCTAATGTTTGCTGGGCGCTAGCTGAAGCTTGTTCTTCAGTTAGGTCACATTGTTTTAGTATTAATAATTTGTGACTTATCTTTGCGCTTAACGGCTGCGTCATATTCTTTGACTAGCTTAAGTGCAAACAGCCTTTCATTAACTGTCATCCCACCTAAGTTCTTGCCGCTATTCATATCGACCCGAAATTTGGATTTAACCCAACAGGTATGCAAAGCTTTGGCTTCTTTAGGGAATGTATATTTCTTGGCCCCAGGGGGCTAAACACTGACGTAGTAGCCCACGAGCTTGTCCATGCCGAAGTAAGACACAAAACCAGCCTATATTAGAGCTTACTCAATTACCAGCATGGTTTATTGAAGGCACAGGAATTAGGGCAGACTATCGAAAGCCTTTTTTATTAGAAAATATAGATGTGACAAGTGATGACGTAGCTAAAGTACGTTCTATGTTTTACCTTCGCAACTTCCCAAATACCAATGTAAAGTATTATCAGGCTTCACTGATTGCTGTCGAACCGATGAACTCCAAAAGTACGTATGATGGGCTATCAAGATTGAATAACGACGAGCAATTTGACGATGTCTTTACTGAATTATTTTAATCGTTGATTAATCTTAAAATTCTTTGATTCCAACACTAAAATGGATCAGCGCCTTGAATATACAGTGTTCTAGTGCAGCTTAGCCAAAAATGCAAAAAGCCGATCCACGAAAGCGGATCGGCTTGACCTGAGGTTTCTTTTTTGTTTTGCTAAACCAGTTATTTACCCGGGTTGGTCATAGGCGCGCTAACACTTGTTTTTGCATTAGCTAGAGCCGATGTGTTGTCTGAAGCAACATACTCGCGTCTATCTTCATTTGACATTGCCTTTGATGCTAGAACATTGTCGCTCATTTCAACAGAAGCCGGCTTAGTGTCAGGAGAAGATGTGTAGGTTACTTTTGTTGGTGACTGGGCCTTTACCTGCGCCGAGGCTTTTGCTTTTGCAGGTGCGCGTTTTTTCCGCACAGGTTTCTTTTCTGCAGCAGTATTTTCCTTATCACTTTCTTTTGTTATCGCTGGCAATGCGTCCTGTGTTTGCGTAGTTTTTGCAGCTTCTGGCTCAACACTATTGGCTAAAGTAAGGTCTTGGGCTGCAGGTTCTGCAACAGGCTGTTCATCAGTTGCAGTAGTTAAATCAGTTCGGGTCTGAACTGCGACTGCTTCAAGAACTGGCTCAGTTGTTGGCATTTCTTGGACAATTTTGCTGTCTGATTGCACCGTTGTACCTTTTTCCGGTTCGGCGCTATTTTCTGCAAGTAGTGTTATTTCAGCTTTTGCTTGTGCTGCTTCGTTTGCCTTGTTTTTACTAACCTCTGCGTCAAACATCAACTCTACTTGTTGAGATTCATCGGTATTAGTAGTTTTACGCTTTTGACCCGCAGCGCGCACATGGCGAGTTGAGCGTCTTCTAGAGCGTACTTTAGCTTCAGATTCATCGTCTGGTGTTGTTGTATCTGTGCCTATAGCTTCGACATCGTCTTTTGAGGTTTCGTTTTTAACCTTAATAGTCTCGTCATCGGCTGTAGTGGCCTCGCTGTCAGCTTTAGTCGCTTCGCTGTCAGCTTTAGTGGCTTCGCTGTCAGCTTTAGTGGCTTCGCTGTCAGCTTTAGTGGCTTCGCTGTCAGCTTTAGTGGCTTCGCTGTCAGCTTTAGTGGCTTCGCTGTCAGCTTTAGTGGCTTCGCTGTCAGCCTTAATGGCTTCGCTGTCAACTAGTGTTTGTGCAGCAACGTTTGAAGATACTGGTTCCAATGCTGTTTCGTCACTAGGAGTAACGAGGTCTAAGGGTTCAAGAGAAGTTTCAGCTGTTTCAACAAGCGCCTTTGTCTGCGTATCATCAGTTGCATCATCACTCACCCTTACACTGTTTCGTGCAGGACGACGGTTACGACGCTGTTGTGGGCTTTTACGCACTGGCTTTGGCGGCTTGTTCTCTGTTAACTCGCTTGCGTTATCGTTTTCATTACCGTCAGCCTTCGCACTTTCACTTGCAGCAGGCTTAGCGTCGTACTTTTTAGCTGAACGAGTATCTGTTCGTTTGTTCGGTGTTTGTTTTGTGTTGTGGGCGGTCTCATCGACTTTCGCTTCTATAACTTCATCCGCTTTATCAACTGATTTCTCGCCTGGTTTTGGGCGCTTATTATTACGATTTCGATTACGGTCATTTTTATCGTTACGGTTGTCGCTTTTATTGTCGCTTCTATTGTCGGTACGAGGCCCTCTGCGTTTATTTTGGCTTGGACGGCGAGGAACTGGCTGTTGTGCTTCAGTTTGTTCAGGTTCTGGAGGACTAAATATACTGCTAACCCATGCACCCATTTTACTAAATAAACTTGGACCATTTGAAACAGCTGCTACAACTGCTGCTGGCGCCGTGGGCGGGGCAGCTTCTGGAGCAGACATACCCTGTAATAGAGGTTCTTCACGATTTGACACTTTCGCAGCAGGTGTATCAGCCGCAGTTTCCTTTGCTTCCAAAAGATCTACGTTGTAGCTAAGGTCTGAAATAACTTCAGCGGCGCGGCGACGTAAAATTTGGAATTTAGGCGTTTCTAATTTTGGATTAGGGATAATTATTAAGTTAACGCCATGACGTGATTCTAACAATTGGATTGATGAACGTTTTTCGTTTAATAAATAGGTTGCAACGGTAACCGGTAATTGTGCTTCAATTTGGCCAGTATTATCTTTAATGCACTCTTCTTCCATTATACGAAGGACTGACAAACCTATTGATTCAATACCTCTAATGTTGCCGTAACCATCGCAACGCGGGCATACGTTATGAGCAGACTCGCCTAACGACGGACGTAGTCTTTGACGCGACATTTCTAGCAAACCAAAACGTGAAATTTTCCCCAATTGAATACGGGCACGGTCATTTGTGACGGCATCTTTCATTCTATTTTCAACGTCACGTTGATTTTTAACTGGCGACATATCAATGAAATCTATTACAATAAGGCCGCCAAGATCACGTAGTCTTAGTTGACGTGCTATTTCGTCGGCAGCTTCCAAGTTAGTGTTGTATGCGGTTTCTTCAATATCACCGCCTTTGGTCGCTCTGGCGCTGTTGATGTCGATAGACGTTAACGCTTCGGTTGGGTCTATTACAATTGACCCACCAGATGGCAGGCGCACTTCACGCTGAAATGCTGATTCAATTTGAGTTTCAATTTGATAATGCGAGAATAAGGGTACTTCACCCGTATATTGTTTTACTCTATTGGCAAAGTCAGGGCGCACTAACGCTATATGCTTGAGTGCTTTGTCAAATACTTCTTTGTCATCAATAAGAATTTCGCCTACATCACGACGTAGATAGTCGCGAATTGCGCGCACAATAACATTGCTTTCTTGATGGATTAAAAACGGTGCTGGTTTAGTTGTAGCGGCCTTAGACACGGCTTCCCAGTGATGCATTAACACACCTAAGTCCCACTTTAATTCTTCTGGCGATTTACCTACACCAGCGGTTCTAACGATAAGTCCCATTCCTTTAGGTACATCTAATTCACTTAACGCAGACTTTAAGTCAGTGCGCTCATCGCCTTCAATACGGCGAGAAATACCACCAGCACGAGGATTATTAGGCATAAGTACTAAATAACTACCAGCTAATGATACGAAGGTCGTTAATGCTGCGCCTTTTTGACCGCGTTCTTCTTTGTCTATTTGGACAATAACTTCGGTGCCTTCGGCAATTACTTGCTTGATGTTTGGACGACCATCGTACCGATAGTCCTTGGGGAAGTAAGTCTTGGCAATTTCTTTTAGCGGGAGGAAACCGTGGCGGTCAGCCCCATAATCTACAAAAGCGGCTTCTAAACTGGGCTCAACGCGGGTAATGGTACCTTTATATATGTTGGCTTTTTTTTGTTCGTGCCCGGGACTTTCAATATCTAAATCGTAGAGTTTTTGGCCATCTACTAAGGCTACGCGCAACTCTTCTTGTTGAGTTGCGTTAATTAACATTCTTTTCATATTATAATAGCTCTGTGTCTATACAGATCTATAAGCAAACAAGGCCTAGTGCAGAGACTCACGTCTGTGCTGATTCAAAAGTGCCTGATATGTAGGGTGAGGTTAGATAAGCAACAGTTTATTCGCTATTTAGAACACCATTAATATTGTCAAAAAAAGACATAAATCAAAAGCTTCCCAAGTCATGATATTAGAAACACAGTAAATAGCGGCATAATGCTAAGTGTAATTTCACATTAGCGCTACCATGCTACTCCATGTTTATTCTGTTTGACTCTTTCTTTTCCTACAACTCACAAAGGGTAGATAATGTCTTCTCTTTGCTCTAAGGCGTTCTTATATGTTGTGTGATCACCAAGTGGTTTTTCAAATGGCGTTGCCTGTTGTTTGCTGTTCAATCTGCATTATTTCAATGCGTGTCCTACCCTTAGCGTGCATTACTACTTAGCACTTTATTCGGGAAAACACAGTAATTTTATCGTTTGTATAAATATCTTAAGCATCAATTAATAATTGTAATGCTTAATACTCGCTCATTTGTTCATAAATATATAAAAGGGTTTTTGGCCCTGATTAACGGTGAGCATACTCACTTTCGTTAATCTTATTTGTTATGAATAACTCGTGAAAAAAGTGCGTATATACTCATTAAATAGGCGACTTTTCGTAGCGCGTTTTTACACAAGTCGTGATACTATCACATCAACTTTATATGGCCTAGACAATTAAGCAGTTAATTGCTCAATACGCCACTGTGGCTATTACGGACGTTCAATGCAAAATAGGATTATACATGGCTGATGGCTTCGACAAAGTACAATTTGTGACTATTGAAGAAGACAACCACCTTCAACGAATTGACAATTATTTAATTAGTAAAATGAAAGGGGTGCCTAAAAGTAAAATTTATCGTATTTTACGAAAAGGTGAGGTCCGAGTTAACAAAAAACGTGCAAAACCCGATTATAAATTGCAAATTAATGATTATCTGCGAATTCCTCCGGTGAAGCTTGACGAATCACCGACCGCACAATTAAATGTGAATAACCTTGCTTATATAAAAGAGGCGATCTTATATGAGGATGATCGCTTACTGGTGATTAACAAACCTTCAGGAATGGCAGTGCATGGTGGTAGCGGCTTAACTTATGGTCTTATAGAAGCATTGCGTGCATTGCGACCCGCCAGCCCTTATCTGGAATTGGTGCACAGGCTCGACAGAGACACATCAGGTTGCATTGTGATTGCAAAAAAACGCTCAGCACTGCGCCACTTACATGAACAACTGCGTGATAAAAAAATGGATAAAACCTATCACGCGCTGGTGCATGGGCATTGGCCGGACAAACGCACAAAAGTAAAGGCTGGCTTGCAAAAAAACCAGCTGCAAAGCGGTGAAAGAATGGTTTTTGCAGACGAAAATGGCAAACCTAGTGAGACTCGTTTCTCGGTTATCAAGCACTATTTGCAAGCAACTTTAGTAGAAGCAAAGCCTATTACCGGCAGAACACATCAAATACGAGTGCATTGTCAATTTGCAGGCCATGCCATTGCTAACGACAGTAAATATGGCGATGAGTCGTTTTCAAAATACATTAAAACCTTAGGTTGTAAACGGCTTTTTTTACATGCTAAAAGTATCGAGTTTATACATCCATTGAGCGAAAAGCTGGTTATGTTTGAAGCGCCCTACGATAAACATTTAAATCATTTAATTAATACGCTTGATAAACAAAAGTAGGTTTTAAGCTTACCGTCTAAAAATAAAATTGTGCGATAACGCTTACAAAGTAACATATACAAAGGACAATGATGACAAGCGACTTGAGCAAAGTTAGCCATATTATATTCGATTGGGATGGCACCATTATGGATTCGGCTGGCAAAATAGTAAACTGCATGCAAAAAACGGCTAAAAAAGCCAATTTACCTATACCTACAGTCAAGCAAGTAGAGCATATAATAGGTATTAGTTTATTGCCTGCTGTGCAACAACTTTTCGGAATTTCGGTAACCAAAGCTCAAGAGGTTTGTGGCTATTACAAACAAATTTTTATCGAACAAGATCAGACCCCTTGTCCTTTATTTGCTGGTGCTCACGAACTTCTTTCTGTGTTGGCACAAAATTATACGCTGGGAGTGGCAACTGGAAAAGCCAGAAGAGGGCTACATAGAGCATTTGACAGTACAAATTCTGCTGCATATTTTAGCGACAGCAGATGTGCCGACGAAGCGGCTTCTAAACCGTCACCCGACATGTTGCTTCAATTGCTCAATAAATGGCAAATAGAACCCTACCAGGCGGTTATGATTGGCGATACGGTATACGACATGCAAATGGCTGAAGCAATAGCGATGCCCAGAATAGGCGTTTCATACGGTGTGCATGACAAACAGGCAATATTACAACATAATCCGGTGCACATTGTTGATGACTTGTCGGCTTTACATGCAATTTTTATTGATAGTAACTAGCAACAAAAAAACAATTAATTTATTTTTAATAGCACAAAGGTAATCACATATTAATGGACAGTAAAGTAAGCGAGTATCAGTCTTTAGTTGATAAAATTAAAGCATTAACGCACAACGAGTCAGACAGCATTGCAAATATGGCCAATATTAGTGCTGTTTTATTTAACGGTTTGCATGATGTGAATTGGCTTGGGTTTTATCTTTTAAAAGAAAAACAGTTAGTGCTAGGCCCTTTTCAGGGAAACCCAGCATGCATTAGAATACCAATAGGCGCGGGTATATGTGGAAAAGCCGCTGAAACCTTGCAAATTCAGCTAGTTGAAAACGTACATGATTTTGCAGGACACATAGCCTGTGATGCAGCCTCTAATTCTGAAATAGTTGTTCCAATGCTTAGAAACGGTCAGTTAGTGGGTGTTTTAGATGCAGATAGTCCCCTTGTTTCGCGTTTTAACGAAGTAGACGCTGAATATTTATCAAAAATTGTCGATATACTTATCGATACAATGGATTAGTTAAAAATGAAGCATTTTGTAGATATTCATACTATATTGTCAACGGCGCAAGACATGGACGACATTCATGAAGAGCCAGAGGCTGCAAGCGAAAAGCTAAATGAAGTATTGCATTTAGTTTATGACATGAGCGATGACGACATACCAAGGCAAGAGCTAGAGAATATGCTAAGTTTTGTATGGGAACATTGGCACCAAGATAAGCATTTATCTGATATTGAGGTTGACGATTTAGTCGATTGGGTGGATCATCTGATGAATACTTGGGATAATGATGCCTTTGAAGGCAGTGAATAAATAGAAGTAATTGAATTTAATGGAACAAGAAAAGTTAACAAATCAAAAAGAAGTATTACCGTTTTTATGTAATAAATATCCTAAATGCTTCTTTTTAGATGGTTCTGCAAAACCACTAAAAATTGGTATATTCCAAGACTTAGCAAGCGAGCTTGAAGGCTTAGAAGTGGTGAGTAAACGACTGCTTAGACTAAGCCTACGTCATTACACCAGCAGTTGGCGCTATTTGGCGGCAGTTAAGACGGGTGTAGCACGGATAAACCTTGTGGGTGATGACGGTGACTTGGTGGAAGAGCAACATGCTCTGCATGCCGCTGAACAGTTAAAAGAAAGCAAAGAAAAAGCTGCCAAACATCGGGAAAACAATCCTAAAACACCCAAAAAGCCAGTCAAGCATAAAGGCTATAGTAAAACAACAGCGGACGGTGATGGCGATAGGTCTAACAGCGAGCCTAAAAAAGCTTCACCTAAAGCACCTAGGAAGGCCGCTAGCAATCGTTCTCCCAAACTTGATAAACTAGCTAATAAACCAACAGTGGTGCCTCAGGCACCTATTCAAACTGCAGAGTTGGTAGTGGGAAATCAAGCTTTAGTTAAACTCGGAAAAGAACCCATGCCTGTAACAATCATCGATATTGACAAGGATGGAATTTCAGTGCAACTAAAATCGGGTATGACAGTCAAAGTTCAACAAACGCAATTGTTTAGTTCGCAAAAAGCTGCTAGCCAATAATTTACACTTTTGAGGGTTTTCATATATGCTTTTGAAACAAGCAGATAAACAAAATTTATCATTTTTCGCGAAAAATACGTTTTTTCTGACATTGCTGTGTTTTGTTACCATTTCCAGTGGCGTTTATGCAGACACCACCTCCAATAAAACGCCAGTGGTTACGCCATCTAGTCTTAAAAAATATGAAGAGTTTGTGCTTCCCCAGTTGTCTCAAGAAAAACAACATGCGAAGTCGGCACGACGCATATCTGATTTATTTGTGCGTGCTCATTACAAAAAAGTAAAGATTGATGATGAGTTATCTGCCCAAATATTTTTACGCTATTTGGATTTGCTCGACAACAGCAAGCATTTCTTCTTGGCCAACGATATTGAAGGTTTCGAGAAATACGCGAATAAATTTGACGAAGCCATAAAGCTGGGCGATTTATCTGTAGCGTATGATATTTATCAAGCTAATTTAGAAAGGCGACAAGAACGCTACAAGTATGCCCTTACATTGCTTAGCAACGAGTTTGACTTTGAGCAAGAAGAAGACAGATTTTATTATGACAGAGAAGATGCTGCTTGGGCCACTTCTGAGAGCGAACTTAATGAGCTTTGGCGTCAGCGTGTTAAATATGATGCATTAAATTTACAGCTTGCCGAAAAAACTTGGGATGAATCTAAAGAAATTTTAGACAAGCGCTATAAAAGAGCCATCAGGCGCTTAAGCCAAACGAATAGCGAAGACGTATTTCAAACGGTTATGAATGCTTTCGCACGAAGCATAGAGGCGCATACCAGCTACTTATCCCCGCGCAGAACCGAACGTTTTCAAATGGATATGAATTTATCACTTGAAGGTATTGGTGCAGTATTGAGAAGTGATGAAGACCATACGGTAATAATGAGCTTAGTGCCTGGTGGGCCAGCTGACAAGACCGGCCAAATTAAACCACAAGACAAAATCATTGGCGTAGCCCAACAAGACGAAGATGCCTTTACAGATATAGTGGGCTGGCGTTTAGATGAAGTAGTTGATTTGATCAAGGGCCCCAAAGGTTCTTTAGTAAAATTGCAGCTACAAAAAGGCGGCACCGATACTAAGAAAATTAGTGAAATTATAATTACCAGAGACAAAGTTAAGTTAGAAGACCGGCAGGCAAAAGCAGAAGTGTTCATTGCACCAGACGGTCCTAACGCTGGTAAAAAACTTGGTGTAATTGAAATCCCATCGTTTTATCATAAATTGCATGCAGATATAATTAGGCTTATTAGCGACCTCGAAAAAGAACAAGTTGAGGGTATTATTGTAGATTTGCGAGGCAACGGCGGCGGCAGCCTGCCAGAAGCAATAGCATTGAGTGGATTATTTATAGACCGTGGGCCAGTAGTACAAATTAGGTACGAAAGTGGCAGGGTAGATATTGAAAAAAATAGAGATGGGATAGTTTACTATGATGGGCCGTTAACCATAATGGTAGACCGCTTCAGTGCATCAGCCAGCGAGATATTCGCAGCCGCAATGCAAGACTTTGGCCGCGGTGTTATTATTGGTGAACAAACTTTTGGTAAGGGCACGGTTCAGCAGCATCGCTCATTAGAACGGGCTTTCGACATGTTTGATAAACCCATTGGCGCTGTGCAGTTCACAACTGGAAAGTTCTATAGAATTAACGGTGGAAGCACGCAACATCTTGGTGTTAAGCCTGATATTTTATACCCGTCACCAATAGACCCAGCAAATTGGGGCGAAAGCAGTGAAGATACAGCCCTACCGTGGGATAGTATTGACCGTGCAAACTATGAAGTGTTAGCCGACAATACCGCTATTATCGAAACGCTAAAAATAAAGCACGCCCTAAGAACAAAAACAGACCCTGAATTTCAATATATTTTTTCTGATATAGACGAATACAACAAAAACAAAGACAAGAAGTTCATTTCATTGGTCGCCTCTGAACGTGTTGCCGAGAAGCAAGACAGCGAAACTAAGCAGCTTGTTCGGGTTAACGAAAGACTTACCCGGTTAGGGTTGCCGCTTATTGAATCACTTGATGGAGATTTGCCAGAAGCGCTAGCAGAAATAGATCCCTTCTTGGCTGAAGCTGCCAATATCACGTTTGATATTATAAAATCAGGTAGTTATGCACTAAATAACGTTTTGGATAATAATAAACAAGCACAATAAAAAAAAGGCGCCTCCAAGGCGCCTTTTTTGTTAGCATAGAAAAAAAATAAATAATAAAAATAATAAGAGGTGCTTATGAGTGCACGGGGTCATTTTTCCTCTAGGCTTGGCTTTATTCTTGCGGCCGCAGGTTCGGCTGTCGGTTTGGGTAATATTTGGGGTTTTCCAACAAAAGTTGCAGAAAATGGTGGCGCTGCGTTCGTTGTGATGTACCTTATAATGGCTTTTTTATTAGCCTATCCAGTGCTTATGGCTGAGTTAATTATTGGTCGTGCTAAACAGACCAATATGATTAACGCCTTACAAAAAATATCCGGCAATGTCTTTGGCACTATTGTCGGCAGTGTTGGTGCCATTACTGTTATTTTGATTTTAGCTTTTTATAGCATCGTAGCCGGCTGGATGATTTCCTATTTAGTTGATTCTGTTGCTAACGTTTCGTCAATTAGTATTCCTTGGCTAACAGACACCTCTATTTTACGTAATCTTACTTTTACCGCTTTGTTCTTGGTAGTTACATGTGTAGTGGTAATAGGTGGCGTAAGCAATGGAATTGAGCGCTGGTCTGTAAGGCTTATGCCAACATTACTGATACTTATCATATTGTTAATTATTTATGTTAGCACTCTTAACGGTGCTGGCGATGGTTGGAGAGCCTTTTTAGTTCCCGATGTAACAAGAGTGCTTGATCCGGAGCTTATGATAGATGCTATGGGACAAGCTTTTTTCTCTATGTCGTTGGGGGTAGGCACCATGTTGGTGTATGGGTCCTACATTCAAAAGCATGAAAACCTTCCTCAATTGGGCACTTCGGTTGCTTTAGTAGACATAGGTATTGCGGTTTTAGCGGGTATGTTGATCATTCCCGCGATGTACGTCGCGTTAGCAAACGGTGTTGAAATATTTGAAGATGGTAAGCTCATTTCAGGACCTACACTTATATTTCAAGTGCTTCCTTCGTTATTTACTTCAATGGGCTATATCGGGACGTTTGTGGCATTTGTGTTCTTTTTATTAATGGCCATTGCGGCCTTAACATCTTCAATTTCTATGCTTGAAGTTCCGGTAGCTTACTTGGTCGATAGTAAAGGTATTAAGCGTAAGAAAGCCACAATATTACTGTCGATAATCGTGTTTGGAATAAGTAGCGTGATTGTTTTCAATTTTGAACTATTGTTTGGATTGGTTATTACCTTAACCACTGAATATAGCCAACCGCTACTTGGCCTAGTGTTATGCGTTTTTGCGGGTTGGATATGGCGCCGCGACCAAATATTAGAAGAATTAAAGCAAGGAAATGAAAACATTGAGCAAGGCTTGTTTTGGAAAATTTGGCCTTTATATGTGAAATTTGTATGTCCAGTTGTGATTGCACTGATGTTCTTTCGTTCGGTATTATAAACGGATAAAATAAGCGTCCCGGGACGTTAAGTCTTCATAAAGCAAGACGACATAAAACATGGAAAATAATATGAGTTCTACCATCAAGGAGCCATCCCTTTTAGATGCGCTAATTCCCATTTGCACGCTTGTTGTATTGATGTTTAGTGCAGTCATGCTTTACGGCAGTGACTCTTCATTTGGACCCAACCAAATAGTATTGTTAATTGGTATGTTTTTGGCGGCCATCATTGGCCTTAAAAATGGCCATAAGTGGAATGATATAGAAGAGGGCATGATTAAAGGCATTTCAATGTCCTTAGGGGCGTGCTTAATTCTTCTTTCGGTAGGAGCACTTATTGGAACATGGATGCTAGCGGGCACTGTGCCTACGCTTATTTATTATGGTTTATCCTTACTTAGCCCCAGCTTATTTTATGCGGCTAGTTGCCTAATTTGCGCAGTCGTGGCATTAAGTATAGGCAGCAGTTGGACAACCGCAGCAACAATTGGTGTCGCCTTAATTGGCGTGGCAACGGGAATGGAGTTATCGTTACCTATCACTGCAGGTGCAATCGTTTCAGGGGCTTATTTTGGTGATAAGCTATCGCCTTTGTCTGAAACCACTAACTTGGCACCAGCGATTGCAGGGACAAACCTGTTTGAACATATCAAATATATGCTGTGGACAACGGTTCCTAGTTTTATCATTAGCCTTATTTTGTTTGTTATATTGGGCTTTAATGTAGAACTGGTAGATTCGGCTGCTCGCATTGAAGTTATGCAGCAAATTCTTAAAAAAGAATTTACCATTGGTTGGTATACGCTTATTCCATTATTTGTGTTAATGTTTTTAGCTGTGAAAAAAATGCCGGCGTTTCCAACTGTGTTTATTGGCGCAATGTTGGGCGCAATTTGGGCGCTTATTTTCCAACAAGAGCTACTGGCATCAATGGTATTGGCGCAGCCTAGCGAAACTATAAATCAATTTGTAATTGATTTGTTAAGTACCGGACAACTTGACGCTATAAAAACAGCCATGGTTGCTTGGACGGCGATTTTCAGTGGGGTGTCGTTTAACACATCCGATGCCAATTTAAATGCTTTATTGTCTCGTGGCGGAATGTCCAGCATGTTAAATACTATATGGCTAATTATATGTGCAATGTCTTTTGGCGCTGTTCTAGAGCGGGTTGGATTACTTAAAGCTATTGTTTCAGGCTTACTAAAAGGCGCTACTAGCGCGGGAGATATGGTAACTAGAACCATATTAACGTGTTTAGGTACCAACCTAGTTACCGCCGATCAATACATGGCGATAGTGATGCCAGGAAGAATGTATAAAGAAGAGTTTAAAAAACGTGGGTTACATCAGCTTAACCTGTCCAGAAGTTTGGAGGATGGGGGAACCATTACCTCTCCGTTGATACCATGGAATACATGTGGTGC
>JBLIGC010000040.1:0-18447 GCA_047636735.1 Glaciecola sp. | reverse complement strand
TGGCTTTATCATAGATTTATACTTAGCTTGTGTGACATCGAAGAATTGCTGGCAGCAAGAGGCATTAGTGTCAGTGATGAAACCATCAGAAATTGGTGTCAGAAATTTGGTCAAAGATATTGCAGAATTCTAGAAAAGAACCGTGGACGACTTGGTATCTTGATGAGGTGTTTATCAACATAAATGCAGTGCTGCTTTACCTTTGGTGGGCAGTCGATCAGGATGGTGATGAAATTGACATTCTGGTTCAAAAACGTAAAGACAAGAAAGCGGCGAGACGATTTTTCAGAAAGTTACTCAAAGGCCAGCAAGCCGGGCCAATCAAAATAGCCACCGATAAATTGCGCAGTTATTCAGCAGCAAAGCAAGAGCTAATACCTAGTGTAGAACACTCAACCCAGCAGTATGAAAACAACAGATGCGAATTATGCCATCAACCTAGTCGACAAGAGAAAAGGAAGATGAGGAAATTTACATCACTAGGTCAGGCTCAACGATTTCTTTCCTGTCATGGCGTGGTTAATAATCTATTTCGACTTGGTCGCCATTTAATGAAAGCGAATAATTATAGAGTATTACGTGACCGAGCGTTCGTTGAATGGGATAGGGCGAGTTGCGTCCAAAATTTGGTATAGGTAGTTAAATCGTCGTTCCGTTCATCCGAATTCGGTAACTTGACGCTACCCACTTAAGACCAATAATAAGCATAGCCGTGCTCTTTCATGTTGAATAACAATCAGCGACAATGTAATAAATTTTTGTAGTTCTAAGTACCAGACTGATAAAATTCCAATGTCAGATTCTAAAAGTAATTGCCTATATCACACCAAAAGCATAAATTTCTCGTTACAGGTGAAACGGTAAACCCAATTAACCGTCTGTTAACTTAACTCGATGTAGTATGTTTGCATTGACGTTATCCTTTACCGGGTAATTTCAATCTGCCCATAAAATATGGTTGACGGTTATCCGAGCTTAAGTCGAGAAGAATGAAAAGTACAGTTGGCCATTTTTTATCTTCTCACAAGGTCATTCGGTTTTTTATTACCCTGCTAGTAGGGTTCATGTTTAAGAGGTATTTAGATGAAGCAAAGGGTTACAGGATATGATCTCGCAAGAGCTTTAGCATTATTCGGCATGGTGATTGTTAATTTTAAAGTCGCAATGACTGCAGAAACGGGTCATGTACTTTTGATGAATTTTGCAACACTGCTTGAAGGGCGAGCATCTGCTTTATTTGTGATGCTTGCAGGTATTGGCATAACCTTTTTAACCTCTAAAGCCAGAAATTCGGTTGATAACAGCGTGGTGTTAAAAACCCGAATCTCAGTGGTAAAACGCGGCTTATTACTGGTGGTCATTGGCCTTATATTTACGCCAATTTGGGAAGCCGACATTCTTCATTTTTACGGATTTTATTTCCTATTTGCAGCTGCTATTTTTACGTTTCAAGATAAGACCTTATTGTGGATATCGATGTTCATCATGTTGATTTTTCCAATATTGATGCTGCTGTTTAATTTCGAACAGAACTGGGACTGGGAAACATTAACCTATCATAACTTTTGGTCTGTTGATGGAATGATTAGGCATATATTTTTTAATGGTTTTCATCCGGTCTTTCCATGGGCCGCTTTTTTGACTTTTGGTATGTGGCTAGGTAGACAGGACCTTTCCCTAACGTTCATAAGAAAAAAGTTGTTTGTGGGTGCTCTGATTATTTTAGTTATCACTGAATGTAGTTTTTATTACTTGAGAAACATGCTAGATGACGCTGGCGGATTAGCAATTACTGCTGAAGAAATCACATTCTTGTTTTCCACATCCATTATTCCGCCCTTGCCCCAGTATATTATTTCTGCTACCAGTTCTGGCGTTTTAGTGCTGATCACATGTCTATATTTATCAGAACGATTCTCTAAAAGAAAGGTTGTTAAGTATCTTTACCAAACAGGGCAATTATCTCTCACCTTATATATTGCACACATCATTGTTGGCATGGGTTTTCTTGACTCTATTGGACGGTTAGAAAACCAAAGTATAGATTTCTCCCTACTTAGCGCATTGATCTTTTGTGCGGGTGGTATCGCTTTTAGTGCTGTTTGGCTTAAATTTTTTGACCTTGGCCCATTAGAATGGGTCTTTCGAAAACTGGCAAAATAACAGTGATAGCAATCTTAATATGCAAAGTATTCGCAAAGTAGTCGCAACAACAAAAACTTTCAATCTGCCCAGTCTCTATTTGGCTTGAGTAGCAACACTATAATAAAACAGGAAAACATCATGTTCAGACTCCCCATTTTTGCTGCAATACTGATTTCTGCTACATCAATCCAAGGACTAGAAGTTGCCAATGAAGCAAACGCCACATTTAATTATGATATTTTTGCTGATGGCGACGACGTCGGTGACATGCAGGTTCAAATCATAAAAACACCACAAGGTGGGTATCAAATTTTAGAGAGCACCACGATCCAAAAAAGCAGTGACTGGGATGAAATAGACCTCCGTTCAACAATGAATGAAATGTATTCCCTTGAAGATAATATTATTAGTGCAGATAAAAAGACCTATGACCAAACAAAAGCCTATTGGTCAAAAATCGATAGCGCGGGTGCAGATCTTTGGATGAGTTTTTCAGAAATAAAAAATTTTACGCAACAGGAAGAGAGTGAGCTAGTCGGGTTTTCCATTGCCGTATTAGATAACTTTATCCCCGAGGCAGGCGAAGTCCTAGGACTTTCGCAACTTGTGCTGTCAGATACAAAAGCTATACCAATAAGCATACGCTTCCCTAAAAATTCACATCACACCACATTAGCCAACCTGCCAAAGTATTGGTCAAGTCATCAACAAAAGTTACCCGCCAAAATACAGTTATTAGACATGGAGACAACCTCAATTACTCAAATGAAAACTGAAAGCAGAGGGGGGGAGGTGAAGACTTTGGGCGGGGGTGAAGTCTCAACCCATCACTACACTCTAACGTCAGAAAACAGCGCACCTCTTAATATCTGGCTTGCGGTCAATGAAAACCAGATCCCCTATTTTTTTCAAATCAAGATATATAATAAAAATGGACTCTTTACTATAAAACGTAAACAATGAAGAGAAAATAGTCATGAAATATATGGACGCATTATTCATTATTGTTAACTTTATCTTCAGTGTTGCACTTGTATTCACTGCAGAAATTTTTGGTGGAATTTCCTAAACCTTAAATTTTACTTAAACAATATTTGAACTTCCCTACCGCCAGTAATGTTGCTTGTTGAGTATTTCCAATTTCCTTTATTGCAAATCTTTTCAACCAGTATTAACCCTAAGCCATAACCATAGTCGGAATTATCCCCATTAACTGGAGTTTCGTTGCTATCTACATTTTTTATCAGAGCCATTCGTTCATCTAAATCAATCTCAATTCTACCGCTAATTGTGTATTGCATGGCATTTCTTACTATGTTGCCCAACACTATTTTGAACGAGGGAAAGTTACAGCAGATATTGCTATTTTCACAGTTGATCACAATATCCACATTTTTGTTTTTCAATAGATAACGACTATCAGCAACAATGGAGTTTATGGTTGAACGTAAATCAAACTGCGTTGATTCAATAGATGAGCCTCCATCGTGATCTAACCAAAGCAGTGTTTCTGAAAGCTGCTGCATGTCCTTTACTGCATTTTCTATTCTCAAAAGTGGTACGGTAAGTTTTGGAGAAACATTCTGGATGTCTAAGTACATATTCATAAGCTCAACATTAATTGAAGACACAGATATTGGCGTTCGTAATTCATGACTAGCCGCTCTGAGAAAAAACTTATCTTTCTCGATCAAGCGTAAATTTTCATTTAATGATTCTGCCAAAGTGTTAGCAAGTCCATTAAGTTATTCAAATGTAAAATTGGGTACATTTGTAATTTTATTGCTTTTGTTTAATTGTGATGTCCAATCTTTTAGCTCTCTAAGTGGACGAATAAATTTTAACGTCATATACACAATCATGAAAACAGATAGAATAAATGTGACGATCACAGTCCATAAAATAGGTTCAAAAGCCTCATTTAAATAAGTGTTGATTGATATTGAAAGTTTTGCATCTTCGGTTTTATGATAAGCAATAGTCAGAAATTTATCTGCATTTAGCTTTGTCCGCCCAATTAAGTAGTCACGATTTGATAGCTCAATAGACCTAAAACCAACCCATGAAGCATTGTTGTTAATATACAAAGCCAAGTATTGAGGCATTTTTTCGGTTTCAACATAAAATACAAAGTCTTCATCTTTGGGTATTGGAGTAGAGCGGTTTAACTGATATTCAGCAATATAGTTTTCAGACATTGAGTCCATCATAAAAATGATTGGAATGTCGGTGCCTTTATCAAAAATCGTCGTCCCTTTCCAAATAAAAAATGCCAATAAAGTCGAGACGATTATTATGCTTACGGATAAAACGTAGTTTTTAACACTCCAGTTACTGTTCTCTAATAGCAAAACCATGCCCTCGTATCGTGTGAATAAGCGGTGGCCCTTGCCCTAAAATATGTCGAAGTTTGTGAATGTGTACTTTCAAATTATCACTATCTGGCTGTTCTTCCCCCCAGATAGCAACAAGCAATGCTTCTTTAGGCACAAGGTTGGGTGAATGACGCATTAATACCTCTAAAATTGTCCAACAAATAGGCGTAAGTTCCAATTTTATACCTCCTTTCGAAACTGTCTTTGTTTGGATATTCATCTCAAGATCATTCACTTTGAAAAACTTACTGAGCCCACTTTTTCGTTTTGATAACGCGTATATTCTGGCTAATAATTCACTTAGCGCAAAGGGTTTTACTAAGTAATCATCAGCGCCAGAATCAAAACCTTCCAGCTTGTCGGACAGACTATCTCTTGCTGTTAACATCAGCACCGGAACATCATTACCCTTGAGTCTTAATTGCGAGCAAACCTTTAAACCATTGATACCGGGTAAATTCACATCCAACACCAAAACGTCATAAACGTTGCTGCTTGCTAAAGAAAGCCCAGTATTACCATTGCCAGCGAAGTCATGTATGATATTTTTGAGAGCAAAAAACTCCAAAATACTATTGGCTAAATCAATATTGTCTTCAACTAAAAGCACTCTTAAATTCATATTGTCACCATTATTTCATATTAATGTTTCATGCTTTATATTGGTAAGAGTCACAGATAAGCTTGTCACATTTATTTGTTGTTACTTGTTCTAACTATTGCCACCGACAAGTGAAACGTGACCTACTTGCAACTAATATAACTGATATGCACGTTAGGTAAGCATTTCCAAAGCTTCACCCTGGCTTAAGAACCCTTAAGGACTGGCTGACGCGCCATAAAGCCCCTGGCCAGATGATGATGCATCCCCCATCACATACCCAAAAGGTTTTGCCTCTTGACTCTTTAATGTTAACTATTTTACGTAAATACATACCAGCATTCGTAACTAAAAACCGACCTAACTTTAAATGGACCTATGTATTAATCAACTTGGTAGCCAATTCATCTAATAATTCATGTAACCCCAAGCATAAACTTTTAATGAGTATAAGACGAATTAAGGTCATGCACTACTCTTTGTCACAGCTGGCGTTTAGAGTGGCTACATGTTTTTGAGAAGATGTTTTAGCCGTTTTTGTTGATATGACAGGTTTAAGTTTCTGAGATTGTTAGATCGTTAGTACAGCAATATTGAAAGTTGAATGCGGGTAGCCGTGACATGAAATTATGTATTTCTTAGTATCATGTGTTGACTTGTTGTCTATGCACCAAAGTTGAAGTCACGTTGAATGGTGAAGTCATTATAGAATTTTCCGTGACCGAGCGTTCGTTGAATGGGGTCGGGCGAGTTGTGTCCAAAATTTGGCATAGGCAGTTAAATTGTGGTTCTGTTCATCCGAATTCGGTAACTTGACAGGACCGTTTTGGATCATCGTATCGTGCCAGCATATAGTTCAACCCAAGCTGAGTATCTAACAAACATTTGTGATACCCGCGTATCTCCGGTTCGTTGATAAGTTTCTAATAACTTAAATAGACCAAGTGCAAAGTGTTTTTATAAGCTTATTAAAGTATGTGAACATATCTTTCATGAAAGAAAGCTATTGTAAATCAATTAAATAACACTGTAGTAAATAATAAATTACTCACGTCTAAATACAATGTTATCTTTAATTCTTTGGTTTTGATGATATCATTTCTGCTGAAGCAATTTATGCTTTGTGCCGAAGCAGCAACTTAACTGTAGCGCAAGCATAGCAATACACATGTGACACACCAAAACATAATAAAAAGAGGGCAGTTATGCTGCACAAAATTTGGTTAGCTTTTATTGTTAGTTCATTCATTGCCACTTGCATAAAAGTATTGGTTACAGGTGACATGGGTAGCTTTGAACAGGTTATGACAGCGGTGACCAGTATGGCGCGCACCAGCGTAGATATAGCACTTGGGCTAATAGGCGTGTTAGCCTTTTGGCTAGGTATATTTAAAGTGGCTGAAAATTCTGGACTTATTGCTAAGTTTTCTAAACTGCTTGCACCTTTGTTATGCCGCATAATGCCAGATATTCCAAGAGACCATCCGGCCCTAGGTAGTATTACCATGAATATGTCGGCTAATATACTGGGCCTAGATAACGCAGCTACCCCATTTGGGATAAAAGCGATGCAAGATATGCAAACCTTATCGCCAGTAAAAGACACCTTAACCAATTCTCAAATCTTATTTTTGGTGCTTAACACCTCTTCAGTAACGTTGTTCCCTATTGCCGTCTTTTTATACAGAGCAGAACAAGGCGCAGCGCAGCCAACCGATGTGTTTATTCCTATTCTATTAGCAACCAGTGCATCTACATTAGTGGGCCTGATGGTGACGTGTGCTGTACAGCGAGTAAATTTATTTAATAAAGTGGTGCTTATTTATTTGGTAGGGGCCTTTAGTCTTTTGGCTGCTGTTATGCTTTATTTCTCTAGATTAGCGACAGAGCAACTGGCGAGTCAATCAAGCTTAATTGCCAATTTTGCATTAATGACCTTTATTGTTGCGGTACTGGTTATAGGCTGGCGCAAAGGTCAAGATACTTACGAACAATTTGTAGAGGGAGCAAAACAAGGATTTGATGTCGCTATTTCCATTATTCCATTTTTACTGGCAATGTTGTTTGCCATAGGTATGCTGCGTGCAAGTGGTGTTATGGAATTTGTTACCGACCAAGTGGCTTTTTTAGTTGGTTTAGCAGGCCTGGACACGCGATTTGTTGATGCATTACCCACCGCAATGATGAAACCACTAAGTGGCTCAGGTGCGCGAGCGTTGATGATTGAAACTATGCAGTTTCATGGGGCAGACTCTTTTGTAGGAAGACTAGCTTCGGTTTTGCAAGGGTCAACTGAAACCACTTTCTATGTGCTTGCTGTTTATTTAGGTGCGGTAGGCATAAAACATAGCCGCTACGCTGTGGGCTGTTGTTTAGCCGCCGATTTAGCGGGTATTACTGCGGCTATTTTGGTGTCTTATTGGTTCTTTGGGTAGCACTCGTAAACAACTCAATATGTGTAATGTTGTCAACAAGGAACGATGAAAGTTATGCTGACTAAAATCAAACTGTTTTTAAGTAATATAGCGTTGTCATTACTGAGCATATTTATAGCTTTCGCTTTATTAGATGCTTTTTGGCTTGGTTATTTTGCTACCAACTGGTACCAAGTAGAAATGCAGGGACTGTTACGAAGTGAATATATTACATGGCCATGGCTGGTGTTTTACCTTATGTATGGCAGTGTTACCTTTGTGCTGGCAATTGTCCCCAACAGAGAAAAACCATGGACTTATGCTGCAATAGACGGTGCGTTGCTTGGTTTAGCTAGCTACGGAGCTTATAACCTTACTTGCTATAGTATAATAGAAGGCTTTAGTCTAAAAATTATGCTGATTGACTGGGCATGGGGTACTTTCTTGACAAGTTGTTCGGCAACTGCCGGTTGGTTTGGCTTTCAAGCTTTGCGAAAGTAAATAATGCGGGCGCCGGTAACATTGGCGCTAACAAGGTTGCTTTAGTTTTTTGCTAAAACAGACATATCTAGTTTTTCTAACATGCTGCATAACTGTATAAGCGGCAAACCAATTAAGGCGTTAGGATCATCACCTTCTAGTTTTGTAAATAAACTAATGCCCAAACCTTCAGATTTAAAACTACCGGCACAGTCTAAAGGTTTTTCTTTTGTTACATAGTCGCTTACCTGCGAAAATGTAAGGTCTCGGAAATATACAAAGTACGGTTCTACTATAAGCTGTTTATGCCAAGTGCCATTATTATTAACATCGGGTGACAATACACACAGCCCAGTTAAAAAATCGACCTTTTGGCCAGACATAAGCATAAGTTGCTTAACCGCGGCGTTGTGTTGGTGGGGTTTGCCTAAAATTTCATTTTTCTGAGTTATTGCCACTTGGTCCGACGCTATAATAAGATGCGACGGATACTGTTTGCTCAGTGCAATCGCCTTTTCTTCGCTTAGCCGACTTACCATCGCTAAGGGTGTTTCGCCGCTTTTGCGAGATTCATCGATATTAGGAGAAGCTTGAATAAAATCAAGCCCTAACTGCGCTAATAACCTAGCTCGATATACAGACGACGAGGCAAGTAAAATAGGGAGTTGCGGAGATTTTAACGATACCATAGGCTCATATTGTTAGTTAGTTATCTATTAATTACAAGGGTGTATTTTACACCCTTGTAAGGGCATTGCGTATAGGAAAAACAAATTTATGTTTTAAATAGCGAAGAAACACCCTAGGTGAACACTTTATATTGGATGAATGGTGCCCAAACTAATGAAAACCTTTGACTAAAGGCGTGTAAATCTATATTATGCGCGCGCTATGACAAATGTGAAACTACCAAAAAAACTAGATCCAAACAAGAGTGCGCAATTGCGGTCGAAATATGACGGTGTGTATCTTGCAAGCGAAATGTTGCGATATAGTTCAGCGGTAGCGGCGGTTGATGCTGAAGTGTCTGTTAAAGTTGAGTTTTTAAAAGACGCGCAGAGTCTTACTTACTTTAGTGGTGAAATGCATTCACAGGTTCAACTTATTTGTCAGCGATGTAATCAAGTGTTTGACCACTCAGTGCATACTGAGTTTTGTTTCACACCCGTGCAGGGGACGGAAGCAACAGACTTATTACCAGACGCATACGAACCGGTACAGGTCGATGACCAAGGAGAGGTCGATTTATTTGAATTGCTAGAAGATGAATTAATTTTGTCTTTACCTTTAGTTCCCTTACACTCGCAACAAGAGTGTTCGGTAAAAGCTGACAATATGCAATTTGGAGATATCGAACCGGGACCAGTGCGTGAAAACCCATTTGCGGTTTTAAAAGAACTTAAGCGAGACTAGGAGTAACCCATGGCGGTACAGAAAAGTAGAAGAACACGCTCTACGCGTGGAATGCGTCGTTCACATGACTCATTACCAGGCGCGACATTGTCGGTAGATGCGACCTCTGGCGAAACTCATCGTCGTCACCATGTGACAAACGATGGTTTTTACAAAGGTGAAAAAGTGACGGCAAAGTAAGCATTTAGGCTTATATTTGTGAATGTCACAATAGCAATTGATATCATGGGGGGCGATCGCGGCCCCCATGTTTTTTTGGGCGCTATAAAAAGAATTTTATGTGATTTCGACGCTGTCTCGGTAATTTTATGTGGCAACGAAAATACCCTATCATCCTTCACATCTACCTTAGCGCCTTATTCACACCGGGTTACCTTTGAGGTGTGCGAACAAATTGTCGAAATGACCGACAAACCAGCGTCAGCCATTCGGCAAAAAAAGTTATCAAGCATGCGAAAAGCTCTCGATTTAACTCAACAAGGTATCGCTCAATCTTGCGTTAGTGCGGGAAATACCGGTGCATTAATGGCAATGGCTTATTACGTGCTTAAAACTATTCCGGGTATATCGAGGCCCGCGCTTTGTACCTTGCTGCCTACGCAAAACCGTAAAAAAGTATTGCTGTTAGATTTAGGTGCGTCTATTAACTACAATGCTGAGAATCTTTTTCAATATGCCGTAATGGGTTCGGTTTTAATGCAACAAACCCAAGGCATTGAATCACCAGCGGTAGCTCTACTAAATGTGGGTGAAGAAGACATAAAAGGCAATAGCTTAGTTAAGCATGCTGATAGCTTAATAAAAAACTGCGCAGCCATAAATTATGTTGGTTATGTTGAAGGCGATGATATTTTTGCGGGCGAAACCGACGTAGTCGTTACCGACGGATTCACTGGCAATGTTGCTCTGAAAGCGAGTGAGGGTATTGCAAAATTTTTAGTCGAAGAAATTAAAACACTGACCAAAGAAACCTTAATTGCTCGTGTTTTAAGCAAACTTGCACTTCCTCTTCTCAAAAGCTTGTATCAACGTATGAACCCCGACCAGTATAATGGAGCCAGTCTGTTAGGATTGCGCTCGACTGTGATTAAGAGTCATGGTAACGCATCTACGGAAGCCTGCTATTATGCAATTGTGCAAGCAATTAACGAAGCACAGCAATCGGTTCCAGATAAAATAAAAACCAAAATAGAACAAGAGTTAATGGAGCACTAGTGAATATGTATTCCCGAATAATTGGCACGGGTAGCTATTTTCCAAAAGACGTTCGCAGCAACGCTGACTTAGAGTTAATGATTGATACGTCTGATCAATGGATTACCGATCGCACTGGTATTAAAGAGCGCCGACTTATAGGCGCTGACGAAACCCCGGCCACCATGGGTGCTGAAGCTTCAATAAAAGCTTTAGAGGCTGCGCAACTTCTGCCCAGTGACTTAGACATGATAGTGTGCGCTACGACAAGCGGTCGTTACGCGTTACCCAGTACAGCCTGTGAAATTCAAAAAATTCTCAAGGTAGATAATATTCCGGCATTTGATATAGCAGCTGCTTGTGCAGGATATTGCTACGCGCTAAGTGTGGCTGATCAATATATCAAAAGCGGCATGGCAAAACGAATTTTAGTTATTGGTAGTGATTGTTTGAGTCGCTTAATCGATCCTAAAGACCGTTCAATGATAATTTTGTTCGGCGATGGTGCCGGCGCAACTATTATAGAAGCCAGTGAACAACCCGGTATATTATCAACTCACATTAATGCCGCGGGATCGTATTCAGATTTATTACGTGTAGGTAATCCAACGCGCGGCGATGAAGCTTCTGTTCACGAAAATTGGGGGGAAATGAAGGGTAATGAAGTCTTTAAAGTTGCGGTTACTAAGTTAAGCGAAATTGTTGAACAAACACTTCAGGCCAATAACATGGTAAAATCTGATCTAGATTGGCTAGTGCCTCATCAAGCTAACTTTCGGATTATTAAAGCGACCGCAAAAAAGTTAGATATGTCACTTGATCAAGTGGTATTGATTTTAGAAAAATACGGCAATACCTCTGCTGCAACCGTGCCTACGGCTTTAGACATTGCCATTAGAGATGGTCGTATAAAAAGGGGCCAAAATTTATTGCTAGAAGCCTTTGGCGGCGGTTTTGCTTGGGCTTCGGCATTAGTAAAATATTAGTAACATAATAATCAAAAACGAGATCTAATAATGAGTAAATTAGCATGTGTATTCCCAGGTCAGGGAAGTCAATCGGTGGGCATGTTAGCCGACCTAGCCCGCGATTTCAGCACAGTAAAAAGGGTATTTGAAGAGGCCTCAGATGCTATTGGTTATGACATATGGAAGGTCACGCAATCTGATGACGGGCAGCTTAATAAAACAGAAATTACGCAACCGGTATTACTAACGGCAAGTATTGCTTGCCTAAGCGTATTAAGAGCTGAAACTGAATTCACACCAAGCTTTTATGCAGGGCATAGCTTAGGTGAATATACTGCCTTAGTTGCCACAAACGTGATTGGACTAGGTGCTGGTGTAAAGTTAGTCCAAGCCCGTGGACAATTTATGCAACAGGCCGTTGCGCCAAGCGATGGTGCAATGTATGCAATTATTGGCTTAGATGACGACACAATTGCCGCAGTTTGCGCGAAAATAGCTACTCAAACCAAGCAAGTTGTTGCCCCTGTTAATTATAACTCACCGGGTCAAGTGGTTATTGCAGGCGGTAAAGCCGCTGCAGACGCCGCAGCCATTGCGCTAAAAGAAGCCGGCGCTAAAAGAGCGCTACCTTTAGATATAAGTGTACCTTGTCACTGCGCGTTAATGAAAGGCGCTAGTGAAAAACTACAAACTTTACTAAGTGCTATTCAATTTAAACAAGCAACTACACCTATCGTTAATAACGTTGATGTAGCAATTAATGACAATGTTGATGACATTAAAGAAGCCCTAGTGCGCCAAATCTATTTACCTGTTCAATGGTCAAAAAGCGTGCAGTATCTTATAGCACAAGGCGTATCTGAATTTGTTGAAGTGGGTCCTGGCAAAGTTCTATCGGGTTTAATTAAACGCATAGATAAAAGCGTAGCTACACGAAAAATGAACAGTCCTGATGATATTTGATAACGCGTTTACTATTTTTATAACTGCAAAATTAGTATAGAAGGAACACTATGTTTGAATTAACTGGAAAAGTCGCATTAGTAACCGGAGCAAGTCGGGGTATCGGTAAGGCTATTGCCCAGCAACTTGCCAGCTTGGGTGCCATAGTTGTTGGCACCGCTACTAGCGATAATGGTGCTGATGCAATTTCTGAATACTTAGGCGATTCAGGTATTGGTATGCGCTTAAACGTGACTATTGATGAAGAAGTAAGCGCCACCATTGCCGTCATTACTAAAAAGTATGGAAGTATTGATTTACTTATAAATAACGCTGGAATTACCCGTGATAATCTTATTATGCGTATGAAAGATGATGAGTGGAACGATATTTTACATACCAACTTAACGTCCGTTTTTAAATTATCAAAAGCAGTTATGCGCGGCATGATGAAGAAAAAAAATGGTCGTATAGTGTCAATTGGATCGGTAGTGGGTTCTACCGGTAACGGCGGTCAGGCTAACTATGCAGCGACAAAGGCCGCAGTTATTGGGTTTAGTAAGTCAATGGCCCGAGAAATAGCCTCACGAGGCATCACGGTTAATGTAGTTGCCCCTGGTTTTATTGATACTGACATGACGCGCGGCTTAAGTGACGAGCAAAAAACGGCTATATTTAAAGACATTCCTGCAAATAGATTAGGCGATCCTAAAGAAATAGCAGCCACGGTGGCGTTTTTATGTTCAGATGCTGCCGCATATATAACCGGCGAAACCATCCATGTGAATGGTGGTATGCACATGAGCTAGATCAATGTATGATTAGGTAATAGTACGAAATGCCCAGTATACAGTTGATACAATCGAATTTTTAGCCAATAATAAGTGGTACTGTGGTTTGACCACGCATTAATTAACTGGTTAAGCTTGCATGGCAAGGATAAGGTCAATAAACTATCCACGCTAATTTTTTAAGGTATATAAAGGAATCCTGTAATATGAGTAACATAGAAGAACGCGTAAAAAAAATCATTATCGAGCAATTAGGCGTCAAAGAAGATGAAGTTAAATCAGAAGCGTCATTTGTTGATGATTTGGGTGCAGACTCATTAGACACTGTGGAATTGGTAATGGCTCTTGAAGAAGAGTTTGATACTGAAATCCCAGATGAGGAAGCAGAAAAAATTACTACAGTTAAATCTGCCATCGATTACATCAACGCTAATAACGCCGCGTAAGACAGTTTTTGGGAAAACGGCTCACAATGAGCCGTTTTTTTATTGCTTCAGATTATGTTGGACTAGGAGGCTGTTGTGACTAAACGTCGCGTGGTAGTTACTGGTGTTGGTATGCTTACGCCTTTGGGGAATGATGTTGATTCTACATGGTCAAATATTCTCGCCGGCAAAAGCGGTATAGATAAAGTAACCCTTTTTGATACCCAAGAATACAACACCAAAATTGCGGGTGAAGTTAAAGACTTTAACGTTGAAGACTACATTCCTAAAAAAGAAGCGAAAAAGATGGACCGCTTCATACAATTAGGAATTGCCGCTGGTATACAAGCTTTAAGAGACTCTGGCCTTACGGTTACCAACGAAAACGCAGGCCGTGTGGGGATTGCTATTGGTTCCGGAATTGGCGGCTTACCGTTGATTGAAGAAAACCACAAAAAATTACTAAGCGGGGGCCCTAGGAAAGTGTCACCGTTTTTTGTTCCCTCAACCATAACCAATATGATTTCTGGTTTTCTATCTATTATGGAAGGGCTCAAAGGTCCTAACTTAAATGTGGTGACTGCATGCACAACGGGTGTGCATAATATTGGTATTGCGGCGCGTACAATTGCATATAACGATGCAGACGCGATGCTAGCGGGCGGAGCAGAAGCAACAATTACTCCATTAGCATTCGCTGGTTTCGGCTCAGCAAGGGCGCTTTCAACTAATAACGATTTTCCGCAAGCGGCAAGTCGCCCATGGGACAAAGACAGAGATGGCTTTGTAATGGGCGAGGGTGCGGGTGTAGTCATGTTAGAAGAATATGAATATGCAAAAGCTCGCGGCGCTAAAATTTATGCAGAGGTAGCTGGCTTTGGTATGAGTGGAGATGCCTATCATATGACATCACCTCCACCTGATGGTGCAGGTGCTGCGCTGGCAATGCAAAATGCAATAAACGATGCGCACGTAAAAGAATCACTTATTGGTTACATAAATGCGCATGGCACTTCAACTCACGCCGGCGATATTGCAGAAGTTGCTGCTATTAAGAGCGTATTTGGCGTAAACGCGGCCAAGCTGAAAGTAAGTTCGACAAAATCTATGATTGGTCATTTACTTGGGGCGGCAGGGTCTGTAGAGGCTATATTTACAATATTAGCGCTGCGCGATCAACTTGCACCACCCACAATAAATTTAGATAACCCAGGTGAAGGATGTGACTTAGATTTCGTGGCACAGGGCGCGTCACCTTTTAGTGCCGATTATGCCTTATGTAACTCATTTGGCTTTGGTGGAACAAACGGTTCTCTATTGTTTGCAAGTGAATTATCCATTACAGAAGAATAAACGCTATTCGCTCGTTATTATTGCGTAAATTTGCTAAATTAAGTGAAAAAGTCTGTAAGATTTTCTTCACTTTTTTTATGTCTTCATAATCACCTTAAGGATAAGCGTTAGTCGCCTAAGTATGAATATTGTTATAACCAGTTATTTGCCAGAATCAGTTCATAGCATTTTTACTTTAAATGCAGAACATGATTTGCAATCGGCCCTTAAGAATATTGTTGAGTTCTATGTAGCACCACAGCAGCGACTTTTTTCCAAGCAGTGCATAAAAGATAGGGCTCTGAATTATGGCGACGGCTGTTTTACCACTATGTATGGCGAGTCGGATGCTATTTTTTTATTCAATGAGCATTTTCAAAGACTAGCAAGAGACTGCCAAAAACTCAGCATTAATGTTTGTTTAGATACCGTTAAACAATGGTTACTAATTGGTCTGGGGAGTATGATCACAAAATGTCACAGGGCTTATGCGGTTAAAATTATTATTTCTAGAGGTGTAGGCGGCCGCGGTTATGAGCTTCCTGAGGATGCAAACACATCGGTTATAATGAGTATATTCCCAAGCCAGCCAGTTGACTCTAAAATAGCTCAAAGCGACAACTATCACTTCAGTGTCAAACAGGCGAATATGAGTCTGTCTACGCAACCTCTTTTAGCGGGAATTAAACATCTAAACCGTTTAGAACAAGTGCTGGCTAAACGAGAACTTCAGCAATATGAGTGCGATGATTTAATATTGTGTGATCAAGCGGGTATCTTAATTGAGGCCACCGCAGCGAATATTTTTTATAAAAAAGACGGAGTCTGGTTTACGCCTGAACTTCTTAACTGCGGGGTTAGCGGTGTTATGCGTGAAGCAATCCTCACTTTTTTTAAAAATGAAGGCCTTGCATATAAAGTGGTGCCTGCGCTTTTTTGTGAATTAATCAACGCCGATTCTATTTTCTTGTGTAACGCTATAAAATTTCTTACTCCAGTGTCGACTTTATCAGTAGCTAGTAATATTTATAGTTTTGATGTACTACAAGCAAGCGCATTAAATGGCAATGTTTATGAGTGGATAAGTATGCAAAAAAGTGAACGGCTTTCGCTTGGGGGGGGGATATGAAAAAAGTAATCTTGATATTGCTGATGTTGTTGCTTTTGGTCTTGGCGGCTGCAGGTTCGTTCATATGGACAAAAATTAAAAGTATTGAAGAATTAAGACTAAATACAAGCAGCGCGACAGAGTTTGAAGTGCTTAAAGGCAAAAATTTATATCAAATTATCGATAATTTAGCATCATATGGAAAGATTGACCGATTCAGCTTTAAAGTTTGGTTACAGTTCAATCGTGAATTCGAAAAAATTCAATCTGGTTTTTATGAGCTTCCCGCAAACGCACGATTAGTCGATGTATTAAGTTTACTAAGTAATGGCGAAGTTAAGCAATTCAGCGTCACACTTATTGAAGGACAAACTATTGTGCAATGGATTAAAACACTATCTCAAGCACAAGGCGTGTCTCATAACATTTCGAGTAAAGAAGAGTTATATATAACACTGGGTGGTGGTGATTATGAATTTTGCGCTAATATCCACTTTAGTATAGAAGGATGTTTGTTGCCAGACACCTATTTTTATACTCACGGTACTAGCAGTATAAATATTTTAAAACGTGCTTTAATTGCTATGCACGCATACTTGCAAGATGTCTGGCCTACACGCTTTGCTGATTTACCTATAAATTCACAGTATGAAGCGTTAATACTCGCCTCCATAATAGAAAAAGAAACGGCTGTAGAGTCAGAACGTTCAGAAATTGCTGGCGTATTTGTGAACAGGTTGAATGAAAACATGCGTTTACAAACAGACCCAACTGTAATATATGGCATAGGGGATAGTTATGACGGGAATATTACGCGCAAACATTTGCGCACTCCTACGCCCTATAATACATATGTTATTAAAGGTTTGCCCATAACGCCAATTGCAATGCCAAATAAGGCGTCTATTCAAGCGACTTTGTTTCCGGCCGTAACCGATTCTTTGTATTTTGTTGCTACGGGTAATGGCGGCCATCAATTTTCAACAAACTTAAAAGACCATAACAAAGCGGTTAGAGAATATTTAGCTCAGCGCAAACGTAATATTGTAGATAAGAATGAGAAAGGCACGCAATGAAAGCAGCATTTGTTGTCATAGAAGGATTAGAAGGCGCCGGTAAAAGTACTGTCATCAATGCGCTTGAAAAGTTTTTTACCGATTTAGGCCACCGTGTGATTTGCACTCGTGAGCCTGGCGGCACACCTATGGCTGAAGCAATTAGAGATTGCGTAAAACAAACGTGGGAAAACGAGATAGTTACTCAAGAAACTGAGTTATTGCTAATGTACGCGGCTAGGAGCCAACTTGTGCATAATGTCATTTTACCGGCCCTAGCAAGTAATACTTTTGTAATTGGTGACAGGCACGATTTATCTTCAGTTGCTTACCAAGGCGGGGGAAGAAAGGTACCATTAGAAAATTTGCAGCAATTAAGACAACTGACCTTGGGCGACTTCAGACCAGATTTCACTCTTTATTTAGATATTGAGCCCAGTGTTGGCTTAGCCAGAGCAAAAGGGCGAGGCGAACTGGATCGTATAGAATTAGCAGGCTTACCTTTTTTTGAACGCGCTAGACAAACATACTTAGAACAGGTTTCCCTGCTCGATAATGCCGCCATTATTAACGCCGCTAATAGCGCCGACAAAGTAAAACAAGATGTCCTGCAGGCTCTTCATAGTTGGTATTATGCAACAAGGGGTGCAGCGTAAATGTATCCTTGGTTAGTACCTGTTTTAGAACAATTGCAACACCGTGCTAGTAAGCAGCAATTGCATCATGGTTTATTGTTTGTTGCAGATCAAGGCGTAGGTGAGGGGCAACTAATTGAAAAAATGGTTAAATCTCTTCTTTGCTCAACTAAAAATGCTTGTGGGACCTGTAAAGCCTGCAAATTGTTTGAGGCTAAATCTCATCCAGATATGAAATATGTGGTGTCTGATAAGCCCAGTATTGGAGTTGATTTAATAAGGCAAGTATCTGAATATGTGACAACAACATCGCAACTGTTAGGCAACAAAGTGGTGGTTATCGAAAATATAGAAAGTATGACCGAGGCTGCTAGTAATTCGTTATTAAAAACGCTTGAAGAACCTAACAAGAATACTTACTTATTGCTTTCTACTACCAAGCCCAATTCGCTACTAGCGACTATTACAAGCCGTTGTGAGAAAATTAGATTACCGTTGCCAAATATTAATAGCAGCTTAGCTTGGTTAACCTCTGAAACTAGCTTACCGGTAAGCGAAGAGGGTTTAAT
>JBLIGC010000039.1:0-18603 GCA_047636735.1 Glaciecola sp. | reverse complement strand
TTAGATCCAACCTTGCCGCCCTCTGAACTGGCTTCAAAAATGGGCGCGTTAAAAACACAGTTTAATAAATTAGGTGAGCTTGAAAAAAGCCAAGTGAAGAAAGTGAAACGTGACTTTACTAAAGCGCTTAAACCCTTAGGTTTAGTAATTACAGGCGCGCAACAATTAAACGCGCAGCACAAACAAGCCTTGATTAACCATGCAGCTAAAATAGCGCAAGAGTCGATTGACGAAGCTGAATTACCTGAAGCCATTGAAAAAGCTAAAGCACTTCAACAAAAGTGGAAAGAAATTGGCTTTGCAGGTAAGAATATAGATAATGATTTGTGGCATGCCTTTAGGAAGTCAAACGATGAACTGTTTAATCGTTTCCATAAAAATATAAACGATAAAAAAGATGCTCAGCATGCTGAATTTAGAAACATAGATAAAGAAATTAACGAACTTACTGCTAAAGTAAAGGCGGCTAAAAGCTTAAGTGATCTGCAGTTTTACGAAGCCAAACAATCTGCTTTATTTGATAAGGCTAAAGAGACAGACGAAATAACTTTTAAAAAGCTTCAGCTAAAACTACTCAAAACAGACGATATTTATACTAAATGCATGCAAACGTTAAATAAACAAAGAGATGAATCTGCATTAACCAACTTGTTTGCTTTTTTACAGACTTATACTTGCGGCGAAATGCCCGATGAATTTGAAGCGCTGGTGGGCAAATACAAATCGTGGGTAAAAGGCGATGTGCCTAAAGTCGATTTACTCATTGGTCTAAATAGAGAGGCGCTTACGCAGGTGAGCGCTATTTTGATAGATGTGCCATATGCCGATATGCCCATTGGAAATCAAGCGAGTCGGCAAAACTTACAGTTACAGATGATGGCTGCAAAGCTGCAGGGCGACAGTATACTTGCGCCTGAGGCTGTACTTGCTACTTGGGTCAGTTTAGGGCCGGTGCAAGCCAATGAGCAAGATAGTTTACAAGCCATGCATAAGTTGTTTGTTGGCTAGTTGAGCACATCCGCTTCTATTACATGGTAAATAATAAACGATGAGCGCAAAGAAACATATATACGTAGCCTATACAGGCGGCACCATAGGCATGAAACCTTCAAGCAAAGGTTTTGTGCCTGCAGCTGGTTACTTGTCTGAAACCTTAGCCAAAATGCCAGAGTTTCATCGCAGTGAAATGCCTGATTTTACTATTCACGAATACGACAACTTGCTCGATTCAAGCGATATGGACCCGTCAGATTGGCAAACTATCGCGCAAGATATTGCTTCTAATTACGCAAAGTATGACGGTTTCATTATTCTGCATGGCACAGATACCATGGCTTATACCAGTTCTGCACTGTCGTTTATGTTAGAAGGGCTTAAAAAACCGGTAATAATAACCGGTTCACAAATTCCACTGGCGCAACTTCGATCTGACGGTCAGGCCAATTTATTAAATGCATTGTATATAGCGGCCAATTACCCTATACCAGAAGTTACCTTGTTTTTTAACAACAAGCTTTTAAGAGGAAATAGGGCACGCAAGGTAGATGCAGACGGTTTTGATGCATTTGATTCGCCTAACTTCCCGCATTTATTAACTGCGGGTATTCATATTGAAGTCAATACTCAATTACCCAAATTACACTACGAGCGTGCTGAATTAACAGTAAGCCCTACAATAAGTCAGCCAATTGGCATGCTAATTTTATATCCAGGCATTAGCAGTACTGTTCTTACCAATATTATTCAGCAACCTGTTAATGCGCTTATTTTACTGAGTTACGGGGTAGGCAATGCACCGCAAAATCCGCAGTTATTATCGCAAATTGAAAAGGCCACCAAGCAAGGCATCATTGTGGTTAATTGTACTCAATGCATGCGCGGTACAGTAGATATGTCTGGCTATGCTAACGGCAAGTATGTTGAAGAAACTGGCGTGGTTTCAGGCAAAGATATAACGCCAGAGGCTGCGCTGGCTAAATTGCATTATTTATTGAGTAAAAAAGATCTATCGCTTGAACAAATGCGCCATTCTATGGCGGTTGGTTTGCGCGGTGAAATGACTGATTAAGCAGCCTAAACATGCGCCGCTCTAGCAATAAAAACTACTTCACACACATTTCGAAACACTTCTCAGTAGATTGTTTCTTTTAATTTTCTTAATGCATTGATATCTTAAACAGTATTAAGTAAGTGTGCACAGTAGCGCTATTTACAATCACTACTATTTTGGATACAGCCATGCTCACCATTACCGACGTTAATAAAACCTATTCAAACGGTATTAAAGCCTTAGATGGTGTTTCTCTGAATATTTCCAAAGGCTTATTTGGCTTGTTAGGACCAAACGGCGCGGGCAAGTCTACTTTAATGCGCACCATAGCCACATTACAACAGCCAGACGAGGGCCTGATTAAGTTTGATGATATTGACGTAATTGAGCAACCAAACGAACTGCGTCAACGCTTAGGCTATTTACCCCAAGAATTTGGGGTATACCCAAGAATTAGTGCTTATGATCTGCTTGATCACTTAGCCATATTAAAAGGTATTACGGCAAAAGGCGAACGCCATGAAGCTGTAGAAGGCTTGCTTGCCCACACCAACTTATTTAACCATAGAAGAAGCTCAGTTAGTTCCTTTTCTGGTGGCATGCGGCAACGCTTTGGCATTGCGCAAGCCTTGTTAGGCGACCCTGATTTACTTATTGTAGATGAACCTACTGCTGGGCTAGACCCAGAAGAGCGTAACCGTTTTCATAATTTATTAGTAAGTTTAGGCAAAGACAAAGTTATTATATTGTCGACGCATATTGTGGATGATGTTTGTGAGCTATGCCCCGATATGGCTATTTTAGGAAATGGTAAAATTTTACTCCAAGGAAACCCTATTGAAGTGACTAATGCGCTTATGGGCAAAATTTGGCGAAAAACCGTTTTGCCTGAAGAAATGGAAGCTTTTGAACAGAAATACGATGTTATTTCAAAACGCTTATTCGCCGGACGTACCGTGTTACATGTAATGTCGGATAGTGCGCCAGTTGGTTTTGAATCAGCGCCTGCTACCTTAGAAGATGCTTATTTCAATATATTAAAACGTCAACGAGCTCAATCTGCTTTTGAAAAGGAAGCTGTAAATAATGATCGCGATGATAACGGCAGCGCAGCCAAAAAATCTTCATCACCTAGTGCTCGATCATAAGGAATTCAGACTATGTTTATGAGTATGCTTTGTTTTGAGTGGCGTTTCATGGCAAAACAGCCCTCGTTCATTGTTACCAGTTTACTTTTTTTTCTACTGCCATTTTTAACCATTGTTATTGAAGCAGTTCAAATCAGCGGTGGTGGTAATATCGATACAAATGGTGCATTTTCTATAGCTCGCGTCATGTTGATTTTCGGTTTTTTTGGCATGTTCTTAATCGTCAATTTTGTTGCCAGTACCGCTATGCGAAATGACGCAATGCAAATGAGTGAAATACTGTATACAAAACCACTACAGCCATTTAATTACCAGTTTGGTAGATTTATGGGCGCTTATCTAATGGTGTTGACCGTATCGATTATGGTGCCATTGGGGCTGTTTATAGGCAGTCTAATGCCGTGGTTAGATGCTGCGCGTTTGACTGAATTTAACGCTATGGCGTATTTAACACCGTATTTACTATTCACCATTCCTACAAGCTTTGTAATTTCAGCTATTTTTTATGCTGCGGCCCTTCGTTTTAGAAGCATGATGGCGGTATATTTGTTTGCATTAGCTATTTTTGTTTTATACAGCGCATCTGGCGCGATTTTCAACGAACCCTATCAACGTGAAATGCTTGCCCTTACTGACCCTTTTGGTATACGCGCATTTTCTGATGCAACGCGTTATTGGTCACCTAGCCAAAAGAACCTTGAGGTGGTTGCTTTAACTGGCAACATACTAGTTAATCGCTTGGTATGGTTGGCAATTGGCATCGCCATTTTATTTGGCTTAGGCAGAGTATTTTCGCCGTTAAGCTTAACCACTAGAAAAGAAAAGAAATCGCGATCTGGCCATGGTATAGCAAAGGCGCTTGAAAACAACATTAGTTATAAGTACTCCATTGGTTCTGGCTTGAAGCAGTTTACTACGCGCGTCTCATTTGAAATGAAACAGGTTTTTTTAAGTCCCGGCTTTATAGTGCTGCTTATAATTGCTGCCGTTATAGTGCTGAAAGAATTTGTGAATCCACAAGGAATGTATGGCACCAGCAACTGGCCATTAACGCAGTACATGGTGGAGCTTATCCAGGGTGCATTTTCAATTTCTATCATTATCGTAATTACCTTTTATACCGCAGAGGTGGTGTGGCGAGAACGCAACACAGGAATAGGCGATATTGTAGACAGCATGCCGGTGCATAATTTTACCTTTTGGTTTTCTAAATTAATTGCCGTTAGCTTAATTATTATTAGTTTGTTGGCCGTAGGTACGCTCTCTACTCTGGCGAATCAACTCAGTAAAGGCCACTTAGACTTCGATTTATATCAGTATTTTGTCAGTTTGCTTTTTTTTACAGCTTTACCTCAATTGTTACTGGTAGTTTTGGCATTCTTTATTCAAGTCTTAAGCCCAAACAAATACGTGGGCATGCTTATTTTTGTAGGATACTTCTTTGTATCGCTAGTCTTTAACCAAATCGGCCTTGAACACAACATGTTTAAGTATGGCGAGGCACCTCCTTTGCAGTACTCCGATATGAATGGTTATGGCTGGTTAATGCAAACCCAAGTTCATTATATGCTTTATTGGGGGGCATTTGCCTTGGTGTTATCGGCGTTTAGTTTTGCCTTATGGCAACGTGGTCCTGAGATAAATATTAAATCTCGCTTAATGTCTATAGGCTACGGGCTAGGCAGGCGAGGGCAAACCGCCGTAGTCATCGGCACTGTTGTGTTCATTAGTGTAGGCACGCTAATTCATTACAATACGCGGGTAACGAACGAATATATAACTACCAAAGAGTTGAAACAAATCCGCGGTGATTACGAAAAAGCGTTCGCGCAATATATTGACGATCCTGTTCTTACCACAACTGCTATCGATATAAACGTCGCAATCTTTCCTGAGCTTCGAAAACTTGAAGTTGCAGCTAAATTGGCACTGACAAATAAAGAATCTGAACCGGTACAGCGCTTCTTAATTAACTATCCCCGTAACAGTACAATTGAAATTGAAGGCGCGGTAATATCACAATACAATGATTCCTTTAAAACGGCATGGATGTCGTTTCCCAAGCCTATCGCTCCAGGAGAAATTGTAGATATAACGATACGTATTACACGCCAACATACAGGGTTTAAAGACCGTGATGAAGATTTAACATTGCTGCAAAACGGTACTTTTATCAACAATTACGAGCTTTTACCTTCTTTTGGCGTTAATCAAAGGATTTATTTAAAAGACCAACACGACCGGCGTAAACAAGATTTGCCGCCTCCTCAACGTGCTCATAAACTAGAAGACGAAAGCCGATATAACGAGAGCTTTTTTGGTAAACATGTGGGCATGATCGATTTCAAAGCAACCCTCTCTACTACTGAGGATCAACTTGCGATTGCGCCGGGCTATTTAACAGATTATTGGGTTCAGGGTAAGCGTAACTACTTTGTGTATGAGATGGATGCGCCCATGATTAATTTCTACAACATAATGTCGGCGAGATTAAAAGTGAAAACATCGCCTCATAATGGTGTGGATATTGTGGTTTATTATCATAAAGACCATGCTTGGAATGTAGACACTATGATTGAATCGACGCAAGATTCAATCGATTTCTTTAGTCAAGCTTTTGGGCCTTATCAGCACAAACAACTGCGTATTATTGAATTTCCTGGGTATAGAAGATTTGCGCAGAGTTTCGCTAACACGGTGCCTTTTTCAGAACGCATCGGTTTTATAGTAGACCGGCGCGATACTAACGAAATAGACCTAGTATATTATGTAACTGCGCATGAAGTAGCCCATCAATGGTTTGGGCATCAACTAAATCCTGCAAATGTGCAAGGAAGCGCGGTATTGTCTGAAACCCTATCGCAATATGCCGCTTTGCAATTAATGGTAAAAAAATATGGCGAAACAAAAATACGTAAATTTTTAAGCTTCGAGTTAGACGGCTACTTAAGCGGAAGAGCAAACGAATATTTGGAAGAAATGCCGCTATTGCGGGCTGAAGATCAAGCTTATATTCATTACCGAAAGGGATCGGTAGTTATGATGGCTATTGCCGACAGAGTAGGTTTTGAAAAGCTCAACCAAGCTATTAAAGGATTGGTTCAAAAATATAAGTTTTCAGAAGGACACAAGGCTACCACGCTAGATTTATTGAGTGCGATAAAAGCAGTTGCAGAACCCACCGACCACTCTTTTATAGAGCAGCAGTTTACTGAGATTAATCTATATAACATAAAGTTGGTTGAGGCCAAATGGGAAAAAGATTCTGATCAAATTAGCCTCAAAATAGATACCGCTAGAATGATTGCTGACGGCGAGGGTAACGAAACCACAGCCATATTCTATGATGAGGTAGATATAGTCGTATTTAGCGACGACCCCAATGATTTTGATAGCGACACTGTTATTTTATATCGTAAAAAGCACCAGCTGCTAGATGGCGAATCTGAACTTGTGATTACCTTAGATTTAAATGAGAGTAACAGCATCAAACCGGCCTACGTAGGCGTGGATCCCTTCGTAAGGTTTATTGATAAAGATAGCAAAGACAATATTTTGAAACTCTAAAAGTTGCATATAAGCACAGCTTAACGCACTGTAATAGTAGTAGGTTTATAAGAACGTAAACTGGGATTTGTTTGCCATTAAGACTACTTTTAAAGGATAAATAGTATGCAAAAGTTTTTTATTGGTGTAGGCATTTTAGTAGCATTGGCTTTATTTGTGATACGTCCCATAGCTGTGCGCATGCAAGACGATTCGATGAATATTGTAATTGAACATGCGCCGTATATAATTTCACCGGCTGCTGCACAGCTGCATGCTACGTTAATTGTAGGTGATTGGCATGCTGATACTAGCTTGTGGGAGCGCAGTATGGCGGGTCGGCATGACTTTGGTCACCTTGATTTAAGGCGCATGCAAGAGGGTAATTTAGGCCTACAAATGTTTACATCGGTAACCAAGTCACCTTCAGGTCAAAACTATGAGAGCAACGATGCCTCCACAATCGACAGCGTTACAACGCTGGCGATTGCGCAACTGTGGCCTATTGCAACTTGGAGTAGCTTAAAAGAGCGGGCCTTATTTCAAGCCAAGCGAGTGCATCACTTAGCAAAAGACCACCCACAAGATTTTACGGTTATTTTAACTAAGTCTAACCTAAAAGCGTGGGCCGTTGCTCGGGAATCAAACCCTGATTTTGTAGGGGGACTAATTGGCACTGAGGGCTCGCACGCACTGGAAGGTGATGTAGCTAATATTGATGTGTTGTTCAACGCAGGCTTTCGCATGATGAGTTTGCAGCATTTTTTTGATAATAAACTGGGTGGTTCTTTACACGGCACCAGTGGCGAAGGCTTAACAAAGTTTGGTAAACAAGCGCTAGAAATGATGCAAGCTAAGGATATTATTGTTGATGTGTCGCATTCATCTGAAGCTGTGGTTAGCGATGTTTTGGCACAGTCGAATAAGCCTTTAGTTGTCAGCCACACTGGCTTTAGAGGTCACTGCGATACACCTCGAAATATCTCTGATGAACTCATGCAGAGAATAGCCGAAGGCGGCGGTATAATTGCCGTTGGCTTTTGGGATGCTGCGGTTTGTGGAACATCTCCGGCCTCTATAGTATCGGCAATAGAGTATGGGGTTAAGCTGGTGGGTGAGGACCACGTTTCGCTCGGCTCTGACTACGATGGAACCGTGAGTACAAGTTTTGATGCAAGTGAATTGGCTGTGCTGACTCAAGCAATGCTAGATAGGGGCATGCCTGAAGTGGTCATCCGTAAAGTGATGGGCGAGAATATGGCAAGGTTTTTAGAGAAGAACCTACCCGACTAATGTTTGCGACAAAAACTAGACCCACAAATGTCACAGACACTGTATTTGGGCGTGAATCTAGTTACTGGGTTTACGGCTAAGAACACGTCGATAATACTCATCGCTTCGTTGTTGAGTAATCTTAAACTAGCTTTGAAACCCCTGCGTCAATAATAGAGTCGAGTAATTTTATATTACGTAAAAAATAGCTTTTTGTTGACTGTCGTAAAAAGGGCGGCCTTCAATTTGCAGCATTAAGCCTACGTGATCTGAAATGTGAAGGCATTAATCTCTGCGCTTGAATTTAGGTCCATTGCTACCACGTCCCGATTTTTGGCCCAACATTTACGTTTAAATCGTTTACATCGAACTGCACTGACAAGCCCGTTAAGTTTACTTTTCTACTTAACTGTGGCAGTCGTTTAACCAACACAGAATCCAAGTCGGTATTGCTAAGGGAATAAACAGATAGACCTTGGCTACTGTTGCACGCGGTTAGTGTACCTCTGCCAGATCCGCCGGTTACAAATAATTCCTTGGGATTGATATTGCCTTTGGCAATAACGGCGTCAACTACATCCATCAAGTTTTGGTAATCGTTAGACGGGTAATTGTGGTGACTGGTGTTGCCAAAATCTTCGCCATACGAACTGCTGCCTCGAGGATTTGACCAATGCACTCATTTATACCCGCTTTGAAGGCAAGTTTACTGCTATTTTACTTCATTGAGTAAAAAAAGGGTTAACCGTTTCATAGCCAAGAAGTATAAGCCGTAAATTTTTGATATAGAGAATACGACATTTATTTGCATTAGCGCTATTACACAGCCTATGACTGATAAAAATCTAATACTACATCAAACTCTTTAGTACTTAATTTTAGACAACATAATCAGCGGGTTCCAAGGGTGATATAATATGCAACACCATAATGATGTAAGCACTATGCAAGACACGTCCACTCAAGCAATGACCGAGGTTGCACTTGGTTTGTCTATGGCGTTTTTTGCTTTACTCATTATTGCGTTGATGTCGGTTGCATTGCCAAGTAAAACGCAAACCGATAATGCTTCTCAAGTAAATAAAATATCGGCTACCATTGATGTGTCGAATCAAATAGAGCTATCTATACAAGACTCCACACAAAATAATCAAACAAGCAGCAAGCGCTCGAATATTAACGCTGAGGATTCGCAGCAGCAAACCGTCTTGTTATTCTGGGAAGGCCAGTTTTACGACACTCAACAACAAGTCGTTAGTATTAACCAAATAATGGCAAATACTGAGCTTGTTGTAGCAGTAAGTCCGCAAATCCCCTTTAATCAACTCATTGATATTCAAAAACAGTTTGCAGGTAAACAAATGCGCTTAACGACCTTAACGACACAATGGCAAACTTCATTAAGTGAAGGCGCTTTAGGTGCGCTATAAAACGAATTACAAACAAGGCAGTAAAACTGCGCATTCAGCGGGCACTCGAACAAGCTACCAGAAAGTAGACAGTGGCTGTGATGCAAGAGGTCAAAATTCAAGGTTTAAGGTCGGTGGAAATAAACGGCTCGTAAAACGAAAACTCTTAATTCAATTGGCTCTATTAGGGTTGTTTGTTTGGCTGTTGATTATTGTAATCAGTAGCACTGTTAATAAAGCGATTAAAACGACTACTAACAACAAAGCATTGAGCATATCCCAACCGTTTGAACGAACATCTTCCCCCCCCGTATCTTCTATGAAAACGTTGTACTTAACGGCTAACATTACGGCTGAACATACACGCCAAGCAAACACTGAATATAATCACGCCGAGGCAAATGATTTATCTCTACAAAAACAACGATTACAGGCACTTAGAATGCATAATGTGCTACGTAATGCGTCAAAACAGTTGACGCAAGTAGAAAGTAATGTAGCTTTGAATACGTATTATTTTAATTATTCTGAAGGTCTAAGTATCATCAATACTGAAGTTGCTATTCAAAAGTCCTTAGTGAAACGTTGGGAAAACGAGTTTGTAGGCAAAGGTTCTGTCCAATAATTAATGGCGTTTTTATAACCCGTGTTACTGGGTATCTTCACAAAATAGTTATCTTACTTATTAAGGTAATTGATTTGAGGTATATTTAATAAATGAAAACTTCAGCAAACAAAGACCTTGCATGATAAAAATATCATGTGGGGAAGCGCTATCCACGCAAAGGAAATAAATGAAACCTCTACTAGGTAAAGTTGCACTTGTCACCGGAGCGAGTCGCGGTGTTGGAAAGGGTATTGCCCTTTGTTTAGGTGAAGCAGGCGCAACAGTCTATATTACCGGAAGAACAATTAACGAGGGTGAATCTGCTTCAAACCTTGCTGGGAACATTCATCAAACCGTTGACGAAATCCAAAAGCTGGGTGGTGAGTGTATCGCGATTCAATGTGATCATCGAATAGACTCGGAAGTAGAGGCCGTATTTACGCGTATTATAGATGAGAAAAATAAACTAGATATTTTGGTTAATAACGTTTGGGGCGGTTATGAACACTTTACCGATGGTACCGAGTTTTGGAAGGAAAACGGATTCTGGACGCTGCCTACGTCACGCTGGGATGCTATGTTTCAAGCCGGCGTTAGGGCTCATTATATATCAAGTGTGCTTGGCGCACCGTTATTAATGCAGCAGCCCGGCGCATTAATAATAAACCTGTCATTTTTTGCCGCGCAACGAAATGATAAAGGTGTGGCATACGGCGTTGCCAAAGCAGCATGTGACCAAATGGTAGCCTGTATTGCCCAAGAACTACGAGAATACAATGTTGCAGCGATTTCCTTATACCCTGGTTTGGTGCGAACTGAATCTGTGATGAAAGCTGCACAACACTTAGATTTATCAAACTCCGAATCACCGCAATTTGTAGGGCGAGCAGTGGTAGCACTGGCAACAGATCCGAATATAATGAAAGAAACTGGTCGTGTTCTCATTGTTGCAAAACTTGCTCACAAATATGGTTTCACCGATATAGATGGAACGCAACCACGACCATTAAAAATTGAGGATATATAAGGTTTTGCGGGCTTATCAAACTTGCTGCCACGCCATTTGCATAAGTAGCATTTATTAAAGGTATATAGATGATAACGATAATTGTGACGGGCCATAACAGCCTGTAAATCAAGCTAAACTGTTACCGGCTGATATTTCTCTTCATCAAGTTTGATGAGTTCACTTTGGCGAACTTCAAATACCGCACATAAACTCATTATAGTTTCTTTGGAAGCGGCTGCTTTTTTTTTCTGCGCGCTAAATGGTACGCAAGCTAATGTCAAAGGCAGCGACTAGCTGCAATTTTTTCATATGACAGCATATCTGTCTTATGTTGTTAATGGAGGTGTTTAAAGGTGCAACAATTTTTTGTTTTATCTCCAAATACAAACTGCTGTTGTCATTGTATTTATTGTTGTTGAACAAGCGCTCATAAAGTTTGTTGGTGTAAAACCTGCATAAGATGTCAATATACTAGTATGTAGCAGAAATGGCCGAATATTGACGCCATTGCTATAGATAGTTGGAACTAATAACCAATGACAACAGTGGATATATACAAAGAAGGTCAAAGCATTGACCAGTATACGGTGGTTAAGACGCTTACCGCCTCAAAAAACAGTCATTTGTATATTGTGCAGGGTAAAAGTGTACACAAAAAGCAGGTGCTAAAGCTGCATGTGGGCAGTCTTTCACAAAAATCATGCGCTACTTTTATCCTTCAGGCAAACCTTCTACTTGAGTTTTCGTCACAGCCTAATATTGTTGATGTACTGCACGTGGGGACTATCGTTGAAAAGCCTGCGGTTGAAAGCGCACCAATTAACGGTAAAGTAAGGCAAGTAAACGAACGACCTTTTATGGTGATGCCGTTTTATCCACAAACCCTAAATGATTTATTGGCCGTACATCATCAAAAACTTAGTTTTGTGACCAGTGTTAATATAATTAATCAGGTCATTGATGGTTTATACGCTATCCATCACTTAGGCATAGCGCATTTAGATATAAAACCACAAAATATTTTTTTAGATGAACATAATAATGCCCTTATTGCAGATTTTGATAGTGCAATGGTACTCAATTCAAGTCCACTAGCAGCACGGTTTCAACTACGCGATTGCCATAGCAGCGGGCAGCAGCGGGCAACACTCGATTATGCGAGCCCAGAGCAAACCCTAGCTTTGCATACTAATGAGAATAATCATCTCAATAACAATACTATTGGCACGCCAAGCGATATGTATTCTTTAGGTGTGTTGTGGTGTCGAATGTTAATGGGAAAATTTCTCCAAAAGCCACTTCAAAAGCAGGGTGTGGCGTTTGCACTAGACACACAACTAGAAGATGTAGCACCAGCGTGGGCGATTAAACTCATTAGTGACTTGTTGCACAACCATAGCGAACAAAGACCCAACGCCAGCCAATGCAGATCCAGGATACTGGCTCAACTTCAGGCCCCCGAGGCAAACCATACCGTGCAGGCGGATGCACTTGAAATCCCGCAAGAAATAAACCTAATTCAACAAGAAATAAAGCAAATTTTGCTACAGCAAGGTTGGCTTAGTGAACAAGACAAAGAACGCTTGTTACTTAGTTACAGATCACGATTACAGGCTAACGTTAACGATGCACAAAATGATTCAAACTTAAATAATCAAAAAGACTCACTGCAGCGGATTATTGAACAATGCCAGGCCCACCTTATAGCGGATAAAAACTTATCATCATGGTTCGGCTGGATTAATTACCTACAGATATTGCTTGTTAAGTCGGGTAAACAGCTGACAATATCGCAGTATCAACACGTTCTGCAAATGGGACGCGCATCAAGACCTGATGATCACAATGTTGCTGAGCGTTTACTAAAAAAGCATTTTCAATTGTCTAGAGTATCTAGCCATACGATAAAGCGCTATGTATTGCCGTTATTAATCATATTATTAGTTTTTATTTATTGGGGCTATGAGTCGCAAACAAAAAAGCAATTTAGTGTAGATAGCCCCTTGAATAAAAAATCGCAGGCTATCGCAAATGATGCTTTTGGTGAAACCACACAAACCACAATACCTGCCCAGAATAATATTATTTTGCCTGTGACCAGTAATATTATAAATAAACCCCTTGCTGTTGAGTCTCAAGAAAAATTATTGATAACGGCAGGAACTTACAAATTGTTTATTGAACAGTACAGCACTACCCAAAAAATTGAAATTGAATGGGTAAGCCTGAAGGAGCTTCCCGATATAAGGATTATGACAACAGAAGTTACCAATGAGTTGTTTGCACTATGTGCTAAAGATGGCGCCTGTAGACCGATAACACCATTTTCTATGGCATCTAAAACCGCCACCATCGACTTACCTGGCCATCCTATGGTGAGTATAGACTGGTATGAAGTTACGCAGCAATTTATCCCATGGCTAAATAAGAAAACACAAAAACGTTTTACACTTCCAAGTTATGATCAATGGCTTATAATAAGTGGCGTAAAACAGAGTGATAGCAGCAATAATGTAGCCATCCATTGTAAAAATTGTAATCATAGTCTTGCCAGACAATATGCGGGTGTTACCATGCCCGTTAAGGCAATTAAAGCAAATAAAAATGGTATCTATAATATATTCGGAAATGTTCAAGAATGGCTAAATGATTGTTGGCAACAACGCAGTGCAGACAACACCGTTGTTGAACGTTGTGACCAGGCAATGGTAGCGGGCGGCTCTTGGGTAAGCAAAAAATCAGAGCTTGAAACACAAGCAGTTTCTCAATTATTAAAAAGTGCGAGAACGCCTACAACGGGCTTCAGGTTAATAGAATGGGTAAATGAATAAAAACGTTTATATAATATCGGTTACATCGATTCAAATGAACAATCTACTGCTTATGTTGGCGACTATCTTATCTTTATCGCTGGGCGTTGCTGCGCCCGTTAGTGCCAGTAATTGGCAATTAATGTTAGTACCAGAATCAGTCGAAATTACTAGTCAAGAAGGTTTTGACAACTCATTCACATCATTCAACCCAAGTTTTTTAGCTATAGAGCAAGGACTGACAATAAGTCTTACCCGAAGCTTAGAAAAGCTAATTGAACAACAAAAAGTATTCGACAATTGCAAACAGTATTTATGTGGCCAAAAAGACATTGCAGGCGTAATGGAAAAAGTAAGAAATAGTGCGCCCAGTGTGCACTTAATTGTGCTTTACGGCTACGGAGGTGAAGACAAGCCTACCTTATATGTTCGGTTACTTGATCCTTTATCGCTGCAGGTTATGTTTTCAGATAGTCTTGCGTTAGTCGGTTCGCCCTCACCAGCAAGCCTTAGATCTTTAGGGCAAGATATGGGCACCTTAATACAGGAGCAGCTTAGCGTCACTCAGCCACAATCTGAGTTTGCATTATATTTTGATAGTTTCTTATTTGACGAACTCAATGGTTTTACCACCATGGTGCTGGCAAATAATCAAAATACTAAGCTGGTTCTTAGCAAATCATTTGTTAGCTATCATCTATTTGAACAGTATTTTCCGGTAACAAACAGTGAATATATTTTACAAACATCACTAAATGCTAGCCAAGTTAAACAGCTGCTGGCGGCCTTTTTTACGCTACAAAATGTAAACAGCAATATTAACTTTAGCCAAAAAGAAAATGCAAATATGGCTTTTACAATGGTGCGTCAAGGCAATCCATATGCGCCATCTTTAATCACTAGAGCATTGATAATTATCGGATTATTTTCGATATTGGGTATTTATTTTAGACGCAAACATTTAGACTTTTATCTGGTTGAATATGGCAAAAAACGCAATGCTGATATGTGGCTAACCACGTATAAAAAAGCTTCGTTTGTGTTGTATGCTTTGCGATCAAAATGGATTTCTCAGTCATCGTATTGGGCTCGTCTACAAAAAGAATCAAGTGCGCTCTCAGCTCAAGCCAAACTTTATTTTGATGCTGGTGATGTGAATACCAGTAAACTTTTTGTTTCAAAATCATTACATGCTAACCGAGCCAACCTAGAGGCTAAAAAACTCGTACAGGACATAGAAGCATTAGAGGAAAATGCAAAATCTTTTTCTGAAAGTGAGCAGTGGATCAGAAATAAGCTGGCTAAGGCAATGAATAATTATCGCCAACAGCAGCCCATAAAAGCGCTGCGTCAGCTATATCAAGCAGTTGCTGTTGCGCAACAAGAAGCGTCTTTAAAAAAGCAAACTAAGGCCATTAATAAGCTCATAAAACAAGTTAATAAAGAATTTACTCAAAGCATAAGCTCGGTGGTAATTAGCTGTTCGAAGGATCCGCAAAGCGTATTACTTTGTGAAAACGCAACTGTGCATTTAGGACGGCGCCCTAATAATGATGACGAAACGTGGATCAGTAAGCAAGATGCGGTTTATTACGTGAATCACAAATCTGTGTCTAGGGCAGGCCAACATGGTTTTGTGCAAAAACAAGACTCTGGGTTTTATTGGGTAGACACAAATAGTAAAAATGGTACATTCATTAATAATCAACTGACAACACCGCATCAACCAGAAAAATTACATAATAAAGACAGGGTTCAGTTAGGCGGTAAAAATATAATTTTATCTACGGCTCTTGATGTTGACTTGTCTGAAAACGAGTCTATTTTACAATTGACGCTTAATCTTCAGTCTATGACGCTACTAGACAAACAGGAGCTTAATCGTGTTTGGCCTGACAATGCGCTAGCAATCAGAACAAAGTTAGTCTTGTTACAAACAAAGTGCTGGCTGGTGTTGAATACGCTTACGTCTAAAATGCATATTTGTGAAGTAGGGTGTTTGCCCGTAGAGAAGCGCCATTTGACAAAAACCAATAATGGAAAAGATAAATTTGTGCCATTGTGTACTATTACCCTAGGCAAATGCGCCGCCATTGCGCCTGTAGAATTAGCGAATAAAATTGTAGATATTACCCTAGATTCAATGCCACTGCTGGGTGAGATGCCTTTATATTTTCCTTGCAGCCTTATGTATGGCGATATTCAATTTCAAATTATTGATTACGACAGTGCCAGTATTCGCTATAACCATGGACCAATTATGCCCAGCGCTTCTGCTATGCCGGTGGGGAATGATGTGGCAATGAATGAGGAACATCCATCCTCGCCTACTACGTCGTCCCTTTCACCTAAGCTAAACGGTAAATAATAATGAACCAAGCGTTTGCGTTTACTGAACAATCCATAGTTAATTATGGCGTTAGCGAACATTTAAAAGCCGAATTTGAGATGCTTCGTGATGTTGTGGGCACCAATGGGCAAGCAAAGTTCACGCTTAAAACTGTTGATACCTTAGCGCAACATCTTGTATGTCGTCATTATGGTAATTTGTGCTATGAGTTTGCACATATTAATTGGGCACTAATATTTACCAATACCAATAACAATAGACCAAGTAACATTCAACATGCCTTACTCGATTTTTATTGGATAACACAATGCAGTTCGCCAAAGACTTTCAACGCCTATTTTAGAAATATTGATATTGATACTCGCTCAAATCCCAATGCTGCTATATCGGTTTCGCCTATTTCGGCTGTTAATATTACTGACGCGCCAACAGTGCTAAGTGGTCCTGGAAATACAAACATAAATACGCTTCCAAAATCAGCGTTCACTGGTATTACACTAAACATTCACGAACACAGTTTTACTATAAGTGCTTCCAGATCAAACTTGTTAGCTTGTTTTATGGAATGGCTGGTATGCGTAGTGCCTAATTTATTAGGCCTTATTGAGACTACACTGCTTGGAAAAGGACACAACGCCATAAGAGAATTTTCAAGTGTATTGCAAAAAAACATATACGATTATCTTGGTGAGCATTTACCACCGGCTAAATTACAGCTTCGGTATAGACTTTTGCAGTCTTGGTATCAAGATAATGCGCATAGCGCATTAAGCGATATCAATGATGATAGCGTGCTGAAATTCTGGCAACAGCATAATACTCAAGAAGGTTACGGTAAGTTTTCAAGCGTTGTTAAAGACAGCTTATCTTACCAACAGGCACTGGATGTTACGCATACCAGTGTTAGCCTTAAATATGCACTTAACAGCGATGATATGACCCAAGAGTTGCCTGATTTATTGGTTGGTGATGACACATTTGCACAAGGCCATACTTTGTTTGTTTTAGCCGCGCAATATGATGCCACTCATACTATTGATGTAAAGGACTTACTAAACGCGCCTAAGGTGATAAATAAACAACAGCTGGAATTGATTGAATTAGCGGCTCGTTATCCACACTATATTGTTCGTTTGACTACGACTTGGCTGCGTATACAAATATTCGGCAGGGCCCAGCATCAAATAATACAGCTTATGCGTATGCAGCGTTTAAACATAAACTGTGACCAAGACTACATTAGCCTTTTTGAGCACGATTATAAACATGCAAAACATGATTGCGTGAGTCTAATGGCTAGCAATCAACAGGTATTGTTAGCAATAGTTAATGTGTTGCTTACCGAAACACCTAAACAGGCTTGTTTAATATTACTTAAACTTATGTCTAGTTTGCCTAAATACGAGGCATATGTAAGTAGTTTTGCGCGACTATTAGATGATTCTTGCGATCTGAAAAATAATATAAAAACTAGTATAAACCTGTCTACTTTGGCTCAGTGGCAACTGACTCACCCATGGTTGAAAGATTTATTAGAACAGTGCCACATAGCATTTAAACACATAAATCGTGAGGGCTTTACAGCAAAGACGATGCTTGGTTCGCATTGCTACGTAAGCTCAGCGGAACGTTTGTTTGACTTAAATAAAATGCTTAAACAGTTAGTTATGAACATTAACAAGAAAGAACAGCACCACGCGAAAAAATTTGAGGCTGATCGTCTCATATTCACCAATGAGTTCTCTATCCTTTACTCCCAGGACGACAATTAACATGAATATGACGGAACGTGCTTTTATAATAGACAAACAATTACAAGGGCTGGTACATGGCTATGACAGCGACATTGTTCAAGCCACGAGTACAACGAATGCTCAAACTGACAAAGACAAGCTTGCGCGGGTCACGAGTATGCAGGCAGTTGTTGATGCAGTGCTACAGCCTAGTGCAAATAAAAGCCAACAAATACGTGCGCTTGTTAATACTTCACTCCAGTACTTTACATGGTACAAACAGGTATTAAGCTGCATCACCAGTATGCAAAGCTATAAGCAATCCGCCGCCAGTAGTTCACAGCGCCTTAATACAGACAATGGTGAGGTAGACTTCACCAGGCATGGGAAAGGTTTTGTGGTAAGGCTTATACAAGAGGGGCCGGCGCTAGCACAAAATATAAGGCAAGAAAATGGCGCCTATGTGGTACTGAAAATTGACAATGCCGGCAAACAGCAAGATAAAAAAGATTTGTTTTTGCATTGCGAATATGATCAACAAATACATGTAGTGCAACTGAGGTATGTAAATGAAAATAAGTTTCAGGTATTAATAAGTGCAAACGACAACGTTTTTAAGGCTATCGCAAACGAAGAAAGTCATTTATATTTAACTTGAGCATTCTATTT
>JBLIGC010000038.1:0-18629 GCA_047636735.1 Glaciecola sp. | reverse complement strand
ACATTTGTTTGCAAATACCAGTTATCTGCAATATCCCATGTACCTGAAAACTCTATGCCTTTGTTGATCCCCGTATCGGCGTTACCAATTGCATCAGCGAATGAACTTGCGCCTGTATTGTCTATAGCAAATAGCACCGAGTCGCTCACTTGCGCATCGTCCCTTTGCATGTAGAAAAATGTTAGATTAAGATTAGCCATACCTTCATAAGCGCTTCCTTTTATACCAAGCTCGTAATTCATATTATATTCCGGTGCAAAGGCTCGGTTATTTACCGCGAGGCGACTGTCTATATTAAAGCCCCCGGCTTTGTAGCCACGAGAAATACTAGCAAAAACAAGATTTTTTGCCCATTTATAATCAATCGCTACCGATGCTGCTACTAAGGTATCACTTAAGTTGTTGCTGCCGACAGAATCTTCAAAGTCAGCGTTAAAACGTTCAATACGGGCTGCGCTTGTCAAATTTGTTTTATCATTAAATGCATGCACATATTGACCAAAAATAGATTGATTAGTAGGTTTATACGTACTTAAATAATCATTATCCAAAAACGTGTTTTTACGTAACAAGTCTTCACTATTATTGGTAATGTTGGCACCAATCAAATAACTGCTCTCACCACCGTGGCTGATATTCGCAAACTTAAAATCAATACCAGTACGCGTTATTTCACGCTCATAAAGGTCTATAGATGAATAGCCATCTGGATGTATACCCACAAATGTCCAATCTTCGTCGTAGCCATATTCTGTATCTGCTTTTAATGAAAAAGCCGTTACCTGTATTTCATGTTCACTGAATCTATATTTATATTTTAGACTACCTGCCGTTGCGTCTAATCTATCAAAGCCGGGCTGATCAGAAAGCGTCACAGTGTTGTCTAGAGAGAACGCATCGTATCCGTTATTAATATCAAACTTATATAAGTTAATATCAACACTGCTATTCTCATTTATGGAAATGGTGGTGATTGCTTTGGCAGTTGTTTCATCAATACCGTTAGTGTCACTTCTCTTTAAAAAATCGTTTGTAACAAAACCGTCGCTTTTAGTTTGCTGTATAGACAATCTTGTACTAAGGTTGTCAGACACAGCATTTGAATAAGTGCCAGCCAATCGTGATTCATTAAATTGACCATAGCTTACGCTTGCGTTCGCATAAAGGTTATTGGTGGGAGCATTGCTGACAAGCTTCACAATACCGCCTACACTATTGACACCGGTAGCCACCGACTGTGGACCCGACAAAACCTCAACTTGCGCTAAATCATGAATGGTCGCTAAGCCACCAATTCCAGAAATATCAATATCGTCTAATAGCAAACCAATGGATGGGTTAATGGGCTCTGCAAACTGCGAGCGTTCGCCTATCCCTCTAATTTGAATGAATTTCCCACGCGAGGCTCCACTTGAGAAATTAAGGTTGGGGACCATACCAATTAAGTCTTGCAAATGGAGCGCTTGTCGCACCCTGATAGACTGTTCATTTAATACCAATGCGCTAGCAGGCAATTCTGATAGATCTCTTTGTGATAAGTCTGCGGTTACAACAATACGTTCTATTGACGCTAAATTGGCTTGTTCTACCTCAGTGTTATTAGTTAAATCGTTAGACTGTGCATTGCTTATGCTAGAGACACATAAAAGACCGCACGAGACTGCTATTGGCTTGACCAAGAATAAAACTTTTTTTGACTTGTTATACATGTGAGGATCTCTTCAAAAATACGAAAAGATCCGGCAATCGTGGCATTTAGAAGGTAATTAGTCGACCATTCCTACGCCGGTACTAACCGGATCAGGTTACTAAGGGTTCTCAAAGTGAATCTCAGCGAATTAACGCACCCCTTGGCTCATAAATAAAAGTATATCTGCGAAACGTTTCCCAATGTTCAGTAAACTTAAGCAAGCTATTCATCAAATACACTCGGGCGAAGGATACCAACAACTCACTAATAATCAAGGCGGCATTAAGCCTAAATTGACTAATTTTGGATATTTAGTGCTTTTATTTCAAATTGGGTTTACTTAAGCAGATTTACTTCAGTTTTTCCATGAGCTATGGGTTTTCGGGTAACGGGATCTACTACCACAAATACAATATCATCGGCAAAACAGATGGTCTTTTTGGTGGCTTTATTACGCACCAAACATGTTACCGTTATAGAACTGGTTCCAACTTTTTTAGTAGCCAGCCCAAATTCAACAATATCCCCTTGGATAGCTGGAGACTCAAACGAAATTTCACCTATATGTTTGGTTACCAAACAATTGGTTTCCAATTGGCAAATTGCATAAATGGCGGCTTCTTCGTCTATCCACTCTAATGCTCTGCCACCAAATAATGAATTGGCGTAATTTAAATCATTGGGCATAACTAATCGTCGAGACAAAAAATGCATAATATTCCTAATACCTTGTATGATATTGGCAGTTTATCATTATTACAGTTGTAGGCTACCGGTAGAAATAGTTGTAGCTGGATTTTCTGCAATATAGTGGGTTGAATTAATGCTTGATTTACATATATTTACACAGTGGCTTAAGGCAAAAAGAACGGGACTACAGCATAGGCAGTTTTTATTGCTAACCTTGCCCATACAAGAACTACTGCCAATATTGCATAAGGTTATAGCAAATTTTGATAATACTTCAATTATATCAAATGAGCTTTGTATCCCCAATACAGTTAATATTCCGTTAACACGTTATCAAGACTTTTTAGGACAGCAAACCGACTCGCTTATTTTTGATGCACGAAATGGCTTTCACTTAAATGCTCTTTATGGCAGTGCTGGTATGGTCAAAAAAAATGGATTAATTGTTGTATTGTTATCTTCAAATGAACCTTCCGAATCAAATTATAATGGTCTAAAATTTAGTTATGGTTACAAACCGAACAGGTCATATTTCAAAGAAATTTTTACCTTACAAGTAAAAAAACACAACGGCGCAAGTATTACCTCAACAAACGCTATACTGCCTAGTGCTGTTGTGTCACCGCCAACGCTGAAACATATTGAAGCTGTGCATATAAACACTGAATTCATGTTATCAGATGAACAAACCAATATTAAAAAAGACATAGAAAGCAGGATTAATAACTGCACAACGAATAAAACAATATCTATCATTTTAGGCCCACGTGGCCGCGGTAAATCTAGCTTGTTAGCTCATATCGCACAGCAACTGCACACTGCTAATAACGCCAACGATAAACATAATATCGTTGTGGTCACCGCGTTACATAAAAATCAGCTCCTTGCTTTTCGTCGGGTCACTTCTTCGCAGCACCATAAACTTAATAGTTGTGCAACGAACATAAGACAGCTAGATAGTAACAGTACAATTAAGTTCTATGCACCTGACGAAATTATTGCTCGTGCCCCTGCCAGTGCTATTGTTGTTATAGATGAAGTTGCTTCCATTGCGCCTGAACTTATAAAAAACATAATTAATCACTTTACACATTGTTTACTCACCGGCACTGCAAGCGGCTATGAAGGAAGCGGCAAAGGATTCATACACAGAATGTTGCCATATCTACAGAATAGCGGTAACACGCAAATATATTCGCTTAACAAACCATTTAGATGGTTAGAAAGAGATCCTGTAGAGGACTGCTTAGACAATATACTTTGCGCTTCTTCTAACAAAACAGCTTTGCTGCGTATCGACAACAATAATCACAAAGCACAAGGTACACCGCAACAGCTTACAAATACCGTGCAATATAAACTAATCGACAAAGTATCTTTGGTCAATAATGAACAACTATACTCACAGGTGTTCACGTTGCTAAGTGAAGCACACTATCAAACAACTCCAAACGATATTGTGAGAACCTTAGATTCGCCCGACTGCAAAATCGTTGTTGCTTTTCAAACATATCCATCACTCAAGCTCTCATGTGCAGCAGTGCTCGGGGTAGCTATTTTATTTGAAGAAGGAACAGACATACTTTCGCTATTGGCTAAAGATATTAGCCTTGGCAAAAGACGGGTACAAGGACATCTCACCCCACAAGCGCTTGCTATGTATTTGTTTAACCCAAAAATATGTACGCATCGTTTTTTGCGAGTAAATAGAATTGCCGTTAATTCTGAATATACTAGCAGAGGCCTTGGGAGCCAACTGCTACATTTTTGTGAGAAATATGCACAGACACAAGGGATAAACTGCATGAGTGTATCGTATGGCTACACACCTTCTCTTTACCAATTTTGGGTACGCAATCACTTTACTCTAGCCAAGCTGGGGCATCGTATAGACACTGCCAGTGGAACCTCTAGTATACTTATGATAAAGCCGCTCAACAGCATTACAGAGCTAGATGCCAAGTTAGTGAATTTTCGTATAAGGATAGAACAGCAATACATATCTTTGTGTAATAAAAGGCTAGCCACAACATATTCTGATTTATTCAATAAATTAAAAGATAACGCAGACGATAACGATTTGATCAGTCGATGCTTTACTAACAAGGCGCTAGCACATTATATAAGTGGAGAAATAAACTTTACAAAAATGGCGCCGATTTTATTATGGCTTATACAACACAGTGTCCTACAACTTGACGAAAAATCAAGGGTTAAAGCATTAACATTACTGATTCAATTACATCAAAAAAGCGTCCATAAATCTCAAAGACAAGCGATAGAAAATAACCTTATGGCAATAACTAAGCAAGCAGTCAACTCCTCAGTTACCTAAACCATAGATTATAATAATTCAACATACCTGCGTATTCTAAGATTATAAAGCAGATATTTAACTAAGGTCCTTCATTTACCGTCCAAAAAAAAGCCCGCTAAAAAAGCGGGCTTAATATAAACTAAAAATCTATTAAATTTTAATACCGCGATTTTCAGCTTTTTGTTTTATGTAAGGTATCCACGCCAATGCATTTCTGCGTAAGCCGGGATCTTTCTTAGCCTCATTCGCATGATTGTAAGCTTGACGAAAATTACCAGTATAGAAGTTAGCTTCCATTAACGAGAAATGTACTTTACCAACTTCTTCAACACCACCATCAATTGATTTGGTAAGAGCCACTATAGCCCCTTTATAATCTTCGGCTGTTAGTAATAAAACGCCCTGCTTGCGAAAATGGTCAGCATCGCCACTTTTAACGGCAGCCTGACCATAGAAGTTAGCAGCATCTTTGAATTCTCGTGCAAGTTGCAAAGTATTCGCTAAGCTAGCCAAATCTGATGCTTCCGAAGGCAACATTCCCGTTCCCATGTACTTCTTGTTTATTTCCGCAGCTCTAAATGGAACATCGCTAGACGCATACAATTGTACCATTGCTCTAAATTCGGATTTTTTAGTTAAATATCCTTGCTTATAAGCTAATGCGAAGGTTGTTAAAGCCTTGTTGTAATCTTCCGTAAGCATGTAGAAAAAACCTAGCTGTGACCACCAGTTTTTTTCCCCAGGAAACAGCTCAACCAAAATTTCAGCTACGACAACCGCACCATCATATTGCTTCTTTTCATGATATGCGTTTATTTTAAGAGCATAAGGATTCTTATTAGGCTCTGAATAAGTTGCAATCGCTAAATCTGCAAGTTCCAATACTTTGTCATAGTTTTTGATTTCGGTATAAGCTTTAGCCATTCGTGTGTAAACGTCAGGATCTTCTTTACACGTAAATTCCATCCATTTATTGTAAAACTTAATAGAATTTTCGTATTTTTCTTCTTGAATTGACAAATCTGCGACTAACTTAAGCAAATCAGCCTGATCTTTATCATTCAATACGTTCAGTTCAGCCGCTGAAGTCAACAAAGCTAGCGCTTCAAGTTGCTTACCATCTTCTGAAACTAAAAGCTGACCTAAAAACCTGTTGACTGTTGCTTCGTCAAAGGGTTCTCTAGATTCAATTTCACGCAACATTTGTATAGCTTGTAATACGCGTGATTTTTCTTCTATTTCTTCATTCAAGTAAACTTCGTAAGCCTTCTGCAACTTTTTTCCCGAACGTTCGCCCAATAGTTTAGTTTTCGCCTGCTTGTAACCAGGGCAAGCTACTGGTAAAGATTGTTGCGCAACTGAGAGGCTCGAATAAGAACCAAACAAGAAAACGCTAGCTGTAATCAAAATTTTATTTAATTTTTTCATATTAACTATCTCCACCCAAAGTGAAATCTAATCTAACCTTCAAACCGGTCTGTCTTTCTGCAATACCGTCAACAACTTTAGGTCTGTATTTCCACTTCCGTAGTGCTCTTTTAGCTTCACGGTCAAATATACGTTTTGGATCTGCCTCAAGTACTTCAACGTCTTCAACCCCACCAACTTCGTTTATCGTAAATGACAACTCAACCCAACCCTCTCTACCATCGCGTGCTGCTTCAGGCGGATATTTTGGATCTATACGAACAATAGGAGTCGCATCACCATCACGCATCATCGCACCAATGCCACCTATGTTTACGCCAACGCTGCCAGTATCAATACCTGGAATGTTCAAACTGAAACCAGTTGAGTCGGGTTCTGCCTCATCCGGAACAATCATTTCAACCTTCGGCGGTTCTTGGGGCGGTGGCGGTGGCGGTGGCGGTCTACGTACTCTGGTATTAGTATTTTCGTCTGGGTCTGCCATTATAATGTCTATAACGGGAGGCGGCTCTATTGGTTTATTAGCTACCCCATCATTTTCTATTAATTTTGCCATTAGTACAAAAAGTGAAAATGCGACAAAACCACCAAGAAATATAGAAGCAATAAATCTAATCATTATGAACCCCTTACGGCTATAGCAACTTTATCAACACCCGCCTGCTTGACTTGATCCATAACCTTAATTACTACGCCATGTTTAGCTTTTACGTCTGCTTCTATGTAAACCGCATCAGTAGGCTGTTCTAGCAATAGTTTCTCAACGTTTGGTCTTACGGCTTCTAATGAAATTTCTCTGCGATCAATCCATACCTTGCCGTCTTCTGTGACCGCAATAAAGATGTTTGCATTCTTAAATTTCGAAGCCGTACTTGCTTCAGGCTTATTTACGTCGATACCAGCTTGTTTAACAAATACCGTGGTAACAATGAAGAATATAAGCATAATAAACACAATGTCTAGCATTGGTGTCATATCAATTGCCGCATCTTCAGTTTCTTCTCTAGTTTTACGTCCCATAACAATCTCGCTTAATGATGTGGCAAGCTATCGACTAACTGCTCTTTAAGAAATTTCGCTTTCGCTTCTATGCGAGAGCTAACAAACAATCCAGAAAGTGCTGCAACCATTCCTGCCATTGTAGGAATAGTTGCCATCGAAATACCTGCGGCCATCAATCTAGGGTTACCGGTTCCTTGAGTAGCCATGGTCTCAAAAACACCAATCATGCCAGTCACAGTACCTAATAATCCTATTAGAGGGCACATTGCTACTAAAGTTCTGATAACTATCAATCTGGTTGTTAAACCATCAGAGGCTTGTGAAATCCATGTTTCACGAATTCTGTGTGCGTACCAAGAGGTAGTGTCGGCTCTTGCGTCCCAATCAGCAATAATTTTCTTTCGTACTGTTGGGAATACCGACGTTAAATACCAATAGCGCTCTATCATTAATGCCCACATTAAAAATAGCGCTCCGGCGACGAAATACAATACGTCACCACCGGAAGCCACAAACTCTCTAACAGTTTCCCATAATCCCACTAGGAATAACATATTATGCTTTCTCCGACTCTGCGTGCGAAGCGATAACACCCGCAGTCTGCTCGTCTAGGACATGAACAATCGATTTAGCACGACCTGACACAATACTATGCATAAGTATTAGTGGTAGTGCGGCGATTATACCCTGTGCAGTAGTTACAAGTGCCATAGAGATTGAACCCGCCATAATACGCGGGTCACCTGTACCAAACAAAGTAATTTGTTGGAAGGTTGCAATCATTCCGATTACCGTACCCAAGAGACCAAGTAGCGGCGCAATGGCTGCAAAGATCTTGATTATATTAATACCAGATTCAACAGTAGGAAGCTCTTTTAGAATTGCTTCATCAAGTTTGAGCTCTAAGCTTTCCACATCTGCATTCTTATTGGCATTGTATACAGTTAAAATACGCCCTAGTGGGTTTTGGCTAGAAGGATTGTCGATGTCGTTTAACTGTATTTTCATTTTCCGGCCTACCAAAGTAAGTTGAATAATTTTGAATACACCAATCAATAAACCAATACTTAGCATGACCGTAATAATGTAACCAACCGTACCACCTTGATGATAACGATCTGCCATGGTCGCTTTTTGCTTGAACAGGTTCAATATGGCGCCACTCGATGGATCAACAAAAGTAGGGACAAATCCGCTAGTTGCAGTCAGCAAATCTTGTGTAGAAGCCACTTGAAAACCTTCAGGCTGACGGCCCAAAGGACGAATCGTCTGTGTGGTTTGATCAAACACCAAGTAACCCTGCTCTCCAATTAGATTAAAGGTTCCAACGCGCAATACTTCTTGCGAGGCTGAACCGCCTGTTAAGTCGACCACGTCGGCAGTAAATCTAGAGATTTGACCAGATTCAGTCATTTCAGTTTGCAACGAAATCCATAGTTCTTCTAGTTCACGAATGTTTGGAAGTCCCTTAGAATCTTGCGCCATTTCTTGTAAAAATGTCTCACGACCAGGAAACTGAGCGCTTACAATGGATGTAGAAATTGTACCGTAGGCATCGGCAGATGCCTGACGTACAACACCAAACATTTCACCTAATGTACCTGTAGATTGGTCTAGTTCAATTTCTTTATCTACAATAGTTTGCTCGTTTGCAGCAAAACTTGCGCTTAAGCGATCACCGCGTTGCTCTTCAGATCGTAGTTGACCTTGTGCGGTTCTCAATAAGGCTTGCTTGTCGGCGCGAGCACTTGTGAACTCGGCTTCACGCTCTTTATTTACTCGTGCTTCAGATACTCTGTCATTCTTAACTTGCTCAAGTAAATCTTGCAAACTTGCTGGTGCTTGTGCGTTGGCCATGCTAGCCATCAAAGCAACAGAAGCAGTTGCGATAAGTGCTTTTATTGTTATTTTCATTAACCTTACTCCGCTGCTTTGATTGGTAGTTTAATTAGATCTTGAGGCACTAAGCCCTGTGCCATGCGAGTTGCTTGAATAACTGAATCTAAATATTCACCACCCAACTCATTCCACTTTCTAGTACTGTTATCCCAAGCCCAAGCTGTTTGTTGGTCTAAGGTGAGGGCTAGCAAAGCAGTTCTGCCTAAGTTAAAAAATTCAACCGCAATATCTTCGCCGCCAACTAGAATATTGCCATCGTATGATTGGATAGTAGTGCCATATTCATTTTCAATAGAGTATGCATCGAGTACCTGACGAAATTGCTCAGAAACCGTTACGCTCGAATTACCCATTACATCGCGTAAACGTTGAACACGATCAAGACGTTCTTGTTTGTTAATTGGGACGTCTAAATTGATAAAATTTTCAAGACTACTAATCATGCGCTCCATTAGCGGAACAATATTTTGTTTAGTTTCTTCAATTGAATCGATTTGACTTTGTAATGAGTTGATTACACGCTGTTGGTCTCCCACTAAGCGAGCAAGATAATCATTATAAACTTTCAGGTTTTCTGTTTGGTCTACTACAGCGCGATAATCAATCAACAAGTCCTGTGATTGTTCAAACAGACCGTTAATTTTTTCTTGAGACTTAGCTGCAGCCACGTGAATTTTACGCTCTTCCTTTTGCACTTCTTCTAGCGGACCGGCAAAGGCCATACTTGTTGCTGCGAGTGCTAAAGCACCTACAACACAAGCTGCGATTTGAGTTCTATTGCTCATTTTGGACATATTCCCAACCATTAAAATCTGTTGTTGAGGCCACTTACGGGACCTAATAGGGTTTATAGTTATTGATAATTGTGGCTTTACAAAGCATCGCACACTGCTAAATACTCACAGGATGTTACATAAATGTCAAGAAAGTCAGAGGGGTTAAACGAAAAAATAGTGAGTAAATTTGGCTTGATTTTTGAAATAAAAATATTTTGTGAGTATTTTAGCTAAAAAAGCATCTCTTTTGTTTGTAGCCGACTTAGTGGTATAGGGCGATATTTACGAGATTTTATAAGATTTTCACGCGAATTAGAGGAATGTTTTGTACTTTTTAGCTTGCACATTAATTTATTTCGATTTTTCGAACCATAATAATCATCTAGCGACCCAAATCATAAAAAAAGTTCGTTGAATAGGTCCAACGAACTTTATAAAAGCTTACAATTAACTACTTTTTTGTGTGTTTATCAAAAAATGTGATCATTTTGTTGTATAAATCGTAGCGATTCTGCTCAAGTGAGTACCCATGACCCTCTTCACGCAGCATCGACTCATAAGGCTTACCTATTTTATCTAATGCCTCGGTCAGCGCATAGTATTGTTCCATAGGAACTCTAACGTCCTTTTTACCATGCGCTATGAACAAGGCAGCTTTTATTTTATCTACATTGTAAGCGGGTGAATTAGCGAGCATTACTTCTTGGTCTGTGCCAATGACCCGTTCTAAATATTTAACACCACTAGCGCGTTTAGGAATATCGCCATGGGTATAAAAGATGGGCATCGAATATACACCAACATAACCCATAGCGCATTGATATAAGTCGGGCTCTCGAACCACGCCCATTAATGCCGAATAGCCCCCGTAGCTGCCGCCATAAATACACAAGCGGTCTTTGTCGGCATATCCTTGTTCGACTGCCCATAAAGTGGCATCGGTTACGTCGTCTTGCATTTCGCGGCCCCATTTGCGATAGCCAGCCTCTTCAAACGCGTCGCCGTAACCACCTGAACCTCTAAAATTAATTTGTACCACCGCATAGCCGCGGTTGGCAAAGAACTGAGCTTCTGGATTAAAACCATAAAAATCTCGAGGGCCATGCGGACCGCCGTGAACCATTACAATAGTAGGTAAATTTTCTTGCTTATCTTTTGGTAAAGTTAAATAACCTCTCAACTCAAGACCATCCCTTGCGTTCATCGTAAAGGGAGTCATAGTGCCCATTGAGGCTGGCTCTATATTGGGTCTACTAGACATTAAATAAGTAATTGATGGCTGTTCTTGGTCGAATAAATAGAAATCGCCGGGGTTTTTGTGTGAACTAACCTTAAATACAAGTTTACTGCCGCCTTCGGTAAACGATGTAATTTCAATTTCTTCATTCGGGAAAGTTGCATACAAACTTTTCATAATTTGCATGTATTCACCGTCTTTATTTACAAAGACATACTCGTTATAATCAGGTGAATATCGCACCGCTTCTAATGCACCTTTGTGATTATAATGCCCACCAAATGTATCTGACACCTGTTCGTTATGAATTTTTAATACGGTCAAATCGATCATATCAATCGCATAGATACTTTCTGCCTTGTTTTCAACGTCGGCACTTATATAAACTGTTTTACCATCTGCGCTAAATCCTAATGGATTTATAGTAGTTTGTGAGCCGCCTAAACTTAAAAGCATATCAGTCCACTCAGATTCAGGCGTGGCTTTGTATAAAAAAGTCCATGTGCCTTTACCAAATTCATCTTCGTCTTCTTCTTCATAACTAACTGAAAAACGTGGATTGCCTAGAATATCTGTCACTACCGTCTGTGCGCCTGAATATTCACCCGCAACATAATCATTTATACCGGTATCTACATCTATTTTATGCAACTTAGTTTCGCCGTCATCGCCCCAATGATAACGGTTGATCAATATATGTTCAGGATCATTAGGTAAGCGGCTTGCTATTGTATAACGCGCAGAGCCAGGAGCAAAAAGTTGGCGCGCTTTTCTGCCGTCAACATTGGCAGCTACAAGTGTGGGAGCTTTCGCACTATTGTCTAAAAAACCAACCACTTTTTGGACCTCAAAAATAATGCGATCGTTGCGTTTCCAGAAAAAACTCGTAATTCGATTGAAATCGCCGTAATCAAACGAAGACAGGATCTTGTGGTCTTTTAAATCGAGTATCGCTAAATTGATAGACAAACCATCATCGTAGGTAAATGCTAGCATTTTACCATTAGGCGATATTTGTACTTGCCTATATGCTACGTCTTTGAAAAATGTCTCAACAGGAAGCACTTTTGAAAAGCTTGGTATAGACAGGGTAACTAATATAAATAACAACATCATTTTTTGCATGCTACAACATTCCTTACTAATTTTTACTTAATTGTTTTGATGCTCTTTGTGTACGCTGTAAATAAAATTTGATATTCGCGAACAATATTAAGCACCAACTATTACTTCAAGTTAAATCGCTGAACGACCGTCTTTGGTCTTTGCATCTTAATCCTCAAAAAATTTGGGGGCCTTATTATTTGTTTAAGCTTCGCTAATGAATTTTAAGAGTAATATGTCTATCAATTGACTAGGGTAATTAATACTAAAAATACCGATTCTTATTTAGAAGCACAATACTGAAAATATATTTACGTGGCAAGCTTTTAGAAATAATAAAATCTTTGTTGGTAATTGTTTGAAAAACACACGCCACTTTAACAAATGGTCTAGTTTGTTTTAGGTAGCATTTTTAAATGCATTTCAAGCACAGATAAATATTTATTAAAGGTAGGTAATAATAATGTAATCAATGCCGATAACAGTGAATATAGCGAACAAAATAAAGGTGGAAAGATGAAACTTGATGACGATATTCATAATTACTACGAACATTTGGTACTAGAACACATTGTTGAACTTGGACTCACACAATCTAAAAGTGACAACTATTTAGCCGACCTGAGCTGTTTGGCGTTAAACCAACTTACGCCAAGATATATAAGGTATGAGGTTGACATGGCGTTTTATTTGCCCAATTCTGAGCGGCAACAAATGCGCATGAATGTGATTAATGCAACTCAAACAGCTGCATCTTTTTTGGATGAACAACCAATTAAAGCGTAATGGTGGCAAACTCCAGCCACATCTCAGCACATGAGTCCATTAGTACGGCTGCTCCCTTCCGGGCCTGACCGAGTTCCTAAGCTATCATTACCAGAGAACCAGAGTTTACCATAGAGTCTTGGCTAGGTTGCCAAGAGGTGCGCATTATGCCGATTTCATCCTGCTTATGCAAGGAACAAACGCCTTTTTGTAAGCGATAATCTGGCAAACGAACAATATCTATAAAAAATAGCATCAGACCATATAAAAAGAACTCTGACCCTAATCAAACACTCACCTAACGGCTGAAAATTTTATTGTCACTAGAATCAGTATTTAGCTAAATCGACTAGCAGCTATTTTATTTGCAATTTGTTGGGTAGGTAAGCCCTGTTCTTGTGCTTGTTCTAAAACACCTAAGACCGTATTACCAATATTCTTAACATCAGCCATTAATTTAGCATCACTTCCATCGTCAAGCGTTTGATGATAAATATCAATGATACCTCCTGCGTTAATAACATAGTCAGGAACATAGGTAATGTTCCTATTCATTAGCGCTATATCCATTGAACTATTCGACAATTGATTATTTGCAGCACCGGCTATAACTTTGGCCTTAAAGACCTCAATTGTATTTTTGTTAACTGCGCCGCCTAATGCACAGGGTGAAAACACATCTACGTCTAGGCTATAAATGGTGTTATTGTCAACAATAGTGGCGCCGGTTTGTTCATGCGCAATTAACAAATTCTCTTCATATATATCGGATATAAATAACTGCGCCCCTGCACTGTGTAAATACCTTGCCAAACGAAGACCTACGTTCCCTATTCCTTGGATAGCAACTGTTTTGCCTTGCAAATCGGTTCCATAAACATGTTTCACTGCGGCCTTGATACCACAAAATACACCGTAGGACGTTGACGGGGCAGGATTGCCATCTGGCTTTATACCATCTATCGAGTAGCGCGCATGGTTGCCAGATGCATACTTGGTTTGGCTGGCCATTTGATTGATATCTTGCACGCTAATACCCGAATCTTCAGCAACAATATAGCTCCCATTAAAACTGTCAACAAAGCGTCCCATTGCTTGCATTAATGCTTCACTTTTATGTTCACGAGGGTTGCCTATAATGACCGCTTTACCACCGCCCTTTGGCAAGTTTGCCATGGCTGCCTTATACGACATGCCAGAAGATAACCTCAGCACATCGGTTAACGCTTCGTCGCTTGAAGCGTAAGGCCACATTCTACAGCCACCTAAACTGGGACCTAAACGGGTATTATGTACGGCAATAATTGCTTTTAAACCCGTGGACTTATCATGGTGAAATGCGACTTGCTCGTGCTTATCGAAATCGGGGTGTTCAAACAGGGCCATTGCGTTTCTCATTATTTTTATTATTGCGTTGATTAATGATAAGAGTCTGCCTAACCTTCAATATCATAGCAACGAATATTAACGGTAAAGCGAAAGAATCAATAGTATCCGAAACATTCAAGGATAAGTCTTGCTATTGTCAGCTTTAGTTCGTCAATAGATCAAAAAAATTAGATATATGTTTATCATTTATAGGATATTCATCCTATACTAAGGGTGTAATTAAAAAAATTTTTTGAAAAATGATCCTGTTATGCGTCCGATTAACCCAATTACGTAAAAAGACAACATTATTATGAAGCTAGATAAATTCGACCGCGAAATTCTTCGCGTAATGCAACGAGATGCAACGGTCTCTATGGCTGAACTTAGCCAGTATGTTGGCTTGTCTCATACTCCTTGTTGGCGGCGCGTTAAACGCATGGAAGCCGATGGTATAATACGCCAAAAAGTGACATTACTTGACGCTAAAAAACTCAACTTAGGGGTATCAGTATTCATCTATGTAACGCTTAAAAATCACGATGGTGATTCTCTTACTAGGTTCGAAAATGCCGTACAAGAAATAAATGAAGTCGTAGAATGTCATACCACCAGTGGTGATAAAGACTATCTACTAAAAGTCATTGTGCAAAGTATCGAGGAATATGAGCAATTGCTTAAATCTAAACTAACCAGTTTGCCACTGGTTGATCATCTAAGCTCTACGTTTGCATTAAAACAAGTAAAAAACACCACCGCTCTGCCTATCTAAATCACACGAAAAAGAGACATAATTAAGTGGCATCAGTTTGATTCTCGGGTGCTGCTTGAATAAACGGATCTAATGCTTGGCAGTTTGTATACACCTTATTTATAATTGGAAAGCTTTTCATATCCACTTCAAATCTAAGTGCATTATAAACTTGTGGAACCAAGCATATATCAGCTAATGACACGCTATATCCGTATGCATATTTTCCTGCTCTTGAAAGCAAGCGCTTTTCTAAAGCCACAAATCCGGCATATATTAAGTCATGTGCCCACTTACCTACCATTTCACCATCTGCATGAAAGTCACTTTTTAATTTATTCAGCACCCGTAAATTAGTAACCGGCTGAATATCGCAGGCAATGTCTTGCGCAATTATTCTTATACGCGCACGGTCTAAAGGGTCTTGTGGCAGAAACGGCGATTCGCTCGGGTACTTTTCATCTAGGTACTCGATAATGGCGAGGGATTGATTTAAGGTAATGTCTTCATCGGCGTCAATAAATGTGGGAACCAACATAGACGGGTTTAATCGTCTATATGCTTCACTTTTTTGCTCGCCGCCATTGTTGACCAAATGTACCGGAATATACTCAAATTCAAGTTTCTTTAACTGAAGCGCTATCCTTACCCTGTAACTAGCTGAAGAACGCCAATAGCCATATAATTTTATATTCATGTTTGGTTTTTCCGTCTGTTTGAGCGTACTGTACATGATTACATAATATTGGCGCCTTCACTTGCACTTTTGCAACGCTTACTGCATCTTCACCGAGTGCTTACTAATGCCGTACTCTCTTAATTTGTTTGCAATAGCAGTATGGCTTAATCCTAGTTTTCGAGCCAATTGCCTAGTACTTGGATAAGATGGGTACAGACGTTTTAACATGTCTCTTTCGAATCGCTTAACTTCTTGTTCAAGGGTTCCATCAAAATTTTCATCGATGTACGTTACGCTGGCGCTGCAGCTAGGAAGCTGAATGGCTTCTTTGGTAATCTCGTTACCATCAATTAGTGATATTGCTCGGTACAATGCATTTTTAAGTTGACGTATATTACCCGGCCAAGGATAAGATTCCAAATACTCTATACAAGGCTTACTTAACTTTGGTGATTGAATACTTAATTTTTTACTATGCTGTAAAACAATATTATTGGCTAATGAAATAATATCAGCCTTCCTCTCGCGCAACGATGGAACGACTAATCCCAAAACATTTAGGCGATAATAAAGGTCTTCTCTAAACGTACCTTCTTGAACACATTGTGATAAGTCCTTACAGCTTGTGCAAATAATACGACAGTCAATATATTTTACTCGGCTGTCGCCTAACTGATGATAAGTACCATATTCTAGAACTCGCAGCAGCTTAGCTTGCAGTTGGGCTGACATCTCAGACACTTCATCAAATAGAATAGTTCCGCCTGAGGCCTGCTCAAAAAGCCCCGATTTCCCTTCAGACTGTTCAACTGAACCATGACCATAGCCAAATAATTCTGTTTCAGCAGCTTCGTCGGGCAATGAAGCGCAATTTAGTGTTACAAACTCACCGTCGGAACGTCTGCTATTATCGTGACAAGCTTTCGCTATCTGTTCTTTGCCAGTACCTGTGTCGCCGGTAATAAGAATATTACCGTCTAAATCAGACATACGTTTGGCTTCGCGAATAACCCGCTTCATGGCAGTAGAATTTGCTTCAAAATTATCAAAACTACCTGAATAAGGTTTTCTGAATGCGTTTATTTGAGCGCCCAGTCGTACCTCTGACTTCAGCATTATCACGGCGCCGGCCAATATGTTATTGCCATTATCAGGAATGTTAACTGGTAACAAATCGGCAATATAATCTTGTTGAATAAACTGCACCTTATGGGTTTGCGCTTCGATCGATTTACCATGCAACCATTTAGTGAAATTAAATCCTTCTATTAAATCATCAATATTGAGCTCTCTAATTTGGTCAGGCGACATTTCTAAGGTTGATGCTACTACTTCGTTAAACAACGTGATTTTACCATTAGCATCGGTAGAAAAAACCGGGTCTGGAAGTGTTTCTAATAATGTACGCAGTTGATTACGTTCGCGCTGGATAGGCATAAACGGAGTAGTTCTGACGTCTACGATGCCCTCGACGCGTCGTAATTTTTGCATAAGGTCCTGAAAATCCGAAAACTCTATAGTTGGAAAGTCCAAAAAGAGTTTGCCTAATTCGTCAATTTCAATTCCACGTAAGTCAATGTCGTATTCGTTGAGAACATCCAACACATCTTGAGTAATGCCCATTCTATCTTTACAGCTAATTTCTAAACGCATAACTGGTATCTCCTTGTACACGTGTAAACATAATAATACTTGTATGGATGTGTTTACGGACATCAGTGCAGTCAGATCAAGAAAGGGAGTTGAAAAAGGCTATTATGACAAAGGTTTAATGTTTGTATAAATGCCTGCAACAGGATACTCACAGGCATTTAATAAAAAAAGAGTGGTAATTCAAACAGTCACGATTATTAACTTACTTTAGGTGCAAACTTTGGGGCAAATAAGCCAAACCTTTTAGCCTCTTGCACTATAGTCATTAAGTCCATATTCGCCATTGCATCTAAATCGTCGGCTTGTTGAAGCACATAATATATTGGCTGTAATATATCAATCCGATAAGGTGTACGCATTGCATCTAAGGGCGTAAGAGCCTGTCTTACTGGTATGTTTGACTCAAGTGCATACATTGCTTCACTTGGTGATGACAAAATTCCGCCACCATATATTCTGAGTCCCTGCGGCGTATTGAGTAAACCAAACTCCACGGTAAACCAATACAACCGAGCTAAAAACACTCTGTCGGCTTTGCTTGCTGCTAGACCAAGTTGACCATAAGTGTGGGTGAAATGAGCAAATGCTGGATTAGTAAGTAACGGGCAGTGACCAAATATTTCATGAAAAATATCGGGTTCTTGCAAATAATCAAACTCTTGTTCACTGCGAATAAAAGTGGCAACTGGAAACTCTTTGTTGGCAAGTAAGGTAAAAAATTCAGTAAAGTTTATTAGTGATGGTACTTGGGCTGTACGCCAACCCGTTGCTGCTAACAGTACCTTATCGATGGATTTTAACTGGGGTATTTCATTTGCCGACATACCCAATAAATCGATGCCATGCATATATTGATCGCATGCTCTGCCCTTGAGCAGCTTTATTTGGCGCTCATATAATCGTTGCCAACGTTGATTTTCATCTATCGACCAATGAATCATTCCGTTGTTATCAGCTTGTTTTGATATATATTTGGACAATTTAGACATGAAGCAAACACCACACTAGTAAACATTTTAGTTGATACATACTAATCAATATTGAATAATTGGGTTACAAATTGCCCTGAGTCCAACCTGGTATGACCACGTTTTTTTGTAAACTATAAAGTACAATGTTCGCATGTACCAGTAAATAAAAAAACCGCCTTTATAAAATAAAAGGCGGCATAAAAAGGGAGATTCCAATGTGCACTGCTGTCGTTATCAATAGTTTTGGCTGATGTTCATTGTATTTTAAGTAATAATTGTATCCTTCATTACGTGATTAG
>JBLIGC010000037.1:0-18831 GCA_047636735.1 Glaciecola sp. | reverse complement strand
CTATTCACAAACCCTTTGTGACCATATGTATTAGTGCTTGATACAGATGTGGGTTCGTCATCTAAAATAAACCAAAGTGCTACGTAAGCTACTAATATAAATGGCCCTGCTAGTAATAAAAAGGCCGTTACAGTGAGGATTCTAACTAACCATGTCTCTATGCCAAAGTAATTAGCTATACCTGCGCAAACGCCACCTATTTTACCTTCACGTTTTATTTTGAATAGTTCACCGCGTTTCATGCTCGGCTCCTCCAATTTGGTGACTCAGCGTCTAAAATACTTTCTAGGGTTTGTATTCTATCCGTCATTAACTCTGCTTTTTCTGCTAGGTTTTGTAACGAGCGCAATTCTGTCTGTGACAATCCCTGGCTAACTTGTTTCCTGCTACGGTAATGCATTATTACCCAGATAGGGGCAACAAATACCATAAATACAACGAGGGTGCTTCCTGTTAGTATAAAAAAAGCTTCCACTGTCATTCTCCTTAGTTCTAAATGATGACGTTTTCCTATGTTAAGACTTTATTAGGACAAAGCATAGTGTTTGCTTTGCTTGCCCAATGTTCTAAAGCTTTACTAAACGGCATCCTTTTTTAAATGCGTGACTCGTACGTTAAGCCTTTTTCGCTTTCTTTACTTCAGAAACACCGGCAGTTTTGGTTTTTTTTGCACCCATCTTTTGCTTAAGCGCCGCCAACTCATCGTCAATTTTGGTGTCACCTTCAAGATTTGCAATTTCATCTTTTAGCGAACGTGTACCTACATCATATGCTTCCACCTGAGACTCTAGGTCATCAATTTTACGCTCAAACTGCTCAAAGCGTCCCATTGCATCATCAACATTGCTTAAATCTAAACGCTTTTTCACTTCTAAGCGTGAACTTACTGTTTTTTGGCGCATAATTATAGTTTTTTGGCGGCTCTTTGCATCGGCTAGCTTGTCTTGTAACTGGCCAGTTTCAGTCTGTAATTTAGCCAACTCACTATCAATTAAGCCAAGTTCATTGTTTAAAGTGATTGCCGCTTCAGCTACTTTTTTCTTTTCCTGCAAAGCTGCTCTGGCTAGATCTTCGCGCTCTTTGCTAATTGCTAGCTCCGCTTTAGACTCCCAGTCGGCTGCTTCTCTTTCATATTTGTTTATTTGATGTACAACGTCTTTCTTGTTAGCAATAGTTTTAGCTGATGCAGAGCGTACTTCTACTAAGGTGTCTTCCATCTCTTGGATGATGAGACGTACCATCTTCTCCGGATCTTCGGCTTTATCTAATATAGAGTTGATATTCGAGTTGATGATATCAGTAAAACGTGAAAAAATTCCCATGATGTAGTACCTCGTCGGTTGGTGCTAAAATTAGCAATTCGTGATAATTCACAATTTTGTTAAACTTCTTTCTTGGTAAAATTACATTCAATTTGCTTGCCAACTTATCAAAACATCATAAACTATTGTTTTAAATAAACTAAATTGTTTTTTAATTTCATAGGCAATTCTTTCCATTTTAAAGTACACTAAGTTTTAGTGATTTTGACTAAATTAATTAGAGTTTATAATGAGTGTATTTAAACAAAACGATAATCTGATCGGACAAGCCAATAGTTTTCTAGAAATACTCGAACAAACATCTATGGTTGCCCCTTTAGATAAGCCAGTGTTGGTAATAGGCGAACGCGGAACTGGCAAAGAACTAATTGCCGCTAGGCTGCACTTTTTATCCCGACGCTGGGAGCAGAACTATGTAAAACTTAACTGCGCGGCCCTAAACGACAACCTTCTGGAATCTGAACTATTTGGTTATGAAGCTGGCGCATTTACCGGCGCCAGTAAAAGGCGGGAAGGTCGTTTCGAATATGCTGATCAAGGTACTTTGTTCTTAGATGAGCTTGCCAATACGTCTGCTTTAATTCAAGAAAAACTATTACGAGTAATAGAATATGGTGAGTTTGAACGCGTAGGGGGCTCTCGGTCGGTTACGGTAGATGTGCGAATAATAGCGGCAACAAACGAAGATTTACCCACTTTAGCCGAAGCAGGGGAATTTAGAGCTGATTTACTCGACCGCCTTGCTTTTGATGTTATTACCATTCCTCCCCTGCGCGAAAGACAAGCTGACATAATGATGTTAGCTGAGCACTTCGCTATTAATATGGCAAGAGAACTCGAGCTTGAATTGTTTGCTGGCTTTAGTAAAAAGTCCCGCGACTTATTACTCGACTACAACTGGCCTGGCAACGTGCGAGAATTAAAGAATGTAGTAGAACGGGCGGTATACAGAACACCGCCAAATGTTCCTGTTCATGACATCATTATTAACCCTTTTGAATCTAAATTTCGCCCACAACAACGCACCAAAACAAAAACGGCAGCACGCGACAACATAGGCGAAGTCCCTATAATGCCAAGCACCGAAACAGCACCTGAACACACCGGCGCAGCGGCATCTTTTGGCGGTCTAACAGAACCAACAGGGTTTGAATTCCCAATGGATTTGAAACAGGCTTCGCAAGATTATGAAATTGGTATGTTGCAACAGGCATTAGAAGATTCACAATATAATCAAAAAAAGACTGCAGAAAAGTTGTCACTGACATATCATCAACTTAGGGGCTATTTAAAAAAGTATAATTTACTTGAGAGTACCGAATCGGTTTAATGTTCAGCAAGGGCAATTTTCGCATGAATTTGTGCATAAGCGTATGAATTACATAACTACTTTTTGCACGCGGGGCCTTAGAGTCAATAAAAGTGGTAACTTGGCTACCAAAATTTTTGTGTCTATTTTTGCATTTCTTTTTATGAATGGCTGCACAGAAGTAAGCCGCGTGAACAATAACGCCATTACCTATTGCTCCGAGAGTAACCCTGCTTTTTTTAACCCACAGCTTGATACTTCAAGCACAACAGCCGATGCCTCTGCGCATCAGATATACGACCGACTATTAGAATTTAATCCCACCAATGGACGCATTGAACCTGGGCTTGCTAGCAGTTGGTTGGTAAGCCCCGACGGCTTAAGCTATACGTTTCAACTAAGACGTAAAGTTGCATTTCATCAAACAGATTATTTTACGCCATTGCGCACGTTTAATGCAGACGATGTTATTTTTAGTATTAACAGATGGCGACTAGACTCACACCCTTATCATATGGTTAACGGCGGTAACTATCCTTATTTTGACAGCTTAGGGTTAAATCAAACCATAAAAGACGTTATACGTGTTAACGGATATCGTGTTGAAATAACGTTATACAAACCCGACAGTTCATTTTTGGCTAATTTAGCGACCGATTTTTCAGTTATCTTGTCTGCAGAATATGCCATGCAATTGCTAGAAGAAGGCAATCCGAGTCGAATTGATTTCTTCCCAATAGGCACGGGGCCATTTAAATTTTCTCGATATAAACAAAATCAATATATTCGCTATATTCGTCACGCTGATTATTTTTTGCCGACCAGGGGTGCCAAGCATCTTATTTTTGACATAACGGCGAAATCATCCTTGCGCATGGCAAAGCTCATTACCGGTGAATGCGATGCGGTGGCTTTTCCATCCCAAAGCGATTTAGGTGTTATTACCGAACGAGAAGACCTCACATTGTTAGAAAAGCCAGGCTTAAACATAGGCTTTTGGGCCTTTAATACGAGTAAAGCGCCATTTGACAACCCTAAAGTACGCAGAGCCTTGGTGCTGGCGGTAGACAAAACATCGATATTAGACGCTGTTTATTTAGGCCAAGCAACGCGGGCAAAAAGTATTGTACCGTCAGCATCATGGGCATATCAAAGCGATGCTCGTGAATTAGGTTATAACCCTGTGCGTGCTCGTGAATTGCTAAATGAAGTGGGTCTGCCGTATAATTTCACAATGGACGTGTGGGCTATGCCAGTGCAGCGCGCTTATAATCCTAATGCGATGAAAATGGCACAGCTTATCAAAAGCTATTTAAACGAGGTAGGCATTACGCTAAATATTGTCAGCTACGATTGGAACATATTTCGAGAAAATTTAACATTAGGGATACATGATAGCGTGCTGATAGGTTGGAATGCCGACAACGGCGATCCTGACAATTTTTATCGCCCTTTACTTACCTGCGATGCAATTCCCTCAGGTACCAATCGCGCTATGTGGTGCAATAAACAATACGACGAGCTAATACAACAAGCCTTACTCACTGACAATTTTGAAAAGCGCAAACAAATATATAAAAAAGCCAATGCACTTATATTCGAACAAATGCCATTAATGCCTATTGCACATGCCTATCAGTATCAAGCCGTACGCAGTAATATAAGAGGCATGGAAATTAACCCTTTCGGTGGTATTCGGTTTGACGATGTTGAGCGGATACAATGATTAAGTTATTGATTAGATATATTAATTTAATGGTCATAACGATATTTGCCTTACTTGTATTTTCTTTTATGCTGCCTTTCTTTTTTCCCGGTGATTTACTTACCAATATTTCAGGCATTTCTCCCGAAACAGAAGAACAAAGGTTAGCATTAGAAAAAGCCTTTGCGCTAAATGAAAACATATTCGTCCAATTTCGACTTTATGTGGAAAATTTGTTAAACGGTAATTGGGGGGTTAGCAGTGTATCCCAGCTAAATCTTTATGATGAAATTGCCTATGCCTTTCCTGCTACACTCGAACTTATGATTTACGCCCTTTTAGTGGCTACATTTATTGGTATTCCCATCGGCTTTATTTCAGGTTTGAAACATCATAATCCAATCGATTTCGGTGTAGTTACTTTTAGTGTTGTAGGGTATTCATTTCCTGTATTTTGGTTAGCTTTAGTGTTTATTACGGTTTTTTGCTTACAAATTGGGTGGTTACCTATGAGCGGACGGATCGACTTATTATTTGAAGTTGAACATATCACCGGCTTTGTGTTTATCGATATAGTGTTGTCAGACATAGAAAATACTGGCGCTGCATTAAATGACGCACTTCGCCACGCAATACTGCCTACCTTGTCGATATCTATAGTGACAACCTGCCTGTTCATTCGTTTTACCCGCAGATCAATAATGGATGTTATGCAAAAGGGGTACATAATAGCGGCAAAGTCTCGTGGTTTTACGCAGTGGCAAATATTTATTAAGCACAGTTTTAAAAACGCCTTAATTCCTATATTACCTATATTAGCCTTACAAATTTCAACCTTAGTTACCAATGCAATGATTGTAGAAACTATATTTTCTTGGCCGGGTATTGGAAACTGGTTAATTCAGGCCATCTATCAGCAAGATTATCCGGCCATTCGCGCAGGCATGCTTGTAGTTGCAGTATTTGTCTTAACTCTAACGATTACTATCGAATTTATTACCCGAGCCATCGACCCAACTAAGGACGAAACAGCCCGTGCAGCGGTTTGACTTATACCAAGAAGAATATCATCCGTCACCGCTTGAAAAAGTGTGGATAGAGTTTAAACGCAGTCATTTGGCTGTCATAGGTTTAATATTTCTTGTCATATTTTTACTAATCACGATTTTGGTACCTATATTGGCACCTTATAATCCTGACTTGCAAAATACCAATACAATATCACTACCGCCTTCATGGGAAGCCAGTGGTTCAATATCTCATTTGTTAGGCACAGATGCGCTTGGGCGCGATGTGTTTTCGCGCTTGCTGCATGGCGTTCGCGTCACCTTTGGCAGCAGTCTAATTATAGTATTTATTGCTGTTTTCATTGGTGTAGGTGTAGGTGCCATTGCGGGTTTATTAAGTGGTGTGCGCTCAAGTATAGTCAATCATTTGTTTGACTCTATTATGTCCATTCCTACACTATTGATTGCAATAATAGTGGTCGCAATAATGGGCGCTGGCCTATATAACATTATGTTTGCTATTACCCTTGCCCTCATCCCTCAGTTTATTCATCAAACTCGTAGCTTTGTAAAAGAGGAGCTTAGCAAAGACTATGTGTTGTTAGACAAACTTGATGGCGCAAGTTCTGCCCGTATATTTTTCACCTCTATTTTACCCAACATGGTTGAATTAATTGTAGTGCAAGCCACCATTGCTTTGTCTATTGCGATTTTGGATATTTCTGCCTTGGGATTTTTATCATTAGGCGCCCAGAATCCGACCATTGAACTTGGACAAATATTGTCGCAAAGCCTCAATACTGCTTACGTAGCTCCTTGGTTAGTTGCCCTTCCTGGTTTATTTATTTTTATGATGGTGTTATCGGTCAATATTGTTGGTGAAGGTTTGCGCAGCGCACTTAGAAATAGGTTTAAGCACTAATGGCCCTACTTGATATTAAAAACCTCACGCTTTACTTAGATGCTGGAGGCGAAACCATAAAAGCATTAGAAAAAGTAAGCTTCTCACTTCACGAAGGTGAAATAAAAGCACTGGTGGGTGAATCGGGTTCTGGCAAAACCTTAGTTGTAAAAGCCATTATTGGTGCCCTACCCGACTATTGGCGCATTAGAGCAGACCGCTTAACTTATAAAGGCCAAGACTTATTGAATATGACCTACGAACAACGTAGGCAAATAATGCGCCGCGAAATTGCAGTCGTTTTTCAAGAACCAACGTCGTCGCTCGACCCTTCTATTAAGTTAGGTGAGCAAATTGAAGAAAGTATTCCTCCCGAATTCATTAAAAAAAGATGGTTTTGGGAGCGTAACAAACACCGCAAAGAAATTGCCATTGGACTGCTTCACAAGGTGGGCATAAAAGATCACGGACGCTGGATGGCTTGTTATCCGTATCAAATACCGTCTGATGTAAGTCAAAAAATAATGATTGCAATGGCATTAGCTTCTGAACCAAGTATTTTGATAGCCGATGACTCTACCCGTGGGATGGAAAGTACAACCAAAACGCAAGTACTAAGATTGCTATTAAAACTAAATAAAACTAAAAACTTATCCATTTTATTTGTTAGCCACGACTTACTTGCTATCACCAGCATTGCAGACACAATGACAGTCCTATATTGCGGACAAACAGTTGAATCGGGCAAGGTTAAATCACTTTTAAAACGTCCGTTGCACCCATACACAAAGGCGCTGCTAGATAGTGCTCCAAGCTTTCAAACTACGCTAGCTATAAAATCTCCTTTAAAGTCACTTGAAGGGACTATTCCCAGTTTGCAGCACTTACCAGCAGGTTGTCGACTTGGGCCAAGGTGCCCAAATGCACGCAAAGAATGCGTCCAAGTGCCAGTAATGCGAAATATTCAAGGCCACCAATATAGCTGTCATTTTCCATTGCATTTGCCTAAGTCAGATAAAAAGCAAGCCATCGATACAAAAGCCAATGGCCAAGAGCCGATAAAATTCAACCTCACCAACCCTGCGTTAGAGGAGGATAGTACTGATGACTAAAATACTCAGCGTTAAAGACCTAAGCTATATTTATAAAAGTAAAACGGATTTATTTTCATCGCAACCTACATTTACACTTGGTCCTATAAGTTTTGATATGTTCAAAGGTGAAACCATTGCCATTGTTGGTAATAATGGCTCTGGTAAAAGTTTAACGGCAAAAGCATTAGCGGGCGCCATAACGCCTAGCTCTGGCAGTATCGACTTTATCACTAATGATGAAAGCGAAGAAGGCACTCATGCGCACCCTATACGCATGATACTGCAACATAGCGGCAGTGCCATGAACCCTGCTTTAACCGTTGGCACCGTGCTGAATAACACCTTAAAATTAAACTCTAGCTTGAATGAAGCATGGCGCCAAGAAAAAATTCAAGAAACTCTCAAGTTAGTAGGGCTGCTGCGTGACCATTATTATTATTATCAGCATATGATGTCAGACGGCCAGCAACAACGAGCAGCTTTGGCACGAGCGTTAATACTCGACCCCAAAATTATTGTGGCAGACGAACCCTTTGCCGCTCTAGACCCCTCGGTGCGTTCGCAAACCGTTAACCTTATTTTGAAATTACAGTATGAGCTTGGGCTAGGGTTTGTATTTATTTCCCATAATATAGGCATAGTGCGTCACATAAGTGACAGAGTACTAGTAATGGATAAGGGACAAGTAATTGAACAGGGTAAAACTGAAGAGGTATTTGCTGCCCCTAAAGAAGCGTTAACGCAGAAGTTGGTGCAGTCACACTTTAATTTAGTAGAGCGGCATTTGAGTTTGCGTTAATCCCAAGATGCGCAATTAACGCACAGGAAAATAAGCACAACAAATAAGCCCATAAATATAGCATAAAGTTCATACGTCATTTATCACCCATTACTTCAAAAGTATATCGTACGCTAACTTTCGGTAAAGTGGTAAATACTATATCTAATGCGCTACCTAGTAAATAATGCCCTGCTCACCTAGGCTACCCCACCAAGGCTAGCAATATCCCCGCAGCAACGGCACTACCCAAAACACCGGCAACGTTAGGCCCCATGGCATGCATAAGCAAGAAGTTATGGGGGTTTGCCTCCAAACCAACCTTATTGACTACACGAGCTGCCATAGGCACCGCCGAAACGCCAGCAGCTCCTATTAATGGGTTTATTGTTTCTTTACTAAACTTATTCATCGCTTTTGCCATTAATACGCCAGCAGCAGTACCAATTGAGAAGGCAACCGCGCCAAGCGCCAAAATCCCTAAGGTTTCAACGGTCAAAAAAGCTTCTGATGAGAGTTTTGAGCCTACGGCTAATCCTAAGAATATCGTTACCGTATTTATAAGTGAATTTTGTGCTGTAAAACTTAAACGGTCTACCACGCCGCTTTCTTTTAATAGGTTACCAAAACAAAACATGCCGACTAATGGTGTTGCGGTGGGTAAAAATATTAGCGTCAACATTAAAACCGCAATAGGAAATAAGATTTTTTCACGCTGTGAAACAACCCGCAATTGCTTCATTTCTAACTTGCGTTCCTCTGGCGTGGTAAGGGCCTTCATAATAGGCGGTTGGATAATAGGGACCAATGCCATGTAAGAATAAGCCGCCACAGCAATAGCACCTAGTAGCTCAGGTGCAAGCTTTGAAGCTAAAAAAATTGCTGTAGGGCCATCGGCACCGCCTATAATAGCAATAGCTGAAGCATCTTGAAGGGTAAATTCAAAGCCCGGTAGTCCATTTAGCAAAATAGCACCAAATAATGTCGCAAAAATACCAAACTGCGCAGCCGCCCCTAGCAATAACATTCTAGGGTTGGCGATAAGCGCCCCAAAGTCTGTCATTGCGCCTACACCCATAAATATAAGCAGGGGGAATATGCCGGTGTCTACACCAATGTAATAGATATAATGAAGTATTCCGCCGGCTTCACTAAACCCTGCTAAGGGAATATTGGTTAATACCGCGCCAAAGCCAATCGGTAATAATAAAAGTGGCTCAAATTTTTTAACAATGGCGAGGTAGAGTAAACCTAGTCCCACCAACATCATTATTATTTGTCCTACTTCGAAATGCGGCAGGGCTGTGCTTTGCCATAAAATTTCTAACTTTTCCATGCTAGCCTACCAACATCATAGTGTTTCCCACTTGCACGGTGTCGCCTTCTTTGACGCTTATATGAGTTACGGTGCCGCTTACCGTGCTGCGCACTTCGGTTTCCATTTTCATCGCTTCTAGTATTAAAATTACATCGCCTTCGTCAATAGCTTGGCCATCGTCTACTATTACCTTAACGATATTGCCCGACAAAGGCGCTTTAATCTCTGTGCTATTTGCGCTGTGTGCTGGGGTTTGCAATGCTGAATGCGATTGCGCATTAGTCGGGGTAGACAAACTCTTAGGTGAAATGTGCGTTATTTCACCGCTTTGAGCCACTTCTACATGATAAACCTTGCCCTCTACGCGCACAGCATAGCTCGCTGCATCGCCAGCTAAGGGTTGAGCGTCGTGGGCCATGACTTCCTGCGGCCCTTTTGATGGCGCAGGTTCAAAGGCTGATGGATTATCTCTGTTTTCAATAAACTTAAGACCTACCTGAGGAAACAGAGCATAGGTAAGTACATCGTCAATACTTTCGCTTGCGAGGCGCAAGCCTTTTTCTTTAGCGATGGCTGACAAGCCAGCTTCTAAATCGTGTAATTCATCGGCAATATTGTCCGCAGGTCTGCAGGTAATGGGTTCACTGCCTTTTAATACTCGGGCTTGAAGCTCCTTATTTACCGGCGCAGCCGTTGCGCCGTATTCACCTTTTAAGATGTCGGCGGTTTCTTTTGAGATAGATTTATAACGCTCACCGGTTATCACATTAATAACCGCTTGAGTACCTACAATTTGAGAGGTTGGAGTAACCAATGGGATAAAGCCTAAGTCTTCACGCACACGCGGAATTTCTAATAAGACCTCATCAAATTTATCTTCAGCTCCCTGCTCTTTTAACTGGCTTTCCATATTAGTCAGCATGCCGCCGGGCACTTGTGCGGTTAAAATACGTGCATCTACACCCTTGAGGCTGCCTTCATACTGCGCGTATTTGCATCGTACACCTCTAAAATAGCTTGCAGCTTCAGCCATAAGCAGTTTGTTTAGTCCAGTATCGCGCGCTGTATCCTCGACAATGGCCGCAATGGTCTCAGTAGCGGTATGCCCGTAGGTCATGCTCATTGGACTAATTGCGGTGTCTAGCATGTCTATGCCAGCGTCTATAGCCTTTTGATAAGTGGCAGTGCTTAGTCCGGTGGTTGCATGGCATTGCATCGCAAGAGGGACGTTTATTGTGGCCTTTAGTTCAGTGATGAGCTCTTCACAGTCGTAGGGCTTAAGTAAACCGGCCATGTCTTTTATGCAAATTGAGTCTACACCTAGGTCTTCAACCTGCTTGGCCATATCTAGCCAAAACTTAAGGGTGTGTGCTGGGCTTATGGTATAAGCCAGTGTTCCTTGAGCATGCGCGCCTACATCTTTGGTTGCTTTAACGGCAGTAGTTAAATTGCGAACATCGTTCATTGCATCGAATATTCTAAAGACGTCTACGCCATTTTTGTGCGCACGCTCAACAAACTTTATTACTACGTCGTCTGCGTAATGACGATAGCCTAAAAGGTTTTGACCACGCAGTAACATTTGTTGTTTAGTATTGGGCATCGCTTTTTTGATGGCGCGAATGCGCTCCCAAGGATCTTCGCCTAAATAACGTATGCAAGCATCAAAAGTAGCACCGCCCCAAGACTCCATAGACCAATAACCAACCTTATCGAGAGTTTGTGCAATTGGCAACATATCTTCTAAACGTAAACGAGTGGCGAGTATAGACTGATGGGCATCCCGAAATACGAGCTCAGTAATTTTCAACTTTGTAGGCATAAAAATGATCCCTTTTTGTAATTTTCACTTGCTAACGCTAGTTTCTTATTATTTTTATATCAGCCTTTGCGCCTATGTGAATGAACTGCGGCTTTTATGGCCTCAGCAATGCGTGGCTCTACTGTCGTTGAAGTTGAATAGTTTTTATTATTTTGACTATATGTTGGACGTCTATTCTTGTGCGCGGCCTCGTCAGGCCCCGGAAATTTTTTGGCAAACCAAGCAATGCTGTATATGCCGCCAATAAGCAGGGTTAAAAAAACAAATACAACTGTCATACCTACGCCCAGTAATACTGCCGCTTCGGCTAATTGGTCCGTTATCATGTGTCTATCAGCCCTTGTTATAAAACGCATGGCGTAACGCGCATACTTCTATAAATATTTTTATAAAAGATTCTCTAAGCATTGAATAACATGGCCGTTAGTAAAAAACAATGAAAAAACTTAATGAAAATGCGCAAAATAGTATTTATTATGCAACTTAATCAGTAATTCGCCACATTTTATTCATTTTAACGAATACAACACAATTCTTAAAAAGCATACTTACTAAGTGTCAGACACAAAAAAACCACCCGAAGGTGGTTTGCAATGATTGGCGCGTGCGGAAGGATTCGAACCTCCGACCGCCTGGTTCGTAGCCAGGTACTCTATCCAGCTGAGCTACGCACGCGCAAAAACGGTGGTACTAACAATACTTCTAAATGCACACTTTACACCCAAACAACAAATGCCCATGTAGAAAAATTGGCGCGTGCGGAAGGATTCGAACCTCCGACCGCCTGGTTCGTAGCCAGGTACTCTATCCAGCTGAGCTACGCACGCGCAATCTTCTAACAACTCAATGGCGGAGAGGGAGGGATTCGAACCCTCGATAGGGCTATAAACCCTATACTCCCTTAGCAGGGGAGCGCCTTCAGCCACTCGGCCACCTCTCCAAATCGAGGAGCGCAAGTTTACTGAAACACCGCTGTAAGTCAATGCTTTTTTAGCGGTAAAATATCGATTGATATAAATTTAAGCAGTTCAGTAAACATATTGCGCTAATAATGCAAAAGCTCGGTATAAACCGAGCTTTTTTCACAACAAAGTATCTTAAGACTCTGAAGCGTCGGGAACGTTTCCATTACCTTTTTCAGCTTGAATACGCATATAAATTTCTTCGCGATGCACAGATATGTCTTTCGGTGCGTTCACCCCTATTCGAACTTGATTACCCTTTACACCCAAAACGGTAACCGTAACGTTGTCTCCAACCATTAAAGTTTCGCCAACGCGGCGTGTAAGAATTAGCATGTATTGCTCCTATTAATTTCTTTTTGTTGTTAGCCATTTATTGGCTTGTCAACTTGGCGCTTTTATACGCATGTTTTCCAGATTTACTATTTCGGTATTAACTACCCACAGCTTCAAACCGGTCGTACTATGCAGCATACTGTTAGTTGCATTATACTCTAATGTGAGGCTTGATGTAACAAGTACGCTGTTATTATTAATTATTCGGAAACAAATCTAACAAATTTTTATCATTATATATTTATTTATATTATCTACCTCGTCAGTTTGTACGATTACTTAACCAAAACATTACACGAGTCTTTTAATCCTAATTTCTAATATTAAGCTCCTAAAGTTTCACTTAACCAACTTTCAACTGACGCTAGCGCTGAATCTAATGCATCTACTTGTGTACCCCCTGCTTGCGCCATATCGACCCTACCACCTCCTTTACCACCAACTTGCTGGGCTAAATAACTAACCAGTTTGCCCGCGTGTACTTTGTTAGTTAAATCTTTTGTCACGCCGGTAATGATATTTACTTTACCATCTGCTTCAAGCCCTAGCACAATTACGCCCGATTTTATTTGTACTTTCAAATCGTCCATCATTGACCTCAACGCTTTAGGTTCGCTGTCGATGAGTTTGTTCACTAATAAATTAATACCGTTAACATTTACGGTGTTTTTAATTAAATCTTTAGATTTTTGGCCAGATATCTGCTGCTTAAATTGACCCAATTCTTTTTCACTTTTCTTTAATTGCGCAAGCAGTTGTTGTATTTTTTTGGCCAAACTCGCTTTATCTGACTTAAGTAATCCTGCGGCGGTAGCCAAGCTGTCGGCATCTGCATGCAAATAATCGAGTGCGGTTTGCCCAGTAATTGCCTCTATACGACGAACTCCCGATGAAATTCCGCCTTCAGACACTATTTTAAACAATCCAATGTCACCGGTTCGTTCTACATGAGTACCGCCGCATAACTCAGTAGAAAACTCACCCATTTTTACCACTCTTACTTCATTGTCGTATTTTTCACCGAACAATGCCATTGCGCCCGCTTCTTTGGCTTGTTCTAGTTCCATTAATGCTGTATTTACTGTGTGATTTTCACGCACTTGTTGATTAACGCTATTTTCAATGGCAACTAAATGACTTGCACAAATGCCTTCAAAATGCGAGAAATCAAAGCGCAGTTTGTCGGCGTCAACCAACGAGCCTTTTTGAGTAACGTGTTCACCTAAAGTGTTGCGCAGCGCTGCATGTAATAAATGCGTAGCACTGTGGTTAAGTTTAATCGCTTCACGTGAGTTGGTGTTCACACTAAGGCTTACGGTATCACCTACCTTAAGCACAAAGTTTACCGAGGCATTAAGCGCGATTTTATGAACAAAGGCAGCACCTACTTTTTGGGTATCAAGTACATCAACGCTTGTGTTCATAAATCTCAGACAACCGGTATCGCCTATTTGACCACCCGATTCAGCATAAAATGGAGTAGAATCTACTACCACTAATACATCGCCTGTTTGCGCCTGTTGAACAGATACTTGGTCTATCAGCAAGGCCTTAACAACGGCAGTTGCAGATAGCTCAGAATAACCAATGAAGTTAGTCGCATGATCAAGCTTAACTATATTATTATAATCAGCGCTGAATTTACTTGCTGATTGTGCCATTGCCTTTTGCGCCTGCATGGCCTTTTCAAATCCTTCGTGATCTATCGTAAAATCTTGCTCGCGCGCCACGTCATTAGTTAGGTCGGCAGGAAAACCGTAAGTGTCATACAGTTTAAAAACTAATTCACCTGGTACTACCTTTGTGTTGAGTTTGTCCAAAGAGTCGTTAAGAATGCCCATTCCGCGCTCTAATGTAGACAAGAACTGCTCTTCTTCTGCCTTAAGCACTTTTTCAATCATAATTTGTTGTTGTGCTAATTCAGGGAATGCATCGGCCATTTGATTCACCAGTTCACCCACCAGCTTATGAAAGAAAATATCTTTGGCTCCTATCTTATTGCCATGACGCACTGCACGCCTAATAATTCGACGCAGCACATAACCCCTTCCTTCGTTTGATGGAACAACACCGTCGCAAATTAGGAATGAACAAGACCTAATATGATCGGCAATTACACGCAATGATTTATTTTCTAAATCGGATGAACCTACTATAGTTGCTGCCGATTTGATTAGTGCTTGAAAAAGGTCTATTTCATAATTGCTATGCACGTTTTGCATAATAGCCGAAATACGCTCCAAGCCCATCCCTGTATCAATAGACGGCTTTGGAAGCGGCAACATGTCGCCATTAGCTTGGCGGTTGAATTGCATGAATACTAGGTTCCAAATTTCAATAAACCTGTCGCCGTCTTCTTCGGGAGAGCCTGGAGGGCCGCCCCAAATATGTTCGCCGTGATCATAGAATATTTCAGAACAGGGTCCACAAGGACCGGTATCGCCCATAGACCAAAAGTTATCCGATGTGGCAATTCTGATTATGCGTTCTTTAGGTATACCAATTTGATTTTCCCAAATATCAAAAGCTTCGTCATCCTCATGGTACACAGTAACAAGTAACTTATCTTTTGCTAGGCCAAGCTCGCCGGTTAAAAAATCCCAGGCAAAGTGGATAGACTCTTTTTTGAAATAATCGCCAAAACTAAAGTTTCCAAGCATCTCGAAAAAAGTATGATGACGCGCAGTGTAGCCAACATTTTCTAAATCATTGTGTTTGCCACCGGCACGCACACAGCGCTGAGATGAAGTAGCGCGAGTATAATGGCGCTGCTCGGTGCCTAAAAACACGTCCTTAAATTGGTTCATGCCGGCATTAGTAAATAACAAAGTAGGGTCATCGATAGGAACTAACGATGACGTAGGAACTTCTTGATGTTGTTTATCTGCAAAGAAATCAAGAAAAGCGCGGCGAATTTGTGCGGTAGAGCGTGTCATTTAAGTTCCTATAATACCCGTTAGGGCTTTAAAGCTGTTCAACGAGAATAAATATGCTACGTTGTATTTCATAGTTTTTGTGGATAAATAATGCAAAAAACAAGGTGAAGTTGCTATATCACTTATTATTAAAATACGAGCACCTCATCGCCCACGAACAGTATCATTTTTGCCGACCAAAATTAAGCCTATAGACGGGCTTTAATTGGGTTTTATAGTAATTTTTCCTTTATTACTTGTGCTTTAATTGAAAGCGGCGTTTATCTGCTCTTGCTCAAAACCCCTATACTCTAAAAAGCGCATTTGCTTTTGCTTATCGGTAAAATCTATTGGTAGTTCCTGACCAAAACGTTTTGCCCGCACCTCAACAGCTAAGTTATACCAATTGTAGTCGTCATCATAAATATATTGCTTAACATGTGTGCCATCAATATTATGCTGACTCAATGTCTGCCTTATAACTTGAGGACCTTTTCCCTTGAGAAAAGCGCTGCGCACATAAGCTTCTAAATAGCGCTCATCAGACTGTATGCGCTTATCAATGAAAAATTGTAGTTGTTGCACGCACAATTTTTGGTCAAAGCCTTTTAGCGCTAATTTCTGAATCAATTCAAACTGACTGTGTTCGCGCCTAGATAATAGCCGCGTAATATTATGATTTATGATCTTTGCTTGGTCTTCACTCATATTGTTTACATATAATTATTTTAGTAGAGTTTGTTATTTTACCCATGAATTGGAATTGGACAAGCATTGATAGTATTAATGCATTATCGCAAAGAGAATTTGAGGCATTAAATGATTCTAATCAAATTACTAGCCCATTTCTGTGCTTTAGTTTTATACAGGCCCTTGAAAAAACTCACTGTGTGGGCGATAACACTGGCTGGCTAACGCGTCACCTAGTTATTCGAGATGAAACACAAGCGCTTATTGGATTTTTACCGGCTTATGTTAAAACACACTCCTATGGTGAGTATGTGTTTGACCATAGTTGGGCACAGGCTTATGAACAACACGGGTTAGCATATTACCCAAAACTAATTATTGCTATTCCCTTTACGCCAGTTACTGGGCCGCGCATATTGTTAGCTCCTCATATTAGCCTTGATCAAATGACTCAGTATATTGCGCACATAAATGAAGCATTGATGGAGTCGTTATCCGTATCCTCAGTACACTTTTTGTTTACGTCTAAACAAGTTTCTTGTGCATTGCTTAACCATGGGTTTCATCAGCGCAATTCGGTTCAATTTAATTGGCACAATAAGCACTACTCCCACATTGATGACTTTATGGCCAGGCTTACCGCTAGGCGTCGCCGGTCTATTAGAAAAGAACGCGCTGGCATAGCAAAACAAGGCGTAGTTGTGAAACGCATTATCAGCAACGATATTCTCGAAAGTGACATGGCCTTTTTTTATACTTGCTATCAACAAACGTATTTAAAACGCAGTGGTCACACAGGATATTTAAGACCTGAGTTTTTTTATGCCTTGTTGAATGATATGTCGAATAATTTATTGTTGGTAGTAGCATATCAACATGCAGACAAGGTTAATGACGTTGATAGCACATTTAATGAGCCTGCATACGTTTCCGTTAAAAACGATATTTCAAGAAAAAGTACAGAACAAAAACCCCAAGCTATTGCGGCAGCGTTATTCTTATACGATGAACACGGACTTTATGGGCGTTATTGGGGAGCACTTAGTGAAATATCAGGTTTGCATTTTGAAGCTTGTTACTATCAAGGAATTGAGTTTTGTATTGAAAAAAATATACCCCTATTTAATCCAGGAACCCAGGGCGAACATAAAATATTAAGGGGGTTTGAGCCTTTTTTATGTTATTCAAACCATAAAATGAAGGAAGACGGATTTGACCGAGCTATAGCTGATTTTTTACAACGTGAAACACCTCAAATTATTGATTATGCTGAAAAATCTGCTTCATTGCTACCTTACAAAGACATAAACCCTGAAAAATAAAGTGAGCTAATGTTTGTAAAATATCGCGATGCTACTGGCTAGTTCTTTCAACTAGCCAGCAGGCAAATTCAATTGCGTAGCGACACCATATTATTACTATTCAAGTTTATGCCATACCAACAATAAATTGTTCGCAGGCATAGTAACAACTTCAGACAGCCTTAATGCTGGCGCCCATTCTTGCATCTGTTCTATCCCTTTGTATCCACCGCACCCAATGTCTATTAAATGATGATGGAAATCGATATTACTCTGGCTACTAAATTCACCGTTTATAGTAAACGGACCATATTGACAAAACACGCCGTGGCTCGGCAATTTTTCAGCCACCTTATGCATCATCGATTGCACCTGATGTGTAAGCATAATATGCGCGGTATTTGCCGTAAAGGCCGCATCAAACTCTCCATCAGGCAAAGAGTCGTGGGGGAAACTTAAAGCAACAGGCCTATGTAAATTAGTACTAGGAAAGTCGTCTATCCACGCATTTATGCCATTATGATATTCAGGTTGGTCAGCACAATACCAGTCAAGATGTGGTAATTGTGCAGCTAAATGTACCGCATGCTGACCACTACCAGTGCCAATTTCTAAGACCTTGCTACTCCCAGCAAAATGCTTTGAAAGCTCTGCTAGAATAACGGATTTATTATTTTCACATGCTTGACTAAACGGTTTATCTTGCAATATTTATTTCCTCTACAAGCGCCCTTTGATTCAATCACCGGTCAATAAATTCAAATCATAGGGGGTTGTTTGATATACATAATAGTTTAACCAATTGGTAAACAACAAATTTCCATGAGACTTCCAGCGGATCATAACAGCTTGCTCAGGGTCATCATTTTGGTAGTAATGAAAAGGCACTTGCGGTGACAAGCCAGCATTAACATCTCGCGTAAATTCTTGGTCTAAAGTAGTAGGATCATACTCGGGGTGACCCGTTACAAACACCATACGTTTGTCTTTTGTAGCCGCTGCGTACACGCCTGCCTGGTCAGATTCAGCAAGTACTTCAAGGCCACTAATACGCCTGTAAGTATTAGGGTCAATTTGCGCTACTCTAGAATGTGGTGCCCAAAACTCAGGATCAAATCCGCGCACAAGTTCATTTCTCTCATCAATTACTTTGTGGCTAAAAACGCCTGATAATTTACGTTTAAGTAAAGTTTTATCTGCATCGAAAAAGTAATACATAGCGGCATGGGCAGCCCAACATAAGTAAAAGGTTGACTGCACATTATGCTTTGCCCAATCCATCAACTCACACATTTGCGACCAATAAAACACATCTTCATAGTCTACATTACCCAATGGTGCGCCGGTAACAATAAGGCCGTCATACTTCTT
>JBLIGC010000036.1:0-18961 GCA_047636735.1 Glaciecola sp. | reverse complement strand
TCTCGAACTCAGAAGTGAAACGTATTAGCGGCGATGGTAGTGTGGGGTTTCCCCATGTGAGAGTAGCACATCGCCAGACTTCCATTATTCTCGTAAAGAGAAATGAGAAACCCGCAGCCTAATGGTTACGGGTTTTTTTGTGCCTGTTGATTATGGTTTTATGCTAATATTAGGCAAATATCATAATCTTCTTTTTATTGCTAATGCCCACTATTAAACGTATTTACTGCCTACAGTGTAAATATCCAAAAGTCACCTGCGTTTGTGACGCAGTAACCACTATAATACTGCCAATTAAAGTCATTGTATTACAACATAAGAAAGAGAAGTTACATTCAAAAAACACTATAAGGCTAGCGTGTTTAGTGTCTCCTTCGATACAGGTTATTAATACCAGCGTTGTCACTGAAACTAATCAACTACTGGCCGATTTAGACATCAATCACGCCGTGGTACTGTATCCGTCATCTCAAAGTAAAGCGATAGAGGGTATTGGAGAAAAGCGCAATCAAATTCATACAATTATTTTAATAGATGGCAGTTGGAAGCAAGCGTATTCTATATGGCAGAGTTTTCCAAAGTTGCGTAGTTTTGCCCAAATACATTTTGAGTTCCCACCGCAAAAACAATATGAAATTAGAAAGTCGAAGAAAACCTATCAATTGTCTAGTATAGAAGCGCTAAGCTACTCAATAGCTACGCTGACAAAGATAGATACCAGTGCGTATGGGCTTGTGTTTGCTAAAATGCAGGAGCGGTGGCGCAAGATACACAGTCAACGCTCAGGTTCGTAAAAATGGCAGTTAAATCAATAATAAGAATTTGGTGTAGAGCTTGGGTTAATATCACCACCAACCTCATCGGGATCGATATCATGGTCTAGGAGCGTTTCGCGTACATAGGTAATATGGTCTAAAATATGCTGGTAATTATCACCATATTCATACTTATTAACTTCTATTGCTTTTGGCATATATGTAAATGCAATTTTCAGTGCCTGTAATTCTTCAACTGTCATGATTTATCCTGCTGTGTCGGGTGGGTAAATCTTAATACATACGCAGGTGTAAAATCAATTTATTTTAAAAGATAGCGAACAGATTTTCGTGGTTATTACACATACAACTATTATATTGAGCGCCGCTTATGCCTTGCGTTTTAGTAATACGAAGCCAGTCATAATACCGTTAACATATCAACAGCCGGATCTGAAACTTTAGCCACTTGGGTAATTTTAATACGGGTAATTTGACAACCAGCGGCGGTAAAATTAGCTGCTAGTTCGTCAATGGTGTATTCTAACGGTGTGGTACCACTAATAATACTCAAGCCACCCGCTAATACCTGACCGCCTGAGTGCTTTGATATAGTCGCATTTTCACCCTGACGACCTTGAGCGTTGGCACCTGCTAAGAATGGCGAATCAAAACCTATATTTGCTTTGGTACCCGCATCCCATACTCGAGATCCTAGCACTAGGATATCCAAACCAACAAAATTACCAAGCATATCGAATAATGAATATTGGTCAGGATTTTCATTACCAATAAAAGCATCGTTTGTGGGTCTTAACATAGACAAGAAACTAAAATATCTACTGCCGATATTATTAATGTCAAAGAACGCAGCGGTTATTTCTCCAAGTTCAATAACAGGCGTCCCTGTAAAACCTTCTGGACCAAATACTGCGCCATTTATACCACAGGAGGTAGTGGCAAAATTTGCTCTAATACCTGACATATCTCCGTTTTTTGCAAGGGCCTGGACAGTAGTAGATGCATTAACACCACTATTGAAGGGATCAAAAGTACCGTCATGAAAACCAGTCCACGCAAGCGTTAGTGCTAAACCACCATCTGCAAAAAAGTTACTGACTTCAACTTTAACTTCATTTGCTTGAACAAGTTGAAATGGCGAGACAACAACCAGCAAGCTCATTGCTAATATTTTAAAAATACGTGCAATTAGTTTCATAGTTGTTGTCCTTTAAGAGCTCCTTTTTTGATTTGTTATGGGTCCAAAAAAGTATATAGCTGTAAAATTTCAGTCACTTTATGACAATTAATACTTTACAAGTAACTTGTCACGGAATTATCACGGATAGATGAAGAATTGATACTTTTGTAAGGCTTAACTAAGCCTCTTTTTATTGCTGTAAGCTATTGTTTTACAAAATTATTATAAATTTTCTTTTACAGCGTTGAGTAGTGCATATAAAGATGGCTTGTGAATTAACACTTGGTTTTGTATAAACCGTGTAGTTTTTATAAGTACGCCCAAATTTTCATACTAAATGAATGATACAAGCCTATTTATTTTAGCCGTGATCAAGTATTATTCGTCTTCGAAAAAATTTAGTATTTTGAGGTTATATTCATGAGCGATAATACCGAATTCAAAGAAGTGTTTAACTGGTGGTATTTTTTCGGTATTGTAGGGATATTAGTTGCTTTTCCCTTACTTCACATAGTGGTTTGGGCGGTAAAAATTCTTTTTTAGTAAGTAGCCCACAAAACCATAATTAGAAAGACTATGATAAATCAATCATAACTAGAAACACATAAAAGGAAAAAGTGTGTCACAAGAATTAATTAAAAATGCTGTTACCACCATAATTGACTATCCCAAACCAGGTATAATGTTTCGTGATGTAACTAGCGTACTGCAAAATCATGAAGCTTTTCAAGCTTGTATTGACCTATTAAAGGGTCAGTACGGCCATTTAAAATTTGACAAAGTAGTCGGCACTGAAGCACGTGGATTTTTGTTTGGTGCGCCACTGGCCCTAGAACTTGGCGTGGGCTTTGTGCCCGTAAGAAAGCCTAAAAAACTGCCCCGTGAAGTTATTTCTGAGTCATATGAGCTTGAATATGGTACCGATGTGCTTGAAATACACAAAGACGCTATTAGTCCCGGCGACAGAGTGCTTATGATTGACGATCTACTGGCTACCGGTGGCACTATGATTGCCACGGCAAAACTGATCCGCCGTCTTGGCGGTGTAGTTGAACATGCCGGCTTTATTATTTCACTGCCCGGCATTGGCGGCGAAGCAAAACTAAAAGCCGCTGATGTTATTCCTTATTGTGTTTGCGAATTCGACGGAGACTAATTAGCTGATGAGCTATCAAGTTCTGGCAAGAAAATGGCGTCCTCAAACCTTTTCTGAATTGGTGGGTCAACAACACGTTGTTGATGCAATAACCAACGCACTAAAGAACGATAAACTCCATCACGCATACTTGTTTACGGGTACGCGAGGCGTGGGTAAAACAACCATAGCCCGAATCTTTTCAAAAAGCTTAAATTGCGAACAAGGACAAAGTGCCAATCCTTGCCAAAAGTGTGACACTTGTTTAGATATAAGCGATGGACGCTATGTTGATTTGCTTGAAATTGATGCGGCATCACGCACAAAGGTAGAAGACACCCGAGAGTTACTCGATAATGTCCAATACCGTCCAACACGTGGAAAGTATAAAGTCTATTTGATAGATGAAGTTCATATGCTTTCAAAGCACAGTTTTAATGCATTACTTAAAACCCTGGAAGAGCCGCCAGAACATGTTAAGTTCTTACTTGCGACAACCGATCCTCAAAAACTCCCTGTTACGGTGTTGTCACGTTGTTTACAATTTAGTTTAAAAGCACTAACAACAGAGCAAATTCAGGGCCATTTAGCTTACATATTAGGCCAAGAAAAAATTCAGTACGAGCAGTCGGCAATTGCACAAATAGCGCGAGCAGCGCAGGGTAGTATTCGCGATTCTTTGAGCTTAACTGATCAAGCTATTGCCCAAGGCAATAATCTAGTTAGCATGGCGATAGTTGCCGACATGCTTGGCTTATTGAATAAAAACCATATTTTGAAGTTAGCTAAACACATACTCGAGCGCGACAGTGCACAAGCTATCTTTCAACTTGATGATATATGTGCACAATCACCCGATTACTTTCAGGTCTTATCGCAACTCTTAGGTTTGTTCCACCAAATAGCGCTTACCCAAGTTGTACCTGAGGTGTGTAAGTTAGACAGCGACTCAGCAAAAGGCATCTATACTTTAGCAAATAGTGTATCTAAAGAACAAATACAAATTCTGTATCAAATTGGTGTGAATGGTAAACGAGATTTGCCCCACGCACCCGACGCCCGCGCGGGCTTACAAATGACAATATTAAGAATGTTGGCGTTTTCACCGGTGCAAACCATCGATTTAGATATTGATAGCCTAGTAACAAGCGGTAATAGCTTACCTTTGTTTGAATCGTTGCCCCAACCTAAACCCGCCGCCTTTATAACTCCAGAAGCGAAACCGACAATTCAGCATGAGTTAATTGATGCAACTAAACAAAATGATGTGGTCGAGCAAAATGTAGGCATTGAACTTGTTGCCAAAGGTAGTGTGCAGTCTGAGTCACCGCTCCAAACTAGCCAAGAACCAACTCAAGAACGGCCAGCGAACGAAGGGCAAGGTAATCAAACAATATTGAATGATTTACAGGGGCCGCCTTCGTTTCATGAAGAACAGCCGCCATTGCCGGATGAAGAGCCGCCATTGCCGGATGAAGAGCCGCCCATATTTACCGATATGTTTGGGGATGAAGTTGCTTCAATGGGTTCAAAAATATCACCTGATGAGCTCGTCAAACATCACTCATCTCAAGACTCTGTTATACCTGAGCAAAACAAGCAAGCTAGTACTAAAGCGACTGCTAGCACCTATGACTTACTTAAAGTTAGTCAACAACTGAAAGAATACACCAAAGAAAAAGAAGGAGACTCAGGCGTAAAAAAGTCTGAACCTGACACTCAAACTGCTGAAGCGGTTGAGCAAGAGTTTGCATATGAAATAGGGCATAAATTTGCATCATTTACGGGTACCTTATCGGCCTTTTTAAGCAATGGTCAAAAGTTAACTAGCGCAGCACAAGTCGACTCTTGGAGTGCTTTTGTTGATGCTACCGACATTCAAGCACTTACTCGGCAATTGTTGATAAATTCGACCTGTCAAGAATTGACCAATCCGCTGGTGTTAACACTAGCAAAAGAAAATTATAATATTAATGAAGAGCCTATTATTGAAAAAATACAGTCGACCCTGTCAGAACTGCTGGGTGAACACGTTGAGGTGGAAATTGTATTTGGCGACAGTAATAAAACACCTTTTCAGATTCAAACTAGTATAAATGATATGCGTATGAATTATGCAATTGAATTAATAGGTAGTACCGATTCTATTCAAGAGCTTATAAAAGCATTCGATGCTAACGTAGTTGCCGGTAGCATCGAAGTCAGATAGCCAAGCCACGCAGCGCGAGAGTCAATCAAAAAACCAAACAAGATTAAGAGAGAGCAATATGTTTAAAGGCGGCATGGGTAACATGATGAAACAAGCCCAACAGATGCAAGAAAAAATGCAAAAGGCGCAAGCAGATCTAGCCAATATTGAAGTTGTTGGTGAGTCAGGCGCCGGCATGGTTAAAATTACCATGACGTGCAATCATAATGTGCGTCGCGTTGAAGTGGATGATGCACTAGTAGGAGACGACAAAGAAATGCTCGAAGATTTAGTTGCCGCTGCTATGAATGATGCCGTTCGGCGGGTACAAGAAACTACTCAAGATAGAATGGGTGACGTCACCGGAGGTATGGGATTACCAGCAGGTTTCAAAATGCCGTTTTAGGCATCGTTTACCTTTTTTATCACATTGGCGCACTCACGAGAAACCAAAGTATTTATGTCACATAGTCCTTTAATAGACGAACTTATCACTGCGTTTAAATGCTTGCCTGGCGTTGGCGCTAAAAGTGCCCAGCGAATGACGTTTAATTTACTTGAACGTAACCGAGGCGGTGCTTTAAAATTAAGTCAGGCTTTATACAATGCAATGGAACACATAAATAACTGTGAGCAATGCCGAACCTTCACCGAAGCCCAATTGTGCAACCTTTGCAATAACCCGAGCCGTGCAGAATCTCAACAAATTTGTATTGTTGAATCACCCCAAGACGTCTTGGCAATAGAGCAAACAAGCCAATTTAAAGGAACTTACTTTGTGTTAATGGGGCACTTGTCCCCGATAGACGGGATTGGGCCAAATGAAATTGGTTTGGACATTCTTGCGCAACGTTTACAACAAGATAAGTTAGAAGAAGTGATTTTAGCCACCAACCCAACGGTAGAAGGTGAAGCGACTGCGCACTATATTTCGCAGATGTGCAAAAAGCATGCAATAAAAACCACCAGAATAGCCCATGGCGTGCCGGTAGGGGGTGAATTAGAGTACATAGACGGCAATACACTGACTCACGCCTTCACTGGTCGTAGAGAGTTTTAGGCTTTCTTCAAAAAATATTCACGTACAGGTGTTGAATTTAGCTAAATAGCCCTCAAATCTATTCCACAATAAAAATCACCCACTTTTAGATTTAGAGGAGACCCTTAGTCATGACTGAGAAAGTCCAACACGAAACTCATGGTTTTCAAACCGAAGTTAAACAACTACTTCAATTGATGATTCACTCTTTGTATTCAAACAAAGAAATATTTTTACGTGAACTTGTTTCAAACGCTGCCGATGCAGCAGACAAGTTGCGCTTCAAAGCCCTGTCTAATGCTAATTTGTTTGAAGGCGACGGCGACCTTCATGTAAGACTCAGTGTTGATAAAGAAGCTGGCACCTTAACGGTGTCTGATAACGGCATTGGCATGAACAAAGAAGAAGTTATAAAAAACTTAGGTACGATTGCTAAATCGGGTACTGCCGAATTCTTTGGTAAGCTTTCAGGTGATGAAGCCAAAGATTCATCGTTAATAGGCCAATTTGGTGTAGGTTTTTATTCAGCATTTATTGTGGCCGACAAAGTAACCGTAAATACACGCGCAGCAGGCACAAGCTCCAGTGAAGGCGTACAGTGGGTCTCAGCAGGTGAAGGCGAGTTTGCGGTAGCTGATATTGAAAAGCAAGGTCGTGGTACTGAAATTATTCTGCATATAAAAGAAGAAGAAAAGGAATTTTTAGACGACTGGCGCCTGCGTTCAATCATTACAAAATATTCTGACCATATTAGTATCCCAGTAGAGCTTTATAAAGAAGAAGTTCCTGAAAGTGATGGTCCTGATGATGAAAAAATCCCAGCACAACCAGGCGTATGGGAAGCTGTAAATAAAGCAACCGCAATGTGGACGCGTGAAAAGTCTGATGTGACAGATGAAGAGTATACTGAATTTTATAAGCATGTTTCACACGACTATGCCGAGCCACTAACATGGTCACACAACAAGGTAGAAGGTAAAACAGAATATACAAGCTTATTGTATATACCTTCTAAAGCACCCTTTGATTTGTGGAACCGAGAGCAAACTAGTGGTCTGAAGTTGTACGTGCAGCGCGTCTTTATAATGGATGACGCAGAACAGTTCATGCCTACTTACTTACGTTTTGTGAAAGGTTTGCTCGACTCTAACGATTTACCGCTGAATGTTTCTCGTGAAATTTTGCAAGATAACAAAATTACTCAGGCTATACGCCAAGGCTGCACTAAGCGGATCTTGAGCATGTTAGAAAAAATGGCCAAAAAAGACGCTGATAAATACCAAACTTTCTATAATGAGTTTGGTAACGTTCTAAAAGAAGGTCCGGCGGAAGATTTTGCAAATAAAGAAAAGATTGCTGGCTTGCTGAGATTTGCAACCACGCATAACGACGGCAATGAAGTCAATGTATCGTTAGCGCAATATATTGAGCGTATGCAAGAAAGCCAAGAGACGATTTATTATGTTACTGCAGATTCGTATCAAGCGGCACGTACTAGCCCGCACTTGGAAGTGTTCCGTAAGAAAGGCATTGAGGTATTGTTGCTAGGTGAGCGTATTGACGAATGGCTAATGTCTCACCTTAATGAATTTGATGGCAAGACCCTCACATCAGCCGCAAGCTCTAACGTAGATTTAAGCGAATTAGACGACGACGAAACTAAGAAAGCCAAAGAAGATGCTGAAAAAGCTATTGAAGGTGTGCTTGCACGCATGAAAAAAGCTTTGGGTGAAAAAGTGGCAGACGTTAAGTTTACTCACCGACTCACCGACTCACCTGCTTGCATTGTTGCCACCGACGACGGTATGACAACACAAATGGCTAAACTGATGCAGTCTGCAGGTCAACCTGTTCCTGAGCCTAAGTACAGCTTTGAGCTTAATCCGGAACATCCACTGGTTAAAATAGTGTCTGATGTACAAGATGAAGAGCAGTTTGCACAGTGGACACAGGTACTGTTTGATCAGGCCGCTTTATCAGAGCAAGGCAGCTTAAAAGAACCGGCTAGTTTTGTGAAAAATTTGAACACCTTACTGGCAAACCTAGTGAAATAGGTTATACGTAAAAGGTGAAGAATAAAAGCCAATATGACGAGAGCGTCACATTGGCTTTTTTGCATGTAAAGTCCAGTGAATTTAATCGTTTAGGTTCTAAATTGAAACTTACGCCTAAAGTCTGACCTATTTTGGTGAATAGCGCTTGTCTATATAGCGCCTTACATGTAGAGTTTCAGGTATATAAATTTACGATTAATTATCAATACAGATGGAGGAACTTAATGCGCATTATTCTTCTTGGTGCCCCAGGTGCTGGCAAAGGAACGCAGGCTCAGTTTTTAATGAACAAGTTTGGTATTCCGCAAATTTCTACAGGTGACATGCTTCGTTCAGCCATTAAAGCGGGTACTGAAATGGGCCTTGCGGCTAAAAAAGTAATGGATTTAGGCCAATTAGTTTCTGACGATATTATTATAGGCCTTGTAAAAGAACGTATTGCCCAAGCAGACTGCGAGAAAGGCTTTTTACTTGATGGCTTTCCGCGCACCATTCCCCAAGCGGATGCGATGACTCAAGCCCAGGTTAAGATAGACAGCGTAATAGAAATTGATGTTCCAGATGACACTATTGTTGAGCGTATGAGCGGTAGAAGAGTGCACCCTGCCTCTGGTCGTGTTTATCATGTCACATATAATCCACCCAAAGAAGATGGCTTAGACGATGAAACTGGCGACGATTTGGTTATTCGTGAAGACGATAAAGAAGCAACAGTAAGGGACCGCTTAGGGGTTTACCACAGGCAAACAGAGCCCTTAATCGAATATTATTCGAGTGTTGCTGAAAATGGATTGTGTAAATATTTTAAGCTAGACGGAACGCAAGCTGTTGATGCGGTAAGTGCAAAGCTCTCTACCTTACTTAGTTAATCGGTATATATTAGTGAAAAGCCCGGTTAATTTATAATTAACCGGGCTTTTTTATAGGCACGAATGGCACTGCAGCTAAAAACAAATTTAACTTGGTACTATTTGATGTATAAAATTCAGGCTGTATACCTTATGACCAATCAAGTTCCATCATGAGTTTTTCTTCGGGTTCATGTGTACCGCACATTTCATCATAAGGTGTGCTTTGCTTAAGCCATACTTTCTCAAATTTTTGCCCAGCAAGTTGTTCTTTAATTTCGCGTATAGACTGAAAATTTGTACTATTTCGATATTTATCTCTTAACTGCTTCTCAGCACGAAGCTCGCCAATACCTGCGACAAACGTACCGCCTTCAATTGATTCGATAAATAGATTCATATCTTTACTCGTTAGTGTTGAGCTAGTGTGTAATTTAAACTCTTTGGCTGACCGATTAGATCATGCTGTCCACCATTTGTTCCTGCAAATAATGAAACCAGCACTTTGAAGAGCGTCTTTTAGTTTTTTACGATCATCCAAATTTAAAAAGTCACCCACTTCTAGTTTTTGCTCTTTGGTGCATAGGGCAATGCGCGGGAGCTCCCAATTATTTTCGGACTCTGAATAAAATACATCGAGTTGAGCTCTCGACATTGTTGCAAGTGTTTGTTTTTTCCGATGGCCTACTTCAATGTTGACCTTAGTGGGGCTTATATAAATGATTTGTTGGGTGTGTGTATAGACCGAAACTCGGTACATCAAATAAGCAAAAAGCCCGACTTCGAGGCCTGCGAACGGGAGCACAATCCAGGCGCCCACGAAGGTCCATGCTATTGCAATAGTCATAACTACAAACACCATGATGGCAATCACCCATTTCGTTTGCAGCCAGGTTGCAGAGCGGTTAGGTGATAAGATAATAATTGTGTTGTTGTTATTTTGAGTCGTAATAACCATATTCTAAAAAATCTTGGGCATATTAAATAACCTTGGGTATAATCGCTGCTTCAAAAGCGATAACGTATTTGTTACGTGCGTTATTAGTAAACTAACCTTGCAGTACGTTGATTATTATCAATGATTAGCGCTAATTAAGGTCTTGTCAAAAAGTAGTAAGTGTATTGATAACTCGAATTTATAAATTGTTCAAGCTCTTCCCTGTTAAAATAGGGATAATAGCTGTATGGATAGTCTTACTAGGTGCAACACAAAGCTACTTGTTAGTTGTTGACTACGGCGGTTTTCTATTTTTAGGCGTAGTAGGTGCTATATTTGCTAATGCAACTGGGGCTGGCGGCGGCGTAGTGTTTGTGCCTTTTTTCAATCAGCTTTCGCTGTCGAGTGAAACGATAGTGGCGACTAGTTTTGCCATTCAATGCTGCGGTATGACGGCAGGCGCAATCACTTGGTTTAATCACTACCGCTCACTTAAGCAAACTAGCCACAAAGATCATGCACAATCACCTCAATGGCAATCTTTAGGCAAAGGTCTTGCTATATGCGTACCGTTTTCTATCGGCGGTATTTTGACGGCTCAGTATGTGTTGTATGAATATACTAGCTATATCCAATCGGGTCTTCACCTTTATTTTGGTCTATTTTCTATTGTATTGGCCATTGCCATTTATGCATCTATACCGTTTATGCGTAGACAGCAATATGTGAGTGCAATAGTGGGCTTTGATGTAATTATGCTAACGTTAATCGCTTTTTGGGGGGGTGTTATTACAGCTTGGCTGTCGGTAGGTGTTGGCGAGTTGGTGGCGGTTTATCTTATATTGCGTAGGTTTAATATTAGTTTTGCCATTGCGTTGGCGGTTATTCTTTCTGCCTTTACGGTGCAAGGCGCTATCATTTACCATTTACTGATTTCTAAAGCTGTATATTGGCAAATTGTTATTTTCGCCGGTGCTGGTGCAATAATTGGCGGGATTATTGCCAAGCATGTTGTATTGTATTTCTCACCTGTAAAATTGAAAATATTTTTTGCTACATGGGTCCTAGTGATGGGTCTTGCTGGCCTGCCTATATGGATGCAATGAGGCAAGTCGACAACAAATCTGAGTAGACATTGCAGGCTGAAGAGGAGATTAATCTGGCTTTACTAGTCAAATTCATTTACTTTAAACGTTAGTTCAATACAAACCTTGTTACTAGAGCATAGCGCGTTTAGGCCTGAATTTATGTAAGCACACCTAAAACCGACATTTACATAAGCTCTGTTATTAATGCTATAAAAGCTAGTAAAACAAACCCAATAACCATTCTTAGCGTTAGCGTCGCTGCACTTGCATCGTTGCTTCCACTATTGATAGGCAACATTGCAAAAGCAGAGCGCGATGTTTCTTTTAATACCCCACCTATACGCGATAAAGTTGAAAACGCTTGCTGACCGGCTATTGGTACAACCTTACGATATAAAAATTCAATATCAAGATTGACTGATTTAAGTTCAGGTGGATATAAACCTTGTTTATTTAGCCATACAAAGGCAAGGGCAGAGAAAGCCAATAGCTGCAGTTGCGTTAGTACATGTGTAATATCATAAGGTTTGTAGTCGCTTTCCCAAGGTAAAAGCTGATACAAAATTTGTGGGAAACTGCCAATCAAAAGACAAAGAGTGGCCGCAATACCCATTGCAATGAGCATATTGGTGGGCGCTTCTTTTGGACGTAGTTTAGAGTCGTGAGCAAAAAAGGCAAAAAATGGAATTTTAATACCTGCATGATGAAATACACCAGCAGATGCGAACAACAGCATTAACCATAAATACTCGTGACCGGCTTCAATCATAGCCGCCATTACCATACTCTTGCTAACAAACCCGCTGAACAGTGGGAAGGCAGAAATTGAAGCCGCCCCTACAATGCAAAACAGTGTTGTTTTAGGCATGGTTTTATGTAGACCGCCTAAATTTGAACCATTTACATGGCCAACACGGGTTAATACCGCGCCCATTGTCATAAATAATAAACCTTTGAAAATAACGTCATTAAAAGCATGGGCAACCGCACCATTCATAGCTAAAGCAGTACCAATACCTATTCCACAAACCATAAAGCCGAGTTGGTTTATAAGGCTATAGGCAAGTACTTTACGTAAGTCGTTTTCAATGACCGCATAGAAAATAGGGAAGCAAGTCATGGCTGCCCCTATATAAACGAGTAGTGATTCTCCTTGGAATGTTCTTGCCAACATATATATGGCAACCTTGGTAGTAAATGCTGATAAGAACACAGTGCCCACCGGTGTTGCTTCAGGGTAGGCATCGGTAAGCCAAGTGTGTAGAAAGGGAAAAGCGGCCTTCACGCCAAAGGCAAACAAGAACAGGTATGAGGTATAGTCGCTTAAGCCAATTTGGGTAATGCTAATACTGCCTGTTGCTCGGTAGTGCATAATAGCGGCTATTAGAAGTGCGACGCCCGAGAGTATTTGTATCATTAAATAACGAATACCAGCCTGTTGGGCCGATTTTGTGCGTCGTGCAAAAATTAAAAATGCCGATGTTAAAGCCAATAGCTCCCAAAAAACGAAGACTGTCAAGAAGTCACCGGCAAACACCGCGCCTACTGCACTGCCAGCATAGGCGAGTCCGGCCACAAACTGCACACGATCCTTTAAGTGCATCGCATAAATAAGACAAATAAAACATGCTATGTGGAATAAATAACCAAAAAGTAATGATAAGCGGTCTACTTTAACTATTTCAAGAGTAAACACATGCAGTTGCATATTGATGGGCGTTGGGTCTAAGTTTAAGTATAACCATATGCCGTTAATAAGAGGCACAAGTACCAGTGCGTAGCGCCACCGCATAGGGATGAATAAAGCTAGTGCGGCTGCAAAGAAAAAGGGTAAAAAAGCAGGTATAGCATAGCTCATAGTTGCTTGTCTCCGGCGCTTGACTGACTATTCACGCCTAGTTGGTTTGTGCCTTGTGGTATGTCTTTACTACCATCATCAACTGTTTCTGCAGTTACGCCAACTGCTGAAGTTTGGTTTTCCACAGAGGCTTGTTCATCTAGTCTTTCATCGTAGTAATGCTCGTTTCGCATAACTACATGGCGCATTAATTTGGCAATGACCACAAGTACCACGCAGGCTACAAAACCGTAAATGGCGTAAAAGGCAGGAATTTCGTCAAACGATAAGTAAATGTGTCGATGCACTATAAATTCAAGTGCGACTAAGATTATGCAAAGAGCATAAAAAGAATACATAATAATGCGGATATTTTTGAGTTTATCAAAGAAAGAGGGGTCGCTTGGTGTTTCATGCTTTGGTGACAAGTCATTCACGTGACCATGATCGATTTTATCGTTCGTTGAGCTTGATTCATTTAACTGCATGTGGTCGCCTCCTTCTATTCTGTTAGGGTGAGTGAAAGTTGATAAAACACCGAAGGATCAAAAAACAAATATAAGGTCATAGCAGTGGGTATAGCCATCCCAATTAAACATGCTTTTGGTGCTTCTTGGATTTGTTGATACGCATTATTTTGCATAAAGAACGCGCGCATAGGAATACTTAATAAATAATAGGTATTTAGCAATGAACTCAGTGCCAAAGCAGCCAAAACTGTCCAAAAAATCACATTGTTATGTTCAAAGCCCAATGTCCCCGACAACAAATACCATTTACTCCACATACCGCCAAAAAACGGAATGCCCAAAATGCTCAAGGTACCTATTGTAAATACGATAAAAGTAAAGGGCATAGCTCTGCCCATTCCGTTAAGATCACTTACCGCTTTTTTGTGCATGGTCACCAAAATAGCTCCCGCCGCGAAAAATAAAGCTATTTTGCCAAAGGCATGCATCGCAATGTGCATGCCTGCTCCGGTAACAGCGTCTTTAGTTGCCAGCAGCACACCCAACACAATATAGCTAAGTTGGCTAACGGTAGAATAAGCAAGTCGCTCTTTAATATTGTCTTTGGTTAGTGCAATAATTGAGGCCGCTACAATTGTGAAAATGGGTATCCAAACCAGAACCTGATTGGCGCCTGATTCGGTAATAAACTCGGTGCCAAAAATGAATACCACCACCTTTACCACAGTAAATACACCTGCCTTAACCACCGCAACTGCGTGTAACAGGGCACTCACCGGCGTAGGCGCTACCATGGCCGAAGGTAACCATTTATGCAGTGGCATAACGCCTGCTTTACTAATACCTAAAATAAACAGTAATAGCAGCGGTAGTACCCACATAGGGTCCATACTACCTTTAAGAATTCCGCCTGGCATAAAGTTTAGAGTACCTGCTATATAAAATACACTTATCATGGCGGGAAGAAAAAATAATATAGAAGACCCCATTAGTATTAAGATGTATTTGCGACCCCCACGTTTAGCTTCAGGAGTGCCTGAATGGGTTACAAGAGGGTAGGTTGATACGGTCAAAAATTCGTAGAAAATAAACAAAGTAAATAAATTTTCAGAATAAGCAACGGCCATCACGCCAGCTATGGCAACAGCAAACAAGGTGAAAAAGCGCGTTTGATGACTTTCGCTGTGTGCTCGCATATAGCCTATTGCATAGATAGAGGTAGCAATCCACAGGCCACTTGCAATTAACGCAAACATTACGCCAAAGCTATTTAAGGCGAATGAAATTGACAAGCCTTCAATGGGTTCGGCTAGTGAAAAATTCACTTTGCTAGCATTGTCTAAATTAAGGTATAAATAAATGTTTATCGCGAATAGTGAAACCGCCGTAATTAAGGTGACAGCCTCCCTAACGTTTGGCGTTTTGTCTAACCTTGAGATAAGTAATGCACCGGTAATGGGAACCACTAAACTAGCCATTAACCAATAAGTTAACTCAATCATTTGTATTCCCTACATTGTTGCATTGGTAGACGTTAATAAGGCTTTTGCGACCGACTGGGCAGCTTCAAAAGGTAAGTCGGTATATAAACCAAAATATAAACAGCCGGCAGCACCAATCCATAGTGCAATTGCTAAGCTTATAGGCGCTTTGGCCACGCTTATATCGCCACTCGATACCCCGCGTATTACTACTTTTCTTCCAGAGTTGAAATACATCGCTTCTACTATTTTCCATACATAGGCAACGGCCAGCACTGAACCAATAAGAATGGCTGCCACAACAATATATTTTCCTTCAGAAATAGCGGCTTCAAGCAAATACCACTTAGTCACAAACCCTACCGTGCCGGGCACTCCAATTAAGCTAAGGCCCGCCAACACTATTGCCGCAAATGTCCATGGCATACTGCCACCAAAGCCACGTAGTTCAGACAATTTAGTTGTGTTTGCACGATACATCACCATGCCAGCACCCATAAAGAGCGTTGACTTGATTAAGGCGTGGTTAAATAAATGCATGACCGAAGCGGTTAAGCCAGTTTCATTTAACAAAGAAATACCTATTACAATATAGCCAATTTGCGCAACACTTGAAAAAGCCAACATGCGTTTTAATTCTATTTGCTGCCAAGCTCTAAAAGACCCGTATATAACGGCAACACATCCAAGCACTAGCATTATTTGCGGTAACAACAACGCTTGCCAGTATTCAATGGGGTATAGGTCGAATAACACACGCAACAATGCGTAAATAGAGACCTTAGTAGCAGTTGCCGATAAAAATATACTCACCACAGAAGGCGCGTAGCTATAAGCATTTGGAAGCCAGCTATGCAGGGGGAATATTGCTGCTTTTAAGGCTAAGCCTAATACAATAAAGATAAAGCCTGTCATTACTAATTGCATGTCGGCAAAGGTGTCGAAACGTTGGGCAATATCGGCAATATTTAAACTGCCAGAAGCCGCGAATAGAAAACCGACGCCGATTAAGAAAAACGTAGCGCCTATTGTACCTAAGACTAAATATGAAAACGCAGCGGTCAGGGCTTTGCGTGACTTGCCCATGCTAATAAGTGCATAGCTGGACAATGAACTAATTTCTAAAAATACGAACAGATTAAAGATATCACCGGTAAGGGCAATGCCTAACAGGCCCAACAAACAAAGCTGAAAGGCTGCATAAAATAAACCATGGCTTTGTTTATCAATTTCTTTAGGAACGCTTTGAAATGCGTATATGCTGGTCACCGTAGCTACTCCACTTACAATAAGTGCAATAAACGCATTAAGTGAATCAATTTTGTATTCGATCCCCCAAGGAGGCCGCCAACCGCCAAGTTCATATATAACGTGTTTGCCGTCAATTACGTCATATAAAATGATAAATGAAAGAACAAAGCAGGCGACAGATACTAATAGAGTGACCAACCAACTAAGTGTATGATTTTTAAATAGGGCAGTAATTGGGGCGCATATAAGTGGAATAACCACTAAAAGGATGGTTAGCTGCTCGGTCATTCTTGATTATCCATTTCGTTTATTTGGTCTTCTTCAATGGTGTCGTATGCTTCTTTTATACGAATGACTAGGGCAAACCCAAGTGCGGTAGTCGCTACACCTACCACAATGGCTGTTAGCATAAGCACCTGTGGTAAGGGGTTAGAATAAATAGTGTAGTTGGTATCGACTATAGGAACTGTTCCGCCGGTGACTTTTCCCATACTTACATAAAATAAAATTACCGCAGTTTGAAACATAGCAAGACCGGCCAATTTCTTAATCAGATTAGAACGGCTAATTAGGGTATAAAGACCCACCATCATTACCGCAATAATTAACCAATAGTTGACGTGTCCAATGGCGTAATCAATCATTCTGGAGGCACTCTTTTTGAGAAGGTGAAAAATAATAAAATCATGACCGACGCTACGGTTATTCCTACGCCTAGCTCAATAATTATAATTCCAATATGTTGACCAGTAAGGGGATTGCTTGCCAGCACACTATAATCCAAAAAATTACCCCCTAGCAACATAGACACTACGCCTACGCCCGCATACAGCAGCACACCGAAACTGGCGCAAACTTTAAGCGCGGTTATAGGAATCACTTTAAGCGCTGCATCTAGTCCATACGTTAGTGCATATAATAAAATGGCAGAAGAGAAAATAACACCGGCTTGGAAGCCACCACCTGGGCTGTAATCTCCATGAAATTGAACATACAGGGCAAATAATATAATGGTAGGTGATAACCACTTGGTGACTACTCGTAAGATAAGATCATTTATCATTTTTATTAGTCCCGCGCGTTTTCACACGAATTTTTCGTCTTGGTCCTAACAGCATTAACACACCTATACCTGCGGTTAATACAACGGTGACTTCGCCTAAGGTATCGAACCCTCTGTAACTAGCTAATACTGCGGTTACTAAGTTAGGTACACCGGTTTCTGCTTGGCCTTTTTCTATATAACGCAAAGCCACCTGTTGATTAGGTGGGCTTTGAATGTCACCCAGTTTTGCTATGTCGTGAGTGCCAAATATAAGTAAACCGCCCATTACGACACAAATAATAAGAGGACCTAGGCGTTTTTTACTTGTACTTACCGCTTCATGCCCATCTTTTATAGAGGCTAAGGTTACCAGCATTAGAACGGTAGATATGCCTGTTCCAACGGCAGCCTCTGTGAAAGCGACATCGGGTGCGTCTAGCACCACAAAAAGTCCAGCGACCAATAAACTGTATAAGCTAAACATCATTGCCATAGCAAATAAATGTCTTGTTTTAAGCACCCCTAGCGCCATTACTAATAAAAATACTAATAAAACGATATTAACGACAAAACTCATGATTTGTCTCTTTCAGTGGTATTAATGTGAATTTTTTGATTGTGGCGTAGACCCCATCGCCATGCATTGTTTGCTAAGGCATAAGATGACGCAGGACCAGTGAAGACTAAAAATGAGAATATTAAAATAAGTTTAGCGACTACAACAAAACCTGAAGCTTGCAAGCAAAGTCCAAATAATATCAAAAACGTGCATAAGGTGTCAGTTACACCCACAGCATGCAGCCGAGCGTATGTGTCTGGAAGCCGAATAATGCCAATGCCGCCTATTAAGCCTAACAGACAACCAAACCCAATAAGGGTAAAGCTGGCGATGTCGAGTATCATATCGGTCATTCTTCATCCTCTAACACGGCGTTGCTGTTATTGGCAAAAAACTTGCCTCTTTCCACCAAACGTAAGGCCGCAATTACGCCCACAAAATTTAACAAGGAATACAACAGGGAGATGTCTAGTAAATCGTGGCGACCGCTGTAAAATGCAAACAGAGCAACCAGTAATACCGCTTTCGTACCAAACATATTTACGGCCAAAATTCGGTCAAACACACTGGGCCCGAGTAGCACTCGTGAAACTGCAAGTGCCATTGTGGTCATTATCGCTATTCCGCAGACTAAAAAATACATACTCATTTGTTTTTCACATCCACTTGGCTAATTAAATATTGCTTAGGCATAATATCGAGCATATCGTTATTGGCTAAGTCTTCTGCATTTTTGGCACTTATGGTGTGTACCAACAAGGTGTTTTCAGAAAGTGCAATGCTGGATGAACCAGGTGTAAGGGTGATTGCGTTGGCATATAGTACCTTTGCAACATCATCTTTGTAGGGCATTGTAATTCTAATAAAGGTAGATTCGACTGGTCTAAAGCCAAGTATGCGCAAGCTGACATCATAGTTTGACTGTACTACTTTAATCGCTAGTTTAAATAAAAACGTAATGAAGGTACCGGAGACAAAAAAAGTATAGCGTTGTTGATCTATTTTATGCATTCTTGTGGTTATCCACATAGAAAATAAAACGGAAAAAGCGCCGAAGCAAAGCATTAAAGGCT
>JBLIGC010000035.1:0-18982 GCA_047636735.1 Glaciecola sp. | reverse complement strand
GCATCAGCCTTTGTTTTTTCCGTAGCAAAAATCTTAATAGTACCGTCATCTTCAATCTCAATGTTAGTATCAGTATCTTCGGTAATAGAACGAATAACCGCGCCACCTTTACCAATGACTTCACGAATTTTGTCTGAGTTGATTTTTATAACGTATATGCGCGGTGCATATTCAGACATTTCTTCGCGATGACCGCCAATAGCCTGATCCATAACACCTAAAATATGCAGTCTAGCTTCTTTAGCCTGTTTAAGGGCTTTTTGCATAATTTCTTGCGTGATGCCTTCGATTTTTATATCCATCTGTAAGGCAGTTATGCCACCGGTAGTACCCGCTACTTTAAAGTCCATGTCGCCTAAGTGATCCTCATCACCTAATATGTCAGACAATATAACAAAGTTATCGTCAGACTTAACCAAGCCCATTGCAATACCTGCAACTGAAGCTTTTATGGGCACGCCAGCGTCCATAAGTGCTAATGAAGTACCGCAAACAGAAGCCATAGATGAAGAGCCGTTAGATTCTGTAATTTCAGACACTACACGTACAACATATGGAAATTCTTCTGCCGAAGGCATTACCGCTTGCATACCGCGTTTAGCTAAACGTCCGTGACCAATTTCACGACGCTTTGGAGAGCCTATGAAGCCCGTTTCGCCAACAGAGTAAGGAGGGAAGTTATAATGCAGCATAAAACGGTTATTAGTTAAACCTGATAAGCCGTCAATCATCTGTGCGTCGCGCTCTGTACCCAAAGTAGCAACTACTAAGGCTTGCGTTTCGCCTCGTGTAAATACTGCAGATCCATGGGCTCTAGGTAAAAGACCTGTTGCAACATGCAAACCACGTATTGTTTCTGGATCGCGACCATCAATGCGTTTTTCACCCGCTAATATACGCGAGCGCACAACATCACTTTCTAGTTCGTGCAATAAATCTGATACTTCTTTCGGATCTAGGGTCTCGTCGGCCGCTGTTAACTCAGCGCGCGCGCTTGACGTAACGGCGTCAACGGCGTCTTTACGAACTAATTTATCAGAAATTTGGTAAGCTTGCGTCATGCCCACTTCAGCAATCGCTTTAATTTTATCTTTCAATGCTACGTTTGGCTCTGGTGCAAGCCAATTCCAAGACTCAGTGCCAACTTCAGCGGCAAATTCTTTTATAGCAGTAACTACTGTTTGGGATTGTTCATGACCATATACAACAGCCCCTAACATAACTTCTTCAGACAATACGTCAGCTTCAGATTCAACCATAAGTACGGCACTATCGGTACCGGCAACCACAAGGTCTAACTGGCTTTCTTCTAGTTCAGAGGCGCGAGTATTTAATATAAACTCATTGTTTACGTAGCCGACACGAGCTGCGCCTACGGGTCCATTAAATGGCATGCCAGAAATGGCAAGGGCTGCCGATGTACCAATAAGTGAAATTATGTCAGTGGGAATTTCTGGGTTTGCAGAAATCACAGTAATAACTACCTGAACTTCATTTTTAAAACCCGCTGGAAATAATGGTCTGATTGGACGGTCTATTAAGCGCGCGATTAAGGTTTCACTTTCAGAGGGTCTACCTTCGCGTTTGAAGAACCCACCTGGAATTTTACCCGCAGCATACGTTTTTTCTTGATAATTAACCGTTAATGGAAAAAAGCTTTGGTCTGCCTTAGCTTCTTTTCTGCCTACAACAGTCACCAATACGGTAGTGTCGTCCATGCTTGCCATTACGGCTGCAGTTGCTTGTCTTGCGATTACCCCAGTTTCTAGGGTGACAGTATGTTGACCATACTGGAAAGTTTTAGTAATAGGAGTCACACTCTATCCTTTAGTTTATTAATATTTAGCTTTTTAATTGCGCGCATAGTATATAGCCCTGGCCTGTTAATACCAACTGTTTAATGCATATTTCAAAAATATAAGCAGTTGAAATTGTCAGACTTTTAAAATAGGCATGCTGCATGTTTAAGCAGTTTTGTACTTTTGATTAACGGTAGGCCTGATCATTTAAATATTTTATCTCTAGCGGCATCGCATATAGCCGCTACAGCAGGATGGGTAACTTTACGCTCAGAAGAAATTGCATAAAACTTTTGTTTTAGCGATTGGCTTCTGCCAATCACCTGCAAACCAAAACCATCTCTCACTTCTTTTTCAATAATACTTGGCATAAAGAAAACCCCAAAGCCTGCTTTTCCGAATGATTTCATCAATGCACTGTCATCGTATTGGCCACGGATCGTAGGGAAAATATTATTGTCGTTGCACCACTTATCAAACAATTGCCTTACGGCATACTGTTTAGTGGGTAGCAACATAGGCGTGTCTTGCAAACAAGCTGGAAAATCTCCGCTTAGCTTAGCTGCAAGCTGCGGCGCTGCAAAAAATGACAGCGTTGACTGCCCTAAGTAATGGTTATACGCTTTTATACTAAATGCGCTACTTAGGGGAGTGTCGGTTAGCACCATATCAACTTCATGAACAGCAAGTTCACCTAAAATGGCCTCAACTGGACCCTCTTTGCATGTAAGGCTAATATCATTAGATACGTTAAGGGCAGGCTCAAGAATTTTATAAACAATTGTTTTAGGTAAAGCACTTGCCGCACTAACAATAAATTCGGAAGTGCCAACTATTGGGGCTCCACGAAGTACATCGCTTAGCTCTTTACCTAATTCAAATATATCATCGGCGTACCGAAGCACCAGTCTGCCCGTTTCTGTTAGTCGTAAGCGACGACCTACCCTGTCGAATAAAGGCTGCCCAATACGCTCTTCCAGCATACTGAGTTGTCCGCTTATTGTTTGGGGTGTTATAAATAATTTTTCTGCAGCGCGGGCTATACTTCCCTCTGTGGCTACAACCCAAAAATAATGAAGATGCTTGTAATTGATATTGTCTGCCATGTAACCTTTTCCATACGAGCGATAGGTAACTTTTCTCGAATAATACTTATACATATTTACGAATTTAATTGTTCACTTTTAATTGATAATGTTTAAAGTACGAAGAAAAAACTGAGGTGTTGCTGCATTAGCAGACAAGGCTAAAAGGCATTTAGTGAGTGGACATTTCGACAACAGCGCTAACGTACTTGGCACAATAAATTTAGAATATAGACCTTTACGATATACAGTTAGCTGGCTATTTTTACTTATAAGGTGATTGATGAAATACATTATAGACAGCAAAGGAATTCAACCTAGTAAAGATGAATTGAAAATTATTGACGCCAAAATAGGTTTATCGCTTTCGCGATTCAACAACATCATCACCCAATGTGAAGTGTCGTTTTTAAAAGAAAATGAAACAATAGGCACTAACATGGTGAGTTGCCGATTATCAGTATCCGTTATCAAGTCATCCGATTTCATCATAACTGACACAGCAAACACCATAAACGAAGCTTTTTCTATCACGCTGGGAAGAGTTAAGCGCAATATTGAGCGGCATCTGAAACGCATTAAGCCGCAAAGAATGGCAGCAACCATAAGAACTAATGTTGATTCAAAAAAGGGCTAAAGCGAAAACCGCAATAGCCCTTTTTATTATATGGTGCGGAAAGGGGGACTCGAACCCCCACGACCTAAGTCACCACCCCCTCAAGATGGCGTGTCTACCAATTCCACCACTTCCGCAAATTATATCTTAAGGTTTATCGTCAACTTTTGGTGCTTCTTCAACCGCTTCAGTCGCAGTATCTTCAACCACTACTGGAAAATCTGAACTACTCGCGTCAACATTAAAAGTTTCTTGGGTAACTATTGGGTCGATAGTTTGAAACTCATCTATAACCTCACTCTCTCCAGCAGTTATTCCGCCAATTATAAGGCTGATCGTAAAAAATAACGTGGCGAGTATGGCAGTTGTTCTTGTCATAAAGTTGCCAGATCCACCAGAGCCGAAAACAGTGTTAGAACCGCCCGCTCCAAATGATGCGCCCATGTCGGCGCCTTTGCCTTGTTGCAACAAAACAAAACCAACTAACATAATAGCCACAATTAAATAGGCGACTAACAACACTTCATATAATATCATAATTTTCCTCTTATTTTGCCGCGTTACAAATAGCGATAAAATCTTCAATTTTTAAGCTGGCGCCACCAATCAGGCCGCCATCAATATCTGGTTTAGCGAACAACGCTTGTGCATTGCTCGAATTTACGCTCCCACCATATAATAAACGGGTAGAAACTGCATTTTCATTCCATTTCACAATTTCAGATCGAATAAAACTGTGAACTTCTTGTGCTTGCTCAGGTGAGGCTGTTTTGCCCGTTCCAATTGCCCAAATAGGTTCATAGGCAATCACGCATTTTTCAAGAAAGTCTTTTCCGCAAACACTCAGCACGGCATTTAACTGTTCAAAAACAAATTCGTTAACGGTTCCAGATTCTCGTATTTCTAGCGGCTCACCAACACATAATATGGGCGTTAAACCAGCTTTCAATATAGTTTGTACTTTTTGTGCTACCACAATATTGCTTTCGCTATGGTTTTGTCTTCTTTCTGAATGGCCAACAATAACATGTGTTACGTTTAGTTCGGCCAGCATGTATATTGCAGTGTCACCGGTATGGGCACCTGACTCAAACTGACTGCAGTCTTGCGCACCCAGAATATATTCACCTTTGCCGGCTGCTGCTAAATACGCAGAAGGTACACACAATACGGTGTCTAAAACAGGTGAGCTTTGTATGCCTTGTACAAAAGAATCCACAAGCGCCAATGAACCGTTCATCTTCCAATTACCCGCAACCATGGGCTTACGCGAATTATTCATATTTGACTCCATGATTCTGCATTAAGGACACTCAATAAACAGTACTAAAATAAGCACCGTACAAAAACACAACAACAATTTGACATCATCAAAAGCGGCGCTGATATTAACTAAACAGGCCTGATTATACAAGTAACAAACTCACAAAAATGGGAATTATTCCGCTTTTTTGACCTCATCAGCAATGTACTGCGCCCATTCGCTAGAATCTTTCTCTGATTCAGCCTCAACCATTACTCTTATAAGCGGCTCGGTTCCACTTTTGCGCAGTAAAACGCGGCCTGTATCGCCCATCGCTTTTTCGGCCTTAACAACAGACGCAATGACCTTTGGATTCAACAATGGATCTACCCCGTTATCTGTAAATTTAACATTAATAAGTTTTTGTGGAAACTTAGTAAAGCCTGAATTTAAAGCACTTAAGGACATATTAGCACGTATCATTGCCGCGATGACTTGTAGGCCAGCAACGATACCATCGCCCGTTGATGCATGATTAAGATTAAGCACATGGCCTGAATTTTCGCCGCCAATGTACCATCCTTTTTTGATTAACAACTCCATTACATAACGGTCGCCTACATTTGCTCGTTCAAAAGGAATGCCCAGTTTCTCAAGCGCGACTTCCATGCCTAAATTAGTCATTTTAGTGCCTACCACACCTCCACCTAACGTACCTAATCGTAACGCATCGCGTGCAACCATATATATTATTTGGTCTCCATCAACAACGCCACCATCTTCGTCTATTAACATTATTCGGTCGCCATCGCCATCAAGTGCGAAACCTAAATTGGCTTTATGTTTTTTGACCGCTTCTATACAAGCGCGCAGAGAAGTGGCGCCTACTTTATGATTAATATTTAAGCCATCGGGAGCGGTACCAATTTCAATGATATTGGCACCTAATTCGCGTAAAACATCCGGCGCAATATGGTAGGTGGCGCCATGTGCGCAATCAACCACAATTTTCAATCCTGATAACGAAAGCTCAGATGGGAAGGTGCCTTTGCAATATTCTATATATCGACCCGCGGCATCATTTATTCGGGTTGCTTTGCCTAAGCGATCAGACCCTACACAGGTCATACTTTCTTTCATTTGTGCTTCAATAGCCAGTTCAAGATCATCGTCTAACTTATAACCTGTAGAAGAGAAAAACTTAATACCATTATCATAATAAGGATTATGCGACGCTGAAATTACAATACCAGCTTCAGAGCGGAACGTTTTAGTCAAATAAGCAATTGCAGGCGTTGGCATAGGACCTAACAAACCAATATTAATACCCGCTGCCGACAAGCCTGCTTCTAGGGCAGATTCGAGCATGTAGCCACTTATACGAGTATCTTTGCCAATTAGTACTTTATTGGTACCACGACCCGCGAGGACTTTACCCGCAGCCCATCCTAATTTCATGACAAATTCAGGGTTAATGATACTTTCGCCTACCTTGCCTCTAATACCATCAGTGCCAAAGTACTCTCTTTTAGTCATACATAGTCCTTGTTCATTTTACGCTATTAGTTTTATCGACAACTTTCATTGCATCTATAGTTTCTTCTACATCATGCACGCGCAATATACTTGCGCCCGACATTGCGGCGATAGTGTTTGCGGCAATGTCTCCCGATAAACGGTTGTCAACATCCTTGTTTAATAAATTTCCTATCATTGACTTACGAGACATACCTGCAAGTACGGGTAAGTCAAATTGGGTAAGTTGAGAAAATGATTTTAATAATTGATAGTTGTTATCGAGTGATTTGCCAAAGCCAAATCCTGGATCCAACATAATTTGTTTATATTCAAAACCTGCCAAAATAAGGCGCTCAATTTGTAAACGAAAAAACGCAATTACTTCATCTACAACAGACTCGTACTGAGGTGCTATTTGCATAGTCAAAGGAGACCCTTGCATGTGCATAATACAGGTAGGTATGTTGAGTTCTTTTGCAAATTTTGCGGCGGTTTGTAGCGCATTTGGAAGCTGGAGCGCGCGTACATCATTAATTAACCTAGCACCAGCCCAAACCGCTTCCTCCATGACTTTTGCTTTACTTGTATCGACCGACACAATGACATCTAGTTCATTATTAATTGCTTCAATAACAGGAATAACGCGACTTAACTCTTCTTCAAGGCTCACTTCTTGTGCCCCCGGCCGGGTAGACTCACCACCCACGTCTATAAAAGTAGCGCCATGTTTTACCATCGCAGTAGCTTGCTTAAGAGCTTTGTCTAGCGTTGTAAATTTCCCACCATCAGAGAAGGAATCAGGCGTTACGTTGAGGATCCCCATTATTTTGGGGCTGTTAAAGATGATTTCACGATCTTTAAACACCATCATAGAAATTTCCTATGCGAGCTTTCAAAAGGGTGAAGATTATACCTGATAGTTAAACAAAAAACACCGGCAAAAGCCGGTGTTTTTTATACTCTACAAGCAATAGTGTTAGCTTGCGCTGCTGGTCTCACCATCGGTTGCGGGCTTATCATCCTTGCCTACGTCAATTGACGAACCGCCAGTTGGTGTATTAGAGTCAGACTTGTCATTGTTGTCCCAATCAGCCGGTTGGCGTACTTCGCGTCGTGCCATTAAGTCGTCTATTTGCTTAGCGTCTATTGTTTCATATTTCATGAGAGCGTCTTTCATAGTATGTAAAACATCAATGTTGTCGCGCAATATTTTCTCTGCACGTTGATAGTTTCTGTCTATCACGTCTTTTATTTCAGAATCGATTGTGCGGGCAGTCTCATCAGACATGTTGTTCGATTTTCCTGCCATAAACATTTCGTTTTCGTCGTCTGCAAACAACTGTGCGCCTAGCTTAGATGACAAGCCCCACTGGGTAACCATTTTTTTGGCAATGTCAGTAGCACGTTCAATATCGTTTGAAGCTCCGGTGGTAACCATGTCTTCGCCATAAATTATTTCTTCCGCTAAACGACCACCATATAGGCTAGAAATCATACATTCTAAATGGCGTTTGGTGTAGCTAACTCTGTCTTGCTCTGGCAAGTACATTGTTACGCCAAGTGCGCGACCACGAGGAATAATTGATACCTTGTATACGGGATCATGCTCAGGAACAACCCTACCCACTATAGCGTGACCTGCTTCATGATAAGCGGTCATAGTTTTCTCTTCTTCGGTCATGACCATGCTCTTGCGCTCTGAGCCCATCATAATTTTATCTTTTGCCTTGTCGAACTCTTCTTGTGACACAACACGTTTGTTAGTTCTAGCGGCAAACAAAGCTGCTTCATTGACCAAGTTCGCTAAATCAGCACCTGAAAAACCTGGTGTACCGCGTGCAATTACCGACGGCTCTACGTTGTCTGACAATGGAACCTTGCGCATGTGGACTTTAAGTATTTGTTCACGTCCGCGAATATCAGGTAAACCAACGGTTACTTGGCGGTCAAATCGACCTGGGCGAAGCAAGGCTGGGTCTAACACGTCTGGGCGGTTAGTTGCCGCAATTACAATAATTCCTTCATGCCCTTCAAACCCGTCCATCTCAACCAGCATTTGGTTAAGGGTTTGTTCGCGTTCGTCGTTACCGCCGCCCATGCCTGCTCCACGCTTACGACCAACCGCATCAATTTCGTCGATAAAAATAATACACGGTGACGATTTTTTTGCTTGTTCAAACATGTCTCGAACGCGAGAGGCGCCAACGCCTACAAACATTTCTACAAAGTCGGAGCCCGAAATTGTAAAGAATGGCACCTTCGCCTCACCTGCAATTGCCTTGGCAAGAAGCGTTTTACCGGTTCCAGGAGGCCCTATCATAAGAACACCTTTAGGAATTTTACCGCCTAACTTTTGGAACTTCGTAGGGTCACGCAAAAAATCGACTAATTCCGATACTTCTTCTTTTGCTTCATCGCACCCAGCCACGTCGGCAAAGGTTGTTTTTATTTGATCTTCGCCCAGTAATCTGGCTTTACTCTTGCCAAATGACATTGCACCACGACCTCCACCACCTTGCATTTGACGCATGAAGAATATCCACACCCCAATAAGTAGCAACATTGGGAACCAATTAATGAAAATCCGCCCCAGTAGCGAGGGTTCTTCTGGTTCTTTGCCAAAAGCACGAATATCTTTATTCAACAATTGATCTAATAATTTTTCATCATAGATTGGCATGTACGTAGTAAAGTTATCGTTGTTACGAAGCGTGCCCGTGATTTTTTTACCATCAACCAGCACTTCGACGACGTTGCCGTCTTCAACATCTTTCAAAAAAGAAATATAGTCTTTTTGTGGCTGTGGTGCTGTTTGACTATTGAAGCCTTGAAACACCATCATTAACACAACTGCAATGACTAACCATAATATGAGATTTTTTGCCATGTCGCTCAACGCAATGACCCTCTAAAATAAAAGTAAAAATTAGTTTGTAAGCTTATGCTCACAACATTATAAAGACTACTATACTTTATAGTCTCTTGCTACTAAGTAGACCACTTCTGAAACATATTTTAGAAGCAATTTTACTTTGTTATCTTTACAGACGTAAACCTATATTAAATACGATAGATTATAACCGAGGTGTTCTCAGATACATCTTCACCTGCAATTTTGCCGCTACGACTATACGATCGCTTGCCCACATTTTACTATGGGACCTATTAAGTTGCTATTAATTGCCGGCCTGCAATACTATTTGGTAATAGCACACTTTACTGTTCGCACTCATAAACCAAGCTTGAGTATCTACGTCAGTTAAACCAACTTTGTTCAGTACGGTATCTAAAAACTTTATTTACACTACTTTTTGTGTAAATTTTTATACCGTTAAGTACACAAGTATAACAACATGCTAAGCAATACTAAGACCAAGTTTACAAATCACCGAGTTTTAACTTGGTCTAACCCCAATTGAGGTAACGGTAATTATTAGACGGACTAATTAATGAAATGTTCCACTCGCTAGTAATTGCTGTGCTTACAATGATTCTTTTTTAGTGATGAATTCGTTTCACTAGTCGCATTAAAGTATAAGTATAGGTAGAATAATGAAAATCAAGTGCAACGTATGTTCTAATATAGGCAAATTCTTAAAAAATGATTCTCACTAATAAACAAAAACAATTTTTGAAAGGCTTAGCACATCCGCTTAAGCCTGTGGTTCAACTAGGCGGTAATGGCTTAACCGAAGGCGTTATAGCAGAAATAGACTTTGCGCTAAACCACCATGAATTAATAAAGGTGAAAGTTCCGTCTGATGATCGCGACGAGAAAACACTTATTATGGACGCCATTGTGGGAGAAACTAAATCTTATAAAGTACAAACCATTGGCCATGTGTTGGTTATTTATAAACCCAGCAAAGACCCTGTAATAAAACTACCTAGAAAATAGTTAGCCTCACCTGTATCTAAAGAGGATATTTATGACCGCTTCACCTTCATTTGCTATAGTTACAGGCGGCTGCTCTGGTTTAGGGCACGCTACTGCAAAAGCACTTATTGACGCTGGCTGGCTGGTCTGCATTTTTGATCTCAATGAAGAAAGTGGGCAAAGTATTGCCAGCACGTTAAGTCAAGATGCTTGCTTTTTCGAATGTGTTGATGTTACATCAAGTAATAGTGTTAAAAGCGCACTGGCAAAATATCGCCATAAATCTATTAGTCTGCTGGTAAACTGCGCAGGCATAGCACCAGCAAAACGCACTTTAAACAGAGACGGCGAACCAATGCCATTAGAAGATTTTGCAAAGGTTATTAATATTAACCTAGTAGGATCTTTTAATGTTGCGCGTCTGGTAGCCGCCGACATGGCTAAAAATGACCCATTAAACAACGATGGTGGACGCGGGCTTATTATTAACACTGCATCTGTGGCAGGCTATGAAGGTCAAGTTGGACAATGCGCTTATGCCGCAAGTAAAGCCGGCTTGATTGGTTTGAGCTTACCTATGGCAAGAGATTTAGCGCCTTTAGGTATTCGTGTTAACACCATTGCTCCGGGGGTTATGGGTACGCCAATGTTACTTGCTATGCCTGAAAGTGTGCAAACCGCGTTAGCTAGCAATGTCCAGCATCCAAAACGTTTAGGCCTTCCACAAGAGTTTGCAAAATTGGTTATTCATATTGCCGACAATGGCTACATTAATGGCGAAACCATTAGGTTAGACGGCGGCTTAAGAATGCCGCCCAAATGAGCCTATTCTTCGTGGCCGCCGTTTACCACGTTTGAAATAGCAAATAAGCGTGAAATAGCAACATGATGTACTGTATTTTTAGGGTATGTTCCGCGGGAACTCAGGTCGCCCGCCGCGTGGCCCATTGTTACGCAAATGGCTTCGTCAACATCGCTTACCGCATACACTGCAAATAAACCATCAGCCACTGCTTTTTTAACAGCATCGCTGAGCATTAAGTTCACATGATTTGATTTGGGTATAACAACACCCTGCTCTCCGGTTAATCCACGATTTGAACACAAGGTGAAATAGCCTTCAATTTTCTCATTTATACCACCCACCGCTTGTACTTCGCCTAGCTGGTTAATTGAGCCTGTTATAGCAATACCTTGCTGCAAAGGAATGTCGGTTAACGAAGAAATAAGTGCAATCAACTCAGCCAAAGATGCACTGTCTCCGTCTATATAACCATATGATTGTTCAAGCGCAATATTAGCACTTAGTGTTAGTGGGAATGACTTCGCATATTTATTTCCTAAATAGCCAGTTAACAGCAAAACACCCTTAGAATGAATAGACTGCCCAAGTTCTACTTCTCTTTCAATATCTACCACACCATTTGAACCAGCATATACTGTCGCGGTGACTCGTGCGGGAGTGCCAAAGGCGGTGTCTCCAACTTCAAGTACGGTAAGTCCATTAACCGTGCCTACGGCTTTGCCTGCTGTACTAATTAACACGTGACCTTCTTCAATATCAAGCAAAAAGGTGTCACTTACACGACCTGAACGGTGTTTTTTAGCGCTTAATGCAGCTTCTATATGCGCTTTTGTAAGAACTTTGTCGTTAACTTGTTTGCAAAAATAATGCGCTTCATTTAACAGCTCAATTACGTCGGCAAACTTAGCACTTAGCTTACTTTGATGTTCAGCTTGGCGCAGGCTGTATCGAACAAATTCAGCTATTGCGTCATTCGTAATACCTTGCAATCCAATATGCGTGACTTGCTGCTTAATACGGGCTACAAAATGGTTTACATTACCTTGGTTTAAATCTATTTCGTGATCGAAATCGACCAATACTCTCACCAACTCTGAAAACTCTGGATCATAATCTTGCAGGGTATAATACAAATCTCTAGAACCCAGTAATACGAGTTTAATTTGAAGTGGAATGGCCTGTGGGCTTTGGGTAATATTATTTACCATACCAACATCTTGCTGAGGTAATTCTAAACGTATTTGTTCAAACTTAAGGGCAAGTTTAAGCGCTTCCCAAACATGCGGGTGATCAAGTACTTTGTCAGCATCTAATACCAAATAACCAGAATTAGCTCGGTGTAAAGCGCCTGGAGTAATCATTCTGTAGTTGGTATACACGCTGCCCTGCACACTTGTATATTCTATTTTTCCAAACAAGTTTTGGTAGTTTGGATTAGGCTCGTATATTAAAGGCGACTTGCCGTTGGGATTATTGGCCACCAGCACATTTGGTAAATAGGTGTCGATGAACAACGCGCGTTTGTCATATTCATCACTATTATCGTCTTTACTTTCAATGGATAATACTTCAATAACCATATCAATTAAATGGCGCTTTAATTGTCTAAAGTATTTAAGGATAGCGATATTGCCCGCATATTTCCGCTCTAAATTTTTCAGCAGCGGACGAATGCCATGCTCAACCGTTTCTTGTTTGAGGGCTTTCTTTTGTTCAGCACTTTCACGTTGCCAAGAGGGAAGTTCAAGTAAAGCCTCACTTAAGTGCACTTCTAACTGGTCTATAACATCGTAGTAATGTTGGCGATCAATATCGGTTTTGCTGGTAAATTCACCGTCATTTAAAGGTTTACCGTCAATAATAGGGGAAAAACTAATATTATTACCTTCTTCAATTAAGGCTACACTGCGGGTTAACGCTAACTTTTCAACTTGATCAATAGCGCTGTCATATTTTTGATCAAAATGGCGTGTAATTGCGCCGTGTTTTCTTTGAAACCCTGGATTTTCAAACGCCGCTGGAAAGGTCGCTAATATTTCATCTATTAGTGTTTCTATATCATCCACTAATTGTTTACTTTCACCTGCCGGCAGTGATAACGCCATTGGCTCTCGCTCAGCCTCAAGATTATTTAAATAGCACCAATCTAACAGCGGATACTTTTGTGTTTGCTGGGCTTTTATATATTCGCTCACCAACGTATAGCGACCGGTGGCTTGCTCGCCCATAACATATAAATTATAGCCTTGAGCATCTACACCTAGTCCAAACGACAGTGCATTTTTAGCTCTTTCTTGCCCAATCAGTGAATGGCTTTTTATATTAGCTTCCACCGCGAGCACTATCATAGACGAAGACACGTCAACATCTAGTTGGCTGGGTAAAAGAGCAAGTTTTTTGAGCGCTGTAGTATTTATTTCGGCAGGAGTTAAGACTGTCACTTTATATTCACTATCCTAGGGGTTTTCATAATCATATTTTGTTTTTCATGGTTTATTCATGAGCCAATAGTGTACAGGATTTTTGCGTTTGGCACATATGCAAAAATCAAACTGTTGGGTATTGTGTAAAAATATAAAAATTTAGTCACTTTAATTTAGTATTTTCTTGTCCCAAGCTAGTATTACAGGCTATTCTAATAGGCTGTATTATTTATAAATAAACACATGAGAATTCTGGTTCAATGTCAAATACTGAAGATAATTCACCTTCATCACAACAGCAATACAATCCCAAGGCTATAGAAGCGGATGCGCAACAGCATTGGCTGGCAAAAAAAGTATTTGAGGTTGATGTTAACCATGACCAGGAAAAGTTTTATTGCCTGTGTATGTTTCCCTACCCAAGCGGCCGTTTGCACATGGGGCATGTTAGAAACTACACCATTGGCGACGTCGTTAGCCGCTTTCAACGCATGCAAGGCAAAAATGTTTTACAGCCCATGGGCTGGGACGCTTTTGGGCTGCCAGCTGAAAATGCCGCGTTAAATAATAACAGCGCACCTGCAAAATGGACGCTTGGCAATATTGACTATATGAAAAATCAGCTTCAAGCGCTAGGTTTTGGTTACGATTGGCGCCGCGAAGTAACCACCTGCAAACCCGAATACTATAAATGGGAACAATGGTTTTTTACCCGTTTATTTAATAAAGGCCTTGTCTATAAAAAGAACGCTACCGTTAACTGGGACCCGGTTGACCAAACAGTACTTGCTAATGAGCAAGTCATTGATGGCAAAGGTTGGCGTTCGGGCGCGGTCGTTGAGCAAAAAGAGATTCCGCAGTGGTTTATTAAAATCACCGATTATGCCGACGAATTACTAGACGACCTAGACAAGTTAGACGAATGGCCAACTCAGGTAAAAACCGCACAGCGAAACTGGATTGGTCGCTCGGAAGGCGTTGACGTCACCTTTGATTTAGTTAGCCCCAGTGCAGGACTTGATCAAATTCAAGTTTACACCACCCGGCCTGACACATTATATGGTGCAACCTACTTGGCCATTGCTGCAGGTCATCCTATTGCGCAAGAAATTAGTCAATCAAATATAGCGATGGCGGAGTTTTTACAAGACTGTAAAAACACTAAAACCACGGAAGCTGAGTTAGCAACCATGGAGAAAAAAGGCATGGCAACCGGTCTTTATGCTGTGCATCCCTTAACCGGCGAAAAGCTCCCTATTTGGATTGCCAACTTTGTTCTTATGGGCTACGGTTCGGGAGCAGTCATGTCGGTGCCGGCGCACGATCAGCGAGATTGGGAGTTTGCGACCAAATATAATTTGCCTATAGTGCAGGTTGTTGCGTTTAAACAAGAACATACAAGCGCTAACATTACCCAAGCTGCTTATTTAGAAAAAAACACATTAATTAACTCCGGTGAATACAGCGCTTTAAGTTTTGAAGATGGCTTTAGTGCCATTGCAAACAAATTAGCAACATTGGGACGCGGTGAAAAAACAGTCAAATACCGACTACGCGATTGGGGTGTATCACGCCAGCGTTATTGGGGCGCTCCCATTCCCATAGTCACCGATGCCGATGGTAATTCGCATGCGGTAGATGAAAAAGATTTACCCGTTATACTGCCTACAGATGTAGTTATGGACGGTGTAACGTCGCCTATAAAGTCTAATGTAGAATGGGCAAAAACTACTCACAATGGCATACCCATGACACGTGAAACTGACACATTCGATACTTTCATGGAGTCGTCTTGGTATTATGCGCGCTATACATCAGCGCCAAGCGACGCCATGCTCAACCCACAAGAAGCGAATTATTGGTTACCCGCCGATCAATACATTGGCGGCATTGAACATGCTATTTTACATTTGTTATATTCGCGATTTTTCCATAAATTACTGCGCGATGAAGGCTTAGTAAATAGCGATGAGCCTTTTAAAAGGCTGTTGTGTCAGGGTATGGTATTAGCCAATGCGTTTTTTACCAAAGATGCAAATGGCAGAGTCACTTGGCATGCGCCTGATGACCTTACTATTGAAAAAGATGAAAAGGGTAAAATTACTAATGCCTTTATAAGCTCAAACAATAAAACCGTTGAGCATGCTGGCGTAATAAAAATGTCAAAATCAAAAAACAACGGCATAGATCCGCAAAAGGTCATAGATTTGTATGGCGCCGATACTATTCGTTTGTACACCATGTTTGCAGCACCGCCTGAACAAGATCTTGAGTGGACCGAGTCGGCTGTTGACGGTGCCAACCGCTTTCTTCGCCGCTTCTTCCGTTTAGCCACCGATCACATAGAAAGTAAATTAGCGTCTCAAAGTAAAATTGAGTATGACCCGCAAAATTTGTCGAAAACGCAAAAAGCACTTCGCTTTGAATTGCACAGTGCCATTCAAAAAGTAAGCGATGATATTCTACGTCGCCAAACTTTCAACACCGCCATTGCTAGACTAATGGAATTACTTAACTACATGCAAAAGTTTGCCGTGAATAACACAACAGACCATGCAATTATGCATGAAGCTATAGTCGCGATGATTAAAATGCTAAACCCAGTTACTCCGCATATTTGCGAAGCCTTGTACAAAACAATGCAATGCAAAGGCGAGCTACAAACAGCAGCATGGCCAGTGTGTGATGAAAATGCGTTAGTAGAAGACGAAAAGCTCATTATTGTGCAGGTAAATGGTAAACTAAGAGCCAAGCTCACTATTCCAGCCAACCTAAACAAGGTAGCTCTTGAAGCCCTCGCGCTGGAACATGAAAATGTTACTTCGTTTACCCAAGGCAAGCAAATTAGAAAAGTCATTGTAGTGCCCGGTAAATTAGTTAATATAGTCGCAAATTAAGGTACTAACGTTGAATAAACGACTAAACAGGTGGATGAAATTAATCGCTATTAGCGGTTGTATTACCGTTATCGCTAGCTGCGGATTTACGTTACGTGGCTCTCAGGCTTTGCCAGAAAGCTTGACGCAAGTGGTTATTACAGCACCTTTGCAATATTCACCACTGTCTAGAGCGTTGCAGAAACGATTATCTGTTTATCAATTAAAAGGCTTAATAAACCCCACAGCCAATGTTGACATAGCGATGATAAATCAAACAGTTATATTGCAGCTGCAGCCAGAGCAATTTGAACGCAGGTTGTTGTCGGTATTTAGTTCGGGACAAGTGGCAGAATATGACCTTGTATACACGGTCAGGTATGCAGTAATTTTCCCCAATAAGGTGCCAATTAACAATGTTTTGACTGTGTCACGTGAATATCAAGACGACCCTGATCAAATACTGGCTAAATCGCGTGAACTCAATTTAGTATTAAATGAATTACGCGCAGAGTCGGCTGACCGTCTAATTAGGCTATTGTCGAGTCAGTATAATGGCTCAATAATAGATACTAGCAATCAAGTCAACAAACAAAAGCAAGAGAAGATAGTGCCATTAACGAGCAAAAGAGAAAATTAAGTGCAAATACAAACACATGATTTTGAACGCAATCTCTCAAGCACGGCTCTTCCCCCATTCATATTAGTGTTCGGTGACGAACCTCAGCAGAAGTTAGATATCATAGATGCTGTGCGCACAAAAGCGAAGCTTTCAGGCTTTGATGAACGTCAAAGTTTTACCTTAGACAGCGATTTTGAATGGGCACATTTAATTGATGCTATGCAAAGTATGTCTTTATTTGCAGACAAACAATATATTGAATTAACAATGACGTCGGCTAAACCCGGCGCCGCGGGTGCTAAGCAATTCCTTGAGATAGCCAACATGGCCTGTCCCGATGTATTGCTACTAATACAAGGCCCAAAAGCAGGTAAAGATGTTCAAAAAACAAAATGGTTTAGTACGCTTGCAAACAAAGGTTGGTTTACCCATGTTTATGACTTACCTCATAATCAATTACAAAGATGGTTGTCGGCACGCGCAAACACTTTGAACTTGCGTATTTCACAACAAGCGCTAAGCATGATTGCCGACTTGTGTGAAGGTAATCTTATGGCTGGACGTCAAGAACTAGAAAAGTTAGGTCTTCAATTTCCATCACAGTATGTTGTTGAAAGCGAGGACATCGCCAAAGCAATGGTGCAACAATCTCGTTACTCTACCTTTCAATTTACCGATGAAATACTGCGTGGAGATATGCAAAAAGCCGTTAAAATGCTAATTCGTCTAGAGGATGAGGGTATTGAACCTGTGGTTATTTTATGGAGTATTGTCAATGAAGCGCAAACTATAACAAAGCTACTTGATATGCAAGCAATGAGCGGCCATGTCGATTACAAATCCCTAAGAATTTGGGCGAGTAAGCAAGCGCTTTATCAATCTGCCGTAGCGCGCCTGTCGCTTTTGCACATGCATGCAATTAATGCTCAATTAAGCCAAGCCGACATTATGTTTAAGTCTACATACGTTGCTAAGCCCTATGTAATACTAAGTCATCTTGCTTTGCTATTTATGCCCACGCAAATGCCTGAGTTTAGCCTAATTAATGGATAAAGACCCCGACAGCGTTGTAGTAAATACACTTTTTGGTGGCACATTTGACCCTCCTCATTTTGGTCACCTCATGCCACTAAAAGAAATCGCAGACATAACCGGTTTGTCAGCAATATCGTTACTACCAACAAATGTATCGGTTTTTAAAAAAAACGTTACTAAAGCTAAACATCGTATTGCTATGACGCGTTTATTGTGTCAATTAGACAGTCGATTGAGTGTTGATTTAACCGAGTTTTCACGCAAAAGTATTAGCTATACAATTGATACCTTAATACATATTAAACAACAGAGCCCCCGGCAGCCCATCATTTTCATTATTGGCTTAGATTCGCTTTTAACACTGCATTTATGGGAACGCTGGAAACAATTATTTGATTATTGTCATATTATTGTTATGCAAAGAACATCGTTAACGCCTATCGACAGCGAAATTTCTACTTCTTTGACTGTATCTAATAAAATGGCATCAAAATTGTATAATCTTTATACATCAAAGCGACAGTTTGACATAATAGTAGGGCCAGAAATGGAAGAACAAACCCGACTATTCCTTTTGTCAAAACTAGCACAGGCTGAAAATGAATCGGAATGTATTAATCAGCATGCTTTTAAGGATATAATAGACAACTCTGCCATGGGTAAACTATGGTTCATTAAAAACAAAATGTTACCACTGTCGTCTTCTGATGTTAGGCGACAGATTAAAACAGGTAAAAACATTAGCAACTCGGTGCCAGAATCTATTAGTAGTTACATTAACAAGCACCGACTATATATTAAATAAGTAGGAAACGTATTGAATCAACGAGAATTTAAAGACTTTGTCATTGATAAAGTAGATGACATGAAAGCAAGAAATGTCACCGTAATTGACGTGACTGGAAAATCAACGGTTACCGACACCTTAGTTATTTGTTCAGGCACTTCAAAGCGTCATGTGTCAGCTATTGCTGAAAATGTCATTGTAGAATGCAAACAAGCACAGCGCGCTCCGCTGAGCGTTGAAGGCAAAGCTGAAGGTGAATGGGTATTAGTTGACCTTGGTGAAATTGTACTGCACGT
>JBLIGC010000034.1:0-19546 GCA_047636735.1 Glaciecola sp. | reverse complement strand
CCATTATTTTTATACCTTAGGTAAGGCATTGTTAATATCTTCAATAATATCATGCGCATCTTCTATGCCAACCGACAAACGAATAAGGGTGTCTGAAATTCCCATCTGGGCCCTTTTTACAGGACCATTTTCATAAAAAATGGTGGTAGCAACCGGCAACGCAAGTGTGCGGGTATCGCCTAAATGCGTTGCAATTAGAATCAACTCAAATTTATTTAAAAATGAACGCATTTCTATGTTTGCGCTTATCTCAAAACTGAGAATACCGCCAAATCCAGATTTATCGGCGAACAGGGATTTGGCTAGGCTATGTTGCGGATGGTTGGGTAGGCCTGGGTAATTAACCTTTGTTATATAATTGTTTTGTGATAAAAAGTTAGCAATCGCCAGTGCATTTTCACTGGTTTTTTGCATCCGCATAGACAATGTTTCAAGCCCAACTGAGACTAAATGTGCAGACTGCGGTGCAAGTGTGGCGCCAATATCACGCAGGCCTTTTTTTCGAATTTGAATACTTCCCCACATAGCCGGCTCTGCATTTTTGTAAAAATCATCTATATTAGAGTAAGTTTGCCAATCAAAATTACCTAAATCAACAACCGCCCCACCCAATACGTTTCCGTGACCCGCTACATACTTCGTTAGCGACGTGGTAAGTAAGCTAGCCTTTACTGAATTCCCATCAAACATCACACAAGGTGACATTGTATTGTCGACCACAAACACAATATTATGCTTTTCACAATAATTGCCTATATCATACAGGTCGGCTATTTGTGTGCCCGGATTGGCAATGGTCTCACAAAAGACTATTTTGGTATTGGCCTTAATTGCATTGGCCACATTGCGAGCATCGCTAGTATCAACGTACTCTACGTTTATTGAAAAAAGCTGCAGATGGTCAAAAAAACTACGAGTGTTTCCAAATAAATAATGGCTTACAATAATGTGATCACCTGCCCGCAGTAGTGAAAAAAACGTAGCACTAATTGCAGCCATACCCGTTGCAAAAACGGTTGCTGCTATACCACCGTCAAGGTCACTCAATATATTTTGCAGCGAAACCGCAGAGCTTGACGAGCTTCTTGAGTAAACATGACCGGTTTTTTTACCTTGAAAAACAGCTTCTAAATCGGCTACATCTTCAAAATCAAATAACACTGAATTATTTGTTGCTTCGTGCACAGCGCCGTACTGAGGTGTATTTAATTTACGATCGGCATGCACCAATTGAGTGGCTTGTTGAATTTTTTTCACGTGTGGAGTCCTTTGCTCTTAGCCATGTTGTATGGATTATTTAATGTGGCTGTAGCAACCTTTGAGCAATATTAGCATACAAATGTGGATTATTTATTTGATGTTACGATAACAAATCACTATGGTATAGACCCAATTTGTTCTCATCCAACTCGATGCATAAGCTGTAAAGGTAATTTTAACTAGCCCAATATGTGTATTTTATTTATTGCTGTAAAACAACATCCTCTATATCCCCTGATCATCGCCGCAAACCGGGATGAATTTCACCTGCGCCCAACGCAAACCTCACATTTTTGGCCCAAACAAAACAATATTCTTGCAGGTAAAGATTTACTTGCCGGTGGTACTTGGATGGGCGTTAACAAAAACGGTGACTTAGCGGCCCTTACGAACATTCGAGCGCCGGGCAAAGAACGAGAAAAAGCGCTTAGTCGAGGCGAGTTAGTGACTAACTTTTTACTGCCATCAACTAACAAAAATGATTATTTAAATAAACTCAAAAGTTCGCATTTAAATTACAACGGGTATAATTTACTATTTGGTAATATTACGCAATTACAAGTATACAATAGCTTCGAAAATACCTCATTTGAACTTGAAGAAGGCGTATATGGTTTATCAAATGCTAACTTAGATAGCCCTTGGCCTAAATTAGATGTGGGTAAAAGTGCCCTTGCACATTATTGTCAACATGCGGGAAAGGTAAGCTTGGAACATTTATTCGAGCTGCTTGGCAACAGTTCACCAGCTAAAGACGAAGATCTGCCTGATACCGGTATTCCAATTGAATGGGAAAAAATGCTCTCTTCAATTTTCATAAAAAGCCCCGACTATGGCACTCGCTCTAGCACCGTATTATTAATCGACAAAAAACAACAGGTTTATTGGGAAGAAAGAACCTTTTCAGTAGCGGGTGAATGCACCGACACAGCCGTGCATAAATTTGCAATAAAGCCATAACAAACAACAATAAGTAATTTATTTATGGAATACCGATTTTTTACTCGAAATTTGAGTAAATATTGGCATAATAAGCACTACTGATTTGTTATCGTCAATTTAAGGATTTTTCTTTGTGTTTGAAACTCTAACTGCTCTTTCGCCAGACCCTATTCTTGGGCTGTCAGCTGCCTTTAAAAAAGATCCAAACCCTCACAAAATAGATTTAGGCGTTGGCGTATATAAAGATGAGCAAGGTAACACCCCTATTTTAGATTCGGTAGCAGCAGCACAGCAATTGCTGTTAGCCAGCGAGACCTCAAAAGTGTACATCACACCGCAAGGAAATCAGGGCTATATTGATGGCATGCTTAATTTGTTATTGGGCGAAAACTCTGCCATTTTAAGCAAGCAAAGAGTTGCGGCTGTGCAAGCACCCGGTGGCTGCGGTGCATTGCGAATTTTAGCTGAACTGTTAATGCGTATAGATGAAAACACCACCGTATGGGTAAGTGACCCAACGTGGGCAAACCATATACCGTTGCTTGGTGATGCTGGGCTCACACTTAAAAGCTATCCTTATTTTGATAAAGATACTGCCAGCATAAAGTTTGATGAAATGATGGATTGTTTATCTAAAGTTAGCGCTAAAGACGTGGTGTTGCTGCACGGATGCTGCCATAACCCCACCGGCGCCGACCTAACACAAGAACAATGGCTAGAGGTAGCGGCCTTGGCTGGAAAAGTAGGCTTTCTTCCCTTTATCGATATTGCTTACCAAGGGTTTGGCGATGGTATTGAACAAGACGCTTACGGGCTAAGATTAATGGCAGACAACGTGGATGAAGTTATTATTGCCGCTTCTTGCTCAAAAAACTTTGGTTTGTACCGCGAACGTGTTGGTTTAGCCGCGATTATTTGTAAAGATGAAAAAACCAAAGATATTGCACAGTCGCAAATTCAGTCGGTTGCTCGCGGTATTTATTCTATGCCTCCATCTTATGGTGGTGCGTTGGTTGATATCATTTTACAAGATCAAAAGTTGTATACAATGTGGACAACTGAGGTAAACGCTATGCGAGTCAGAATGGCACAACTGCGGCAACTGTTGGTCACTAACCTGCATCAACAAGATATTGACAAAGACTTCAGTTTTATTAATAGCCAAAAAGGAATGTTCTCATTCTTATGCATACCACCGCAGCAAGTTCAGCTTCTGCGAGATGAGCATAGCGTCTATTTTGTAGATTCAAGCCGCGTAAACATAGCAGGAATTAATCATAACAATGTAGAAGCATTGGCAAAAGCGATTGCCCAAACACTTTAGGCCTTAATGAAGATATAAAAAACCAGCCTTTGTTTAGACAAATAAGCTGGTTTTTTATTGTCCTGATGTTATTAAGTTAACATACCGCCGTCTACAATTACGCTAGCGCCTGTTGTGTAGCTAGACGCATCAGACACTAAATATAAAACGGTGCCCGCCATTTCATCTGGATTAGCCACGCGGCCAAGTGGAATAACTTTAAGCGCTGTTTTCAAAATACTATCGTTAGTAGTTAAGGCCGATGCAAACTTAGTATCGGTTAAACCGGGTAATAAAGCATTTACCCGAATATTCAATCGACCACACTCTTTAGCAAATGACTGTGTCATGCTAATCACCGCGGCTTTAGTAATAGAATAAATACCCTGCATATCACCAGGACGAATACCGTTTACCGATGCTGTATTTAAGATAACACCGCCACCTTGGTCTTTCATCATATTACCCGCGGCAATAGACATAAAAAAGTATCCCCGAATATTAACATCAACCGTTTTGCTATAAGCGGCTAAATCAGTATCGAGTATATGGCCAAAATATGGATTGGCTGCGGCGTTGTTAACTAAAATATCTAAGCGTCCAAACTGCGCTTTAATGTGGGCAAAAGCGCCCTCTATTTGTGCCATTTCACCTACATGACAAGCTACTGCGCTGGCTTTACCGCCATTAGCAACAATACTGTCGGCAACGGCTTGGCAAGCTTCAATTTTGCGGCTAGATACAATAACATGTGCCCCCCTGGACGCCAGTAGTCTAGCAATTGATTCACCAATTCCGCGACTAGCACCAGTTACTAATGCAATTTTTCCCGTTAAATCAAATAAATCTTTCATACTTCCTCTCAGACGGCTTTCACCGTATATACAAATTATTAGGCTAACATGCCGCCATTTAGGGTAAATGCATGACCATTCATAAAGGTACTTTCATCTGAAAAAGGCCACGCAATTGCATTGCCTATTTCTTCGACTTTACCTAGCCGTTTTAACACAATAGCTTTACCAATCACTTTTTGTGAACGTTCACCTAGTCTCGCTAGGGTGTTTTGAACCATAGGCGTGTCTATAAAACTGTGGCATACCGTATTTACACGCAGGCCATATTTGGCACTGGGGCTGGCTTATGATCAATATCCGCATTATTAATAACGTGAGCACCTCTACTGGCGAGTACTTTTACACTAGCAACTCCAATGCCCGAGGCACCACCGCTAATCAGTATGCGTGGGTCTTTTACATTCGCTGCATTTTGCATAGCTCACTTGGCTACTTTCATAACAAGTTTGCCAAAGTTTTCACCTTTAAACAGCATCATTAGTGTGTCTGGGAATGTTTCTATTCCTTCTACAATATGGTCCTTTACCTTCATCTCGCCGGTTTTAATCCAACTGGCAATATCTTTCATGGCAGTGGGATATTCTTTTACATTATCAAACACAACTATGCCTTCCATACGAGCGCGATTTACTAACAATGACAAATAGTTAGAAGGACCTTTTATGGGTGTTGTATTATTGTATTGGCTTATAGCACCGCAAATCACGATACGTGCCCGCATATTAATTTGGGTAAGAACATCATCAAGAATATCACCACCAACATTATCAAAATATACATCAACGCCTTTAGGGCATGTTTTTCTTAGGGCTTTTTTGACATTTTCGTTTTTGTAGTCAATTGCAGCATCAAAGCCTAGCTCGTCTATCAAAAACTGACATTTTTCTTTACCACCAGCAATACCAACAACGCGGCAGCCTTTAATTCTGGCAATTTGACCTACTAATCCACCCACCGCACCTGCTGCACCCGATACCACAACAGTTTCTCCTGCTTTTGGTTGGCCGGTTTTTAACAGACCAAAATAACCCGTCATGCCCGGCATGCCAAGCACACCTAGGTAATAAGATAATGGAGCAAGAGATGGGTCTACTTTGTACAAGCCTGTGCCATCGCTAACAGCGTATGTTTGCACACCGTTGTGGCCACAAACGTAATCGCCTGGCACATATTTTTCATGCTGGCTTTGTATCACTATACCTACCGTGCCAGCGCGCATCACATCGCCAATTTGTACCGGCTCTATATACGATTTTGAATCGTTTAACCATCCACGCATAGCGGGGTCGAGCGATACATATTCTATTTTGATTAATAGTTGGCCTTTACCAATACTGGGTAATTCGGTTTCAGTGTAGTCCCATGTATCTGATGAAGGTTCGCCAAATGGACGTGCTTTTAAACGCCATTGTTTATTGATCATTGTTATATTCTCCTTAAAACCATGAAGGCTGGACGCTTGTGCAAACGTCGTCGTTGTCTTTTAGTAATTGAATGTCACGTAAAATAGTGGGTAATTCCCAAGCAATAAAGTACTTGGCGGCCTGAATTTTACCTTTGTAATAATCTTGCTTTTGCGTATCGCTGCTTTGCTCAAGTAATTTTTCTGCTGCGCTTGCTTGTCGAATCCATATCCAGCTAACTACAATAGTGGCAAAAATGTTCATCATTGCTTGTGCATTGCCGCTTAATGTAATTGCCTTTTCAGTTTGCATAACTTCGCTCAAGTGCACCACCACATCATGCAGGTGGCCCATATATGGGCTAAGCTTTCTAGCCATTTCTGCGGTTTGTGGGGTAGTAATTGCGGTTAAGTCTTTTTCTACTTCACGCTTTAAAACGCTAAGACCGTGGCTTTTATTTTGCCACAGCTTTCTGAAGGTTAAATCTAGGGCTTGAATGCCGTTAGTCCCTTCATGAATTGGGTTTAACCGGTTGTCACGCCAAAACTGCTCTGAATAGTATTCTCTGGTGTAGCCCGAACCGCCCAGCACTTGTATGCCTAAGTCATTTGCTTTAGGACCATATTCAGAAGGCCATGCTTTTAATACGGGTGTTAATAAGTCAAGGAGCTCACTAAGGGCTTGTTTTTCTGTGCCGTCAGTACAAGTGTTAATACGATCTATAAGGTTTGAACCATACATACAAAGCGACATTCCGCCCTCGGTATAGGCTTTTTGTGCTAATAGCATACGCTTTACATCGCCATGCAAAATAATGGGAGCCGCTGCATCTTCGGGCTTATTGTTTGGAGCCACTCTTCCTTGGGTTCTGTCTTTGGCAAAATCTAGTGAATATTGATAACCTCTATAGCCTATCATAGCGGCGCCAAAGCCTACGCCTATTCGCGCTTCGTTCATCATCATAAACATGTAGCGCAAACCAAAATGCGGTTCACCTATTATATAACCATGACAATCGTCATTCTCACCGAAGGTTAACGCGGTAGAGGTAGTTCCTCTATAACCAAGCTTGTGCAGTAAACCAGCCAGTTGCACATCGTTGCGTTGGCCGACACAGTTGTCGTGGGTAAGTCTATACTTTGGTACTACAAATAGTGAAATACCTTTAACACCCGCCGGGCCACCCGGAATTTTTGCTAATACAAGGTGCACAATATTATCTGATAACTCGTGGTCACCGCCGGAAATATAAATTTTACTGCCTTTTACTCTGTAACTGCCATCATCCTGTAATGTTGCAGTGGTGTGTATATCGGCTAAAGACGATCCCGCATGAGGCTCGGTTAAGGCCATGGTGCCGGTAAAATCACCGCTTAGCATTTTGGGCATAAACGCATCTTTTATGCTGTCATTAGCGAAATGAGATATGACATTAATTGCCGCAGCAGTTAGAAATGGATATGCCGTAGTAGAAGGGTTTGCCGCCATAAAATAGCCCGACACTGCGGTCATGACCGTTTCAGGTAACTGCATGCCGCCATCTTCAAAACTATAACGACCCGCAATGAAGCCTGACTCTCGAAAGGCATCAAATGCAATTTTAACATCGTCAATCATACTTACTTTTTTACCGTCAAACGTAGGCTCATTTTTATCAGCAATATGGTTATGCGGTAAAAATAAATTGGTGGCCATCTTATTTGCGGTATCGATAACGGCATCGAACGTTTCTCGGCTGTGCTCTGAAAATTTTTCATGCTCACATAGCGATTCAGTATTAAGCACATCATATAGTTGAAACGGCAATTCAAAGTCGTTTATTAAGGTATCGGCAGCCATAATTTATCTCTTTTAATAATGAATAGACATTGTGCGACAGTATTGAAAACGGCAGAAAGTAGTTATGCCATTTCTAATGTGTTCGCAACATTTTATTAACACTATGTTAATCTAATTTAGCTTTCGCATACATTGTCATATATGACATAATAACAGTCATATGTGACAACTATTAGCCCTAATTATGGGTATATAAAATGCTCACGAATACTTAATTATTTTCACTAGTAATGGAATCTTATGCATGCCCTACTTTAAACCACTACAGGTCGTTATTGTTGGCTTTGATGGTGTGCTAGGAAGCGCACTTACCGGTGCACTTGATTTGTTTTCCTTTACCGGAGTAAGCTGGCAACGTTTTGTGAACGAGCCAGTCGAGCCTAGGTTCACTGTGCGCATCGCCAGCCTTTATAAACAAAATATTACCTGCAGTAACAGACTAACTATTGTAGCTCACTGCGACCTTGCTAAGGTAAAAGACTGTGATTTATTAATGATCCCTACTATTGGCGACTCCATCGACAAAGTATTGGGCAATACTAAAGGCTTGCTGCCACATATTATTAGATTATCAAAACAAGGCGTAGATATTGCGAGTAATTGCAGCGGCGCTTTTTTAGTTGCCAGCGCTGGACTGTTAGATAACAAAGAAGCCACCACTCACTGGGGTTATGCTGACAAATTCAAACACGATTTTCCGCAAGTTAACCTAACAGAGTCGAAACTAATCACCCAACAAGACAATATATTTTGCGCCGCAGGAGGCAGTGCTTTTTATGACTTAGGCCTTTTGTTAATTGAGCGCTATTGCGGACGAGATATTGCTGGGCAAGTAGCAAAAACACAGGTGATTGATTCACGGCGACGAAATCAAAGTTTATATGCAAACGTTAATTTATATAAAAGTCATCCCGATACCCTGGTGCGAGAAGTGCAAGATTATATAGAGGACAACTTCACAAGCGCAATTAGCGTGTCGAGTTTATGCAAGCATTTCAATATAATACCGCGCACATTGAATAGACGTTTTCAATCCAGTGTGCACATGCGCCCATTAGCCTATATTCAGGCGGTACGTATTGAACAAGCAAAGCGTTTACTTGAATTAGGAGAAACCAACATAAAATCTTTGGCCAGTGCAGTAGGTTACGAAGACAACAGCTCATTTACGCGTTTGTTTAAAAGAATGACATCACTTACACCAAAAGAGTACAAAGACAAGAGTTACAAAACACCATCTAATTGACTTTTCATTAGTTATTTAACGTTCTCATCTGCTATTATGTATACGAATTTTATGTGGGTTAAACTTAATTACATTTAGGCAACCCTTGCTTTCATTGCCATTAGCGGTAACCAATATATGTAAATGCCAAGCAAGCGCCAACCACCCAACATTTGATGCTTTTTAAGCTCCTATAATAAGTATATTATTGCGCTTTACGCGCTGCTTTTAATATGAATAAATTACTATAGGGTAAACAAAACATACGCACACCTTTTGGAACAACAATATGACATATTTTAAGCAATCACTGCTTACCCTTTCTATCGCTAGCGTTTTAAGCACCGGTGCTTTAGCACAAGAGGCGGTAAAAGCTAAGAGCGAAGTGAAAAGTGGTTTAGAGACTATTACGGTTACCGCACAAAAACGTTCAGAATCAATACAAGACGTACCATTATCAATAGCCACCCTTAGCGGCGAAAGTTTTGAGAACATTTTTTCAGGTGGAGATGATATTTTAGCATTGTCTACACGAATTCCTGGATTATATGCAGAATCATCAAATGGCCGAGTTGCGCCGCGCTTTTATATACGTGGGCTGGGCAATACCGATTTTGATTTAGCAGCATCGCAGCCTGTCTCCATCATTATGGATGACGTAGTAATGGAAAACGTAACGCTAAAAAGTTTCCCATTATTTGATATTCAACAAGTCGAAGTTATTCGCGGTCCCCAAGGTACCTTGTTCGGCCGTAATACCACCGCTGGCATTATCAAATTTGAATCAGTTAAGCCCTCAGACGATTTTGATGCTTATGTCAAATCATCTATAGGCAGTTACCAAACCTTCAATCTTGAAGCTGCAGTTGGTGGGCAACTTAGTTCAGATTTGTCGGGTCGTCTTTCTGTTTTATCGCAAAAAAGAGATGACTATATAGATAACATAGCATCGCCCACTAGTGTGCATGACTTAGGCGGTTTTAAAGAGCTCGCCTACCGCGGCCAGTTACTGTATACCCCCAATGATGATTTATCTATATTATTACAAGTGCAAGGCCGCGACCTCAACGGCACGGCCTCTATTTTTAGAGCAAACGTGTTTACTCGTGGTTCAAACGAGCTAAACGAAAACTATGACCGCACGCGTGTAAATTACGACGCTAATCTTTTGGGAGAAGGTTTTGACAACAACCCGCAAGAATATAGTGGGCAAGGCACAACTTTAAAAATCGATTATGACTTAGGAGATGTTCTATTTACGTCAGTCTCTTCTTTGCAAACTGCTGAAGGTTTTAGCCTCGGCGATATTGACGGCGGTTTCGGTAGCGGTGAAACTTCAAACCCTGGATTTATTCCTTTTGGTGCAGTAACGCGCGATAACCTAGATAACCTTGAGCAGATGACGCAAGAATTTAGATTTGCTAGTAACACCAACGAAGCCCGCAGTTGGCAAGTTGGTTTGTTTTACTTCGACTCATCGTTTGATATAACGTCTACCGACGGTACTTTTGGCGCATCTAGCGTTTTTCATGAAAACACTACCTGGGCAGTATTTGGCCAACAGTCGTATCGGCTAAATGACAATTTATCGATTACCGGTGGCATTCGCTATACCGATGATGACAAATCACTCAATGTGGGCGCACAAAACGTAGGCGGCTTTTGTCTACTCGTGGATTTCATAGCCTGTGATACCAATCCCTATGCGCCTATTAATGTTTCAGACGGCCAGTGGAGCTACGAGTTTAACGTAAACTATAAAATGAGTGAGCAATCTTCCGTTTATGTTCGTTATTCAAATGGTTTCCGTGCGCAAAGTATCCAAGGTCGTGATGTAGCTTTTGAAGGCGCACCTACTGTGGCCGAAGCAGAAACTATTAACTCATACGAATTTGGCGTTAAATCCGATTTAGTAGACAGCAGGTTCCGTATTAATGCTGCTATTTTCTATTACACTATTGACGATATGCAGCTAACCGCTATTGGTGGCGAAAGCAACACAACAGCATTACTTAATGCAGATACTGGCCGTGCATTCGGTTACGAAATAGACACGCAGTTTTTAGCCACTGATAATCTTATGTTTACCCTTGGTTATAGCTTTAACGATACTAAAATCCAAGATGAAAACTTATCAATTTTGCCATGTGGCGCAAATGGTTCTTTTGCTGGTAATTGTACCGTTATTGATAGACGCGTAAGCGGTAATAGAGTATCTATTGATAACAACAGCTTCCCGCAAGCGCCAGAGGGTATTTTATCTTTTACCGCTCGCTACAGCATGCCTATAGGCAATGATGGCGAATTTTTTGCCTATACAGATTGGGCATATCAAGGTGAAACTAACCTGTTTTTGTATGAAGCTGAAGAGTTTAAAGTTGACAGCCAGTTTGAAGGTGGTTTACGCATTGGGTATGAAAACTTTGCTAATAACTATAGTGTTGCCTTATTTGGTCGTAACATAACCAATGAGAATAATGTAAAAGGGGCAATTGATTTTAATAACCTCACGGGAATTGTGAATGAACCTCGCATTATTGGTATTGAAGCAAAAATATCTTTTTACTAAGGTTTTTGTCAATCTTTTGCTAATAAGTACTTTTAAGGCTAGTTAACATAGCCCTTTGTTAACTAGCCTAGTATTTATACGTTTACAAAGTCAGTCATAGCGGCTGGCTTCTGTTTTGTTTGTTAATGTCGCATAAGTTAACGCACATTTGGTAGCTCTTACTTTGTTTTCATCAAACGCTTTTTTATTTACAATTTGTACCCTAATATGGGGATCTACTTGGATTGCTATTACTTATCAAGTAGGTGAAATGCACCTTATGCTTTCAGTTGCACTAAGATTCGCTTTAGCGGCATTAATTATTGCCTGTATATGTTTATACAGGGGCATTACTCTTATCATAGAAGCTCGTCAGCACAAATGGTTTTTACTCGCCGGGTTTTTTCTATATACACTCGATTATTCTCTCTTATATGCAGCACAAGAGCATATGATAAGCGCCCTTTTAGCGGTGTTAAGCAGTAGCGTGATTTATTTTAATGTAGTGCTTAGGCGACTCGTAATGGGTATTCCTATGCGCCTTGAAGTAGTGCTAGGAGCAACGATAGGTCTGCTTGGCATTGTGCTCATATTTTTGCCAGAATTTAAAGCATTTAGTTTACAGCAAGGTATCGTAGTAGGATTAATGTTTGCTACAGCTTCATTTTTTTCTGCCGCTTGCGGTAATGTTGTATCAGAAAAAATATTAAAAGGTGAGGTACGGGTCTTACAAATGAACTTTTGGTCAATGGCTTACGGTGTATCTATCACCACTAGTATCGCCTTTTTAAGCGGAGCAACAATTAGTATTCCAAGCGCGCCTTCTTATTATCTTTCTTTGTTATACCTAAGTGTAGTGGGTTCAGTCATTGCATTTGGCGCTTATATGCGTTTACTCAAACAAATAGGCTCTGACAAATCAGCATATGTAGTTTTAATGTACCCTGTTGTTGCTCTTATCATTTCAACCTTTTTTGAGGGGTACAAATGGTCGACAATGGCGTTTATTGGTGTACTTATAGTGCTAATAGGCAATGTAGTTGCTATGGGTAAACTTAATAAAAGATTAGGTATTACTCGCTAAAATAGGGCCCGTTATATAATCTGAAAACCATGCAACATTGCATACACGTCTGCGACTCAAAACTGCGGCTTTGTCTTTTGCAGTCGTTGCCGCGAACAGTCGAAGTGATGTTCGTTACTAACAAAATAATGATGCTGTGCAAACTTTATCAAACGAAATTAAATTCAGTCAACTTTAGCATTGGTAACCACCTGAATATATTCGTATATTTTTTCCTACAATGTGAATTTATAATAACATGCTACACTTAAGAGCATACATATTTAGGGAAATATACTGTATATGAAACTGAAGATTTCGCTCTTACTTTTCGGATTGCTTTTTTCACCTTTTTTCGTAAATATTACGAGTGCTAAGTCTGCTCAAACACAGGCAAGCCGCCTTTCATTTTCAGATGCTTGGATGCTACTGCAAAAAAATAATAATTCTTTGGCTGCTCAGCACGCCAATGTAAAGCGCTATAAGCATTTACAAGAAGGTAAAAATGATCTTAACTTACCTTTGGTCTCACTAGGTGCTAATTACACTCGCCTAAACGATGATATAACATTGCTTGGTAGTCAAATTTCAGAGAGTCTTGCAGGACTTACATCAACTTTTGAAAATAAAGACGTATATTCTTCATCTGTTCGCGTTGTTTGGCCCATTTACACTGGCGGCAAAATTTCAGCCGCTCAAAATGCAGCAAAAGGTCAGCTTGATGAAGCGCAAGGCCAACTTGCTATGGAAACTCACTCTCAATTTGAAGAACTTAGTCAATATTACTTTTCTGTTTTATTAGCTCAAGATGTACTAAAAACACGGCAATCAGCTGAAAAAGGCCTTAAGCAACATCTTCAATTTGCCATAAAACTCGAAGAGCAAGGCCAAGTAGCCCATATTGAACGTTTGCAAGCAGAGGCCTCTCTTGATAAAGCAAATATTGATTACAAGAAAGCGCAAAAAGATTTAGAAATCGCCTCATCTGCCCTTACTCAAATATTAAATCAGCAAGCGCTTGTCTTGCCCAAAGACAAGCTTTTTATAAATAGAAATATTCCGCCTATGAACAGCTTTATTGAGAAAACACTTAACACCTATCCCGGTTTACACATACTTGATTCTAAAAAGAGGCAGGCCAGTAGTTTAATCGCAGCGCAGAAAAGTAAATATTATCCGGATGTGTTTTTATATGGCGATTATAATATTTATGAAGAAGACACATTAACCAGTGATCTTAAACCTGATTGGTTTATAGGAATAGGCGTAAGCGTGGCATTATTTGATAATTCGGGTCGCTCCAACAACGTTGAGGCCGCGCACAATGCTGTTTATCAAGTTGAGTACTTAAAAGCACAAGCTAAGCAAGATTTGACGGTACTGGTTCAAAAAACCTATCTTGAAGCACAACAGGCAATTGAAGAAGTCATTGGGCTTGATTCAAGTTTAGCGTTAGCAAACGAAAACCTACGTTTACGCAAAAAAGGATTTAATCAAGGATTGTCTAATTCACTCGATGTTGTAGACGCACAGCTGTATTTATCAAGTATTAACACGCAACAATCTGTTGCTCAGTTTCAATATTTAATTTCATTAACAAAACTGCTAGCGTTAAGTGGTGAAATGAACACTTTTCAGCAGTATCAATCTACTGCGTTATAATCAGACATACAGAATTAAAGGCATACTATGAAAAAGGTAAAACTGGGTATTATTTTATTATTAGTGACCTTATTAGCAGGTTGGCTATGTTTTCGTTTTTATCAAGCGTATCAGCCACAGCCTTTTCGCCTACAAGGGCAAATTCAAGCTCAACAATATAGCATTTCCTCAAAGGTGGCGGGTAGGATTGATCAAGTTTTGGTACGAAAAGGTGATTTAGTTAAAAAATCACAGTTAATATTCACCTTATTCAGCCCTGAAATTGAGGCTAAGCTAGACCAAGCAATTGCCGGGCAAAAAGCCGCTGGTGCCATGGCAAAAGAGGCTGAGAAAGGGGTCAGAACACAACAAATTCAGGCGGTAAAAGACCAATGGTTGGCAGCAAAATCCGCTGCTGACTTAATGCAAAAAACCTACCGTCGCATAAACAACTTATATAATGATGGTGTTGTTGCTGAACAAAAAAGGGACGAAGCATATACTCAATATCAAGCAGCAAAATATAGTCAAGATGCGGCACTTCAAATGTATGAGTTAGCGCAAGAAGGCGTGCGTGAAGAAACCAAGTTTGCTGCCCAGCAAAAAGAAATTATGGCGGCGGGTGTGGTGGCCGAAGTGCGGGCTGCTGCAGCCGATACCAAAATAACCAGTTGGTTTAATGGTGAAGTTTCACAGGTATTACTGAATAGCGGAGAACTCGCGCCCCAAGGCTTTCCTGTGGTTACAATAATTGATACGAAAGACGCTTGGGCCGTATTAAACGTGCGCGAAGATTTACTTAAAAACTTTGAGAAAGGTATGCGCTTTACCGCTTACCTCCCAGCTTTAGATAAACGCATATCCTTTGAAGTATCTCATGTTGCCGTAATGGGTGATTTCGCCACATGGCGCTCAACCGATGCAGCACAGGGGTTTGATTTACGCACCTTTGAAGTTGAAGCAAGGCCTGTCGAGTTAGTTGATAATTTACGTATGGGTATGAGTGTAGTGGTAGAAATCTAATTTAATTTAAGCGAGCGATAATGATGGATTTCAAAGCACAATGGCAAGTATTTTACCGCGACAAATGGCTATTCTCTTGCCTCACATGGATACCTATTTTAGTAGCCCTTTCCATTTGGGCAATATTCTATAATGGCAGTGCGCATAATTTGCCTATAGCGGTTGTCGATTTATCACATAGTCAATTATCACGAACACTTATTCGTCAATTGGATGCTAGTGCGACGCTAGCGGTGAAGCAAAGCTACGCAGATGTAAACCAAGCAAAAAACGCACTAATTACAGGCAATATTTATGGATATGTGGTTATTCCTGCGCGCTTAGATAAAGATATTTATAGGGGCAACCCGCCACAAATTTCGGTCTTTTATAATAGCCAATATGTGTTGGTTGGCAAGCTAGTCAATTCAGCTATTCTTAACGCGGTAGGCACGGCTAATGCACAAATAGAAGTACTTAAATCACTTTCTGATGGTAACACCACACCGCAAAGTGCCGTGGGTGAAGCGCTTACTATACGAACGCAAATTACGCCGTTATTTAATAAAAATACTAATTATACGCAATTTCTAGTTTCGGCCATTATTCCCGCTATATGGCAAATTTTCATTGTTGCCGGCACAATATTAATTATCACGGCTAACATTTCAAATAAAAACGCGTCCTCGTGGGCAAAAAAAACATCTATAAAGAATATATTTATCACCTTGAGTTTTTACATACCGCTGTTTCTACTGCAAGGAGCACTTTTTTTACTGTGCTTTTACGAAGGGTTTAAGTGGCCAATGAATGGCAGTTTTGTGGTCCTATTTTTTGCACAACTCGTTACGTGTTTAGCGTGCATGATTATGGGCACACTGTTTTATTACCTAACACTTGATGCGGCCAGAGCCATCAGTTTAGCAGGTGCGTTTACCGCCCCCAGCTTTGCTTTCATGGGGATTACTTTTCCCGTTACTGATATGAATACTGCCGCGCAGGTATGGCGAAATTTATTGCCTATTAGTCATTACATTGAAGTGCAAGTGAGCCAGGTCAGTTACGGTGTTTCATGGATAGTGTCATTAACACAATTACTGCCTATGCTTGGCTATTTAATGCCGTTATGGCTCACTTATTTTTTGATAAAAAAGCACCACAACAGTAATAAGATTGCCGCATGAGCCTTATTTTATTAATCGTGCTTGAATGTAAAGCCATAATGAATAACTCCGCCGTGGTACTCACTATGTTTGGTGGCGTAGTTTTCTATTCATTTTTATACCCACTGCCCTATGCCAACCAAGTACCAACCGAGCAAAACATTAGCATCGTTAATTTAGATAAAAGCCAAACTAGTTATCAACTTGAAAGGATGGTGGATGCAACACCGCAAGTTAAAGTGGTGCAAAGAGATCATTCAATTGAAGCGGCACAAAATGCCCTTTTAAGTGCTAGCATTAGCGGTATTCTTGTTATTCCCGAACATTTTTACAAAGACCTATTACTTGGAAAAAGCCCTGTTCTAGCTTATGCCGGAGACGCCTCTTTATTTTTAGTGTACGGCACTATAATAGAAGGATTAGCCAATACCGGAGCCACACTTGCTGCTAAAATAAAGGTATCTCATTTATTAACGCAAGGTCATCCTTTAGCTTCAACCGAAAATAATATATCTTCGGTAAAAGTAAATATGAAACCGACATTTAACGCCGGTATGGGATATATTCATTATGTTGTGCCTGCGGTATTTGTGCTTATATTGCAACAAACATTAGCCATGGTGTCGGGGCTAATGGGCGCAACACAAAAAACAAGCAATGGCTATTGGCGCCGGTATAGTTCGCGTAAAGTTTTTGCTATACGAAGTTTGATTTTAGTTAGTATTTATATATTGTTAAGTATTTATTACTTTGGTGTTAGCTTTGAAATGTATGGCATTAATAGGCTTGCTGATATATCCACAATGTTCACTATCTTAATGCCCTTTTTACTCTCAACTTGCTTTGTTGGTATATGGCTAGGGGCTATTTTACCAAGACGAGAACTCGTTACTTTTGTTGTTTTAATAAGCTCCATGCCGCTTATATTTGCTGCTGGTGTCATTTGGCCACTTGAAATTATTCCAATCCCTATCATTTGGTTATCGTCGCTAATTCCAAGTACACCTGCTATTCAGGCTTTTGTTGCGGCTAATCAAATGGGAGCATCACTGCATCAAATAATGGACAAAGTGTTATTGCTGTGGGGATTAACTTTTCTTTGGGGAGGCCTAGCGTTTGTTTCTTTTAAACGTTCCAACGAGTCTAGCTAATTCAAGATTACTTTTGAGATTACAATGCATGCCGCAAACTTCTTACTCAAATTGCTGATACTATTTACAATAATAAAATATGAAGGGTTAAAGTGACAAATATACAACGCAAAGAAACCAAACAAAGAATGAGTCGAATTGTTATACACCAAGGTGTCGTTTATTTATGTGGCCAGGTAGCAGCCGATGCAAGTAAAGGCATTGAAGAACAAGTTCACACTATGCTGGATAAAATAGATGCTTTATTATTGGAAGCAGGTAGCGGCAGACAACATATTTTATCGGCAACGATTTATATTAAGGATATGCAAGACTTTGCTGTTATGAATCAAATTTGGGACCAATGGGTACCCCAAGGGCATGCGCCGGCCAGAGCATGCGTGCAAGCATCAATGGCAAGACCAGAATTGTTGGTTGAAATATCGGTAGTAGCGGCACAAAAATAAAACCCTGCTAGGGTTTCTGCCGCCATATAATAATGCGTAAGGTATATAAGCTATTGCGCTTTTGTGCTTGTGAGGCTATGACTCCCTCCTTTTTTTGTGCTATTGGTATTTATCAAACCACGCCAATATATTCTCTATTTTACCTACCAAACGCGAAGGTCTACTAGCAATGCCATGAGAAGCGCCTGGCACTTTTACCAGCACAGTGTCTACCTTGAGTAATTTTAAAGCTTGATAATACTGCTCAGTTTCAGACATGGGGGTACGCTTGTCTTCTACGCCTGTAATAAGCATTGTGGGCGTTGTAACATTGCCCACAAGAGACAACGGCGAGCGCTCCCAGTAGTGTTCAAACTCTTCCCACGGCATGCCTGGAAATTGCAAAGGGATTTGATATAAACCACTGTCGGCGGTTAATACTTTGGACAACCAATTAATCACAGGTTTAGCCACCACAGCCGCTTTAAACCTATTAGTTAAGCCAATTGCATATGCAGTTGCAATACCCCCGGCAGAGCCGCCGGTAATGTATAACCTTTCAGAATTTACTAAGCCTTTTTCAATTAAAACATCTATTCCTGACATATGATCAGAAAAATCATATTTGGATGAGTATTTGTTTTGCAAAAGCAAGGCGAATCGTTCGCCATAACCCGTGCTCCCTCTATGATTATTGTAAAAAACAATGTATCCCTGCGCAGCCATGCGCTGCAGCTCGGCCGAGAAATGTGGGCCATAAGCTAAATGTGGTCCACCATGGATTTCGGTAATTAACGGATATTTTTTAGTTGGATCATAGTCAGGGGGTAAAATATACCAGCCGTGAATTTCTTCACCGTCTATAGACGAAAAGTACGTAAACTCGTTAATTTCCCCCAGCGTTTTATGACCAAATAAATCCTCATTTAGCTCAGTTAACTGCTTTTCCTTTTTACCTTGTTGCACAAAAATATCGGCAGGACGGTCGTGCCGCCCTTTAGTAAATGCAAAGGTGTCGTTGGCGTAATCAAAGGTTCCACTAGTATAGGGGCGCCCAAGAGAAACGCCGCCTAAACCTGATGTAACATTACGATGTTTTGCGTTTGATAATCTTACATAATCTATTTGCGTAATACCTCTTACCATTTGTTGATAATAAATACCGGCATTGTCATTCCAATGAAAATTAGATACTGAATTGTCGACATCGGCAGACATATTTCTATCGTTGTCACCGTTGATATCAATAACATGCAAATAACGATTTCTATATGCGAGTTTTTTATCATCACGTTTTGAATAAGCAATGTACTTACCATTAGGAGATACTTTTGGATTATTTTCTGTGCCGGGGAAATTGGTAATTTGTTGCAGGGTGCCTGTTAAGTCTATGGAATAAATGTCAGACTCTACAGGTTCGTATTCCCAGTTTATTGAACGATTGGCCGAAAAATAAATACGCTGACTATTTGCAGACCAACTCAAGCCTCCTGAGTGATGAAAATTACCCGATGATAATTGCCTTGACGTGCCTCCTTCGCTTGGTACCACAAAAATATGTGTGTAGGCTGGCTCAAGCACACCGCGTCCATCTGCTTGATATCGAGCCTTGGTGATATATTGAAAAGGCTCTGACCATGTCGCACCCTTAGGTTTTGCTGGCATTTTAACGCTGAAAGGCTTTTCGTCAGAATCCACACTCATAGTAAAGGCAATATTTTTGC
>JBLIGC010000033.1:0-19794 GCA_047636735.1 Glaciecola sp. | reverse complement strand
CTGATGCATCAACATGGGGCGGGTTGAACGATAGTTTACACAGTAATGACTGATGCTTGCTAAATTGCTAAATTGGTAAATTAGTTTGACAGCTTCATTGATGTTTTGCAGGCTACAGGCATGCTATTTCAAAAGCTTCTATTCATTTACCAATACTTAACTTTACTCATATAAACCTTAAACATAAAAAAGCCCAGGTATTCTGGGCTTTACGACGCTTTGTTTAAAAACTGTCTGCTATTATGCAGCAGGAGTAGTTGTAGTACAAAAGGTGTCTGGAGTACATGCTTGAGTCCACGTTAATCTGCCGTCGGCAAGAGTAGGAGTAAGTACCATCTGAGCACCGGTAGTGCCGTTAAGACGTGCACTACCACTTGATACTGCGGTAATCACGCCGTTAGCACCAACTGATAAATTTACTATTTTATCAGCAGGAGCAGCAGTGTCACCGGCTGTAACTGCAGCAGGGATGCCGTTTGAACCAGATATACAACCGTCTAAGGAACCATTCACTTGTCCACACACTTCAACACCAGCTTTAACACCAGCGGTTGCGTTAATTACTTCAGTGAACTTTGCTTTGTCTGTGTAACCTTGATAAGCAGGCAATGCAATTGCAGCAAGGATACCTATGATTGCAACCACAATCATTAATTCGATTAATGTAAAACCTTTTTGAGTCGCTTTATTCATGTTAGTCATGTTCATTTTATTTCTCCGAGCGTCGTAGAACGCAATTTAGTGCATGGTTATTAAAGTTAGTTAAAGTGGTTATGGTAAACTGCTTTTTTGTAAATTGGTTTGCCTCAACCTCGAAATGATTATAAGACGGAAAATGACTTTGTGAAGTATGCGAGCGCATACCTTAGTGTTGGATTTGACACAAAAAATGGGTTTTTAAAATATCTTTACAGTTAAATCATTGAATTAAAAGCATTAGTTTTAAAGCCCTTACTTCGCCAATATAATTAGGTAGGTCTCTTTTTACCCGGTTTTTAGCCCTTTCTTCACTAATTTTGTCAGTCAGTCTTCCGTGATATTTTCCGACTTTCATAGCTTACACTGTTGATTCTTTACCGTAACTGCCTGTGCGATCAGTTTGGTGAAAATGTTGTAAAACCTAGCAATGTAGGCAGATGTAGCCATTAATAATGATTTTATATGGTTGTATTGATTCTTGGTTTCAACTTTTATTTTATGGATGTAAGTACTTTTGTTGGCTAAACTCAATATCAATTGATGTACACATTTTTACATTGCTATACTTAAAAGGTATGCATTTTAACGTCCATTGTGTAACTGGCAGCACTGAACCTTGCAATGGTTAGTCAAATCATCATATACGGTTAACATTAGGTAAGTGAGGCGCGTAAATAAGGTGATAAGTAGGGTGATAAGTAGGGTGAATTAAAAAATACTTTATACCGTAGTAATTTACTGGCAACAAAATCTTTAAAGAAAAAAACACCACTACAGGTAATAATGATGTTTTTTGGTTACTTATTCAGGGTAGTTAACATGCTTAGTTGGTGCAAGTAAAATGCTTACAGAACCGCGCATCCTATGCGACTGCCGGCGGCACCCGTTGGCTGCGTAATGAAATCGTCTGCTATTTCGTGAATAATAAACGCTGTACCGTCATCATCTAGCAGAGCAGGTAGTCCGTGATCGCCATTAATGGAAACATATTCATTAATAACGGTTAGCGTGCCGGTGCCGTCGGTGCCAACTTCTATATTCATCATATCGCCTGCATGTGGACCATCGTCTGAGAGCTTACCATGTGACTTATTCATGGGGTTTTTATGGCCGCCTGAAGATGTAAAACCAGGCGCTTCACACAGACCAAACTCATGAAAATGCATGGCGTGGCTGCCGGCACCATCAAGACCGCTAACGCTTATGGTTACTTGGGTGCCGTCTTCACCAAGATCTATTAAAGAAAGCGTACCTAATGTATCACCTGTTGAGGTAAGTATGTTGCGTTCAAATACGCTTGCGTCAGGGGGTGTTGACTGCGAGCAAGCCGCTAAAACGCAAACAGACGTTACTAACAATGCGGTTTTAAAATTAGTCATGTTTAATCTCCATTGGGGTAATTAGTAGTACACATTAAAGTGTATGAGTAGTATCTGTGATTTGTACGCAATTGTGGTAAAGAGCGTTCAAAAAGACATAGAATATTTGGCGCGAGCTTTTTGCCATCAATACCGCGCTGTATATAGCTAGTTAAGCAGCGCGGGTTTGTATAATGCCGTTACGATTTTGGCTTGCCCGGTTTGCGGGTTTTAGCTTTGTTACCGGTAATTTCGGTATTGGTCACCTTGTTAGTTTTACTAGGTCGGCGGTTTTTTGAGATGCTTTTTAGCAAACTCTGACGGTCGCTTACTTCAAAGCCCTTCTTAACAACGCGCTTAATGGGTGCACCTATAAGTGCTTCAATACGATTTACGGTGCGCTCTTCTTCGCGGCTCACAAACGATATTGCATTGCCTGAACTACCCGCCCGGCCCGTGCGACCAATTCGATGAACATAATCTTCGGGCAAGTAAGGCAAGTTATAGTTAACCACGTAGTCTAGCCCTTGAATGTCTATACCACGTGCAGCTACTTCTGTGGCTATAAGCACTTGTAATTTGGCTGATTTAAAATCGGCTAGCGCACGACGGCGTGAGCCTTGGCTTTTATCACCATGACACACCGCAGCATCAATTTTACTTTGCTTGAGGGCGCCCATTAACTGGTCTGCTTGTTCTTTGGTGCTGGTAAAAACTAACACTTGAAACCAGTTTTGTTCTTTTAATAAGATTTTAAATAAATCGATTTTTTTCGACTCTTCAACCGGATACATAATATGATTTACGGTGTCAGCCGTTGTGTTTATTTTACTTACGCGAACTTCTTTATGATTCTTGAGTATTTTGTGGCATAACTCATTCACCGCAGCAGAGCTTGTGGCTGAATACAGCAAAGTTTGACGCTTTTTAGCCGTGTGCTGCATAATATTACTTACGTCTGCAATAAAGCCCATGTCTAGCATACGGTCGGCCTCATCAAGTACTACGAATTCTGCGTTGGCTAACGTCACATTATTCAGGGCCATATGCTCAAGCAGGCGACCTGGCGTGGCAATAAGAATATCGGTGCCAACTTTGAGTTTACTCGTTTGTCCGCCCATTTTTACGCCGCCGTATAAGGCAGTAACACTAATTGTAGTAAATTGCCCGTATAGTGTGAATGCAGCCGCTAATTGTTCGGCAAGCTCGCGGGTGGGTGTCAAAATAAGTGCTCGTGGACTACATGAAATAGTAACTTTAGGCGTGTCTAGCATTTGCTGCAAAATAGGCAAAGCAAAAGCGGCTGTTTTACCGGTGCCGGTTTGTGCATGTACCAGCAAGTCTTGACCACGGCGAGCCGCCGGAATAGTTTTTTCTTGCACACCGGTCATGTCAGAGTAACCGCAGGCGGTAAGTGCTTTTTGAATGGGCTCGGCTAAATCTAAAGTTGAAAATTTCATGTGGTGTCCTGTGTAGCAGTTCGGCAGCAATTTAGGTTTTTGACAGTATAAAAGCTTAATAAACTCTGACTACACTCAAAAATTGAGTGCGGAATATACAGCATTTTACCCATTTTGGTTAGAATAAGTGACTTTTTTGTTGATATCACGCAAATACAACGCGAAATAATATAATGTATACTTATTATCTTGTTACTTAAGGGCTAAGCAATAGTTTACATATAGGCACAACACTCAATAAGCGAATTATCAATATAGCCTCAATAAATGAGGACTAGTAAAGCTCGTAGGCAGTTAAATTTGCTGTTCTGCCGCCTCTAGCTCTTTGTTTAGTTGAATCGCTTCATCTGCTTTTGGTTTGCTTAATCGCGCAAAAGCGTAATAGAGTACAGGCGTTAAAAATAGCGTAAACACAACCGCCAAACCAAGTCCGCCAAACACTACCCAACCAATTGCATTACGAGCTTCAGCGCCAGCGCCGCTTGACAATATTAACGGTAAACCACCCAGTATAGTTGACACCAAGGTCATCATAATAGGGCGAAGCCTTACCTTACCGGCTTCAATTATAGCTTCTTTTACCTGCATGCCTTGGTCGCGTAACTGATTGGCAAACTCTACGAGTAAAATCGAGTTTTTGGCTAATAACCCTATTAGCATCACCAAACCAATTTGCGAATATATATTGACCGTTGTGCCGGTAAAATATAAGGCGTATATTGCTGCAGCTATGCCAAAAGGAACGGTAAGCATAACTACAAATGCGCTGTTGAAACTTTCAAACTGAGCCGCTAATACTAACAATACAATTAAAAATGCGAGTATGTAGGTGAGCATCACTTCTTGATTTGTTTCTTGGAAGGTTTGGGCTTCTCCTAAAAACACTACGCCAATGCCAGCGGGCAGGGTGTTGTTGGCTAACTCTCTAATACCGGTTACTGCCTGTTCAATGGTTATTTGCGCTGGCAAGTCCATTTCTAGTTCAATGGCGCGGCGCTGGGCATGCCGCTCTAACTCAGCAGCCACGCCCTCTTCTGTAACATATGCAACACTTGAAAGTGGCACCAAGCCGCCTGTTCTAGAGCTAACGTACAAATTAAGTAAGCTGGATGGATCAAGGGAGTTGCGGGTATCGGTTTGTAATATTATGGGAACTGCTTGGTCTCCTACATTTAGGTCGACTATGTCATCGCCATTAATGGCGGCGCGCAAAGTGCGTGATATGTCACTAAATTCTACGCCTAGTTGTTCAGCCCGACGCCTGTCAATATTAATCCGCAACTGGGGTTGGTTGGGCTCGTACGACACCTCAACTCGACCAAGTTCAGGCATAGTATCTTCAATGTTTTTAGCAAATTCTAGTGCGGCTTGATAAATTTCAAAATAGTTGTCTCCGGTTAATGCCATTTCAAAACCGCCGCCAAAACCTCGTAAATTTAAGCTGTTGGCCCCAAATGCTCGTCCAGGTGCACCGGCTACTTGCGACAGCATTGGTCTTAGCTCGTCTATAATTTGTTGTTGCGTGCGCTGCCTGTCTTCCCAATTAACCAAGGGCACGGTAATAAACAGAACATTAGGATCCCACCTACCCACCACCGTGTAAATAGAAGCAATTTCGCCTTGGTCAATATTGGGCAGCAAAAGTTCTTCTGTTTTTAGCGCTTGGCGATCCATAAAATTAACCCCAGTTCCGTCGGGCCCACGTGCAAATATTCTCACCACGCCTCTGTCTTCGGTTGGCAGTAATTGGTTTTCTAAAGTATTAAATACAAAGTAAGAACCTGTTGCTACTAATAAACAAACTACAACTACCGGCACTGAAAAGCGCAGTACAAAATGCAGTGAACGTTCATAGCCATTTACACAAGCGGTGCCAAAACGACTTAATATGTTGGGTTTTTTCTGTTTAGACATATCTATAGCAGGTATTTTAGCGGTAAGTGCGGGTACTAAAGACAGGGCTACAAACGACGAAATAATAACACTTCCGGCTAATACGCCGCCAAACTCTCTAAATAAGCGCCCAGCGGTAGAGGGTAAAAACGCAATAGGCACAAATACCGCTACTAGTACTGCGGTGGTTGCTACCACAGCGAAAAACACTTCTCGCGTGCCAATTACAGCGGCGGCGCGCGCGCCCATGCCGGCAGCACGCCTGCGATGTATATTTTCTGATACTACAATTGCGTCGTCTACTATCAGGCCCGTGGCCAGAACGAGTGCAAGTAAGGTTAAAATATTAAGCGAAAAACCTAAGGCCCACAGTATTGCCAATGAACCTATCAACGATACGGGAATTGCCAACGCCGGAATAAGTGTTGCTCTGAACTTGCCAATAAACACCCAAAGCGTGATGATTACCAAAGCAATAGTAAACAATAAGGACTGCAGCACTTCATCTACGGAGTCTCTAATAAATTCAGCGTCGTCTGAGGTGACGGTCATTTCTAGGTCGGGGAAGCGGTTGCGCAGGCCTTCTACCATCACTAATACTTCATCTGAAATTTCAATGGTATTTGAACGAGCTTGTCTAATAATACCTAATCCAATAACAGGCTTGCCATCTAGGCGCACAATGCTGCGTAAGTCTGCTGGCCCAAAATATACGTTGGCTACATCGCCAATTCTAACATCACCTTTAATAACAATATCGCGCACGTCTTGTTCATTTACAGACGATGCATCGGCGCGCACAATTAGTTCTTGGTCGGTAGAACGGATGCTGCCAGCGGGCACATCAAATGGCGCAGTAGCAAGAGCTGCCGCAACATCCGAAATAGATATTTGAAAACTGGCTAACCTTAAGTTGTCAACGCTTACTCTGAGCACGCGCTGGCGATCGCCATCAAGATTTACATCTGCAACTCCAGGAATATTCAAAAACAACGGTGCAAGATCTGTTTCTACAATGTCAGTTAGGGTTTCTAAATCATGTTTACTGCTTGAAATTGCAATATTTACAACGCTTTGTGCGTCGTTGTCAGCCTTTATTACAGATATGTTTTCAACTTCATTAGGCAACCTACGCTGTATACGCGATACCGACTCGCGTGTTTCGTTAGCGGCATCTTCAATATTAATTCCCGGTCGAAATTCGACCCTAACTCTGCTGCTGCCTTCTTCACTATTCGCGCGAATGGTTTTCACGCCACTCACTCTTGCTACAGCGCCTTCTAAGCGACTGGTTACTTCCGAGTCTACAGTTTCAGGTGCAGCGCCAGGATAACTCGCCGACACAGTAATAATTGGACGGTCAACGTCGGGTAATTCGCGCACTTCCAATCCATAAAGTGCCGCAATGCCTGCGGTGACTATGAGTAAGTTTATGACCAATATTAATACCGGGCGTCTAATTGAAAGTGACGGCAGGTCGTCTTTAAACAGCGAGTTTTTAAACATCAGCCCGCGGCCTCTTGGGTTCTTTTGGTTTTCTTTGCGCTAGCCTCAGATAACCCTATATCGCTTGGGTTTTGGATATTGAGTGCTTGGCCATCGCGCAGGCCTTGAATGCCCTCAACAATTAATATTTCGCTATCACTTAGTGCGCCCGACACCAATATTCTGCCGCGAAGGCGTTGTTCAACGTTTACCTGAACCCGCATTGCTTTGTTGTCGTTTGCTAACCACACAAATGCACCGTTTGCGCCCCACGACAATGCGGCTTCAGGAATGGCTACGTAGCGTTCGCCTTGCACATTTAGCGTGACTCTAAAACTCATGCCGGGACGGTATTGGTCCAATTTATTTTCGAGTAAAGCGCGCACCTTTATGGTTCTGTCTTGGGTGTTTACGCGTGAATCTAATTCTGTGATTTTCGCTGTCAAACTAATGTTACGATTGGTCCATGGCTGCAAAAGAACGTCTGGCTTTTTCATTAAATATGCTACCGCGAGCTCAGGTGCCATAAAGTTTACAAACAACGATTCGCGGTCGTCTAGGGTGGTTATTTCTGTTTGCGGTGAAATACGCTCGCCAACCTCAACGTCGGTTAAGCCTACAATGCCGTTGAACGGAGCGCGCACTAAACGGTCTTCTTTGTTTTCTTTTGCTTCTTGATGGGCTACTTCAGCAAGTTTCACAGCTGTTTCAGCGTCGTCTAACTCAAGCGCGGTAACCGCTCCTTTTGCCACGCTTTGCTGCACTCGCTTAAAATTTCGTTGAGTATCTTGCAGTCGAATAAGGGTGCGTTTTAAATCTATATCTTGAAGGCGGTCGTCTAGCGATATTACTATTTCGCCTTTTTCAACTAGTTGCCCAGGTACAAAACGCACACTGGTGACTTGGTCAGACACGCTTGGGGTAAGCGTAACTGAACGGTTGGCTTGCGCGGTACCCACCGCCTCTATTACGGTTGTTTCGTATTCAAAGCTTAGTTTTTCGACAATTACAAGTTTGGGGCGATCGCCCCCGCGCCACTGCGCTGTTGCAAGCGACGAAAAAAGAACCAACGCCAATACCAAAAACCAACTCGTGCTAAGCCTTGATGAAAAAAAAGTTGTTGTAGTCATGCTACTTCCAGACTGTTCTGCAACCGCATATAAATACGGCGTGATTACACTAAAGTATTATAACTATAACTGTATGTTGATCAAAATGATCACTTTTTTCGCTTAAACAGCATGCCATTTCAATTACATTATTTTAATCTTGTGTTTGTTTTGCTGTTTTAACCATTTCTCGAACGTCTTTAAGGAGTGCTTTGGCGTCGTAAACAATCCCGTCTTTAACGGTGTATTTTACGCCGCCCATGCGCACCGCTTCATTGTTATCGTTTAGTCGGTAATGGCCAGTACCGTAAAGGAGTTTAAAATTTTGTAAAGGGTTGTGTTCAAGTATAACTAGGTCGGCTATTTTGCCTATGGTAATAGAGCCTAAATCGTCTTCCATGCCCAATGCTTGTGCGCCATTTAAAGTGGCCGATTGAATAACCTCATATGGCGTAAACCCCGCTTCTTGCAATAGTTCTAATTCGTTAATAAATGCAAAGCCGTATATTTTATAAATGTAGCCTGCGTCGGAGCCGGTGGTTACTCGGCCACCGTGGTTTTTAAAGTCGTTTAAAAAGTCCATCCAAATAGTGTAATTTTGTTTCCAGTCTATTTCATTTTGAGTGGTCCAATCAAACCAATATGAACCATGTGCATACCGGCTTGGGGTGAAAAATTTGGTTAGTGTTGGTAATGTATACTCTTTGTGCCATACCGCGTTGCGTTCACGCATTAAGTCGCGACTGGCTTGATAAATAGTCATGGTAGGGTTAATGGTAAAGTCAAGCGCTATGAGTTCATCGCGCACCGCCTTCCATTTTTCACTGCCTTTTGGTGCTGCTTGTTTCCATAAACGGCCGGCTTCTTCAAAGCGCTGCTGTTCGTTGTTATAGTTGTAACTGGTAGGATAGCGCTGAATGGTTTGTTGGGTAAACAATGCCTCGGGTAAACCATACCAATGTTCCATAGTGGTTAAGCCTAGGCGAGCAGAGTCAAGCGCATTCATGCTCATTACATTTAGCTGCGCATGATGCATCATAGTGCCTAAACCTTGTTTTTTTGCTTCAATTAAAGCAGCCTGCATAATTTCAGGTGTACTGCCAAAAAACTTGATGCCTTGGGCGCCATTTTTAGCCGCCTTTTTCACCCACGCAACCGCTTGCTTGAGTGTTGAAATAGGTTTTTCGTTACCCATGCCAAACCCTAAATAAGGAATAATACGGGGAGCAACAATAGTGTTTTCATTGCTGCGTTTAACGTGGTTGAGCACCCAATCTAGGCCATTGAAACTGCCGGGCTCACGAACAGTAGTAATGCCATGGGCCAGCCATAACTTAAATACATATTCGGCAGGAATATTGTCGGCCGATCCGCCTATATGGCCGTGCATATCAATAAAACCAGGCAGTACATAATGCCCTGTCAAATCCATTTCAGTAGTGTTAGGCCCTGCTTTTGGACGCATTGCTTTTATTGGAACCTGCGGATAACCTACGCTTACAATGTTGGTAATGCGGTTGTTGTTAATAACAATATCTACAGGGCCTCTTAAAGGAGCACCCTCGCCGGTAATCACATTCACGCCCCGCAAAATCAATTCTGCGAAAGGACCTTTGCCCTCGTCGTTTTGTCGGGCCGGGGCTTTATCACCCGGCGCGGCAACGCCTGGTGATATTAGGCATAAAGTGCAAACTACAATATAAAATGAGCGTTTTAAGCTAAGCAATAAGTTGGCATGCAAAAATTTAATAGATGTGACTATAAGCATAGTGTTGTTCTTATTATAAGTGGTAATTTTTCTAGGTGTAAATTAGCACACAGCGTGCTTAAAATCACTAAGGGCTAGCGTTGTGCTATATAAATAGCATTCGAGGGCTTGTTTTCGCTTTGCAGTAATTTACATTGGCTTTAGTGCCCAATTCGCGCTTTTATATAGCTTGATAGTGTTTGACTTACTTGAGGATGCTGAGTGTCTTGATTAATCAAGCAAATATTAATTCGGCCTAGCTTTGGTAGGCGTTTGTCGCGAATAACCTCGAGTTCTTCAGGCACAATAGAGCGGGCAAGGGCGGTTATGCCCAAACCTTGTTTAATGGCCGCCATGAGTCCGTAAAAGTCAGGATTGGTGTAGGTGATTTTCCATGGTTGAGTTTGTTGTTTAAGCTCTGCTATTACGCGGCTTCGGTATACACAGCCGTCGGGGGCCAGCACAAGTGACAAAGAATCGCTTGGTAAACTTCTGTTGGGGTCGCCTATCCATACCAAATCATCCTCGCGGATTATTTCTATATTAGTTTGTTGGTCTGAATTTTCGGTGCTGGCGCTACCAGCTTCACTAGAATGCCCTGAGGGCTGCATAAGTGCCAAAATAAGATCAAATTGCTTTGTTTGATTACTGACTAGCAAATGCTTACTTAACGCTGAGGTGACGTCTAACGAAACGTCTGGGTAGCGCTGGGAGAATTCGCCTATAATACTGGGCAATAAAGCCGAAGCAAATTCACTGGGTATACCAAGGCGCATACGTCCTCTGAGAGTTTCGTTGCTAAGCTCGCGAAAAATATCATCGTTAATGGCTAGCATTTGCTTTGCTTTTTTATATAGCCACTTGCCCTCATTGTTTATTTGATAGCTTTGCCCAACCTTGGTAAATAGCTTACGGTTTACTTGTCCTTCTAACTTTTTTATTTGTAAACTAATGGCCGGCTGCGAACGTCCAAGTAATTCGCCTGCGCGGTTAAAATTGCCCACTTCAACAATGGTTACTAAGGTGCGTAAAACGGTTAAGGAGAGTTGTTTCACAAATGCTGTTCCTTATATTTTCAAAGTTTAAATACACAAACAAACCATATTTATTGCAAGCGGTAAAAAAGCGACAAACAATATTAGTTTAGTTAATCAGTAAAGGTTAATACATTAAAAATATTAATGTAAGCATTAAATCTTTTAATTTGTTAGCTCAGCTTTGTATATTTATACTACAAATATAAATCTTATTGGGTGAAATCATATGAACACTACTGCACTACATACCGCACACATTGCTGCTGGCGCGAAAATGGTCGCTTTTTTTGGTTGGGATATGCCAATAAACTATGGCTCACAAATAGAAGAACATCATAATGTACGTCGCGACGCCGGTATGTTTGATGTATCGCATATGACCATAGTGGATGTAACCGGTCCTCAAGCAAAAGATTATTTACGCTATTTGCTAGCTAACGATGTTGCCAAGCTAGCTGAAAAAGGCAAAGCACTTTACAGTGGGATGATGAATGAGCAGGGCGGTGTAGTAGACGACCTAATTGTGTATCACTTTAACGCTACCAATTATCGACTGGTGGTAAATTCGGCAACTAAAGAAAAAGATTTGAACTGGTTAAATAAGGTTGCAGAGTCGTTTGACGTAGCTGTAAATGAACAAACAGCGTTTGCTATGATTGCGGTTCAAGGCCCAAATGCTAAAGAAAAAGCAGCCACTTTGTTCACCGAAGCACAAAAAGAAGCGGTGGTGGGCATGAAGCCCTTTTATGGAGTACAAGCTGAAGATTTATTTATTGCCACTACAGGCTATACTGGCGAAACAGGTTACGAAATAATGGTACCTAAAGCGCGTGCGGTAGAGTTTTGGAACGGATTGTTGGCTGCCGGTGTTGCGCCTTGTGGTCTTGGCGCTCGCGATACTTTACGCTTAGAAGCCGGTATGAACCTATACGGTCAAGATATGGACGAGACGGTTTCGCCGTTAGCGGCTAACATGGGCTGGACGATTACTTGGGAGCCTACCGATCGTGACTTTATGGGCCGTTCTGCTCTAGAAACACAAAAAGCACAGGGCACTCAAAAGGTAGTTGGCTTAGTATTTAAAGACAAAGGCGTATTGCGCGCAGGTCTTACGGTTAAAACAGCAGACGGCGAAGGCAAAATAACCTCGGGTACTTTTTCACCAACCTTAGGCCATAGTATTGCAATGGCAAGAATACCAGCAGGTGCGGGTGCTGCGGTGGGTAATATTGTACAAGTTGAAATGCGCAAAAAATGGGTAGACGTAGAAATTGTTAAACCTAGTTTTGTGCGCAACGGAAAAAGTGTACTGTAAAACGATTAAGTGCTACTTGCTGATAATGAGTAAGTCAAACAATATTAGCGTTGTACTAACAACAAAGAATAAAAACATAGTCAACAACAACCACAACTTCTAGGAAAGATTATGAGCAATGTTCCAAACAATTTACGTTATGTTACTACCCATGAATGGGTGCGCACAGATGAAAACGGTATTTTCACAGTGGGTATTACCGAGCACGCACAAGGCCTATTGGGCGATATGGTGTTTTTAGATTTACCCGACGTTGGAGACATCGTTACCACTGGCGAAGATTGTGCAGTAGCCGAATCTGTAAAAGCGGCGTCTGATGTTTATGCGCCAATTACGGGTGAAGTTGTTGAGGTTAATGAAGAACTTGAAAACTCTCCTGAGTTGGTCAACTCTGACCCTTTTGGCGAAGGCTGGTTATTTAAAATAAAAGCTGAAGACCCTGACGAAGTTGAAGGCTTACTTGACGCTGAAGCTTACGCTAGCGTAATTGAAGACGAATAACACCGGTGTAAACTGGTCTTAGCGCACGCGTTACACTTGCGGCTAGGTATTATTCGAGAAACTTACAATATCAAATTTTGTTGCTTCCCTTTCGGGTGTGGCGACGTAATTTGTATTCTTATTAAAGGTTAAAGGTCATGAATATTGCTGCTAAAGTAATCGCCCCGGCGACATTGTCGGAACTTGAAAATCAAAATGAATTTGTGCGTCGTCACATAGGCCCGGGCCAGCAAGAAATCGCCGATATGCTTGATGTTGTGGGTGCAGATTCATTAGACGACTTAATGCAGCAAACGGTACCAGCGGGTATTCGCTCTGCAGGCTTAAACGTTGGTGAAGCGCAGCGTGAAGACGTTGCATTAGCCGAGCTAAAAGCCATTTCCAAAGAAAATAAAATTTTCCGCTCGTATATTGGTATGGGCTATTCAAACACCTTTACTCCCAATGTTATTTTACGCAACGTACTTGAGAACCCAGGTTGGTACACCGCGTACACGCCTTACCAGCCAGAAATTGCCCAAGGCCGTTTACAGGCTATATTGAATTTTCAACAAACCACTATTGACTTAACGGGGTTGCCGCTAGCGTCTGCATCTTTACTCGATGAAGCAACCGCTGCCGCCGAAGCAATGGCATTAGCCAAGCGAGTGTCTAAAAATAAAGGCGCAAACGCGTTTTTCATTGCAAACGATGTTCACCCACAAACAAAAGACGTTCTTAAAACGCGCGCCGATATGTTTGGTTTTGAACTTATTTACGGCGATATAAGCGATGCTGCTAACGCAAATGTATTTGGCGCGTTATTGCAATATCCTACCAGCACCGGCGAGCTTATTGATATTCGTGAAGTAATAGCCGCCGTGCAGGCCAATAAAGGCATAGTGGCTGTAGCTACTGACTTGTTGTCATTGACCCTAATTACGCCGCCAGGCGAACTAGGCGCCGATGTTGCTTTGGGCAGTGCCCAGCGCTTTGGCGTACCTATGGGTTATGGTGGCCCACATGCCGCATTTTTTGCCACTCGCGACGCCTATAAGCGTTCTTTACCTGGGCGTATTATCGGTGTTTCAAAAGATTCTCGCGGTAAGGTTGCACTGCGCATGGCGCTGCAAACTCGCGAGCAGCATATTCGCCGTGAAAAAGCCAATTCAAACATTTGTACTGCACAGGTATTGCTTGCCAATATGGCCAGTTTTTATGCGGTTTATCATGGCCCACAAGGCTTAAAAGCAATTGCTGAACGCATTCATCGCTTCGCTGATATACTGGCCATGGGCTTAACTCAAAAAGGCGCAGAATTAGCCCACACCACGTTTTTTGATACTTTGTGCGTGAACCTTTCCAACAAAGACAGCGCTATTGCCGCTGCGGTTGAAAAGGAAATGAACTTGCGTACAGATTTAAACGGCAAAGTGGGTATTTCACTAGATGAAACCACCACTCGCCAAGACGTTGCCGATTTGTTTGACGTGCTGCTAGGTGAAGGACACGGCCTAGATGTAGCAGTATTAGACGCACACATTATTGCCAATGGAAGCACTTCAATTCCTGCTTCGCTTGCCCGTACTACTGACTTTATGACGCACCCGGTATTTAACAGCTACCATTCTGAAACAGAAATGCTGCGTTATATCAAAAGCCTCGAAAACAAAGACCTAGCGCTTAATCATTCTATGATTTCACTAGGATCTTGTACTATGAAGCTAAACGCAACGGCAGAAATGATACCGGTAACATGGCCTGAATTCGGTCAAATTCACCCCTTCGCGCCGCTTGACCAAGCAAAGGGTTACACCAAAATGCTTGACGAGTTAAGTGAATGGTTAATTGACATTACCGGTTACGACGCGCTTTCTATGCAACCAAACTCAGGTGCCCAAGGCGAATATGCTGGATTGTTAGCCATTCAGCGCTATCATGCCAGCCGCGGTGAAAGCCATAGAAATATATGTTTAATACCGCAGTCTGCTCACGGTACTAATCCAGCGTCGGCGCAAATGGTCAGCTTAAAGGTAGTGGTGGTAAACTGCGACGCAAAAGGAAATGTTGATTTAGACGACTTACGTGCAAAGGCTGAAGAAATGCGAGACAATTTAGCTTGCGCCATGATCACCTATCCGTCAACCCACGGTGTATATGAAGAAGCGGTAAGCGAAATTTGTGACATTGTTCACCAACACGGCGGCCAGGTATATATGGACGGCGCCAACATGAACGCGCAAGTGGGCATTACTTCCCCCGGTCTTATTGGCAGTGACGTATCTCACCTTAACTTGCACAAAACGTTTTGTATTCCTCATGGCGGCGGCGGCCCGGGTATGGGTCCAATAGGGGTTAAAGCGCATCTTGCACCTTTTTTACCCAGCCACAGCTTATTTACCTTAAAAGCAGCCGGTACCAACGACGATTTAGGCAATAACAGCGCGGTTTCAGCTGCGCCTTGGGGCAGTGCGTCTATTTTACCTATTAGCTATATGTATATAAAAATGATGGGTAGCGACGGCCTTAAAAAGGCCACAGAAGTTGCGATTTTAACTGCTAACTATGTTGCTAAAAAACTAGAAGGGCACTACCCAATTCTCTATACCGGTCGTAACGGCCGCATAGCACACGAATGTATCATTGACCTACGGCCATTAAAAGAAGCCAGTGGCGTGACTGAAGTAGATATAGCCAAGCGCTTAAACGACTATGGTTTTCATGCACCTACCATGAGTTTCCCCGTTGCCGGAACGCTTATGATAGAGCCTACAGAATCGGAAGCAAAAGTTGAGCTAGACAGATTCGTTGAAGCCATGGTGTGTATTCGCCAAGAAATTGCAAAAGTAGAAAGCGGTGAATGGGATGCAACCGACAACCCGCTGCACCATGCCCCGCATACTCTTGCCGACATGATTGACGAAAACTGGAATCGAAGCTACTCTCGTAAGCTAGGCGCTTACCCGGTGGCCGCAGTTGCTGCCGATAAGTTTTGGCCAACGGTGAACAGAATTGATGACGTGTTTGGTGATAGGAATTTGATTTGTAGCTGTCCTGATTTGGATAGTTATAGAGATTTTGCTGAGTAGTTGATCAGCGATATTATAGATTGGGAACGATAGTCATAGTTTGGGAATTCTATTAAAGATTGGGATTTTCGACTTTTAATGCAAAAGCGAACTTATATTAAGTTCGCTTTTTTTATTATATTAATTAGTCCCAAACCAATCTGATAGTATTTTAAACTAGATTTATAGCAAGTCTGAAGGCAGCCAAGAGCTAGAAGCGGATTGTCGAGGATGTATCTCTGACGGTCGGCTCCACGGCCTAAGGAGACCGTCGCATAATATTATTGACCGGCTTTGGAAAGTTACTGAGCAAGTTAGATTTTTGAAAGCCTAGTTTCATCAAAATGACCCACATAAACAGAAAAGCGAACAGTCGTTCGCACACATTAATCAATATCAAATGGACTTATTGCCCCTGATGAATGCTGTCCAATCACATGGGTATAAATTTGCGTTGTCCTTAGGTCGTTATGACCCAGTAATTCCTGCACAGTACGAATATCTGCCCCTGAAATAAGCAATTGAGTAGCAAAGGAGTGTCGAAAAGTATGAGCAGTAACGTGCTTTGTCACGCCTGACTTTCTGACAGCCAACTTCAAGGCTCTTGCCAATGCTGTACTATGGAGATGATGTCGACAGTAATAACCATCATAAGGGTGTTCACAGCGCGTGGTTGATGGGAATATGTATTGCCACTTAAACTCTTTCACAGCATTGGGGTACTTTCTTGCTAGGCTCGGCGGTAAGCTTGTCATCCCGCTTCCCTCAGCAATATCTTTCATGTGTATGCCGCGTACTTTTTCTACCTGTACTTTTAGTGGTTCAATCAGTTTTTTAGGTAACATCGTGGTGCGGTCTTTACCGCCTTTTCCACGAAATACAAATACAGTCTTAGCGTCGAAGTCGATATCTTTAATCCGTAACTTAAGTAACTCTGTTTTTCGCAATCCGCTACCATATAGCAACGAAAACATGAGTTTATATTGGGGTTGCATTAGTCCAATGATAGAGAGGGCTTCTTTGTGCGAAAGTACAGTTGGGACTCTCGTAGGTGCTCTAGCTCTTACTGCATCGGGTAGAAGCGTTAACTCCCTTTCGAAGATATGCTTATACATAAACACAATAGAGCACAATGCCAAGTTCTGTGTAGATGAAGTCACTTCTCGATTGACGGCAAGGTGTGTCAGAAATTGTGTTACCTCCTGTTCGCCGAGGTCTTTAGGATGACGTTTCTGATTAAATAAAATAAAACGCTTTATCCATAACAGATACGTTTTTTCAGTTTGTATTGAATAATGCTTTGTTCTCATGACATGTCGAATGCTTTCTAAAAATGGTGAATTAGCCATTATTGACTCCTTGTTTGTATGGTGTGGCTACTGAAAGTGTTTAGTAAACCGCATTTTACAAAAGTGACAACAGGCCTACAGGCCAGTTAATTCCTGCACTTAAGGCTAGATTAGACCTTGTGGTTACAATGCACGCATAGTAACCACACCGATTTAATTGTAATTTTACTCTAGGTTATTGTTTTTAATGTATTTATAAGAAAACGACGTGCGGGATTACTATGCATGCATTGTAAACGCAAAAAAAGTTGTAGAAATTATCACCTAAAAAATAGTAAGCTATTGAAAATAATCAAGTATGAGGACTTTGTGAAATGAACCTATCTCGTTGTTACAATGCGGTCTTCATAATAAGTTGTTACACGTCAAAGAGGAAGCTGAGTAACCTTTCTACGAACATGCACCATACTTATCTTTGAGGACTGATCCTCTAATTTAGGAGATAAGTATGAACACCTTATTGCAACAACTCAGTGACGAAGTCAATGCTAGGGGCTATTCTGAACAGACCCTTAAAGCCTATTTGGCGGCAAATGAGCATCTCATTCGCTATTTTGAGCAACCGATTACCGCCATATCTGATGAAGCACTTGGCGCTTATTTCAAGCATCTCTCGTTAGAGAAAAAACTATCTAGGGCGACAATCGCCTTAAAACTCAATGCCATTCATTTTCTATATGTCAACGTGCTGCATCGTGAGTTTACCATCAACGTGTGTTGGCCGAAGAAACAACACAAAATACCGGAGTTGATGTCGCGAGCCGAAGTACAAGCAATAATCAAACACTGTTCCCCAGAAAAGTATCGCGTGATGTTGTCCATACTATATGGATGTGGCCTTCGTATTAATGAGCTCTTGAATTTGAAAGTGCAAGATATTGACGGGGAGCGCAGCACGTTTAAGATAAGACTAGGGAAAGGAAATAAAGATCGTTTTGTCATTATTCCCCCTTCGTTACTAATACAACTTAGGCATTATTGGTGCCACTACCACCCGGGCGAGTGGTTGTTTCCAAGTGGTTTGCGGGGGAGTTACCCCCTGAGTGAATCGGCTCTGCGGCGTAAATTGAAATCCACCCTACAGGTATTGGGTATTCAGAAACGATGCAGTCCGCACAGCTTCCGACATGCTTACGCAACTCATCAATTGGAAGCGGGGATGCCATTGCATCAACTACAGCATCAACTTGGTCATACCGATGTGCGCACGACATCCAGATACCTGCATTGGTTACCTGAACTCTCTAATCAAGGACGAGACCTGTTAGCAGGGTGGGAGGTGTGACATGGCTACGCAATATCATGTGTCAGATATATTGGCGCAGTTTCTCCCTGCGTATAGACAGCAGCATAGCTTAAGTTATCAGGAAGCTAAGAGTTGCCAACATATTATGGATTGTCGAACCGCCACACTAGGCGCTCAGAAATGGCAGTGTAATAAATGCGAGCATGAACAACTACATTATTGCTCATGTCGAGACCGTCATTGCCCCCGATGCCAAGGTAAAAAGCAGCAACAGTGGGTTGAGGCGCAGCAGACCCAAGTGATTAACACGCGGTATTTCCACGTCGTGTTTACGTTACCGCATGAATTAAATGTCGTCACCCATTATGCCAAAGCTGAGTTGTACAGTGCATTCTTTCAAGCGGTTTGGCAGACACTAGATAAGTTTGCTCACAATCGAAAGCGGTTGAAGGGTCAACTAGGGATAACGATGGTGTTGCATACGTGGGGGCAAACCTTAAGCCAGCACATTCATCTACATTGTTTAGTGCCAGGCGGAGTATTGGACAAGGCTAATCATTGGCAATCAGTGAAAACAGATTACCTGTTTCCGGTGAAAGCCCTGTCGCGTGTTTTTAAAGCGAAAATGTTTGCGGCATTGCGGTCGCGTAAAGTCAGTATTCCAGAAGCCGAAACGATAATGTATAAGCGTTGGTGCGTGTATAGCAAACCGTGTCTAAGCAAACCTGAAACGGTCATTAAGTATTTATCTCGTTATACACAAAAAGGGATGCTCAGTGAATCACGCTTACGATGTGTGGATGAGGAAAACGTTACGTTTAATTACCGAGACTATCGTCAACTCAAAGGCGTCAAGAGCATGACCTTAAGTGGGGTTGAGTTCGTTCGTCGTTACATAAGCCATATTCTGCCCAAAGGCTTTATGCGGGTACGCCACTACGGGTTCTTAGCCAATCGATGCCGGCGCAAGAAACTCTCAGTCATTCAGCCACAAACAGAGTGTGCTACCCGCACGAATAAAAACGTTGTTGAATCACTAAGTAGCCACCATTGGGCATGCCCAAAATGTAAACAAGGAGAATTAATATTGTTTGGTTCAAGCTTATTGCCGGCGCCCCAACACAGCATTGGAGAGGTATATCGTTTAAGTGGCTAATTAAACTTAACTGACGATAAATGGGCTAATTAAATACCGAAAATGTTATTCGGCGGGTTGTTTATTGCCAAAATTACAAATTAGGTGTAATACTAACTATAAGGGACTGAAAATTGATGTGAGAATTAGAAAATGACAAACAATAGGCAAACTATCGTAAGCATCTTTAATACATTAGTTGTTGATCCCACCTTTGCAAAAATTACAAATTCCTATAGCATAAACCAAGCCAAAAATTAGAGACGTGAAATGCAAATCGTTCAACACAGGTTTATTTGGCATGAACAGCATGCCGAAAAAACACTAAGATGTTAGGCTCTAGGAGGCGATGATGGAAAAACTGTTCTCATACGGAACACTTCAGCAAAAAAATGTTCAAGTTGAAACATTTG
>JBLIGC010000032.1:0-20200 GCA_047636735.1 Glaciecola sp. | reverse complement strand
ACAAATTCATATTATTTAGGTATAAACAACTAAATATTAACATTATTTAAACAACTAAAGGTGCGTTTTTACCAATGAGTAAACTAGATAAAGATACCGTAGTAGATAACTTTACAAAAGCCTATACAAAAGCCAATGGCGAATCTCCCAGCGTAGAAGCAAAAGGCGGATGGTACAGTGTAGATGGCGGCAAAAACGTGCGCTTGAGCCAATTAGAGGAAATGACCGCTGATTTTGGTTCTGCTGAGCCAACAACGCCAACTAAGAAAGAAACGCCAGTCAAAAAAGAATCCTCCAAAGCAGACGCTCCTGGGAAAACTGCGGCTAAGAAGGCCACAGCAAAAACATTTTCTGTAAAAGACTTCTACACCCAACAAATAAAACAAATTAACCCCGGTGCAAAAGCCCCCCGTTAATCTAGCTGTTTAAAAAAAGCTAAACTAACGCTGGTTTGCTAGGCCTGATGTACTTACTATTTCAAAAAGCCGCTTTACAGTGGCTCTCTTATGAGTTTATTAGCACTGGCTCAATTTGTTTAAAAGCGCCAGTTTCTTACATTCGTTAATACGTTAGACAAACCATTTTCAATACCTTGTGAAACAGCCAGCCCTAGTTTTTGTGCAATGGTCTTTTTGGTCGCATATTTTAAGGTAAACATTTTAAACGACTCGTTTGCCTGCATTAAAAAGTCATCTGAAGTTTGAATGTCATCAACCAAATTTAACTCTTTCGCCTTGAGTCCATACCAATATTCTCCAGTGGCTACCGCGTCTATATCAATACCTAGTCTGTTTTCAGCAACAAACCCTTTAAACATCAAATGTACATCTTCAAGTTCTGATTGAAATTTTTCGCGACCTTCATCTGTATTTTCACCAAACACAGTAAGTGTTCTTTTAAATTGCCCAGCGGTGTGCATTTCAAAATCAATATCGTTCTTTTTAAGTAACTTATTAAAATTCGGTATTTGTGCAATAACACCAATTGAGCCTACAATTGCAAAAGGTGCGGCAATGATTTTATTGGCGACACAGGCCATCATGTACCCGCCACTAGCAGCAACTTTATCGATACTAATGGTAAGCGGTAGACCTTTATCTTTTATACGTTTAAGTTGTGAAGCTGCCAAACCATATCCATGCACTACCCCGCCGCCGCTTTCTACTTTTACTAATACTTCATCGCCCTTTTTGGCAATGCATAAAATAGCGGTAATTTCTTTGCGCAGTGTTTCGACTTCTTTGGCCATAGATGAGCCATGAAAATCAACTACAAACAAATTATTGAGTTTATCTTTTTTGCCGTTTTCTTTACTAGTAGACTTCTCTTGTTTTTTATTTTTCTTTTCGTCTTTTTGATACTGTTTTAACGCCTCTTTTGTTAACAAGGCTTCTTTACCCATTTTAGATAAATCATCAAAACCTTCCGATAAAGACTCTAATTGCAGATTTCCACTGCCACTTGGCTTTTGCTTGCTAGCCAATGCCAATACAACCACTAGTAAAGCCACTATGGCAATTACTATCGTCAATGCTTTGGCAAAAAACAAACCATACTCAAATAAAAAATTCAAACAAATACTCCACTACGTTGTTTATACATACTCGCTTAGTTTCTATCAGCATAAATGGGGTTTTATTGCCAAATAAAAAGGCCTATGCACACATTTAGTACTAACGAGCTTGAACCACCATTAGTATATATGAAGAGACTTGACTTGGTTACTGGTTATTATGATGGTTTCTTGGGTAAGCATTAACGATGTCTTATAAACCTTACATAAAAAATCCCATGACCAAAGTCACAGGATTTTACTTTGCCAGTCAAAAAATAAACTTTCTAATATTATATTGGCATAACATTTTCTAAATTTTGCAATGACACATCAATTAGTTAGCAATCACAGCCGTGTTTGTTATTTGAACTGTGCGCCCTTTAGTTGCTAAATAAGTTGCAATTTGAGTCTGCATTTCCACGGTAACCACACCGCTGCTTGCTGGGCTTAGACTACTGCCATGCGCCCCTGAGTTGAATTTCACAATACCACTAACAGCATTTTCACTTTGAATAGTAGACACAACATCTTCTAAGCCCATTATTCTTGCCAACGCTAACTGACCTGACAAGGGCAAGGATGTGCTTACCGGAATAACCTGATCAGGTAAGTTTGTTTGTGTGCCATCACCTACAACAGTGAGCATATGCACAGGTGTATTGTCACTCAATGTGGTAAAGAAGTTAATTGGATCAGATGAACCCGTCACCGTTTGAGCGGCGAAAGCAAATTGACCAAATATAGCGTTTACTTCTGCCAACTGTTCAACCGATAGTGCGTTTAGGAAAGTAACCGTACCCTCTAGTAAATCAGCTTCAGTTGGTGAAGTGCCATAAGTCGCAGCCATAAAGCCTTGGAAGTCAGGAGATGATTGCGATAATAAGCTGCCTTTAACCAAAGGCCCAAACGATGGAGACTCTAACAAAAAGTTCGCCAAACCGCCGCCAGGTGATTCTAACGATACTGCTTGAATCGTATATAAGCCCGACAAAGGCGCTAGTGCACCTTCAAAAGGTGTATTAGCAATAGACGCAAACATACCGCCTGTAATACCACCTAAGGACACACCCATAAGGGAAACATCGGTAGAGTTAACATCTACCATGCCAGAATTAGAAGCATCAACCACGGCATTAAGACCTAAACGCACGCCTAGTAAATCAGATACCGCTTGACGCGAATTATCGCGGGCCGTTGGTAAACTGGCTAAATTCAAGTAATTCGTTGCACTAATAGTTGTAGCATTTATGTCATCAACGCCATTACCTGTTAAATCAAAACCACGGCTACCGTGAATAGGTTGGTCAATCGACACAGTTGCAAACCCGGCTAACGAAAGCGTACCGGAAATAGCTAGCATAGCTTCTTTTTGTGAGGTAATTCCATGTACCAACATGACAACGGGCCAACCACCTTCGGGCATCTCTATAGTGATCCCCAAGGCCGTTGCATAAGCAGGATTTGGAATGGTCATTTGTACATCTAATGTTTCGTTACCCTCGTTGCGGCCTTTCTTTTGTGGAACGGGTGAAAACTTTGTTAAACGACGTTCAGCATCAATTTTTACACCGTTTAATCGTACATCTCTAAGGCCTACTGCAGTGCATGAAGCGTCATTTGGGCCTGATGTAGCTGCGGCAAAAGCTTCAGGAGCTGACGCAATCACAATACCTGAATCGCAGGCCGCATCCCAAAACTCGTTTACCGGGGCTAGTGGATTATCAGCGCTTGGAACTCCAGAGTAATAAGGTAATGAAATATTGGCTTCAAACAAAGTTGCCGCACAAAACGGGCCTACTTGGGCCAAGACCCCTTGACTTACTGCTTGAGCAAGTCCATCAATACCAGCGTTTACGGCCTCTGAGCCAAAGTTCTGCATGGTGGCGGTTGTAAATTGACCACTAGCGGCTGCAAAAAGCCCACTACAAGAAGTCAACGATCCAAAATCTGCAAGATCATCAATTACTGGTTGTAAGGGTTGTAAAGCTGGTGTTATAGCAACTGCGCCAGCAATTGAAGTATTAATCAATTCATCAGAAACGAGGCCTAATTTTTCCATCGCATTTAGGTCTTCCGACATGCCGCTTACGATAATAGCAGGAAGTGCTGCGCCCGCGGCCGGATCACTGGCTGCAAAACGCTGGGCGAACTCGGCAACTTGTAGCTGCTTAATAGTAGACAATACATCAGGAATTGACTGTGTGGTAAAGGCTTGCACGTAGCTAACTTCTTCTCTTTCGTAACCCACACTGCTTACGGCGGTTATGTATGTATTCACCAAGGTTTGTAGCTGCAGTTGAGACGCTGTCGCTAAAGGATTAGTTTGTATATCTTGTTTCACTAAATCCCAGGTAGTAGAGCCTTTAACGCCTTTACCTGAAGAATCTTTTAATGCATCTGTAACAACTAACATGTGACCTTGAGAAGCCGCAAAAGGAATAAGCGGAACTATATTGATGGTATCGATGTCACCTAATGACATAACAAAATCGACGCCAAAGGTCAGTTCTCTTCCCATTTTACAGCCGGCGCTAGGAATGGCGATAGCGGCGCAATCAGCGTCACCTCGGTTTAAACCCAAAGTAGCTTCAAACAATCTAATGCCTGCAGACAATGTGCTGGCATCAATGCTTTCACCCGCAGGCACCGTTATATTAAGTTGAAACGGATGCGTACTTGACCAGCCATCTAATACATTAAGCGCGTTTTGCGGATCTGAAAAGTCGCTAGGATCGGCCACAGGAATATTTATAGTGTAATCAAATACCGCACCGTCGCTGGGCAACATTAACAGGTCATTTGGTATGTTTAAGTTACCATTTGCAGGGTCAAACACAATTCTGGAAACAGGCGTTTGTTGAACTGCATCGGCCTGGATATCATCGATAGTTTCACCACCACATCCCGCTAAACCTAAGGCCGCTAAAATACTTGTGCTAACTAACAGTTTTTTCATTCTATTTCCCTACTTGAATTGCAGATATGAGTTATCTAAAAGTACCCACTAAATGTTTAGATTTAAAGTTTGTTCTATTTAACTCGTATGACCAGTATATAATCCCCTATGTTATTGACTTTATACCCACTTTGCAAAGTCTTTGTAAACCTTATGTTAAAAATATTTTGAATATTCAACGTAGGTCCCTGTATTGCTTTAGCTAAGTGAATTTGTGCGGTACTATTACGCTAATATATTTTTAGCGCTCGAATTAAATAACGAAGAATTGATTAATGGTTGAACAGTATCCGCACTTAGCATTCCAAATTCATGAAAAAAGCCTTGCGAACAAAACAATAATAGTAATTGGTGCAGGCGCCGGCATTGGCAAAGAAGCAGCTTTAGTTTATGCAAAAGCAGGTGCTCAAGTTATATTGTTAGGGCGAACTGTCCCCAAACTTGAAGCTGTTTATGATGAAATTATGGCCTTGCAAGCTAACCACAGCGATGTAAAGCAACCCAGTATTGTGCCACTGGACTTACAAGGTGCGAAAGCATCTGACTATCGTGGATTGGCCAGCACCATAGAAAACCAATATAAAAAGCTCGACGGTATATTATTTAATGCCAGTATCTTAGGAAGTTTATGTCCATTTGGACAAATAGAAGAAAGTGAATTTGACGATGTCATGCAAACTAATGTTAAAAGTCACTTTTTGATTACCAAAGCAATGTTGCCCCTACTTAAATATACCAAGTTGTCATCGGTAATATTTACAAGCTCTTCTGTTGGTAGGAAAGCAAAAGCTTTTTGGGGCACTTATGCAATATCAAAATTTGCTACAGAAGGCATGATGCAAGTCTTAGCCGATGAACATAAAAACAGTCTTGTTAGGTTCAACTGCATCAACCCAGGCGCAACGCGCACCGACATGCGCGCTAAAGCCTATCCTGGGGAGGATCCAAAAACCTTGAAAACAGCCGCCGATATTATGGCCCCTTATGTTTATTTAATGTCTGATATTAGTCGCGGTATTACCGGACAATCGTTAGATTGCCAGCCTAAGTAAGCTTCCGCAATAGCAATAGGTACAAATAAAAAAGGTCACCTTTGAAGCAAGGCGGTTACTTAATTTGTGCTAAGGCGAGTTTTTGAACTCGCCTTATTTTTTTACGCTAATTAGGTAACTGATTTAGGCAGTCATTATCATCAAAATCGCATAAAATACCCTGTGTAGTAATATCACTCTTTAACACTGGCCTTTCAAGCAAATCAGATACGAAATCAATCATTAAATCTTGACTTAATAGGGCAACCATTTCTATATGATTTAATTCCCCATAAATATTTACATCGACATTATCATTTGGAATAGCATTAAAAGCAGAATAGTCAACAACTCTATCTTTATTAGAAGCATAGATAAAAGTAGGTGATTTCACCGCATCCAGTTTTGCTAATAAATCAGTGTCTTTTGATGTTGTTCCTGACTTTTCATAACAATTTGAATTGCATCCTCAAGCGTGTCTTGGGAGATAAACTTTGCATATAACTTATCTTTATACTGAATGTCGTAAATCGCTTTGGTTGAATATTCAAAGTCTGTCATTGGCGCAAATAAATAGAGTCTGGCATTGTCAACTTCCTTCTCGACCTCACTTGCTGCTAATGCACCCATTGAAAACCCAATAAGGTGTACTTTTATAGGTTTTAGCCTTTGAATTTCAGCAACAATAGGAGATGTATAGTCTAGACCAAATTTAATCATTTGTGAGTTCTCAGCGCTTGACACAACGATGACGGCTGCGCCTGTTATTTCTTGTAACCATCTTTGATGTATATATATAAGATTTGAGTGGGCTGGCTATATCCAGCAAAGAGCAATATCAACTGGTTCGCTAGAGGTTTGACATTTTCAACACTGTGATTATTGGCTTCATAGCGCCAAACCTTATAATTCTATTGATGTTAAAATTAAAAGTTAGACTTGTATACAGCGCGTCGGAATCGTCCAAGCGTATTGTTTTAACGCAGTGGGAGTTGCTATCACATATATGTTCTTCAATAGCCCAATCTGAGATATTCCCTTTTATCTTTACGATCGCTCCAATTACTAATATGTACCTGCCTGTCAGTACAAATATCGATTTTTTGGGCATAGGTAGCTCTTAACAATCGTATTTCTCGGTCTCTCGCAAATGCCAAATATTGCTCATAAAGCCAGTTCAGCTTATCAAAGTAAGTTTTAGACGAGATGTCCAATATCTCACACATACGTCTCATGGGCGTTTTATTAACTATGTGTAGGAAAAAGCTTTTATTTATTTCGGAACGACGATGCCGACGACGCTTATTACCATCAGAAAATGTTTTTCTATATAGCTTGCATTGATATCTCGCGTTGCCTGAAGTTTGACCGTGTTTCTTATATAGATAATAATTACCTTCAACTGACATAAGATGATTATTGCATTCGGTATTAGAGCAACTAATTGCTGGTGCAGTTAGATATGAGGATATCCCAGAGTCCTCCTCTAAAATACCTACATTAGATTTGATAAGTGTTATCTCGTTGCATTTTCGGCATTGCAGGTTAGGTTCATTTTTGCCAGAAGCAGATATTTTATAAAACGGGTTAGAGCCTTTCCTTAAGTTGTAATCCGCTGGGTTGTAGTTATGCGGGTCAACACAGAAATTTTCACAAGACGGATTCTTACATCTGTTGGCTTGTAGACCATTCGTGACCTTGGGTATCGTTTCTGAAATTCTTGCGTAAGATTTTTTTGCAATTCCAAATTAAAGCCCCAACTGTAAATATATACAGTGTGGGGCTTTCAATAAACTAACTCAAGTCAAAAGCACAAATTAGGTAACCGCCTTGCCTTTGAAGTGACCTTTTTGTTTAATAGTAGACTACGGCTTATGTTCTATTTTTGCCCAATTATCGCGCAGTTCTACCGTACGATTAACAACCAAATGGTCTTGCTTACTATCGCTATCTATACTGAAATACCCTGTGCGTTCAAACTGAAACCCTTGACCATGCTCACCCGCTACTAGCGATCGTTCTACAAATGCTTGTTTTTTTATAAGAGAGTCAGGATTGATATGTTCTGCAAAATTCTCTTGAGCAGCAGGGTTAGGCACCGTAAACAAACGGTCGTATAAGCGCACCTCAGCGCGAATTCCTTCGCTAGCACTGACCCAATGAATAACCCCTTTAGCTTTACGACCGTCTTGGGGGTCTTTGCCTAAGGTGTTTTCGTCGTAAGTACAATACACACAAGTAACATTACCGTTTTCGTCGGCGTCAAAGCGCTCAGCTTTTAAGAAGTAGGCATTTCTGAGTCTAACTTCTTTACCTATGACCAAGCGTTTAAACTTTTTGTTCGCCACTTCTTTAAAGTCCTCTGCTTCTATATACAACTCTCGAGTAAACGGCACTTCGCGGGTACCCATTTCAGGCTTATTTGGATGGTTTGGCGCGTGCAATATTTCAATTTTATCTTCAGGGTAATTTTCAATAATCACTTTTATCGGTTCTAATACCGCCATACGCCGCGGCGCAGTCTCGTTTAACTCTTCTCGAATACACGCTTCTAACATGCTCATTTCGACCATATTATCCATTTTGGTAACGCCAATACGCTTACAAAATTCGCGTATAGCGTCAGGTGTATATCCACGTCGTCTTAAACCTGCAACTGTCGGCATTCTGGGATCATCCCAGCCGAGAACGTGTTCTTCGTCGACCAATTGAATTAATCTACGTTTGCTTAGCACCGTATATTCTAAGTTTAGACGACTAAATTCATACTGGCGCGGGGCGCTCTCAATCGTAATGTTGTAAATAACCCAGTCGTATAAACGTCTGTTGTCTTGAAATTCTAGTGTACATAAAGAATGCGTAATACCTTCAATTGCATCACTAATACAATGGGTAAAATCATACATAGGATAAATGCACCACTTGTCTCCCGTTTGGTGATGATGAACGAATTTCACCCTATAAATTATAGGATCGCGCATGCACATAAAACTTGAGGCCATATCTATTTTAGCCCGTAAACTGCAATGCCCTTCTTTATATTCACCTAAGCGCATTTTTTCAAAGTGCGCTAGATTTTCCTCTATGCTGGTATCTCTGTATGGACTATTTTTGCCAGGTTGTTTTAAGGTACCGCGCAATTCGCGCACAGACTCTTGGTCGCTAAAATCTACATAAGCTAAGCCCTTATTGATTAATTCAATTGCAAAACCGTGTAATTTTTCAAAGTAGTCAGATGAATACCGAACATCGTCATGCCAAGTAAAACCTAACCAAGACACATCTTTTTTTATTGAATTTACATAATCAATGCTTTCTTTTGCAGGGTTTGTATCGTCAAAGCGCAAATTACAAGTACCGTGGTAATCTTGAGCAATACCAAAATTCAAGCAAATAGACTTTGCGTGTCCAATATGAAGATAACCATTTGGCTCTGGCGGGAAACGCGTAACGATATGAGAATGAGTGCCTGCGGCTAGGTCTTTGTCTATAATTTGACGAATAAAATTGGTCGCACGGATGTCTGTCTCGGCCATAAAGCGACAGTCCTTATGTAGTTGTATTTAAGGGTATTGAATAAGTATATCACTACCTTGCAACAAGCATCATAGCTTATTGGTGTTTGTGGGTTAAAAACATAAGGCTTGTACAATCAAGACTTGGGAGTGTGCAAAAGATTAGGTACAATATCAATAATTACTCGAGTATCGTGTTTGTGAGTACGCGCTATTTGCGCCTCAAAATCTACTAAGCGCGTTTCAGGATGTACAGCTAAATATTAGATTAACATCTTAACGATTTCACCACATAGAGCCAAACAGCTCGCCCTTTAGCCACGTCAGGATGGTCGGCAAAAATACTATACCCATAGTAATTATTTATAACTGCATGATGAGACACGTCAGTATACTAAACACAAGAAGCGCCCCATTCTTTGATTCCTATTAGCGCTTCATTGGTAAAATCAGCAAATTTGTCTACTTCTAACAAAGTGAGTAAACTGCTTGGAAATAGACTACTGCATAACACTTATATAACAATTAAAAAATATGCAGATATATGTAAATAAACGTTTTTATTATAAACGTCATGAAAAGCAAAAAATTCAATTTAGGTTTATCACGTAAACAATCAAGTGGTATAATACAGCGCTCGATACATTAATAGGATTATTTATGAAATATGTTGTTTTGGCTGTAGTTATTGGGCTGGTCATATTCTTCTTTACTAGAAGCTCAAATAATAAAAAGGAAGCGCTTGAAAATAGTGTAATAGGACAAGAATTTTTGGCCGCCAACAAAGTAAATGAAGATGTTGTAGAAACCGCTTCTGGTTTGCAATATAAAGTAATACAAAAAGGCGAAGGATTTGTTTATCCAAGCGCGAGTGCGACGGTAAAAGTGCATTACCACGGCTCATTAATAGACGGTACAGTATTTGATAGCTCAGTAGATCGTGGACAAGCCATTAGCTTTCCTTTAAATCAGGTAATAAGCGGTTGGACTGAAGGCGTTCAATTAATGGTGGTGGGTGACAAATTTAAATTTTTTATCCCCTCTGAATTAGGCTACGGCAATAGAGCTACTGGCAAAATAGCACCCGGCTCTTTGCTCATATTTGAAATAGAACTGCTAGAAATTCAATAGTAAAGTAATCATTCGTATTTTACATCAAGCAAACCTCGGGCATAACGTTTAAGTCTGCGTAGGAAAGTATATCCCCCGATGATGGGAAAAAACGCCAATGGCAGCAGTATCAGAATCATTATTGACTTATTGGATACTCACATGCTGCTTGTTTACTTGACGTTGCAATACCCACCGCTATTCATTTAACGCCAATATATCCATAAGGTTAATTTGATTATGATGATATGTTAAAAACAACACAAAAATCATTGCTATTAATGCACCTTTTCAACATTGTGTTATCATTCATGCAAGGTAATTAAGTTCATCAAAATGTTAGCAATGAAAATAACAAAAACATACTCTGCAAATTGGTTTAATCGCTTCGCTATTCAGGCTTACCGCTTATTTTTTGGTCGGATTTTACCCGCATCACTACTACGCGATAAAATACCACCACAAACCCAACGAAAAGCCGTAAAAGGCAAGTTTGATTTAGAAGTGGTGAGTCACTGTTGGGGATATGCCAACATGTTAACGTATCAGTTAAGCTCCTTTGTTAATTATCCGCCAACAAAACTTCGTTTAACCGTCACCGTTTTTTATGCCCAAGAAGATACTGAAACCAAAGTCGCATTAGACTTCTTTGGTAAAATAAGCGTTGCTAACGTTACCTGGAATTTTCATCCATTACCAAAAGGTAAGCTCTTTAGGCGCGGTATTGGTCGCAATATGGCGGCGCGTTCAACAACTGCAGATTGGGTATGGTTTACTGATTGCGATATAATTTTTCATGAAAATTGTTTAGATTCACTTGCCGATAGTTTGCAGGGTGAAAAAGGCTTGTTATTTTTTCCAGAAGAAGAAAAAGTTACCCAAATGCTTGAAGACAACGACCCTATGCTTGTTAAAGATGCCAAGACACAGGTGATAGATATTCAGGCTGAGCAATTCAGTCTTTACAAACGCAATAAAAATCGAGATAAAGCCCGTGGACCTTTCCAAATAGTGCATGGTGACGTTGCTCGGGCTATTGGATATTGTGAAAGACTCTTTATGTTTCAAACCGAATCTGACCGCTGGCGCAAGTGTTACGAAGATACCGCGTTTCGATGGTTGTTAGGTACCAATGGTAAACCCAAAAACATCAAAGGTGTTTTTCATATTCACCATGTTACTAAAGGCCGTTACGCTGAAGACTCTAAGCTGTCTGAGATGCGCAGTAAAATTCGTTTAAGTCAGAAGTAACTATCGATTGAATTTTTCACCGTTGTTTGTAGGTACATTTTTGAATACGTCGCTAAAGATGGTTAATACTCGCCTTCATCCATTAGTTACCTTTAATGCAAACCCCCTCAAAATCAGCAATTATTGCCTACCCTTGACCACTTTTTTCTTGCTAAGCATGTAATAGGTTGCAACCGCTTAAATTAAGCCACATATATTCTTTCAAAAACACTCTTAGCAAATTTTATTTTGATCTACCTTGGTGACAGAATGAAAATGGCGTACTGTGTAGAAGGACGAGTTCCTTGTTTAGAGCATTCTGTAGCGCAGGTTGCGACCAGTGCACTCGTTGGCATGAGTAAATAAGGATTAAAGGATACCGCGCTATGTTAAACGAGCGTATACAAAACATAGATATACTCAGAGGCATCGCCTTACTTGGTTTACCCACCATGAATATGGTTGTGTTTGCGCTGCCATTTGCGGCCTACCTTAATCCAACAGCGGTAGCAAACGCAAACTGGCTTGACCATGCTATTTTTAGTTTTTTCTATATTTTTGCTGATCAAAAATTTATGGGCCTATTCACTTTGTTATTCGGCGCCAGTATGGTGTTGTTATCAGATAAGGTAAAAACAAACGGCAAAAATCCGACAACTGTGCATTACGTAAAAACCTGTTGGCTACTCGTGTTTGGATTTTTACATGTTTGGTTTTTGTGGGAAGGCGATATTTTGATGATGTATGCAATAGCTGGTTTATTGTTATATCCACTTAAAAAACTGCCATGGCCTATTTTACTCGTTGTGTCAGTACTATTTTTATTTTCTTCTGTTTATTTCACTCATCACAATGATATTAGTAAGCAAACACTTGGTAGTGAAGTACGTCAAGAATTTAAAGCCGTGTACTCGCCAAGCAAAGCACAAGCCAAGCAGCAATCTGAACAACTATTGGGCGATTATGAAAGCGCCATGTCAAGAACACGTGATCAATTTGCGACTACTTCTAAGGCCAGTGCCCAAGCCCAAAATGCACTTGAGCAGCTTGGGTTTAGCGCAATATTAAAAATATTTGGCATGATGTGTTTAGGTATTATTTTATATAGACTTGGCATCATTCAAGGACAAAAAAGTGATACGTTTTACCAAAGGATGGCCTGCTGGGGTTTTACTTTTGGGCTTGTTCTTACCGGTGCAAATTTAGCATGGAACTATTTTCAGCATTGGCAAATAGATAGTTACTTTCGCTACGGAATGATACTAAAAGACATTGGTGCTGTTTTTATCACGCTTGGATATGTAAGCTTAATAAACCTACTAGTAAATAAAAAGCGCTATTTGGCGACCACTTCAAAGATAGGCTTCGTGGGTAAAATGGCCTTAACAAACTATATTATGCAATCGTTAATATGTGGGCTAATATTTTATGGTTATGGGCTAGGCTGGCACGGTCAGTTATCAAGATTAGAACTGCTGCCTATTATTGCCTGTATTTGGCTGTTTCAAATCACCTTGTCTTATCTTTGGTTATCACGTTTCACCCAAGGTCCACTTGAGTGGGTTTGGCGTTGCCTAACTTACTTTACATTTATGCCACTAAAGCGCTGAACACAAAAATCGGCCTCTAACGTGCCAGTCTATAGGCACGCGGGAATGTAGTGTTATTCAACTTATAAGATATAGCGCCATCTATTTTTTATTTCTATTTCAGTAGCTTACGACCTTGTTTGATGCAATCAGCGGCAGGGCTCCAAAACCAACCTTGAGGATCCCATGCCCTACCGTGTGATAAAAATATACAATTCGAATACATCTTTTTGGCTAACTCAATTTCATCGGTTTCGTCTAAAGCACGAGCTTTTACCCAAATAGCAATTGAAACATCGTTTAATAAATAGTTCTCATAGACTTTCTTTTTTTCACTCTCAGTGAATTCTGCTAAAGGTGGAGACTCTATATTTTGGCTACTAAGTGTTTGTTGAAGTGTTATAGCGCCTGAAACCCATTGGTTAAGACAAGCATCAACGATTTTTATAGCATTTTTGTATTGTTTTTGGCCGTAAAGTTCAAGCGCAGTATTCGCCCAATTAGCCGAGTCTCCTAGATTAGCGTCACTTGAAATACATGGATTTGCTGCTTCATCTGCACCCTGCCCCATTGCTTGAAATGGAATGAGCAACGAAAAGCCCACCAATATTAATGTCACGGTGATAAAAGATACTACCTTCATGTTTGACTTCCTATAATCTGAATTATGTACCATTCCACTGCACTAGTGAATTGAAGTTGAGATGTTGTGTAAAATTTATGTATGCCATAGCAAACCTTATCCAGTTTTTGTGGGTAAAGCAATGCAAAAATTCACTAACATATACTCACTAATATGACTGTGAATGATGCATGGAGAATAGGCACACGTATAAACAAAAAGCTTAGTGTCTGTAAATAACTTGCTTTACCCGCTTGTAAATTGCCTGTTGCTAACCAGCAATATTAAGTTCACCGCCGTCTTGGTCGACTGCTCGCCAAAGATAATGCAGGACATCATTTATCTTTACAAATTCTTCATCTAAGGGCCATGTATCTCTCAGTTGTAGGTTATTCTTGCTGATCTGATTACAATATTGGCTACCAAATTTTCCGCACCAGTTGCTATGAGTCTCGTAACTAACGCAAGTCCCTGTGGCAGCAAATAATTCTTCGACGTCTCAAAAGCCAAGGGTAAATAGATGGTACAGCCAAACTGCATGAGAAGTGACCCGAGGTGGGTAGCGATAGGTTAACAGTGCTCGTCACGCCTATGTTTCGGTATTCTTTCATACGGAATATTTTTGGTTTATATAAAATTATTGTAATAAATTTGAAAAAGCCGAGACTATATAATTATTACCACACAAATAAGTAAGACAAATAGGAAGTGTTTTGAATCTAGCGTTTGATCAGGTTATTAAGGAATATGGCAGACTGCTAACACGTGTTGCGGCTAGTTATGAGGCCAATGAAAGCCTGCGACAAGAACTCTATCAAGACATTTGTATGGCTGTGTGGCAGGCTTTGCAGGGTTTTAAAGGTGAGGCGAGTCTTAAAACTTATTTATTAAGGATTGCTCATAACCGCTGTGTAAGCCACGTGAGTAAAGAGGTAAATAGAGTAGGTACTGAACCGTATTGTGAAACATCAAGTGAGCAGACAAACCAGACGCAGCTCAAACCAGGTACAGCAAAACATACAGAGCCTGAGCACAGCGTTATACAAGATGACTCACTAGAAACATTGATGCGTGCTATTAGGCAACTCAAGCTACCCGCACGCCAGGTAATAACTTTATCGTTGGAAGCCCTTAGTTATAACGAAATCGCTGACGTCACTGGGCTTACTGTTACTAACGTAGGTGCAATTATTGCTCGCACAAAAAAAGAATTGAAAAGGCAAATGCAAAATGAACCATGAAAAACAAGCAGATATAAACTTAGACGATTTATGGCAGCAACAAACTGAAATTTCGGTAGACACCGTTGTAATTGCTAAAATGGCGAAGTCTCAGCAACGTAAACAACGACTTTACATTGGGCTGGATATTGCGAGCTTACTGCCAATTCCGTTATTATTTATTTTTTTAGATAAGCTCACTCCTTTTTTAAAAGTATTTTTACTAGCAAACGCTATTGCTGGCGTCGTTATGGTCGCCTACTTTATAAAGCTACGCTGGGCAGCCGCTTTTAGTAATCATAACCATACCGGCCGATACCAGCAGGATCTTTTACAGCAACTTAAAAACAATGCGCAAATTGCTTATGTAAATAAACATTTGGCTTGGATGCTCCTATTCATATCTATCTTAGCGGTGGCCATTCATGGCTGGTGGATTGATGAAGAAATAATGAAAACCATCAAAAAAATGGGCTTGTGTTTCGCCATTGCTGGCGGATTCCTAACTCCGTGGTGGTTTTGGGCCTCAAAGCGCCAAATTCGATTTGAAAAAGAAGCGCGAAATTTACAGAGCATTTTATCTATTTAGTATTTTCACCCAATGTTGTAATAAAGTGATAGTCACTAAGACTAAATAAACAAGCAACAACAACTCAATCTAACAGGAATTATTATGGACGTCTTAGTTAATTTATATGAACAAACGAATGGCCTCGCCCTTTCGCTTATAGTGGCACTAGTATTATTAGTTTGGTTTTTACCCGCTATTCTTGCACTCTTTTTTAATCCACGACACGCTAAGCTTATCGCCCTTGCCTGCATACCTGCTGGCTTGTCTTTCATCGCTTGGGGTGCTCTAATATTGTGGGCAACAACAGGCAAGGTAGTTGACAGGTTTCGCGGTAAAGTAGAAGGTAAAGGTTCACCCCATAGCTAAGCGCAAGAATCCCATCAAACAATAATCAAAGTATCAGGATCGCAGAAAAGAAGCGGCGCTGGAGCATATCAAAGTCACCTAAAATATATACTATTGAGAATTAAAACCACAATTTATCTATTGATAATTACAGTGCTACAGGCAAATAATGACTCAACTTGGTTAATGTCTGCATTATGCCATTGACTCGTATAAGGTGGTCAAAGCACAGGTACATCGGCCAACTAGCTTTGTTACGCCCACATCACGTAAGTTTTGTCACGAACTGCTGTTTGCAGCATCTTGATTAAAGGTACAGCACGGTTGGCAAGGCTAACAGGAGAAGCTGCTGTTTCATCATCATCGTCTTCCCCTTCAGGTTCAGGCGTGTGCTTTACTTCGTCTATCGCAGCCATAAGAACGGCTAACGCAGCTGGAACATCTTCTGCAATGAGGGCACTAGGAACCTTACCACTATGCCCCATTAATTTTAGCAACTGCACCGCTATATCACCAAACATCATTATATCGGCAGATGGCGGACTGGAAAAGGTTACTAACATATTTATATTCTCGTTTTTTTGAATTTATTTGGTAAAGATCAACATAGCATCGCCAAGGTTTGGTTAAACCTTATTCTACTCAAAAATGCCTACTCATCCATTTGGAAGAAAAGCTGGCTCAGTGTTATATCCATTACCATTTTTTAAAAAAATAACATACCGTAAACAGAATTATTGCTCAAATATCATACCCGCATGCAAGCTTATTTCCACCTAATTGTGACATGGAATCGATCTAATTTGAGGCACTACTCAATTTAGGATGATACTTATGCAGTTAAAAGTATGTTAATGACGTTAACAACCTGCATTACTATAATCCAAAGTATACAGCGTTATTGTTGATTAAAGCTTACGTAAAATCGTCCACCGATTTATTTTTAAAGTGTGGCAAACCCGTGGCAATGGCTAATAAAGCACAACCCAAAATTAACATTGGATACCAGCTGTAAGGTGTTAGCACTAGGGGAGATACACCGGCTAGACTGGCAGCGACTAAAAGTTGCCCCCCATAGGGTAATAAACCTTGAAATCCGCAGGAAAATATATCTAATAAACTCGCTGTTCTTCTTGGATCAATTTTGTATTTTTCACCTAACTCTTTAACTATTGGCCCGATGGTTACTATGGCTATAGTATTGTTAGCGGTGGCGATATCCAGCGCACTGACTAAAGCGGCAGTGCCATACTCAGCGCCTTTCTTGCTGGTAATACGCTTGGTAATATTGCCAACCAGCCAACTAATACCTCCGTAGGCTTGCATTAAAGCAACGATGCCACCAATGATTAGCGCAATTGCAACTAAGTCTTGCATCCACCCCATGCCTTTTTGCAGGCTTTGCAGCATAGAAGGAATAGTAAGTAAGCCATTTGATAAACCCACCATGCACGCACTGCTAATACCAATTCCTAATACACCTATGACATTAATGCCCAATAACGCACATATAATAATCAATAAATAAGGCAGGATTAGCCAAACATCATAATCCTTAGATACAATACTGGCGCTGGCGTCAATATTCACAAAAAACAGCAGTACCGCGGTTAATAAGGCAGCGGGCAGAACAATAATAAGGTTGGCCTTGAATTTATCTCTTAATTGCACGCCTTGAGTGCGTGTTGCAGCAATGGTCGTGTCAGAGATAAAAGATAAGTTATCACCAAACATTGCCCCACCAATAACAATACCAACGGCAAGCGGAATTGGCACTCCCAAGCTTTCAGCTAAGCCAATGCCGATTGGGGTAACAGCGGTAATAGTACCCATAGAAGTACCCATGGCAAAGGCAATAAAACAAGCAATGATAAACAAACCAGGTAATAAATAAGCGGTAGGCACGTAATTTAATGCCCAATTCACCGTTGCGTCACGGGCACCAATGTCGATTGTGACGGCATAAAAAGCACCGGCTAACAAATAAATCACTGCGAGTAAAATAATGGTTTTTTCACCACCACCTTTGCAGAACAGCTCAACCTTTTGTGCGATTGATAATTTCGCTCCTTTGTTGTTAAGCAATAAAGCAAAGCCCGCTGCAATCATAAAAGCGACTAATATAGGCATGGTAGAAAAGTTTTGTGTCAACACCCCGCTACCAATTACCAAGAGCATAAATAATAGTATGGGTGTTAAACCCCAAAAATTATCTTCTGCCTGTTTGCGCTTCATAATCATTGAACCTCGTTGATTGCTAGGAGTGTAAGAAGAATAAAACACATGCCTGGTCTATGCAATAGGCGTTGTTTTTGTTGGGGTTTAGGAAATTAAAATGATTGATTAGATAGGGCTTTAGTAGCGTAAGAATAGCGTTGGTGAATATTCCAACTTATTACCGATGTAGCGCCCTTGAATCAGGCGTCTTTTTTACTGCAATAATACTTTTGCCTTAATTAAAACAATTATTCTAATTGACTAATACCTACTTACATTTTGTTTTTTGTTTTAGTTGTCGGCAAGGCTGTTTCAGGCCTATCAGGCCAGTAATGACGAGGATACCTGCCCCTCATATCTTTTTGTACAGCAACATAACTGCCGGTCCAGAAATTAGGCAAGTCAGCAGTTTTTTGAATTTCTCGGTGTGCAGGCGACAACAATGAAAGCGTAATGGGTAACTTACTCTTACCTATCGTGGGGTGTTGCCCTAAACCATATAACTCTTGTATACGAATAGCCAATGTCACCTTGCCCTCTTCGCTATAATCTAACTTATGTTGATGGCCCGTAGGCGCGATAAAATGAGTGGGGAAATTATCCCCTAGATATTGTTGCTGGGAATACGTTAAGGTTGATTTAACGATATCGACCCAATTTAGTATGCTTAGTTGCTGCCATGTAATAATGTTAGTTAAATAAGGGGCTAGCCAAATTTCAATTGTGTTTGTCAAAGATGATTCTGATACATCTGGAAAGTTTTCAAGATGTTCATCTGCAAGATGTTTAACCAACTGCATTCTTGATATAAGTGTGTTTGCCTTGCCTAATAATGTATGTAAACCTTTCTTTCTTATTTGACTCAGAATAAGTGAGCTTGTTTCACTATTTGCTGTGAATGAACAAGCTTGGCTTGATATTTCAATTGCGCCTATGCTGACGACTTGCTTGCACACCACTTTTGCCAACGATTCGTTCCATCGTTGTTGCTTATTAGTGTGTGTATTTGTATCTATAAATGTTGATAAAGCATTGCCTGATATTTCACAATATTGACGAACAATACCGTTTATTTTATGGCTGAGTTGGGTGTGTGTACATATTATCCATTCAGGCTCCTCATGCTCATCGTTTTGCATAAACTCAGCGCCGGTGCCGTCGGCTAAAATATAGCCTGCGTTTATTCTCTTGCGTCCCACTTTATCCGAAAATGCAGTCAATAGAATGTTGGCGGTTGATTCAACCATTTCGTGCTGATTAAGTAACTTTGTGAGCGATAAGCTAGATACGTGGCCTATACCAAGCTGCTTTGCAATTCTAGCAATGTCTTTACGATATTCAAATAGGCCTTTTTGTTGCGTTTTAGATGCTAGCTGCGCTGCCACATAACGGCACTGAACAACGATGTCATTACTGCCAACAATAGGCTCCAATGTTTTGCCTTCTATAACGGCAACGACTATCGCGCTTAACAGCTTAAAAGGTTCTCCTGCATGTTGTGCTGCATTAACAAGTATTCTCGCTAATCTTGGATGAGTATTAAATTGACAAGCTAGCTTACCATCAGCCGTAATTTGATGTTTGTTGTTGACCAAACCAAGAAGCTTTAATAATCCAAAGGCATATTCAATTTGTGCTTTAGTCGGTTTGTTTATTAAGGGCAACTGTTCAAAATCTGTACCCCATTCAAGCAAGGTAAGTAGAGTTTGGCTAATATCCACTTGGGTAATTTGAGCCGGTGTATTTTCTTGTAAAAATTGCTGCTGTTCTTGCGTCCATAAACGATAACAAACACCGGACTGCTGCCTACCTGCCCGCCCTGCTCTTTGAATACTGGATGCTTTTGAAATCATTTGTTCGATGAGTTGATTTAGCTTTCTAGCCACAACAAATCGTTGCACTTTTTCGCGCCCGCTATCGACTACAATATTAACGCCGTCTATAGTTAGGCTGGTTTCAGCTATGTTGGTTGCTAGTACAATTTTACGTAATCCAGTAGGCGGAATATCAATAGCTTGTTTTTGTTGCTGTGAGGAGAGCGCTCCATACAAAGGAGTAATTAAAACATTATTTAAGTCAAGTCTATCCAAAGCAGTTTTGACTCGGTTAATGACGCCTGCGCCAGATAAAAACACTAATATATTGCCATCATAATTACTATATGCATGGCCAACGGTGCTTACTACTGTATTAATTAATTGAGTATTAGCGTTGAAATTTGACCGCTGTGAATTAGTAA
>JBLIGC010000031.1:0-20288 GCA_047636735.1 Glaciecola sp. | reverse complement strand
GACAATGGCATATGAATTGTGAAAACAAAACAATCTAAACAGAGGTAATTATGGGTTTCAAATGTGGCATAGTAGGTCTACCTAACGTCGGTAAATCGACTCTATTTAATGCATTAACAAAAGCAGGAATAGAAGCTGCAAACTTCCCATTCTGCACAATTGAGCCAAATACAGGCATAGTGCCTGTACCCGACACGCGTTTGGACCAACTAGCCGCAATTGTAAATCCACAGCGCGTTATTCCAACAACAATGGAGTTTGTGGATATTGCTGGTTTAGTGGCTGGAGCTTCGAAAGGTGAAGGTTTAGGCAATAAATTCTTGGCTAACATTAGAGAAACCGACGCTATTGGTCACGTAGTAAGATGCTTTGATGACGAAAACATAATTCATGTAGCGGGTAAAGTTAACCCACAAGAAGATATTGACGTTATAAACACCGAATTAGGCTTAGCCGATTTAGAAACTACAGAAAAAGCTATGCATCGAGTAGGAAAAAAAGCTAAAAGCGGTGACAGTGACGCTAAGTTTGAACTAAAAGTTCTTGATAAAATTTACCCTCACCTTAATGATGGTGGTCTATTAAGATCGCTTGAACTTACCAAAGAAGAACATGCGGCTATTTCTTACATGAACTTTTTAACCCTTAAGCCAACCATGTATATTGCCAATGTAAATGAGGAAGGGTTTGAAAATAATCCTTACCTAGACCAAGTTACTGCCATCGCAAAAAGCGAAAATACAGTAGTGGTAAGTGTTTGTGCTGCAATAGAATCTGACATTGCTGAACTTGACGAAGAAGAAAAACAAGAGTTTATGGATGAGTTAGGCTTAAACGAGCCTGGCTTAAATCGCGTTATCCGCGCAGGTTATGATTTACTCACTTTACAAACTTATTTCACCGCAGGGGTAAAAGAAGTAAGAGCCTGGACTTTCCCTGAGGGTTCAACCGCTCCTCAAGCAGCCGGTAAAATACACACCGACTTCGAAAAAGGTTTTATTCGTGCCGAAATCGTAGGTTTTGATGACTACGTAGGCAACAACGGTGAATCGGGTGCTAAAGACGCCGGCAAATGGCGTTTGGAAGGCAAAGAATATATTGTAAAAGACGGTGACGTGATTCATTTTCGTTTTAACGTGTAAATAGCTCATTTATGGTAAATATGCAGGCTAGGCACTAAAAATGTTGTTTTTGTTGGTTAGTTTGTAGTCAACTGCCTTATTTTGCTAGATTTTTGGCAAAAAACTGTTGACGCTTAGGGTTCAACTAAGCATAATACGCGCCACTCAGAAACAGAGTAAAGTAATGGCTACGTAGCTCAGCTGGTTAGAGCACATCACTCATAATGATGGGGTCGCAGGTTCGAGTCCCGCCGTAGCCACCATTTTATATTTGTTAGAGTACTCCCGTGCGGGAGTGGTGGAATTGGTAGACACGCTGGATTTAGGTTCCAGTGCTTCACAGCGTGAGAGTTCAAGTCTCTCCTTCCGCACCATTGCTGGGGTATAGCCAAGTTGGTAAGGCAACGGGTTTTGATCCCGTCATTCGTAGGTTCAAGTCCTGCTACCCCAGCCATTTTTTTCCAAGAAAAATCAGTCTACTTTAGGCTGATTTTTATTGGGGTATAGCCAAGTTGGTAAGGCAACGGGTTTTGATCCCGTCATTCGTAGGTTCAAGTCCTGCTACCCCAGCCATTTTTCCAAAAAAAATCAGTCTACTTTAGGCTGATTTTTATTGGGGTATAGCCAAGTTGGTAAGGCAACGGGTTTTGATCCCGTCATTCGTAGGTTCAAGTCCTGCTACCCCAGCCATTTTCTGCCGCCAGTCTTCACTGGGTTTTTTTTTGCAGCCTTAAATAGCTAAATTTGTTTAGTTGCCGTAGCCTATTTTTGTCCTCTTAAAAATACTATTTTCATCTGTTTAACGATTTGGCGTGGTGAAAGTGCTAAAAATCTTGCACAATAGAAATAACTTCTAATAAAAATAATAAAAAATAGTGTTTTTATCCTATGAATGAAATTAGCAGTTGGATCTTAGAAAATATCCTCACTCCCCTACAAAACGCAATCATCTATGTAGTAGGCATAGTTAATTATTGGCTATGGGGAGACCAGACTACCTACGGCATTCTAATTTTCCTGCTATTGATTGCCGGCATTTGGTTTAGCTGGCGTTTAAAGTTTATTCAAATACTCGATTTTAAGCACATGTTTTCGCTAATGCGCAAAAGCAAAAAATCTGACGAAGCGGGTATTAGTTCTTTTCAAGCCCTATGCACAAGCCTTTCTGCTCGGGTAGGCACCGGTAACCTAGCCGGCGTAGCGGTAGCAATTTCATTAGGTGGCGCCGGTGCCATTTTTTGGATGTGGGTAATTGCACTTTTAGGTATGGCAACAGGCTATGCTGAAAGCGTACTTGGGCAGGTATATAAAATAAAAGATTCCAACGGCCAATATCGCGGTGGACCGGCTTACTATATTCAACAAGGCATTCAAAATAAGGCCTTTGCATGGCTCTTTGCCCTTTGTTTATTCTTTGGTTACGGTTTTGTTTTTAGCGCAGTACAAGCCAATACTATTTCTGATGCTTTGAATAACAGCTATCAACTACCAACTATTTATTCTGGCTTGGGCATTATTGTTCTTGCTGCACTTATTGTGGTAGGAGGGCTAAGGGCTATTGCTCGCTTTGCTGAATATGTAGTTCCTTTGATGGGCATAACTTACGTTACCGTAGCATTAGTTATTACTATCATTAACATTCAATTACTTCCCTCCGTACTTTATGACATTATTACTAGCGCATTTGGCCTCCAAGAAGCAGGTGCAGGCGCATTAGCCGCAGCTATTAAAAACGGTATACAAAGAGGCCTTTATTCAAATGAAGCCGGTTCAGGCAGTGTTCCTCACGCTGCAGCGGCTGCTTCACCTGAGCCAAATCATCCCGCATCACAAGGCTATGTGCAAATGCTAGGGGTATTTATAGACACTATGGTGCTTTGTACCTGTACGGCCTTCATTATTTTATTGGGTACCAAGACAGGGATTGGCGAAATGGAAGGCATAAGACTCACTCAAACTGCAATGGAAGCTCATTTAGGCGGTGTAGGTGGCGACTTTGTTGCAGCCGCTATTTGCTTATTCGCCTTTACCTCAGTAGTCGCAAACTATGCCTACGGCGAAAGTAATTTACATATGTTTAAGCTCGACAATAAGTTGGGCAGACGCTTCTATACCGCCGGCTACTTGAGTATGATTTTATGGGGTTCGGTAGCTTCTTTACCTGTGGTATGGGCTATGGCCGATATGGCACTTGGTCTAATGACATTGGTTAATATAATCGCAATTGTTATTTTAACGCCCACAATTGTGGCGGTTACCAATGATTATCGCGAGAAACGCAAATTGAATAAAGAAATAACCTTTGCAAAAGGTGACTGCTTAATTCAAGGAGAGCTGGAGGAAAAGGAAATTTGGCAAGGCAAAGCGCCATAAATATGTAATTGAAGTGTAAATAAAATAAAGCGAATCACCAACTTTGGTGTGCCGCAACTCTTTTTACGTACGTGTTTTAATATGCTTGTCATTCACCTTTTTAACAGCAAGTTACTTGTTACTGAAGCCCAACACAGTAAATACCATTAGTGGATATTACCCTACAAAAATGTGCTAAATAATCCAGCTAGTATCGCAACAATAAACAGTGGAAATATCCAACGAGACAGCTTAGCGGTGGTCTCGTCGCTCATACGTTTTCCCGATTTTTCCAATAGTGGGATTAGTATCACCAACGTTAAAAATAAAACGCCCAAAATAACGAATACATTCATACATACCTCTTTAATACGGTTACTAGCATGTTCATTATATGTGGTAGATTGGCTATATTATCAATAGCCTAGCCACAAAATATTTATAAAAAGTCATCTTTTGCCTCGTTAAATATAGTTAGGGCCGTTTAGTGTAATCAAATATAAACGAAAATAGCGTAACGTGTGAATATTCAACGACTATATCCTACTAAACCAGTCCCATTGCATATTTTAGTGCTCTTTGCTTAACGGGCCCGGCTTTATGAGCGACCGCCAGCCCAATACCACGGACAATTTTCATCGGCATAAACGAAGTTGAAAAACTATGGTACAGCACATCCATCGTAGACATCATTAGCAGGTTAGGTAAACGGCGTTTTTGCTCATAAGAGTCAATAATAGCCTTTGGATCTTGTAAGCCCTTTGAGTGAATAACATCCAAAATAGCCGCTACATCTTTGAAGCCTAAATTAACACCTTGTCCTGCCAATGGGTTAATTGCATGAGCAGCATCACCGGCAATTATCACCTTACCTTGCCCATAGCGCTGCGCATGCATTCGGGTGAGCGGAAAACCCGCTACCTCGACAATATCGAAATCACCAATCAAATCAGGAAAGTAGAGGTTTATCGCCGCTTTAAGCTCTTGCTTAGAAGCCTTCTGAATCCAATCGCTTTTGGCAGCATCATGATACCAAACTAAGCAGGCATAGTTGTCGTGCATAGGTAACAAAGCGCGTGGACCGGTGGCATAAAACGCCTGCCAAGTTTCATCGGCTACTTTGTGCTTCGTTTGAATAAGTACTGCGTTGGCTTTTTGCGCATATTGCCAACCATTTATGGGAATACCAGCCGCTTGCCTAAGCTGTGAATTTGCACCATCTGCTCCTAAAATAATAGCTGACTCAATCACACGACCATTGCTAAGAGAGACCCGACCCTTATTCACATCGACATGGGTAACCGCCTGTTCATGAATACATTCAACTTCACTGGTATAATTGGCTTTTATCTCTTCATACAAGGCAAGTTGAATAAGGCGGTTTTCTACAAAATAGCCCAACAAAGGTTGATTAATTTCAGCGGCGGTAAATTGCGTAATACCCTTTTTATTTGTAATGTTATCGCAAACCTTAGTACTTTCACCATCCCAAACACTTAAGGTATTATAGGACCTATAACGCATTTTCTGCACGTGCTGCCAAGCCCCCATCGATGATAATAAATTCACCGCATGCATGTTAAGCGCCGATAAACGAATATCTGGTGCTTGAGCGATATTGAATGGCGCTAAAGATTGCTTTTCGATTAGTGCAACTTTATATGACTGCTTAGCTAGGCCCAGTGCCAAACTAGCGCCCACCATACCGCCGCCAATTACACAGCAATCGACATTTTTCTCAGGCATAATTATTTTACTTCTCACTGTAACCATTTAGCTGCAAGCTCACAGTATGCCATAGCCTTGATACTAATTAAATATTCTAAATCAATGTCTTGATTTACATGTTTACGTCTAGTTACAAACTTCCAATTACTTTATTAAAGCATGTTGTGTATGCGTTCACTAAGGTCTTTGTGCTACACTAAAAGTCATGCATACACCGGTCAAATCTGTCTATATTGGCGCCCTCATTCTTGTTGCCTCAGAAGCCCTATTTGCCGGAGTAGGCGGACTCATCAAGTATTTGAGCGAAACGCTTAATCAATCCCAACTGATTTTTTTTAGAAACTTGTTTGCTATGCTGGTGCTGCTCCCTTGGGTTGCGAAAAAAAAATTTACTGCACTTAATACTACTCGCGCCGGTTTACATTTATTTAGAGCGCTAACTGGCCTTACCGGTATGTATTGCTTTTTTTTTATGCTGGCCAATTTACCTTTAACGTCGGCTATATTAGCGCTGAAAACCGCACCCTTTTTTATTCCTGTTATTGCCCACTACTGGTTAAAAGAGCCCATTAGCATAAAAAGTGTTGCCGCTATAGGCATAGGTTTTATAGGCGTACTTTTTATTCTTGATTTATCTAATCAAAACACCGACTTCAAATGGGCTTTTGCCGCGGCAGGATTATGTTGCGCCCTGCTGGTAGCAACTACAAAATGTACATTAAGTAAGCTGTCAGATACAGAACCTGCAGTACGCATTGTGTTTTATTTTACCGGGCTGTCAACGCTGGTGAGTTTTCCCATTATGCTACTGTATTGGCAGCCCATTCCCAACAATACTTGGGGGCTTATTACTATTATGAGCGCTTTAGCCGTGGTTGGACAACTTCTTATGACAAAAGCGTATCAGTATGCATCCCCAGTAAAAATAGGCTTGCTAGGGTATTCAAGTGTTGTTTTTGCAGCTGTTTTAGGTGCCTTTATTTGGCAACAAAGCATTGGTATTAATTTAGCCATTGGAATGGCATTCCTGCTCTGGGCAGCTAATATAACGCTTAGACAAAAATGGGGATGGTGAGCTAGGTATTACGTTTTGGGAGCGCAGATCTTTTTGCACAAGGTTTAAAACCCCATTTGCACTATCCTTGTGGCTAAATTGCAGGTAAATATGGTAGTATTTACATGATGGATTGAAAAATAAACTCTTCACCGCGTAGGTCTTTTTATAGGCCATTGCGTATAATTACAGTAGCTAAGAGTAGTACGATACAGCGGTATTATTATACCAACCGACTAACCAATTGTTGATGAAGTGAAATGAGCAAAAAATTATTTATTAAAACTTGGGGTTGCCAAATGAACGAGTACGACTCGGAAAAAATGGCAGACCTACTCGACGCGACTCACGGCTACACAATGGCACAAGAAGCCAAAGACGCCGATGTAATTTTACTTAACACCTGCTCAATTCGCGAAAAAGCTCAAGAGAAAGTGTTTCATCAGTTAGGCCGCTGGAAAAATCTTAAAAAAGACAAGCCAGGGTTAATTATTGGTGTAGGCGGTTGTGTTGCTTCCCAAGAAGGCGATGAAATTCGCAAACGCGCACCATTCGTCGATATTGTATTTGGCCCTCAAACCCTACATCGCTTACCCGAGATGATAAGCCAAATAAAAGGCGGCGAACGTTCGGTAGTAGATGTTAGTTTCCCTGAAATTGAAAAGTTTGACCGCTTACCAGAGCCGCGTGCAAACGGACCTACTTCTTTTGTGTCTATTATGGAAGGCTGCTCTAAGTACTGTAGTTTTTGTGTTGTGCCTTACACTCGCGGCGAGGAAGTTAGTAGACCCGTAGATGATGTGCTACTAGAAATAGCACAACTGGCGGCGCAAGGTGTTCGCGAAGTCAATTTATTAGGTCAAAATGTTAATGCATTTAGGGGCGAGCACTTTGACGGCTCAGTTTGTCGGTTTGCAGAGTTATTAGAACTCGTTGCCAGCATAGACGGTATTGATCGCATTCGCTATACAACATCTCATCCAGTCGAGTTTACCGACGATATTATAGAAGCCTACGCCAACATTCCAGAATTAGTTGACCATTTGCACTTGCCTGTGCAGTCGGGCTGCGACCGTATTTTGAATTTAATGAAGCGCGGACATACTGCTATTGAGTATAAATCGACGATTCGCAAATTAAAGAAAGTACGCCCCAATTTATCTATGTCATCAGACTTCATTATAGGCTTTCCTGGTGAAACAAATGACGACTTTGAAGCCACCATGGATTTAATTAATTACGTGGGGTACGACATGAGTTTCAGCTTCATTTATAGTGCAAGGCCAGGCACCCCGGCTGCCGATGCTGTTGACAATGTACCCGAGAGCGAGAAAAAACAACGCTTACAAATACTACAACAACGCATTAATCAAAATGCCCAGCAAATTGCGCGCAACATGCTAGATACTGAGCAACGTCTTCTGGTTGAAGGACCTTCGAAAAAGGATCCAAAGGAGCTTACCGGGCGAACTGAAAACAATCGCGTGGTTAATTTTGTAGGGGATCCCGACATGGTCGGAGAATTTGTTGATGTCATGATTACCTCGGTGTATAGCAATTCTTTGCGCGGTGACGTGATTCGTCGTGAAGCAGACATGGGTTTGCGCGTTGCGGTTTCTCCTCAAAGCATAATGGCAAAGCAACCTTCACCTGATCAAATTGGTGTTATTCAAATAATGCCGGCATAAAAATACGTGTGAATTGAAACATCCATTTTAATAATAGTAGGGATAAGGAAACTCATTGAGTAAAATAGTCAGCAATAAAGTGGTACTTGATCCACAAGACACTAAACGTTTATTGAGCCTTTGTGGCCCATTTGATGACAACCTAAAACAAATAGAACGTCGTTTGGGGGTAGAAATAAACTACCGTAACAACGAGTTCAGTGTGCATGGTGATCCCCAGCAAGCCAACGGTGCTAGCGAGTTGCTAAAACTTTTGTATATCGAAACCCAACCTGTTCGCGGGAGTGTTCCAAACTTAGAGCCTAATCAGATACATTTAGCCATTCAAGAAGCTAAGTGTTTAGAACGTGCTGAAGCAGGTGATTACGCCAAAGAAGTTCATATTAAAACCAAACGAGGCGTCGTAAAACCCCGAAACCCTAACCAATCTAAATATGTGACCAACGTCCTTAGCCACGATATTACCTTTGGGGTCGGCCCTGCTGGCACCGGCAAAACTTATTTGGCAGTTGCCTGTGCGGTCGACGCATTAGAAAGGCAGGAAGTTAGGCGTATACTCCTAACGAGACCAGCTGTTGAAGCGGGTGAGAAGTTAGGTTTCTTGCCGGGTGATTTATCACAAAAAGTTGACCCTTATTTACGCCCGTTATACGACGCATTATTTGAGATGCTTGGATTTGAAAAGGTTGAAAAGCTCATTGAACGCAATGTTATTGAAGTAGCGCCGCTTGCTTATATGCGAGGACGTACATTAAACGATGCCTTTATAATTCTAGATGAATCACAAAATACTACTGTAGCACAGATGAAAATGTTTCTAACGCGTATTGGCTTTAATTCAAAAGCTGTCATTACAGGTGATATTACCCAAGTAGATTTACCACGGGGCACGCGTTCTGGATTGCGCCAAGCGATCGATGTGCTTGACGATGTTAATGATATTAGTTTTAATTTCTTTACCGCTACAGACGTAGTGCGACATCCTGTAGTGGCTCGTATTGTTCAGGCATACGAAGACTATGAGTTAACGCAAGAAACCTTACTAGCAAAAAAAAGACAAGAGCAAAATAATAAAAACAATATATCATCAAACGGCAAATGAGCGTGAATAACAATAAGCCTTGCAGATATTATAATTGATATGAACAACGCTTTTGTAGTTGATATTCAAATTGCCGATGATGTACCGCCAGCCATTCAGCTATCTATACCTAATGAAGATACCATTTGCACATGGTTAAGAATGGCATATGCTATGGTAGGCGAGTCGTACGGCAATAAAAAAACAAGTGCCCGTGATTTAACTCCCGAAATAAGCGTGCGCATAGTATCAATGAATGAATCCGCATATCTAAATTCACAATATAGAGGAAAGGACAAGCCTACAAATGTGCTTTCATTCGAAAGTGATTTACCTGAATTTGTGCCAAGTGCATTTTTAGGGGATTTAGTTATATGCGCACAAATAGTTAATAATGAGGCCGCCCAGCAGCACAAGCCACCGCAACATCACTGGGCTCATATGTGTATACATGGTATGTTGCATTTAGTCGGTTTTGATCATATAGATAGTAATGATGCACTGGAAATGGAAAGCCTTGAAATTAATATATTAGCTAAATTAGGTATTGACGACCCTTATCAAATTAGTTAAATATGGTAATACAGCAACATACGTGAGTTTTACTTTGGGAAGCGTAACAAAAACGTGTTATCTCACCCTAAAATCCGCTAACTTTACACACTATACATAAGATGCAAATAAAATAATGAGCGACGATAACCCCCACTCAACCAACGGTTCTTTTAACAAAAGCTGGTTAGCAAAATTAATGACCAACTTTAAAGGGGAACCGCAAAATAAAGAAGAGTTATCAGATCTAATTTCTGATGCTGAATTCCGAGATGTAATAGACCCTCAAACAAAGGAAATGATTGAAGGTGTGATGGGCGTCAGTGAAATCAAAGTCCGCGAAATTATGATCCCTCGAGCACAAATGATCACGATTGATATTGAGCAGTCGGTTGATCAATTTTTACCTTTAGTTTTAGAGTCTGCTCACTCTCGATTTCCTGTTATAAGTGAAGACAAAGACCATATTGAAGGTATATTACTTGCAAAGGACTTACTTCCTTATGCCTTTAATGACGAAAAAAGTTTTGTGCTAAAAAATGTTATCCGCGCGGCTGTAATTGTACCTGAAAGTAAACGGGTAGATGTTTTGCTAAAGGAGTTTAGACAACAACGCTATCATATGGCCATAGTTGTTGACGAATATGGCGGCGTATCAGGTCTTGTCACCATTGAAGATATATTAGAGCTCATAGTAGGCGAGATTGAAGATGAGTACGACGATGAAATAGATGAAAATGGTAATATTCGCCCATTAAATAAATCTACTTATTCGGTTAGAGCGCTAACGCCTGTTGACGATTTTAATAAATTTTTTGAATCATCTTTTAACTCAGAAGATTCCGATACAATAGGTGGTGTCGTGCTGCGTGCCTTTGGTCATATGCCTGAAACGGGTGAAAAAGTCGATGTAGATAACATACAATTCGAAGTCACTAATTCTGATAAACGTCGCCTGTTACAACTAAAGGTATTTTTACCAGAATTGGAGAGTTAGCCTGACTACCTTAGCGGTAAATATACTACTTTTTTGTTTAGGTGCGAGCCTTACTTTTGCGTTTGCTCCTTTTGATTATTGGCTGCTCGTATTTGCAGTTTTACCCGTCTGTATTTATTTACTTGCTTACCAAACAACCAGTCCATTTAAAAGCGCTTGGTGCTTTGGCTTAGGCTATTTTGGTGCAGGTGTTTCTTGGATTCACGTGAGTATCGCTGAATTTGGCGGCGTACCACTTATCGCCTCACTTGCACTTATGCTAATGCTATGTGCTTATTTAGCGCTGTTCCCTGCAGTATTGATTGCCCTAGCCTCACGCTTTTTCAAGCCTGCTTTATGGCCTCTTTGCCTACCTTTTGGTTGGTTATTAATGGAATGGTTACGCGCTTGGATGTTGACTGGTTTCCCATGGTTGTCTATTGGCTATTCCCAAACCAGCAGCATATTTAGTATTTGGTACCCCATAGTGGGCGAAATAGGCTTAAGTGCACTTATTGTGCTGGTGACTTGCAGCGCGGCAATTGGTATTGCACAAAAAAAATGGCTTTACGCTGGTATGCCTGCGCTAGTGTTCAGCATTAGTTCTGTTGCTATGACTAACATACAGTGGAGCTCGCCAACGGGCATAACGAAAACGGTTGCACTGGTACAAGGAAACATAGCCCAATCTATGCGATTTGATCCTCAAAAAGATGAAATGGCGATGGATAAATACATGACTATGACACAGCCTTTCTGGAACAAAGACATTATTATTTGGCCTGAAGCCGCAGTGCCAAAATTAGAATCGCTGGTAAAACCATTTTTAATGAGCTTAGACGCCAAAGCAACTAGCACCAATACAGGTCTTATTACGGGCATCATAAATTATGATTTAAAAACCGACATTGCCTTTAATTCGTTAATTGCACTAGGAATAGATACTGAAACGAATACCCAACCTTACAAAATAAATCACAGTAAACGTTTTTCAAAACACCATCTATTACCCATAGGTGAATTTGTCCCTTTTGAAAGATTACTGAGGCCATTGGCTCCTATTTTTGATTTACCCATGTCATCTTTTAGTAGAGGCGATTATGTGCAAGCCAACCTTGTGGCTGGAAACACTCACTTTACGCCAGCTTTGTGTTTTGAAATAGCCTTCCCTAGACAAATTGCGGCCAACCTAACGAGTCAGTCGCAAGCTATTGTCACGGTGAGTAATGATGCTTGGTTTGGCGACTCACATGGTCCACATCAACATTTACAAATAGCTCAGGTGCGGGCAAAAGAGTTTGGCTTGCCGGTATTGCGCGCAACTAATAATGGTGTCACTGCTATTGTTAATCATAAAGGCTATATTCAAAGCCAATTACCACAGTTTGAAGCACTAGTACTTGAGGACGTCATTAGCTTAGTTGAGGGTTATACACCTTATAGGCGCTATGGTGATTGGCCTATTTGGATACTAGCACTAGTAAGTATTGTGTGCGGTATTGTGATTTCTCGCAGTGTCGTTAAGGTTATACCTGAACCGACCACCAATAAGAAAAAATAATATACAATACGGCGCTAATACAGCGCCTTATTTTTTTGAGCATTAAAAGCTTACTTTACACAAAGAGAATTACTTGAAAATGTTTAACACTATCAATCGTAAAAGTTTGAAAGGCGATATTCTTGGTGGGTTAACCGCTGCAATAGTTTCGTTACCACTTGCATTAGCGTTTGGTGTAGCGTCGGGCGCTGGTCCTGAGGCTGGGCTATATGGCGCCATTATTATTGGTTTTTTTGCCGCACTATTTGGCGGTACACCTACCTTAATTTCAGAACCAACAGGTCCAATGACAGTAATTATGGCGGCGGTAGTAACCGCTATGGTTGCAAGATATCCTGAAACTGGCCTTGCTATGGCATTTACCGTGGTCATGATAGCCGGATTAACGCAAATACTGTTTGGTATGCTAAAACTAGGCAAGTACATCACTCTAATGCCTTACAGCGTGATAAGCGGGTTTATGTCAGGCATTGGGTGTATTCTAATCATTATGCAATTTGCACCTGCTATAGGCGCTGACGCTCCAAATGGCGGAGCTACCGGTGCAATTTCAGAATTCCCCCATATTTTATCACAATTTAGCCTAATTGAAGCAGGCATGGCAGTGGCAACTCTTGGGCTAATTTTCTTTACACCAAGAAGAATAAAGCAGTGGATACCTCCGCAATTAATAGCCCTTGTGGTTATTTCGTTAATTTCTGTTTACGTACTTTCAGATCCTAGTATTAAACGTATAGGGGAAATAGATGTTAGTTTACCGTCCTTAGTCTTGCCCACATTCACCCCTGAACTACTGCAAACGATGATACTAGATGGCATTGTATTGGGTATTCTGGGCTGTATTGATTCAATGTTGACCTCTGTTATTGCCGACAACCTTACGCGCAGCGAGCATAAGTCAGACAAGGAGTTAATTGGTCAAGGCATGGGTAATTTAGTATCTGGTTTGTTTGGTGGCCTACCCGGCGCAGGCGCAACAATGGGAACGGTAGTCAACATCCAAACCGGGGCGAAATCTGCGCTATCCGGCTTAACAAGGGTGGTGATATTAGTCGTAGCGGTATTTGGTGCATCCTCCTTAATTTCTGTCATTCCGATAGCGGTCTTAGCCGGAATTGCAATTAAAGTAGGGATTGATATCCTCGATTGGAGCTTTATCAAGCGAGCACACAAGGTATCTAAGCAAACGAGTCTAATTATGTACGCAGTATTGCTACTCACTGTGTTTGTTGATTTGGTGGTTGCAGTAGGCATTGGCGTATTTATTGCGAACATCATTACCATTGAAAAGCTCAGTGCTTCTCAGGAAAAAAACATAAAAGCGATTAGTGATGTAGATGGGCGCTTACCGCTAAATAAAGAACAGCAAGGCTTGCTAAATAATGCACAGGGGCAACTGCTATACTTCTATTTAAGCGGTACCATGATATTTGGGGTTTCAAAAGCCTTGTCACGTGAACTAAGCAGTTTGGGCGATCATCACGCTCTAATAGTAGACTTAAGTGATGTGTCGTTCTTAGATGATACCATTGCACTTACCATTGAGAACTTAGTAAAAGATGCTCAAAGTTTAAATAAGCAAATAGTCATGTTAGTAAAAAGACCGCATGACAAAGAAAAGTTGATGCGTATGGGTTTTGAAACTATGCTCAACGATGCCGATTTTGTGCATAATAGAACGCAAGCATTGGAGCTTGCGCTCAAAAGATTAGCTGATGATAACTATATATAAGCGTTTTATGGTTGGTTTGTAATTTACTTATAATCAACTTGAATTATTTCGTACTCAACTACGCCTACCGGGGTCTTAATGATTGATACATCGTCAAGTTCTTTACCTATTAAACCGCGGGCAATAGGCGAGTTGACTGATATACGACCATTTTTCAAATCGGATTCATCGTCACCCACTATATGATACTGAATCTCTTCATCGGTATCGACATTTAGTAATCTGACGGTTGCACCGAAGATGACTTTTCCGTTATTCGTCATTTTAGTCACATCAATAATTTGAGCACCAGACAGTTTACCCTCAATGTCTTGTATACGTCCTTCACAAAAACTTTGTTGGTCGCGCGCAGCGTGGTACTCAGCATTTTCTTTTAAGTCGCCGTGTTCTCTAGCTTCAGCAATAGATTTAATGATTCGTGGTCTTACTTTAGACTTTAACTCATGCAACTCTTCACGCAGCTTTTGCGCCCCTAACAGGGTCATTGGGTATGTAGTAGCCATTCTTATTCTCTTATCATTCTTTTATTATGGTGTGTTGAATTATCTACACAGTAATATTCAGTAATATATAGCGTTACACAGTAATATAAAACCGTCTTCGCAAGCAGTAATAGTATGAGATTGCTAGGCTTTTGGTATTGTATACATTCAACAGTAAAAAAGAAAACGAACGCTATGCGCGTTCGCTTTTTTAATTGTTAGGCTAATAGTATAAAACAATCGGACTAGCCTGGGTAGGCTTTTAAGCGTCAATTTGCTTATGTAATTCTTGAATGGAATTGACATTTTTATACGCGTCGGCAGTTTTTGATTGCATAGTCGCAAACGCTGCATTTAACGTGGTGGTATATGCCACTTTATTTAATAGCGCTTCGCTTCTAATATAGACAGAGTCAGTAATGGCTTGGCGCCCTTCTGTGGTATTCACAATATAGGTGTAAGCACCATTTTTAATAAAATCTACAATATTGGGGCGCCCCTCTAACAGTTTATTAGCTACTGAACATTCATAGCCACCATCGTTTATAAATTTGGCTGTTCCACTAGTTGCTTCCAGGGTAAATCCATTTTCAATGATCACCTTGGCCAATGCCAGAACGCGATGTTTGTCGTTATTACGCACCGACACCAACACTTTACCTTTTTTAGGTAAGGGTGAACTAGCACCTAATCCTGCTTTTGCATAAGCTTCCTCAAAATTAGCCCCTATGCCCATTACTTCGCCAGTTGAGCGCATTTCTGGGCCTAACAAAGGGTCAACACCTTGGAACTTAGCAAAGGGCAAAACAACTTCTTTAACGGAATAAAATGGCGGTATTGTTTCTTTGGTAATACCTTGGCTAGCAAGGGATTTACCCGCCATGACTCTGGCTGCAATTTTAGCCAAAGGTACGCCCGTTGCTTTAGAAACAAAAGGAACTGTTCTGGCTGCGCGCGGGTTAACCTCAATTAAATACACTTCGTTGTCTTTAATTGCAAACTGAGTATTCATAAGACCAACAACACCTAATTCTAGGGCCATTTGGGCTACCTGCGTGCGCATAACATCTTGGATTTCTTTTGATAACGAATAAGGAGGTAAACTACATGCTGAGTCACCTGAATGCACACCAGCTTGCTCGATATGCTCCATAATACCGCCAATAACAACGTCTGTACCGTCACAAATAGCGTCTACGTCTACTTCAATAGCATCGTCTAAGAATCTATCGAGCAATACAGGAGAGTCGTTAGAAACCTTTACCGCTTCGGTTAAGTAACGTTTTAGATCTTTAAGGTCATATACAATTTCCATTGCACGACCGCCCAACACATATGAAGGGCGAACTACCAAAGGAAAACCAATTTTTTCAGCATTGACTAGGGCTTGTTCCATATTATTAACGGTGGCATTCGCAGGTTGTTTTAGGCCTAGCTTATTTACCATTTGCTGAAAACGCTCACGGTCTTCTGCTCGGTCAATTGCATCTGGCTGCGTGCCTATTATGTTGACCCCATTTTCTTTCAATGCACGTGCAAGTTTAAGAGGCGTTTGACCGCCATATTGCACAATTACGCCGTCAGGCTGCTCAACTCTGCAAATTTCGAGTACGTCTTCAAGAGTGACTGATTCAAAATATAAGCGGTCGGAGGTATCATAATCGGTAGATACTGTTTCTGGATTACAGTTCACCATAATGGTTTCATAACCATCTTCACGCAGTGCTAAAGCTGCATGTACACAACAGTAATCAAACTCAATGCCTTGACCAATTCGATTCGGACCCCCGCCTATGATCATTATTTTAGGTTTAGACGACGGCTGTGCCTCACATTCTTCATCATATGTAGAGTACATGTAAGCGGTAGACGTTGAAAACTCTGCAGCACAGGTATCAACGCGCTTATAAACAGGCACTATTGACATATCGAGGCGTTTGCCACGCACGTCATCTTCAGCAACACAGGTTAATTCAGCAATACGAGCGTCAGCAAAACCTTTGCGTTTTAGTGCACGCATTAAGTCTTCGTCTATACCCGCTAAGCCCAAAGTTTGGATTAACGTTTCTTGTGTAACAATATCTTCAATTTGTACTAAATACCAACGGTCTATGTTGGTTAAGGTAAAGACTTCTTCAACCGACATGCCCATTCTAAAAGCATCGCCTATGTACCATATACGCTCAGCGCCTGGCTCACGTAGCTCAAATACAATCTTGTTTCTTGCTTCAGGATCATTTATATCAATGATCGGATTTAATCCCGTGGCCCCAACTTCTAATCCACGAAGCGCTTTTTGCAGAGACTCTTGCTGATTACGGCCTATTGCCATTACTTCGCCAACTGACTTCATTTGTGTGGTCAAACGATCGTTCGCACCGGCAAATTTTTCAAAATTAAATCGCGGAATTTTTGTTACAACATAATCAATAGACGGCTCAAATGAGGCCGGTGTTTTGCCACCCGTTATGTCATTATCTAATTCATCAAGGGTGTATCCAATAGCAAGCTTAGCGGCAATTTTAGCAATGGGGAAACCTGTTGCTTTGGACGCTAAAGCAGAAGATCTTGACACCCTAGGATTCATTTCAATAATCACCATTCGGCCAGTTTCAGGATCAATACCAAACTGTACGTTAGAACCACCTGTTTCTACACCAATTTCACGCAGTACTGCTATTGCAGCATTACGCATAATCTGAAATTCTTTATCCGTTAAGGTTTGTGCTGGAGCAACGGTAATAGAATCGCCGGTATGCACGCCCATAGGATCGATGTTTTCAATGGTACATATAATAATGCAGTTGTCTGCTTTATCGCGTACTACTTCCATTTCGTACTCTTTCCAGCCAATAAGCGACTCGTCAATAAGCAACTCTGAAGTAGGCGACAAATCTAAACCGCGGGTACAAATTTCGTTAAATTCATCAATGTTATAAGCAATACCACCACCACTACCGCCCATAGTAAAAGACGGACGTATAATGCATGGAAAGCCAATTCTAGTTACCACATCTTGTGCTTGTTCTAAACTATGCGCTATTTCTGCCCGTGGACATTCTAGATTGATAGATTTCATGGCCTTGTCAAAACGTGACCTATCTTCGGCTTTGTCGATAGCGTCGGCAGTTGCACCAATTAACTCAACGTTGAATTCTTTTAATACGCCATATTTATCTAACTCGAGTGCGCAATTTAATGCGGTTTGCCCACCCATTGTGGGTAAAATAGCGTCAGGGCGTTCTTTGGCAATAATGTTACGTACAACTTCCCAATGTATAGGTTCAATGTAGGTCGCATCGGCCATGTCGGGGTCTGTCATTATGGTGGCTGGGTTAGAATTAACCAAGATGACTCGGTAACCCTCTTCACGCAAAGCTTTGCAAGCTTGGGCGCCAGAATAATCAAATTCGCAGGCTTGTCCTATAACAATAGGGCCCGCGCCAAGGATCAAAATACTTTTGATGTCGGTACGTTTTGGCATAGTAAAGCTTCCTATTGTTTGGCTTGTTTAATAAGATCTATAAAGTGATCGAATAATGGTGCGGCATCGTTAGGACCGGGGCTAGCTTCGGGATGACCTTGAAAGCCAAATGCAGGGGCATTTTTAAGCGCAATGCCTTGCAAAGATTTGTCAAACAAAGATATGTGCGTTACTTCAATGCTTGCTGGTAAATCATTTTCGTTAACAGCAAATCCATGATTTTGGCTAGTAATCATAACGCGATTGCTAGCAATATCTTTCACTGGATGATTAGCGCCATGGTGGCCAAATTTCATTTTTTGGGTACTTGCACCTGCAGCCAAAGCCAATAACTGATGACCTAAGCAGATTCCAAACATAGGTATTTTTTGGTCTATAAAGGTTTTGATTGCACCAATTGCATAATCGCATGGCTGTGGATCGCCTGGGCCATTCGATAAGAAAATACCATCTGGCTTAAGTGCCAACGCCTCTTGCGCTGTGGTTTTAGCAGGAACAATAGTTAACTTACAGCCGCGGTCCACAAGCATTCTTAATATGTTATGTTTAGCGCCAAAATCGTATGCAACTACATGATAAGGTAAATTTGACAGTTGAGTCTCGTAACCACTGGTTAAATGCCATATGCCATCGTTAAATGTATGTGGAGTCTCACATGTAACCACTTTTGCTAAATCCATTCCTTTTATACCCGCAAAACTCTTAGCTTTAGTCAACGCGGTAGCAACCACACTGTCAATATCATCGGTACTGCTTACGGTAATTATACATCCGTTTTGGGCGCCTTTATTTCGTAGGATACGCGTTAACCTGCGCGTATCAATATTAGCAATACCAATAATATTGTTCGATGTTAGATATTCAGATAAGGTTTGCTGGCTTCTAAAGTTACTTGCAACTAAAGGCAAATCTCGTATCACTAAACCTTTAGCCCATATATTATTGGATTCGACATCTTCATCGTTAATGCCGGTATTGCCAATGTGAGGATAGGTTAAAGTAATGATTTGTTCAGCGTATGAGGGGTCAGTAAGAATTTCTTGATAGCCAGTCATTGAGGTATTAAAAACAACCTCTCCAATACTGCTACCAGTTGCGCCAATGGCAATTCCTTTGAATACGGAACCGTCGGCGAGTACTAACAGGGCAGAAACAGCCAAGTCAACCTCCTAAAAAGTAGAGATAACTAGGGTTCGTCACCAAAATGCGACAAACCTGTAATAAAGTGATGTTTTAGTAAAAAAACACACTAAATGTCTCTGCCAAAATAGAAACGTCAAAACAAACAATCAACCGGTAACATTAACACTTGCCGTTACGCTTGAAACAGTTTTGCACTGCAAAAATCACTTTCCTTTGGCAAATTCTCAGTAGTATATCGAACAAAGCTATTTTGGTCTACAGGTTTTAAAAACTTATTAAAAAGAGTGAAAACACAGATGTCATTCAATATTCATCAGCAAAGCCGCAAAAGCACTTGTTTCATATATTTACTCCGTCACTAAATTTACGCTATTCGCTTAAACTTAATACCTGCTGCATTGAATATAGGCCGGGTGCTTGAGAACCAAGCCATAATGCAGCAGTTAAGGCCCCATTGGCGAAGGTTAATCTATTGCTGGCCTTATGCGTAATTTCAATACGTTCACCTAATGTAGCAAAAAGCGCGGTATGCTCACCGACTATATCGCCCGCTCTTATAGTTACAAATCCTATTGTTTGAGGATCGCGCTCACCGGTATCGCCTTTGCGCCCATAAACCGCGCATTTCGCTAAATCTCGATTAAGTGTTTTCGCAATACGTTCACCAATTGCAACTGCGGTGCCTGAAGGCGCGTCTTTTTTAAACCTATGATGGGCCTCTATTATTTCTATGTCTGCACCTTGCCCCATTACTTTGGCAGCCGTAGCAACTAAACTCAGCATCACATTTACCCCAACACTATAATTTGCGGCTAATACAATGGGAATTTTTGTAGCCGCTATATCAATTAGCGCTAGCTGGGCTTTATTCAAACCCGTTGTACCAATCACAATAGGTTTATTATGCTTAATCGCATAGTCAAGGTTTTGATATAAAGCCTCTGGCAAGGTAAAATCAATAATAATATCGGCCTCATTAGCTAGTGAATCAGAAATGCTGGCAATATTGACAGATTGTTTGCTTATGCCGGCTAGTTCGCCGGCGTCCAAGCCCTCAAAAGATGAGCCCTCACGAACACTGGCAAAGCCAAGTGCTACTTCAGTATGCTGATATGCTGCGTCTATTAATACTCTACCCATTCTGCCATTTGCACCGAACACGCCAACTTTTATCACTGCTATTCCTTATTTATCGGTGAAACGAGCGCTTTTACGCCGTTAGCACTATCAATTAAACTTAGGGTTATTATTGTGCACGAAAATTCACTGGCTAGCAAAGCAAGGACAGCTATACCTGAAATATACTTAACGTTCCCCTGAACAATGCCGGCGAA